>NZ_JBIVTM010000001.1:2052994-2668041 GCF_044756705.1 Microbacterium sp. NPDC091662 | reverse complement strand
GTGTGTGGGGGCGCCCCCCCGGGCGCCCCGGGGGGGGGGTTTCGGGGGGGTTTGGGGGGGGGGGGCGGGGGGGGGCCCGGGGGGGGGGGTGGGGGGGGGGGGGGGGGGGGGGGGCCCCCCCCCCCCCCCCCGCCCCCGGGGTGTTACTTCTTGACCAGTGGCGCCGCAGCCGTCGCGGCATCCTTCAGTGCGTCCTCCGGCGACTTGTCGCCGAGGAGCGCTGCCTGGATCTCCGGCGCGAGCACGCCCATCAGCGCACGGGACGAGGCGTTGAGCTCGCCGACCGTGGTGTCGGGAACGTACTTCTCGACCTCGCCGAGCAGCGGGTCGTCCGCGTACAGCGGCCCGGTGGTGCTGAGGGCCGAGAAGTAGCCGGCGGCCTTGAGGTAGGGCTCGACGACGTCGGCGCCGGTGGCGTACTCGACGAACTTCGCCGCTGCGTCCTGCGCCTTGGAACCCTTGAGCACCGAGAGCGAGCCGACCGTGCCGTAGGCCACCGACTCCTTCTCGGTCAGCGGCGCCATGACCTTGACGTTCTCCTCGCCCCAGAAGGGCGCGACCTCGTTGACCGCGTTGTTCCACGTGCACGCGACCTTGCCCTGCGCGACGGCGGTCTGCTCGAGCGGCACGTTGGTGGTGAGCGCCTCGGGGTCGAGGGCACCCGCCTCGGCCAGGTCGGTGAGGAAGGTGAGCGCCTGCACGCCTTCCTTGCTGTCGAAGCCGACGTCGCCGTCCTTCGTGTAGACCTCGCCGCCGGCCTGCCACAGCAGTGGGTAGTAGGTGAGGTTGAGGGTGTTCTCGGCGGATGCCGGGTAGTTCAGGGCGTACATGCCCTTCTCCGTGAACTTGGGCGCCATCGCGGTGATGTCATCCCAGGTCTCGGGATACTCGGTGACACCTGCAGCCTCGAACGCGGCGGCGTTGCAGATGAGCGGCTGGGCGCTGGTGAGGATCGGCGCTCCGAGGATGTCGCCGTCGAGCGTGACCGACTTCTTCACGTTCGGCAGCAGGTCGTCCTGGCGCTCGGTGCTCAGCAGGTCGTTGAGCGGGGCGATCGACTTCTGGTACGCCGCGAGCTGGTCGGGGATCAGGTAGACGACGTCGGGCCCCTTGCCGGCCGCGATCGCGGTCTGGAGAGCCTCGTCGCGGTTCGCCCACGGGAAGATCTCGTACTTCACGTTGATGTTCTCGTTCTGCTTCTCGAAGTCGGCGATCGTCGAGTCCCAGAAGTCCTTGTGCACCGCCTCGTCGGCGATGACCGGGTAGAGCCAGACAGTGATGTCCTGCTCACCCTCTGCGGTGTTGCCTCCGCCGGCCGAACATCCGGCCAACAGGGTGGCGGCCGCGATTCCCGCGACGACGCCGGTGATCTTGCTGACGCGCATGGTGCTCCTTTGCTTATACCGTGCTGAGTACGGTTCATTATGACACTGCAATGGGATAATTCGTCAAGTACAAGTTCGCAGAGCCGTGTTTCAGCCGTGTTTCCCGTTCGAGAACATCAAAGCTTGATCTGAGAATTGGGTGTGCTAATTTGATCGCACCCGACGACGGAGATGAGGAAGGGACCGCACATGGCCGTGAACAGCCCGCTCTCGATCGTCGCGCGATCCGCTCTGCAGCTGCGCGACTCGGGGCCCGCGACCGTGAACGATCTGTCCCGCTCGCTCGAGATCTCGCGCACGTCGGTCGAGAACGCGGTGACCGTGCTGGCCGACTCTGGCCTGATCGTCGACGCCCCCGCCCACAACGGCGGCGGTGCCGGTCGCCCCGCCCGCCGCTATTCGTTCCACGGCGCCGTCGGGACCGTCGTGGGCGTCGACATCGGCGTCGCGAGCGTGCGCGTCGTGCTCGCCGATCTGTCAGGGATCGTGATCGCGCAGCGCAGCTACTCCGGCGTGGCCGAGCAGCTCGACGGCGCAGCCAAGCTCGCCGCCGTGATCGACGACGTGCGCCGCACCCTCTCCGTCGTGTCGATCCCCGCCTCGAAGGTGCGAGCGGTCGGCGTCTCGCTGCCCGGTATCGTCGACGATGCGGGACGCGTGATCACCTCGGTCGTCATCCCCGAATGGTCGGGCATCGACATCGGCTCGCAGCTGCGCCAGGCGTTCGGCTGCCCCGTCGCGGTCGACAACGGGGTGCGCCTGGCCGCCGTCGCCGAGCACCACCTCGGTGTCGCGCAGCTCGTCGACGACGTGATCTACCTGTCCGTCGGCAACCGCATCGCGATGGGCCTCATCCTCGGCGGACGACCGCGGCGCGGCATCCACAACGCCGCCGGCGATATCGGGCGCCTCGCCTTCCGCGGGCTGAACACCGAGACGGGTCAGATCTCCTGGCGCACCGCCCCGACCGCCGCCGAGGTGTTCGCTCTGGCCCGTGGCGGAGACCCCGCCGCGCGCGCGGAGCTCGACGCGTTCATCGACGAGCTCGCGCACGGGATCGCCACTCTCACCATGACGGTCGACCCGGCCATGATCGTGATCGGCGGCGGGCTCTCCGCCGCGCACGAGCAGCTGCTCGATCCGCTCCGGGCGGCCTTGCCCGGCCACCTGGGCCTGCCGTTCCAGGTGCCGATCGCCGAGGCCCGGCTGGGTGCCGAAGCCGCCGCACACGGAGCCGTCGTGCACGCGTTCCAACGGCACGCCGCCGAGATCTACGGCATCGAGGACATGCCGGCGCCCCCGATCACCCCGCTGCCGCTCGAGCCGGTGGGGGCGGAAGACACCGTCATCGACAGCACCGAGGAGAAGCAGTGAGCACGTTGAAGGTCGGACTCATCGGCGCCGGTGGCATCTCCCGCGTACACGCCGACGCGTGGCGGGCGCTCGGAGCGGAGGGGTACGTCACCTCTCTCGTCGGAGCGGAGGAGATCGCCGAGGAGTACGGGTTCGAACTCGTGCCCGACGTCGACACCCTCATCGGGCTGGTCGACATCGTCGACATCGTGACCCCCAGCAGCACCCACGCCGACTTCGCGCAGCGCGCCATCGCCCGGGGACTCGACGTGATCTGCGAGAAGCCGCTCGCGGCGACCGCCGAAGCCGCGGCGACCGCCGCCCGATCCGCCGAAGAGGCGGGAGTACGGCTCTTCCCGGCCCACGTCGTGCGGTATATGGGCGAGTACGCCCAGATCAAGGCCGGCATCGAGGCCGGCCGTATCGGCACGCTCGCAGTGCAGCGGTTCAGCCGCGCCGGCTCCGCCCCGCAGACGCCGTGGTTCTTCTCCGAGAGCGCGGGCGGTGGCATCATCCGCGACCTGATGATCCACGACATCGACCAGGCGGTGTGGTTCGCCGGCCCCGTCGCAAGCGTCTACGCGGTGCAGAACCCGCCGACGATCGACGACCGCGTTCCGGCGCCGGTCACCTCGCACGTCGTGCTCACGCACCGCAACGGCGTCATTAGTCACATCCACGGCAGTTGGGTCGCTCCGGGCATGCCGTTCCGCACGAGCGTCGAGGTGTCGGGCTCCGAGGGACGCCTCCGCTACGACAGCGCCGAGGATCACGCGCTGCGCACCGACGCCGTGCTTCCCGAGGGCGACACCGACTATCTGCCCCCGATGTCGGTGCAGGAGAGTCCGTACTACGCCGAGATCGCCGACTTCGTCGCCGCGCTGCGCGAGGGCCGCGAGGCGAGGGTCAGCCCGGCGGACGGCATCGAGGCCGTCTCCGTGGCCGAGGCCGCATACGCCTCGATCGCCTCCGGCACCGCGATCGCACTCCCCGACGCCCCGGTCGAACGCTCCGCTCTCGAGGCCGAGGAGGCCGCCCGATGACTGCCCCCTCCCCGCTGCGGATCGCTGTCCTGTCGTTCGCCCACACGCATGCCCTGAGCTACGTGCACGCGCTGAAGACGATGCCGGGTGTCGAGCTGATCGCGGCCGACCCCGACGGCGATTCGGCTCCCGACGATGCCCCTCGCGGCGCAGACCTCGCGGCAGAGCTGGGCGTCGCCTACGTCGAGACCTACGACGAGGCCTTCGCCTGGAAGCCGGACGCTGTCGTGATCGCCGCCGAGAACTCCCGGCATCGTGCCCTCGTCGAGCGCGCGGCAGCCGCCGGAGTGCACGTGCTCTGCGAGAAGCCGCTGGCCACGACGGTCGACGACGCGATCGCGATGCGCGAGGCCTGTGCGCGCGCCGGGGTGATCCTGATGGTCGCCTACCCGGTGCGCTTCGCGCCGAGCGTGCGCGATGCGATCGCCGAGTTGCGCGGCGGCCGTCTCGGGAAGGTCCTCGGCGTCACCGGGATCAACAACGGCAAACTGCCGCAGGACCGGGCCTGGTTCACCGATCCGGAGCTGGCCGGAGGCGGCGCACTGGTAGACCACGTCGTGCACTGCGCCGACCTGCTCGACGAACTGCTCGGCGAGCGCGCCCAGTCGGTCCGCGCGGTATCCAACAGCATCCTGCACGCACAGCGCGAGCTCGACGTCGAGACCGGTGGCCTCGTGACCATCCGGTACCCGAGCGGGGTCATCGCCACGATCGACTGCTCCTGGAGCTGGCCGATGAGCTCGCCGACCTGGGGCGGGCTCACCCTGCAGGTGGTCGCCGAACGCGGAACCGTCACCGTCAGCCCCTTCGCCAAGGGCGTCGCCGGGCACGATGCGCACGGCGAGACATGGAGCCCGGTCGGCGCCGACCTCGATGCGCTGCTGCTCGACGAGTTCGTCCGTGCGGTGCGCGAAGGACGACAGCCGCAGCCCGACGCCGGCGTGGGCATCCGCACGGTCGAGATCGCCAAGGCCGCTCAGGCCTCTGCGGCTCGCGGTGGCGAGGTCATCACGCTCTGACGCTCCTCCGGCCTCGACCACCGAGGGCACGGCCGGTCGACGCATCGCCGACCGGCCGTGCCCTCAGCCTTCTCGCCTCAGTTCACGTCGACGCGGCCGCGGCGGCGGAACACGAGCCCTGCGCCGACGGCGATGACCAACAGGGCGCCGACGATCCCGCTCAGCAGGACCCCGCCTCCCGTGGTCGCGAGGCCAGCGGCGGGCGGCGGGACCCGGTCGTGCGTGGTCGTGCAGGCGGTGCTGCACCCCGGGCCCGTGACCGTGTTGACGAGGTCGCCGTCGCCGCGAGTGCCGACGGTCACCGAGTACGTGATCGTGACCACGTCGCCCGCCGCCAGGTCACCTCCCCACGAGAGCGTCCCCGTGGTCTCGTCGAAAGATACGGTGCCGGCAGACGCGGATGCATCGCCGTTGTAGGCGGCATCGTCGAGCACCGCGGTGAGATCGTCCTCGAGCACCGCACCCGGAACGGCGGCCAGCCCGCGCTGGGTCACCGTGAGCGTGTACGTGATGACCGAGCCGGCCGCCACCGAACTGCCCGAGGCAGGATCCGACTTCTTGATCACGGTGTAACTCCCGACCGGCGTCTCCGTCGTGTCGGGAGGAGTGATCACCGGAGGCTTGCCCGGGGGCGTGCCGGTACCCGTCGCCGTGTTGACCACCGCACCGGCGTCGAGGTCTGCCGCCGTGATCGTGTAGGGCCGGTCTGCCGTGCACACCACGGACTCCGCCGGTGCGAGCGCGTCCGGATCACAGGTGACGCCGATCCCCGCCGCAGCGAGCCGATCATCGTCGATCGTGAGCCCCGTGAGTTCCGTCTCGCCGGTGTTGGTGAGCTCGAACTCCCAGATGATCTGGTCGCCCACATCGTGATAGCCGTTCCCGTTCGCGTCGATGACATCGGTGACCCTCTTGTCGAGGGTCATCCCCGGCACCAGCGGGTCGTTGAACACGGTGCAGACGACGGCGATTCCGGCAGCCTGCGGGATCGTGATGCTCCCCGACGGCCCAGTGCCCGTGCTGATCGTGGACCCCGCGTCTCCCTGCGCATCGACGCATTCCCACCGGGAGGCGTAGTCCGCGAGATTCGCGGTTCCGGCACCCGCTTCGGCGAAGTCGTAAGCGGTGTTCGGCTGCACGATCACCGAGCCGGCGGTCTCGCTCGGCGACTGCGTCTGCAGACCGATCTCCGTGCCCTCGGTGACTCCACTGCTCCCGGGGCCTGGCACGATACCGCCGCCGGTGATCGACAGGGCGAACTGATCGGTGGGCTGCACCCTCCCGGCGACGTGCTTCTGCACCGTCAGGGTCGGGGGTGCTCCGCAGCTGGCGAAGTCGGTCATGAGCGCACCTGCGGCGCCCGTGACCGGCGCGCTGCCGATGAGAGCCCCGGTGGTGGCGTTCACGCGGAGGACCGGTCCCGCTCCTCCGCCGATGTACACCTCACCCGCCCCGCCGAAGGCGATGGCGGCATAGGACACGCCGGCAACGGGTTCGATCGCGGTGAGCAGCGACGAGGTGAGCGTGGGATTCGACCCCGTCGATGGGATCGAACCGTCGACCCGGATGAGCGCGCCCCCGGTCGGCGTACTGCCGAGGATGTACATCTGACCGAGCGTGTCGAAGGCGAAATCGCTGTTGCCGAGCGTGATGCCGTCGGGCAGACGGATCGTCGCCGCGATTCCCTGATTCGTATTCGTCGCAGAGTCGTAGACGGCGATCCGGTACTCCGTACCGCCGACCCCGAGGCCACCGTAGTAGTAGAGCCCGGTCGTCGGACTGACCGCACCGCCGACGGCGCTGTAGCCGGTGAGCGGCTGGGCCGGAGTCGAGACGAAGGAGTCGGTCGCGAGCGTGTAGTCGTACACGACTCCGGCCTTGGTGAAGAAGAAGTTCCCACCACCGGGCGCGATCCCCAGCTGATTGACGACGTCGCCCCCTGGCAGATCGATCTGCGCGGTCGCCGCCCCCGTCACCCCGTCGATCATCCAGAGATCGCCGTCGCCCGCGCTCTGGTTGGTCGCGTACACGGTCGAACCGGTGCACTGCAGAACGGGTGCCGCGTGAGCGGCGGGCGCTGTCGCGACGGAGGTCGCCACGAGCCCGGCCGACACCATCAGCGCAGCAGCGATCCCACCCCACAGGCCGCGGGAGCGCAGACGACTGAGGGCAGCGGACATGGAGTCTCCTTCGTGCGGCCGCACCACTCGATCACCGGGCAGACGCCGAAGCCGTGCCCCCAGCGGACGGATCGATGCGGAAAGGGTCGACGCCGGACTGTCCGGCATCGCTTCCGAGGATCGATGCTACTAGCAGGTAACGTGCTACATCTATCTCCTGCCGTGCAGAATACTGCGCGACCGGTGCGGCCGTCCCGGCGGTCACTCTCCTCCCAGCAGACAGGAGTAAGCTGACCCCTTGGGTCGTCCGACCCCGAAGAGTCCCGAAAGGCGGTGATGGCGATGTCCGGTGATAGTTGCGACGCCGCCTTCGCTGCGTCGAGACTCCCTGCGCTCACGCGTTGACCTTCCGGTCCGCTTTCGCACGTCCTTCCTCGCAGCCGTCGGCGGCGTCATCCGCCCCTGACGAATCCGCGCACGGTGCTCCCTGCCGCCGTGCCTCTGCGAGAACGGAGCCGCATCATGGCGCTCATCGACAACGGCGTGTACGTCCACGGACGTCGCGTGGAGACCCCCAAGAACCTGGACGAGACCTACCGGATGCTGGACGCCGCCGGAGGCATCGCCTGGATCGGCCTGTACCGCCCCAGCCCGGAGGAAGTGGCGTCCGTCGCGCGCGAGTTCGACCTGCACCCCCTCGCCGTCGAGGATGCGCTCTCGGGCCACCAGCGCTCGAAGGTGGAGCGCTACGGCGACACCCTGTTCGCCGTGCTGCGCCCCGCGCGCTACCGCGACAAGGAGGAGTCGATCGAGTTCGGTGAGCTGCACCTGTTCGTCGGCCCCGACTTCGTGGTGACGATCCGGCACGCCGAATCGCCGAACCTCGCCGCCGTGCGCGCCCGCATGGAGGCGAACCCCGAACTTCTGGCGATGGGACCCGAGGCCGTGCTCTACGCGATCCTCGATGAGGTCGTCGATGGCTACGAGCCGATCGTGGCAGGTCTGCTGAACGACATCGACGAGATCGAGGACCAGCTCTTCGGCGACGGCGACGACGACAGCGCCCTCTCCCGCCGCATCTACGAGCTGTCCCGAGAGGTCATCAACTTCCAGCGCGCCGTGCACCCGCTGAACGGGATGCTGGAGTGGCTGCGTCGGGGATCGGCGAAGTACCGCATCGACGAGGAGCTGCAGCGCTCCCTGCGCGATGTGCTCGACCACACGATCCGCGTCAACGAGAAGATCGACTCGTTCCGGGCGATCCTCGAGAACGCGCTCACCGTGCACTCCGCACTGGTCGCCCGGCGCCAGACCGAGGCCGGGCTCGCGCAGAACGACGAGATCAAGAAGATCTCCTCGTGGGCGGCGATCATCTTCGCCCCGACCCTGGTCGGCACCGTGTACGGGATGAACTTCGACGTGATGCCCGAACTGCACTGGGCCTTCGGCTACCCGATGGCCATCGGCGCGATGCTCGCGTTCGCCCTCGGCCTGTTCGGGGTGTTCAAGTACAAGAAGTGGTTGTGATCGGGTGGATGCCGCGGCGCTGAGCCGCGGCATCCGACGGCCTCATCCGAGCGGTTCACCCGTGCTGGCGAACCGGGGGTCGTTCCGCCGGGCGTAGCTCCGCGCGCTCTGTGCCGACAGCGCGAGCAGCACGAGGATGTCGAGCGCCACGCTCGCCAGCGAGGTGCGGAACGTGACGGGGATTCCCGCGTTCCACCAGTCGAGGAAGACGACGATGATGCTGAGCGATGCGAAGCTCATCGCCACGATGCGCGCCCAGTTCGACCCGGAGAACACGAGGCCGGCGAGCACGGCGTAGAACAGGTACCAGAGCCCGAGCGCGCTGAAGCCGACGATGAGGAACACGTCGGCGACATCCATCGGGACCATCGGAGTGCCGTCGGCCGAGGTGAAGATCTCCTCCCTGATCGCCGCCCAGTTGAGCAGGTAGATCAGGATCGAGACGAATCCCCAGATCACCCGGAGCGACATCAGCACGGCGCCGAGCCCCGTGGCCAGCGGACGCTTCACGACAGCCCCCGCACTTCCGTGACCGGCGCCTGATCGACCGGCGGATCCGCGACGTGACGAAGGTCGATGACGGGTAGGTCGCCGTCGGTGTGGATGCTGTCGCCCCCGCCATTCCGGGAGTGGTACCCCGTGGAGAAGTCGCGGATGATGACGATGCGCACCCCACTGTGCGCTCGACGGAGGGTGCGGACGATGTGATCGCGTTCGATGTCGATGTCCGCGTCGATCTTGTGGGTGATCTGCAGGGTGAACAGCGAGAAGCCGACCGCTCGATCGAACGTTCCTGCAGCCACCCAGTCGACTCGATGCCCACCGGGCAGCATCCATCCCTCGGGACAGCGCCAGAATCTGACGTGATGCCGCTTGGCGGGGTTTCCCTCGACCTCCTGCTGATAGGCGAGATCCTGCCGACGGCCGAACAGGAAGAGCGGACTGACGGGAGCCTCGTCATAGCTGCGTCGCAGCACGGTCGACAGCACGATGCGCCACGTCGATGCCGCGGTGATGTCATCGGCGCGCGTCCACCCGGCCTCGGTCATGCACCGGGTGAGCTGCTCCTCCGTGCCGAGGACGGCGAGGTTCACCGGGTCGCCGAGCAGGCCGTCACTCGTCCGCGCCCGCCCGATGAAGTAGCTCGGCACGTAGATGCGGGTGAGGATCGAGTGCAGTCTCGGCAGCACGAGATAGGCGAGGAGCAGCCAGAACGCGACCGCGAACCCGATGGCCCACCAGCCCCACGAGAACGCCTCCGTGATGATGAGGCACGCGAGCCAGATCGCGGCGAGGCCGGCGAAGACGAAGAAGGCGTCGTCGAGGGCCGCGTTGACGGAGAACCGTCGGCGCTGGACCAGAGGATCCCGCCTCTTGACCGGTTCCACCATGTCCACATCCTAGGAACTGCGCGCACCCGTGAGAAGGCGCTGATCACGCGCCGGTCGCTCCTCAGCGGGGCCGGGTCTCCGTCCGCGCCAGGGCGTCGGCGGCCCGCACGAGCGCGAGGTGCGAGAACGCCTGCGGTGTGTTGCCGAGCTGCCGTCCCCCCACCGGGTCGTACTCCTCCGACAGCATCCCCACGTCGTTCGCAAGGCCGCACAGCCTCTCCATCAACGCATGCGCCTGCTCGCGCCGCCCGGTCAGGGCGTACTGCTCGACCAGCCAGAACGAGCACGCGAGGAACGCTCCCTCGGAGCCGGACAGCCCGTCGACCCCGGTACCGGTGCGATACCGGCGCACCAGCCCGTCCGTTATCAGCGTCTGCTCGATGCGTTCGACCGTCGCGAGCATCCGGGGGTCGTCCGGCCGGCAGTACCCGACCTGCGGGAGGAGGAGCAGCGAGGCATCGACCTCGGTCGTCTCGTAGTGCTGCACGAAGTGGCCGTCGACGACGCCGTTGCGATCGATCTCCTCGCGCATCCGATCGCGCAGCCCGCGCCAGCGCTCGACGGGACCGTCGAGCCCGTAGCGCTCGACCGCGAGCACCGCGCGATCGAACGCGGCCCACATCATCACCCGGGAGTGCGTGAAGTGGCGGGGTTCGCCGCGGATCTCCCACAGCCCCTGATCGGGGCGCTCGATCTGCTCGGAGGCGAACCGCAGCAGCTCCCGCTCCAGCGGCCAGGAGAACCCCGACTCGTTGAGCCCCGCCGCCCGCGCGGCGGACAGTGTCACCAGCACCTCGCCGACGACATCCGCCTGATACTGATCCGCTGCGCCGTTGCCGATGCGCACCGGTGTCGATCCCTCGTATCCGGGGAGGTTCGGCAGCACCCGCTCCGGAAGATCTCGCTCTCCCGCAGGGCCGTACATGATCTGAAGGTCGGCCGGGTCTCCGGCGACGGCACGCAGCAGCCATTCCCGCCACTGCCCGGCCACACCGACGAATCCATGGGCGAGCAGCGCCTCGAGGGTGAGGGCGGCATCGCGCAGCCACACGTAGCGGTAGTCCCAGTTGCGCACGCCGCCGATCTCCTCCGGCAGCGCCATGGTGGCCGCCGCGGCGATACCGCCCGTCTCGTGGTTGGTCAGTGCACGCAGGATCAGCAGCGACCGGACCACCTCGTCCCGGTGCGGGCCGTCGTGCGCGATCCGGTCGGCCCAGTCCTGCCACCAGGCCTTTGTGGCTTCGAGCTCCTTGTCCACGTCGAGTGTCTGCGGGAGGTCGAGGTGCGAGGGGAACCATGTCAGCTGCAGGTCCCGCACCTCGCCGGCGGTCACCGTCAGCTCACCCCGGTGCTGATGATCGATCGCCGTCAGAGGCGCGCCCCGCAGCGCCACCGCATCCGGTCCGCCCATCGCGACCAGGCACGGATCCCCCGCCGATCCGAGCTGACGCACCCACGGCATCACCCTGGCGTAGTCGAAGCGGATGCTCAGCAGCTGTTCGAAGCTCATCGAGCCCCGCACCCCTACGACCCGACGGATCAGGTCGGTGCGGCGGATGGCCGCGTCGGGGTCGAGCCCGATCGGCATGAAGTCATGCACTTCGGCGACGGCGCCCCCGCTCTCCCAACGGGTCACGAGCACGAAGGTCTCCCGGTCGTAGCGACGGGTGCTCACCGCATCCGGGTCGGTCGGCCGCAGCAGCCACCGCCCGTGGGACTCATCGCCGAGGATCGCGGCGAACGTCGACGCCGAGTCGAGCCGCGGCAGGCACAGCCAGTCGATGCTGCCCCCGCACGACACCAGCGCTGCCGTGCGGCAGTTGCTCAGCAGCGCGTAGTCCTCGATGCGGGCGCTCGTCCCCGACCGCCCCGTGAGCGGATGCACGCCGGGCTCAGCTCTCGTCGGGTCCGCTGATGTGGTCGAGCAATTCGTCGAGGGTGTCGAAGTCGATCGTCTCGGAGCCGTCGAGCTCTCGCACCTCGACGCCGTCGACCTCGAGATCCTCGTCCAGCTGCACGAGGATCCGCGAATCGGGGAACTGCTTCGGCGCGAGGAAAGCGAGCAGCACGGCGTCGGCGAACACCACGACCGATGTGGCCTCGAGGTCGTCGCGCAGGTCGATCTGCTCGACCACGGGCTCGTCCTCCACGGCATCGTCGATGTCGGTGGCCACCTCATCGATCACGGCTCGCCAGCGCGACTCCCCCACGGAGAGGATGCGGGACACCGCCGCGATCAGGGCGTCGTGATCGACGTCGTCACCCTGCTCGTCATCGTCGTCGAGCTCCGGATCGACGTTGACGTTGACCACGGTGCCCGCCGCGTCGATGCTCGCTCGTCCGTAGACGAGGCCGTTCTCGGCAGTGGGATCTTCGAGCAGCCCGCTCTCGACGATGCGAGCCAGGAGAGTGTCGAGTGCAGGCGAAGTCATGCCTCCAGTCTTTCGCATCGATCACGGTCATGGGCGGTATCGTCCGCGAAGGAGGGGAGCGAGGAGCACCCCGACAGCCGCGAGACCTGCGGCCACGATCAGCACTCCGGCCGCCCCCGCCTGCGCGTACGCCATGCCCGCCGCCGCCGGACCGGCAAATGCTCCGAGGTTCAAAGCCGCGGTGGCATAGGCGCCGCCGAGCACCGGGGCCCCCGTCGCCTGCCCGACGATGCGGGCGATCAGCGCCGACCCGACGGCGAACGACAGCATGCCGCCGACCCCTGCGCCGACGAAGACCCCGGGCACCGCGTCGACGAACAGGGCGAAGACGACCCAGCACGTGGTCGTCGCCGCAGCACCGACCCCGATCCAGGCGCGCTCGACGCCGACCGCCCACCGACCGGTCGCCGACACCCCGAGGAAGGCGCCCACACCGAAGACCGCGAGGAGCAGGGGGATCCCGGCATCGTCGATACCTGCATCCGCTCCGATGACGGCGAGGAAGGTGAAGACCCCGAAGGTCGCGGCGTTCACGAGCACGGCGAGCACCACACCGACCAGCACCGGCCGCCGCCGCAGCTCGGCGAGTTCCCCGCGCCCGGCGACCCGCGGCGAGCGCGGCACGGCGACGAGAGTGCGATCGCGCAGCAGGGCCACGACGGCGGGGAGGCACAGCAGCACGACCGCCCAGAACGTCGAGCGCCAGCCGGAGGCGTTCGCCAGAGCCGCACCGGCGGGGACCCCGACGATCGTGGCCAGGGTCGTCCCCGCGAGCAGGACGGCGACGGCACTGGTCGTCTGCGCCGGTGCGAGGACGGCCCGCACGGTGGCCAACGCGATCGCGAGGAATCCCGCGTTCGCCAGTGCAGCGACCACCCGGGTGAGCAGCAGCAGCCAGAACGATGACACGAGGGCGCCGACCACGTGCGCGGCGATGAACACGACCAGCAGCAGCACCAGGGTGCGCCGCGGAGCCCAGCGACTGGCGAACACGGCCAGGGTCGGGGCGCCGATCACCATGCCGATCGCGAATGCCGAGGTCAGCAGCGCCGCCGTGGACGGATCGACGTCGAGATCGACGGAGAGGGGAAGGAGGAGACCGGCGAGCATGAACTCGCTGGTGCCCTGGGCGAAGATCGCCAGGGCCAGCACGGGGATGAGGAAGGGCATGGAGAATCCAGACACGAAGTCGCCGCTCGGATCGCTCGGTGCGATGAACGGCAGGTGAGAAGGGTCGACAGCGGATGCGGGGAATGCACGACGTGCACTCGACCCGCGATCTACGGTCTGTCGGACTCAGGACTCACGATTCCCAACCTAGCCGACGCCGGAGCGGCCGATAGGCTCGGTGCCGTGCCGAACGTCGAGCCCTCCGCCCCCGCATCCGCCGCCTCCGACCTCCGCCGCATCGCCGCGGCCCTCGCAGATCCGGAGCCGATGAACTGGGTCATCACGGGCGACTCGATCACCCACGGGCTGGTGCACACGCAGGGCGGGCGCAGCTACCCGGAGCACCTGCACGAGTTGATCCGCGGCGAGCTGGAACGTGTGCGCGACATCGTGCTCAACACCGCGATCAGCGGCAACCGCATCGTCGACATCCTCGGCGACTGGGACCGTCGCGTCGCGTCATGGCGCCCCGACGTCGTCACTCTCATGATCGGCACGAACGACGCCTCCGACGGTGGACCGCGCGAGGTCATCACGGCAGACGACTACGCCGCCTCCCTGCGGGAGTTCGTCGAGCGGGTGCGCGGTCTCGGGGCGATCCCGGTGCTGCAGACGCCGCCCGCGATCGACGTCCGCAACGCGCCGGAACGGGCGCGCATCGGAGAGTTCGCCGCGGCCGTGCGCCAGGTCGCCGCCGACGAGGACGTCATCCTCATCGACCAGTACGCCCGCTTCGCGGAGCTCGGCGCCGGCACCGTGCCGTGGGGGCTGATGAACGATCCGTTCCACCCCAACACCGAGGGCCATGCCGCTCTCGCGCTCGAACTCGCACACGGCCTCGGCATCCGCCCCGCAGGTCCCCGCGCACGCACCTTCGCCCTGCTCGAGGGACTCGTCGCAACCGCGCGCCTGAACGGATAGGGCGCTCGGGCGCGCTCACCCTTCGTGGACGAAAGACCTCTGGACGTGATGCTCGGCGCACCACTAGGTTGAGCGCATTCGCAGTCGTCGGAGAGGTGGGGGCATGTCTCACGTGGTGGCAACAGGGGCCGGGAAGGCCATGATGGAGCGTCGGAACGACCCGACGCACGATTACATCCTCGAGCTCACCGGCAAGGAGCGACCCCGCGTGCTCTTCGTCGGCACGGCCACGGGTGACGACGCCGCGTACATCGTGAGCTTCTACTCCACCTACGACTCCGACCGCTGTGCGCCCCACCACCTGCCGCTGTTCCACCGCGCGGTCGACGACCTCGCCGGATTCGTGAGGGGCTTCGACGTGATCCACGTCGGCGGTGGGAACACGGCCAACATGCTCGACGTGTGGAAGCGGCAGGGCCTCGACGAGATCATGCGCGAGATGTGGGAGGACCCCGACTCGAACGTGGTGTTCACCGGAGGAAGCGCCGGCGGCATCTGCTGGTTCGAGGGCGGCACCACCGACAGCTACGGCCCGACCCTGCAGGTCCTGCCAGAGGGTCTCGGGTTCCTGCACGGCAGCTTCTGCCCGCACTACGACGCCGAGGACCAGCGCCGCCCGCTCTTCCACGCCTCTCTGCTCAGCGGCGAGCTCTCCACCGGATACGCGGTCGGCAACCTCCAGTCGCTGCACTTCGAGAACTCCGAGTTCGTCACCGCGGTCAGCCCCGTCGAGAACGCCCTCGCCCTGCGCGTCGAGGCCATCGACGGGAAGATCGTCGAGACCGAGCTGCCCACGAAGGTACTCACCGGGAACGCCCCGATCGTGAAAGGACCATCGTCATGAACGACAACATGTGGATCCTCATCGCGCAGTTGATCATCGTCGTCGGCGCCATCTACATGGGCACCCGCACGAGCGGGATCGGCTTGGGCGTCTGGGGACTGGTCGGCGTGGCCATCCTCATCTTCTTCTTCGGCGAGGCCCCGGGCAACGCGCCGGTCGATGCGGTCTTCATCGTCATCACGGTGATCACGGCCGCCTCGACCATGCAGGCGGCGGGTGGCATCGACTGGATGGTCTCGGTCGCGGCGAAGGTCATCCGGCGCAAGCCGAAGTCGGTGGTGTTCCTCGCCCCCGCCATGTCGTTCCTCTTCACCGTCGGTGCCGGCACGGGCAACATCTTCTACCCGCTGCTGCCGGTCATCTACGACGTGTCGTACCAGCAGAAGATCCGCCCCGAGCGGGCCCTCTCGGTCTCGGCCGTCGCCTCGCAGGTCGGCATCCTCTGCTCCCCGGTCTCGGCCGCGACCGCCTCGATGGTGGTGCTGCTGGCCCCGCAGGGCGTCGACCTGGGCGGCCTGCTGCTCATCATGTGGCCGGCCTCGATCGCGGGCCTCTTCGTCGCCGCCCTCGTCATGATGCGCCACGGCAAGGACCTCGAGGACGACCCCGAGTTCCAGAAGCGCCTCGCCGACCACCAGATCAAGCCGCCGACGGTCGATGCGCACGAGAACAAGCTCGCTCCCACCGCCGTGCTCTCGGCCGCGCTGTTCCTTGCCGGCGTCGCGGTGATCGTGTTCTTCGGGCTGTTCGAGAACCTGCGCCCGATCATCGGCACGAATGACGACGGCGACCCGGTCCGCCTCAGCGTCACCGTCATCATCGAGGTCACGATGGGCATCATCGCCGCCCTGATCTTCGTCTTCTGCAAGGTGAAGGCGGCCGATGTGCCCAAGCAGCCCACGTTCCCCGCCGGCATCGTCGGAGCCATCGCCCTCTTCGGTATCGCGTGGCTCGCCAACACCTTCGTCGCGGCGAACCAGACCCTGATCGTCGATGGGCTCGGCTCGGTGGTCTCCGGATCGTCGGCCTTCCTCGGCGCGCTGCTGTTCGCGCTCGCCCTCTTCCTGGTCGCGATGCTCACCACGAGCCAGTCCAGTGCGACGAACGCGATCGTGCCGATCGGCATCACGATCGGACTCCCCGCCTCGCTGCTGGTGGGACTGTGGCCCGCGACGATGGGCATCTACACCCTGCCGGCGAACGGCAGCCAGGTCGCCACCGTGGCCTTCGACCAGACCGGGACGACGAAGATGGGCAAGTTCGTCTTCGACCACTCGTTCCAGCTGCCGAACCTCGTCTACATCGGCGTCGCGATCATCGTCGGAGTGTCGCTGTCGTTCCTGTTCGCGTGACATGACCGAGGCCGTCGACCGCTCGGCCCTGCGCCAGTTCCTGCTCGGGCTGGCGCAGGGCATGAACGCCTCGGCCGAATCGGTCGACCGCATCCGCGACACGATGACCGACGTCGCGAAGGCCTACGGCGGCGGCGACGCCGACTTCGTCGTGCTGCCGACGATCATCCTCGTCGAGACCGGGGAGTCGGAGGAAGCCCGCGTCGCGATCCGCTCCGCCACGAACGCCTCCTTCCGCTTCGATCAGATCGCCGCGCTGTATGAACTGATCGGCCAGGCGCGGACCGGGTCGATCCCGCCCCTCGACGGCATCAGACGTCTGAACGAGATCGGCGCCATGCGCCCGCGGCTCGGCTGGTTCACTCGTACCCTCGGGCACGCCATCCTCACCACCGGTCTCGCCCTGCTGCTCGCGCCGACCTGGCAGGGCGTGATCGTCGCATTCGTGCTCGGCTTCGGGATCGGACTGCTCAAGCTGGTGCGGTCGCCGACGCTCCAGCTGATCCTGCCCATCGCCGCCGCGTTCGTGTGCGCGGCGGCGGTCTTCCTCCTGGCCGAGGTGATCGAGATCGGCGATCCGATCCGACTGCTCATCGCCCCGTTGGTGACATTCCTCCCCGGCGGCGTGCTCACCACGGCGACGGTCGAGCTGGCGGCCGGTCAGATGATCTCGGGGGCCGCGCGGCTGGTCTACGGCTTCGTGCAACTCGCGCTGCTCGCGTTCGGGATCCTCGCCGCCGGCACCGTCGTGGGAGTGGAGTCGAGATCGTACGAACCGTTGGAGGCCACCTCGCCGTTGCCGTGGTGGGTGGCGATCATCGGCATCCTGGTCTTCGCGCTCGGCAACTATCTGCATTTCTCGGCACCGCCGTCGACCTTCGGTTGGGTGCTGATCGCCCTGGCTGTCGCCTATGCCGGGCAATGGGCCGGCAACGAGTTCGTCGGCCCGACGGTCGGAGGTTTCGTCGGCGCACTCGTCATGACGCCCGTCGTCTTCTGGATCGCGGGACTCCGACACGGGGCGCCGTCGCAGCTCACGTTCCTGCCCGCATTCTGGCTGCTGGTGCCCGGTGCGGCCGGCCTGGTCGGCCTCACCGAGGCGGTCGCCACCGACGGCGGACTCACCGACTTCGTCGCAGCCCTCGTCTCGGTCATGTCGATCGCCCTCGGCGTGCTCATCGGCACCGCGCTGTACCGCGTCGTGCATCACGGTGCGGAAGAGATCGTGCAGTTCGCCGTGGCTCTGCCCACGCCGGACGAGGCCTCTTCGACTCCGAGATTCTGGTCGCGGCTCACGGCGCCCTGGCGTCACCCGGTCGACCGCTGACGAGATCGGCCCGTCACAGGCCTCGGCGTTCCTCCTCCCGGTGTCGCCCGACACTCTCGCCCGTCGTCGACCCCCGAACGGGCCCCCAGCCCGGGGCGCCGCTTGCCCCCGCGGGATTTCGGAATATCGTAGGGGTGGGGACCTGGGGAGGTACGGTGTCGGCATTTGTCGCGCAAGGGGACGGACATGTACCGCGGGTGTCGGCGCACGCCATCAGTCGTCCACGATTGATCGCCGCGCTCGAGACCGAGACGCCGTTGACGCTGGTCCGCTCCGCCTCCGGCTCGGGCAAGACCACCGCTCTCGTCGATTGGGCCACCGCGACCGCCTCCCGTGTCGTGTGGCTCACCGTCACGCCCGCCCTCGCGACCAGTGATTCCCTCGCACGTGCCCTACTGAGGGTTCTGCCTCGCGCCGATCGGACGGACGACTTCGACCGAGACGACAGCTGGGGCACCGTGGCGGTGCGCCTACGCAGTGCCGGCGGCCCGCTGGTGGTGGTGCTCGATGACGCGGCGGCCGTCGACCGGGAAGGCGTCTTCGCTCTGTGCCGAGCCGTCGCGACCACTCCGCTGGCGCGCCTGATCGTCGCCACCAATCGGCCCAGCCCTTTCGACAGCGAGGGCCTGGATCTCGTGATCGACACGACGCTCCTGGCCCCCGAAGATCTCATGTTCGACACCGACGAGATCCGTCGCGCACTCGACGTCGACGACGACACCGCCATCGCCACGCGCGAGGCCACGGGAGGTTTCCCCGCTCTCATCCGCGCCCTGGCCCTCCGTGGCGCCGGAACGGACGAGGCCTCGCTGCGCGCCGCCACCACCGTGATCGAGGACTATCTGCAGGACCGGCTCGCCGAATGCGCCTTCGACCCGCAGGCCCTGCAGGGACTGCTGCGGATCAGTATCACGGACTCCGTCGACCTGCCGCTCGCGGTGGCGCTGACGGGCGATTCGGAGATCGCGAAGGCTCTGGACCAGGCGGAGAAGTTCGGCTTCGGCCGCTGGGCCGCCGACGGGCGCAGCGCGTTCGCCCTCACACCGCTCACACGAGGCATGCTGCGTCGTGAGCTCCGTCGGACCTCACCGCAGGAGATACCCCAGCTGAGACGCGTCGCGGCAGAAGGCGCGGTGCGCCGCGACATGCCGCTCGAAGGATTGCGCCTCGCTGTGGAAGGCGACGACCTGCGCCTCGCGACACACGTCACGATGTCGGGGTGGAACCGGCTGCTCCACCGCGACCGGAACGCGGTCGTCGAGCTGCTCGGTGATGTGCCAGTGGCACGGCTCAAGCAGGAGCCCCTCGTGGCCATGCTGATCGGCATGTGCCTCAAACCCAATCGACTCCGACGCCAACGCGGACTCCAACTGCTGCGGATGGCGGTGACGGCGGCGAACGCCCGCCGCACGACGCTCTCGGCCACGGAACGGATCTTCATCTGGGCGGCCGAGAGCGCCTCGCTGCGCGCCATCGGTCGGCCCGAGCGCGCCGCCCAGGTGGCTGCCCGGTCGCTCGCGCTGTTCCACGAGACCCCCGAATCGCAGTGGCAGCAGTACGCCAGGGACATGCCGCTGCTGTGCACCCATCTCGGCATCTCGCTCTACTACGGCGGACAGCAGGACGACGCCATCCACCTCTGGGAGCAGGCCACCGCCCTCGCTGCCGCACACGGGAGCACCAACGCCTTCCACGGGATCTGCCTCCTCGCCGGGGTCCACGCGCTGAACGGGGATCTGCCCGAGGTCCGGCACTATGTCGCCCTCATCCGCGACGGCGATTGGAATCCGGCACTCCTCGACAGCTATCGCGGCACCTTCTTCCACGTCGCCGAGGCGATGCTCGCGGTCGAGGACGGCGACGTCGCCGAGGCGAAGCGGCACATCCGCTTCTTCGAGCCGTACCGGGCGACGAGCGAGCACTGGACGACGATGGCTTCGGTCGAGGCATGGGTCGCCCTGCACGACGGCGACGCCGCCGCGGGGCTGGAACGCCTGGAATCGTTCGCGCGTCTCCGTGGAAAGGAGGCGGGTGCACCCCACGTACGCCAAGCACTGTCGCGTCCGCGGGTTCTGCTGCACCTCGCCCTCGGTGATGTGGCCGCGGCCAGGAGCACCGTGCAGCGGGATGCGGTCCCCGATCGTTTCGGCACGGTCCTGAAGCGGGCGCGCCTGGCTCTCATCGACGGCAGGGCCGCCGACGTGGTCCGGCTCCTGGGACAGACCCGCCTGCGCCCCTCCTCCGCCCGAGAGCGCGCGGAGGCGGCGGCCGTGCACAGCGCCGCCCTGCACCGGGTGTCGCCCGCGGCCGCTCAGCCGTCGAGCGAGGCCCTGAGCGTGCAGCTCACGGACCGCGAGCTCACCACCCCACTCGCACTCCTGGGCGCCGAGGACTTCGGCACCGTGCGCGCCGATCTCGACCCGACCGGTCGTGCGACCCTGCGCCTGCGGTCGGCGCTGCCGTCGTTCGCGACCCGCCCCCGCCTGTCCTCCCGCGAGCAGATCGTGCTGCGCGCCCTGACATCGGGGGCCACCCTGCCGGCGATCGCGGACGAGCTGCGGGTCTCGCAGAACACCCTCAAGACCCAGCTCCGCAGCATCTACCGCAAGCTCGGTGCCCACAACCGCACCGAGGCGATGGAGCAGGCGGCACGTCACGGCCTGCTCCCCGAGTGAGTCACGATCCGACCGCGACGGGCTCCCTTGAGAGAAGGAAAGGCCTCGCCCGACGCGTGCGACGGGCGAGGCCTTCCCTGTGACCGCTAGGCCTGCGAGCGGCGACGACGCACGATCAGCAGCACGGCACCGCCGAGCAGCAGAGCGATCGCCAGCGCCAGCACCCACGGGGCCAGCAGACCACCGGTGAGGGCGAGCGGCGTCAGCACCGGGTTCTCGGTCGCGCTCGTCGGCGGAGTGACCGTCTCACCTCCGGGAGGCGTGGCCGTCCCCACGGCCACATTGCGCAGGTTCGCCCCCGCGGCGCCGGCGTGCACGATCACGGAGTACGTGATCGTGACGGTCTCGCCTTCGGCGAGGCTGCCGGACCAGCGCAGTTGCGTGCCGTCCACTGTGGGAGCGGCCACCGTGCGTGCGGATGCCGTGTGGTCGCCGATGACGGCTGTCGCACCGGCCCGGAGATCGGCGTGAGGCAGCACTCCGGAGAGGTCATCCGTGATGACGACCTCATCGAGCCCCGTCTGGCCGGTGTTCGTGCCGACGAGACGGTAGGTGACGACGCTCTCCGTGGCGACGCCCTTGCCGGTTCCGGGATCGACGGTCTTGAGGAACGTGAAGCCGGGGGTGCCGACCGGGTTCTCCGTCGTCACGGGCGGGGGCGTGATCTCCCCACCACCGGGCGGGGTGGCGATGCCGGCGACCCTGTTCGCGATCGTCGTACCGCCCGCGTCGCCGTTCACGGTGACCGAATAGGTGATCGTGACGCGCTGCCCCACGGCGAGAGCCCCCGTCCAGCTGAGCTCGTCGCCCTCGACGACGGGAGCCGGAGCAGATCCACCCACCACGGTCGCCACGGCGTCGCCGTTGTAGACGGCGTGGGCGAGGACGCCCGACAGGTCGTCGCTGATGCTCACGGGCGCCAGCGCCGTCTCGCCGGTGTTCACACCGGTCACCGTGTAGGTGATGACGCTGCCGGGGTCGACCCGGGTTCCGGAGGCGGGGTCGGCCGTCTTGCGCAGCTCGAAGCCGGGCTCGTTCACCGGGTGCTCCGTGGTCGCAGGGGGCGTCTCGATCGGCGGCACGCCGCCGGGCGGGGTCGCCGTTCCCGAAGCCGAGTTCTCGATGACCGTTCCACCGGCATCCGCCTGCACGGTCACGGAGTAGGTGAGGGTGACGGTCTCGCCGACCTGGAGGACACCGGTCCACGACAGCCGGTCATCGGCCACCACGGGAGCGGTCGCCGCAGTGGTGCCGATCCTGGCGGTCGCGTCGCCGTTGTAGTCGGCATGGGCGAGGACTCCGGAGAGGTCGTCCGCGATCGAGACCGGGTCGAGGACCGTCTCACCGGTGTTCACACCGGTCACCGTGTAGGTGATGACGCTGCCGGGGTCGACTGCCGTACCCGCCACCGGGTCGGCGCTCTTCGACACTGAGAATCCGGGCACGTTCACGGGGTTCGTGGTGATGCCGGGCGGCGGAGTGATGACCGAGCCTCCCGGCGGGGTCGCGGTCGCGGTCGCGCTGTTCTCGAGCACGGATCCGACGCCGTCGGCCCCGACCGTCACGGAGTACGTGACGGTGACGGTCTGACCCACCGCGAGCGCGCCAGACCAGCTGAGCTTCGCTCCGGCCACGGACACGGCACCGGCGGGCAGCCCGCCGATCGTGGCCACGGCGTCGTCGTTGTACGACGCGTACGGCAGCACCTTCGACAGGTCATCCGCGATGTCGACCGGGTCGAGGGCGGTCTGGCCGGTGTTGACGGCGGTCAGCGTGTAGGTGAGCACGTCACCGGGATCCACGGCCGTACCCGCTGCCGGGTCGGCCGTCTTGGCGAACGTGAAACCGGGCTCGTTGACCGGGTGCTCGGTGGTCGACGGCGGCGGGGTGATGGGCGTGCCCGGCGTGGTGGGACTGCCGGGGTCGCTCGGGTCCGTCGGGATCAGCGGCGTCGCCGTGCCGGTCGCGGTGTTTGCGATCGTCTCGCCGCCCGCGGTCGGATCGACCGTGACCGAGTAGGTGATGACGACGTCCTGGCCGGGGCGCAGCACTCCGTTCCACGCGAGCGCACCGTCTGCCACGGTGACGTCGCCACGGGTGGCCGTCACGTCGTCGTTGTAGGACGCGTGGGTCAGTGCGCCACGCAGGTCGTCGGCGATCGAGGCCGGGTCGAGCACGGTGTCGCCCGTGTTCGTGCCGGTGACCGTGTAGGTGATCACACTGCCGGGGTCGACGCGCGTCCCCGTGACCGGATCGGCCGACTTCGTGACGGTGAAGCCCGGGGTGGCGACCGGGTGCTCCGTGGTCGACGGGGGCGTCGTCACCGGGGTGCCCGGGGTGGTGGGGCTGCCCGGGTCGGTCGGGTCGACGGGGATGAGGGGCGTGCCCTCGCCCGTGACGCTGTTGCGCAGCAGCACGCCGGTCGCATCCTCGTCGACCGTCACCGTGTAGGTGATGTCGACGCGCGCGCCGGGAGCGAGCGTTCCGGTCCAGGTCAGGGTGTTCCCGGCGAGAGAGACCGCACCGGTCGAAGCGGTGGCGTCGCCGCCGTAGCGGGCGTGGGCGAGCACGGCCGACAGGTCGTCGACGATGGTCGCCGGGTCGAGCGTCGTGTTGCCGGTGTTGACGCCCGAGATCGTGTAGGTGATCGTGTCACCCGCACGCACGGCGGTGCCGGAGGCGGGGTCAGCGGACTTCTCGACCGCGAAGCCGGTGTCGACGACCGGGTGGTTCGTCTCCACCGCCGGCGGCACGATCGGCTTGCCGGGGGTCGTGGGACCGTCGGGGTCGGCGGGGTCGACCGGGATGCGCGGTGTGGCCGTGCCGGTGGCGACGTTGTGCAGGAGCGCCTTCTCGACGCCGGCGTCGACCGTCACCGTGTAGCGGATGGTGACCGATGCGCCGCGGGGCACGTCGCCCGTCCAGGTCAAGGTGCTGTCCGTGACGCTGACCGAGCCTCGGTCGGCGGTCACGTCGTCGTTGTAGCCGGCGTCGTCGAGCACGCCCGACAGGTCGTCGACGATCCGGGCCGGGTCGAGGTCGGTGTCACCGGTGTTGGTGCCGGTGATCGTGTACGTGATGGTGTCGCCGGCCGAGACCGCGGTGCCCGAGGCGGGATCGGCGGACTTGCTGATCGTGAAGCCCGAACCGATGACCGGGTGCTCGGTGGTGACGGTCGGCGGGACGATCGGCTCGCCCGGCACCTCCGGTCCTTCGGGGTCACCGGGCTTCGGGGTGGTCGGGGTCGCGGTGCCGGTGACGGAGTTCTTCAGGATCTCTCCCGAGGCCTCCGCGTCCACGGTCACGGAGTACGTGATCGTCACGGCCTGTCCGGGAGCGAGCGCGCCGGTCCAGGCGAGGCGGTCGCCGGTGATGGTCGCGGCGCCCGTGGTGAGCGTCGTGCCGGCGACCGAGGTCGAGATGTCGGAGTTGTAGGCGGCGTGCGCGAGCACACCGGACAGGTCGTCGGCGATCGACGCGGGGTTCAGAGTGGTGGCGCCCGTGTTGGTGCCGGTCACCGTGTACTCGATGGTCTGTCCCGGCTCCACGACGGTTCCCGGGGCGGGGGCGGAGGTCTTGGCGACGGTGAAGCCCGCGACGGGGTGCTCGGTGGTCACGGGCGGGGTGACGGGCGGGGGGAGAGTGCCGGGCGGGGTGCCCGAGGCGGCGACGCTGTTGGCGATCCGCTCGCCCTCGACGCCCTCATCGACGATCACCGAGTAGGTCACGGTGAGCACCTGGCCGGGCTCGAGGGCGCCGGTCCAGGCGAGATCGTCGCCCGTGACGGTCGCGGCCCCGGACGCGACGGGCGTGCCGTCGATCTTCGTGGCGACATCGCCCTGGTACTCGGCGAACGCGAGCACGCCGGAGAGGTCGTCGGTCACCCGCACGGGGTCGAGGATCGTGTTGCCGGTGTTCTCGGCCTCGACCGTGTACGTGAGGCGCTGGCCGGCATGCACGGCGAGGCCGTCGGCGGGATCGGACGTCTTTCGCAGAGCGAGGCCGGGGACGAGCCGCACGTTCGTAAACGTGCAGGTGACGTCGGTGCCGCGCGAGCCCGACGGCTGCTTCACCTCGCCCGAGGCGGTCACGGCCACGGGCGTCGTTGTGCCGTTGGGGTTCACCTGCACGCAGTCCAGCGACTCGGCGTACCGGGTGCGGTCCGTCGTACCGGATGCCGCCTCGGACAGGCGGAAGGTGTCGCCCTGGTTGGTGAACACCGGGCCCGCGTAGTCGGGCTGCAGACCTGTGCGCTCCCCGCGCGTGGTGGCGTCGGTCTGCGCGACCTGGTAGCCGGCGGGCGACTGCACGCGCAGTGCGAACTGGTCGGTGGAGGAGTGACGCCCCTCGGGAAGGTCCTTCTTCAGCGTGAGCGTGTTGGGGAAGGTGCAGCTCGACATGTCGGTCGGAGCGAAGTTGCCGAGCGACGTGGTGTTGACGGTCACTCCGCGAGGCAGGTCGACCTCGATGATGCGGTTTCCGCCACCGGACGCGGAGACGAAGATGTGCCCGAGGTTTCCGAACGCGATGCCGTTACCCTGCACGCCGGCACCCATGTCGTGCACCTGCTTGGCCTCGATGGTGGCCGCGCTCGGCTCGACAGCGGCGGGCAGGTCGGCGGAGTAGATGAAGTTGTCCGCGACCAGGACGAGCTGGCCCGAGGCGCTGAAGGCCATGTCGCCGTTGGCGCCGAATGCGCTGCTGCCGGCCGTCGGGCGGAGCGTTCCGACCTGCACGTAGGTCTGCGGCGTGAGGTTCTCTTCCCAGGCGTAGATGTTGATGGCGCCGTTGACCGTGCCGCTGGCGAAGTAGTACACGCCCGTGTCGGGGTGCACGGCACCGCGCAGCACCGACGAGTTGAGGGTGAACGACGTGCGGGTGGTGACATCGGTCACACGGTCGTGCTTGGCGAGCACCTTGTTTCCGGCGGCATTGGTGACCGTATAGGCGTACCGGCCGCTGGAGGAGATGCCGAGGGCGTTGTTCGAGTGGTCGAGGCCGAGGGTGGTGGCGCCGAGCGTTCCGCCGTTGCCCGGAGTGCCGCCCTGCTCGGCCACGACGAACTCGCGCACCTCGGTCGTGCTCTGCACGTACACCGCTCCGGGGGTGCAGAGGAACGGATCGGCCGCTGCTGCCGGCGCTGCCGTCAGCGTCCCGCCGATGAAGACCATCGACGAGGCGACGAGCGCCGTGCTCACGGCGCCGCCGATCAGCTTTCTCGCGCGGCCCCGCCAGCGGCTGCGCCGCTCGGACGGAAGGCCATCGGATGTGTGGTCCTTGCGGGCAACACGAAACGCCATGACTGTCTCCCCATTCATCGCTGCACCGGCGCGCACTCGCGCACGGAAGCCCCCGCCCCCTCAGGCGACCGCCGAGCACCATTCGGGCATGGTGAACTCGGTCCGGGCCACCGCCAGCCTGCCCGTCGGCCGAGACGCGATCCCTTCGATCCCGGAGAAATCACCCCGCCTTTTCACCCCATGCGGAAGGGGCGCACCGATGACTCCGGTGCGCCCCTTCGCCGCGCGGCCTGCCGGCGACGCCGCCTACTGGCGCGACCCGATCTCATCGATCGGACGCGTGCGCATGGTCGCCGTGGTCCCGACCCACATCGCCACGAGGGCCAGGGCACCCATCGCCCCGACGATCATGAGCGACCCCAGCACCGGCAGCGCAGGGAGCGGCTGCCCCGAGATGCCCATGCTCACGCCGATGAGCGGAGGGATCGCGACGACGACACCGAACACCATCGCGATCACCGCAACGAGCACGGCCTCGATCCGCATCATCGCGCGCACCTGCCCTCGGCTCGAGCCGATCAACTGCAGCAGAGCCAGCTCGCGTGAGCGCTCGCCCGTCGCCATCACGAGCGTGTTCACCACGGCGATCGCGATGTAGCCGAGGATCACCAGCAGGGCGATGAGGTTCACCCACCCGTTCTGCGCCTGTGCTGCCGCCCCCGCGGCCTCCTGCCCCGAACCGTCGCTCACGAGCAGATCGCGCGCGCCCAGCGCCGCACGCACCTCGTCTGTCGCTCCCTCGTCGACCGTCACCAGCGCGAAGGCATCGAGACCGGTCGTGGTGTGGGCTCTGACCGCTTCGGCGGCCATGGTGAGGTCACCGAAGCCCAGGCCCCGCTCATACACCGCCACGACCGTGGCTTCGAGCGGCGAACCGTCGCCGAGGTGTCCGACGACCGTGCCGCCGATACCCAGCCCGAGAGCCTGCGCGGCATCAGTGCTCACGGCGACCGTCGTGGCGCCGTCGAGGTCGGCGAGGGATCCCTCGCGCACGCGCAGATCAAGGCTGTGCGCGATGTTCTCCGGGTCGACGCCCTGCAGCACATGCTCGGCGCGCTCCAGTTTGCCCTCCAGGTCGTGCGAATCGAGCACCGCCGTGCTCAGGGCGACCCCCGATGCCTCGCTGACACCGGCGGTCGAGCGGATCGCATCGACCGCCTCCGGCGAGAGTCCCGTCGGCGCGGCCACCCGCAGGTCGGCGATCACACCGGCACTGGCCTGCGTCGCCGCCTCCGCAGCGATGATCGACGGCGCCCCGATCTGCACGAGGCCCAATCCGATGCCGAGAGCGATCGGCAGGATGGCCGACGCGAGCCGTCTGCTGTTCGCCGTGGCGTTCGCCGACGCGAGGAAGCCCGCAGACGAGAGCCGCCCCAGCACGGTTCCGACCAACCGGACGCTCAGCGACACCAGCCACGGTCCGAGCACGGCGAGCGCGATGATCAGGAGCATGGCTGCACCGGCAGCCGCACCGGCGGCGATCTGTCCCCGTACGACGAGCGGCACGGTCGAGACCGAGATCCCGGCGGCGGCGAGCACGATTCCCGTGATGATGCGCGGCAGGCCGATCGCGGGAGCACCCGTCGCAGATTCCCGCAACGCCTCGACCGGATCGAGCTTCGCGACCCGAGCCGCGGCGATGCGCGCCGCCCCCCACGCAGAGGCGAGCACGAGAAGCACCGCTCCGACCGCGGGGAGAGGACCTGTGGCCAGGGCGAAGTCGCCAGGGATCACGCCACCGGCCACGAAAGCCGATTGCAGCACGGTCGACAACAGGTATCCCGGCGCGATGCCGAGCAGCACCGCGACGCCCGAGACCCACAGCACCTCGCGGGCGACGAGCGTGTGCACCTGGGATGGACTCGCCCCGACGGCCCGCAGCAGCGCGTAGTCACGGCGGCGCGACTGCACCGACAGCGACAGGGTGCCAGCCACGATGAACATCGCCACGAGGATGCAGGTGCCGACGAAGGCGCTGCCGATGGCCACGAGCGTCGAACGTGCGGCACCCGAATCGAGGAACTCGACGTCGCCGCGGGCGTCTCCCGTGCGGGCGATCAGGTCGGGAAAGGCCTCGCGGATCGCGCTGGCCGTCTCCTCGGGGTCGACGCCTGAGACGAACACGCCGAGTGCCTGCGCAGCCCCGTCGTGCGGGTCGAGCTGGTCGATGCGACGCTCGCTGAGGAACACGTGCGCGCTCCGCTCCGGCGTCACCGGCGCCGCGACCTCGCCGACCACGCGGTACTCCGACGGAACACCGCCGTGAGCGAGGACGACGGCGTCGCCCACGGCAAGACCGCTGCCCGCGGTGACGACGACCTCGTCGGCTGCCGCGGGCTCCTGGCCCTCACGCAAATCGAAGCCGGTCAGTGCGGTGGCCGACCAGGGGTGCGCCTCGACCACGGCGGTACTGCCGGCATCCCCACCCGCCTGCACGACGAGCGGAACCGTGACGTCGGCCACGACGCTGTCGACTCCGGGAAGGGCGGCGATGTCACGCGCCGCATCGGCAGGCAACGGTACGCGTTCCCGCAGCGGAACAGGCAGGTCCTCCGGCACATCCACCTGCTGCGGCGCACCGACCACCACGTCGACCGCGGCATAGCGCTCGGGCGCCAGGCCTCCGCGCATGCCTGATTCGACGAGCACCCCGAGGCCCGTCACCAGGGCACTCGCGACGAACACCGCGACCGCCACTCCCACGAAGCTCCCACGGTGATGGCGCAGATCGGCACCGACGAGTCGGTCCAAGCCCAGCGGCCCCGACATCACCACTCCCCCAATGCGCTCATGCGGGCGTTGATCTGCGCGGGGTCGGCACCGTCGAGGTAGCCGGCGAAGGCGCCATCGGCGAGGAAGATGGTGCGATCCGCGTGCGCGGCCACCACCGGGTCGTGCGTGACGACGACGACCGTCTGGTTCAGCTCGCGTGCCGTGTGCGCGAGAAGGTCGAGGACCTGCTTGCCGGAGCGCGAGTCGAGCGCGCCGGTCGGCTCGTCCCCGAACACCACATGCGGGCGGGTGATCAGCGCACGAGCGATGGCCACCCGCTGCTGCTGGCCACCGGAGAGCTCTGCGGGGCGACGACGACGGAACTCGGTGAGCCCCACGGCGTCGAGCAGGAAGTCGAGCCACGGCGCCTCGAGCCGACGACCGCCGAGCCGCAGCGGCAGCGTGATGTTGTCTTCGACGTTCAGCGCCGGCAGCAGGTTGTACGCCTGGAACACGAAGCCCACGTGATCGCGTCGGAAGGCGGTGAGCTGGCGCGCCTTCAGCCCCGAGATCTCGGTCCCGCCCAGGTGCACGGTGCCGCTGCTCGGCCGGTCGAGCCCTGCGGCGCTGTGCAGCAGTGTGCTCTTGCCCGACCCCGAAGGGCCCATGATCGCGGTGAAGGTGCCCTTCGCGATGGCGAGGTTCACACCCCGCAATGCGGTGACCCTGTTGGCGCCTGCGCCGTAGGTCTTGACGACGGACTGCAGCCGCAGCGCTTCTGAGGGCCGTGCGTCGACGGCAGGGGCGAGTGGTGTGAAGGTCATGATTCGACGCTAGGGACGGGCCACGCGGCATCCCATCCCGCCCGCTGCCGCTTCGATGGTGGTGCTGGCTATACCGTGCCGCTCCGGCCGCTCGGGCAGACTGTGAGAGTGAAGGACGGACGGATGCGGCGGTGGCTGCGCGCGTGGGGATACCTGGCCGTCGAGGCCGGAGTCTCGATCGCCTCCGTCGTCTT
The DNA here is from genome assembly GCF_044756705.1 of Microbacterium sp. NPDC091662. Classification (NCBI taxonomy): domain Bacteria; kingdom Bacillati; phylum Actinomycetota; class Actinomycetes; order Micrococcales; family Microbacteriaceae; genus Microbacterium; species Microbacterium sp. NPDC091662. The sequence goes on along the minus strand of NZ_JBIVTM010000001.1, from coordinate 2,638,452 downwards.
CCTCTGCCTGGGCATCGTGCTGCTCCCCTTCATGATCCTCACCGGCGGCGTGCTGCTGATGCCTGAGACCGTCCAGGGCCTGCACCGGTGGACCGATCTGAACCGCCGCCGTGTCGGCGCCTATCGGGGCGAGGAGCTGGCACCGATCGGCCATCTGCTCCCGCCCGCCTCCACGATCGACGACCGGCTGCGCTTCGCGTTCTCGCGCGCCACCGGCCGCGATGTGCTGTGGCTCGCGGTGCAGGGGCTCCCCGTGCTGTTCGTGTCGCTGCTGACGATCTCGCTGCCCGTCGCCGCGGTCAATACGCTCGCGATCACCTACTACTGGCAGTTCGCCCCGGTCGACGACCCGGTGGGCTCGGTCTATCCCGTCACGTCGTGGGAGCTCGCGGCCACGATGCCGCTGCTCGCCGCGGCATATGCGATCCTGTCGATCTTCCTGATCCCCGCGGTCGCGCGGCTGGTGTCATTCGTGTCGGCGACCCTGCTCGCGACGCCGGAGAAGTCGCGCCTCGCCGCCCGCGTCGACGCCCTGACTCTCAGCCGTGCCGCCGCGCTCGACGCCCATGCGGCCGAGCTGCGCCGCATCGAACGCGACCTGCACGACGGTGCGCAGAACCGCCTGGTCAACGTGGTGATGATGCTCGGCATCGCCGAACGCGCGCAGGAGACCGGGGGCGACGTGCTCGAACCGCTGCGGCGAGCGCAGGATGCCGCCACCGATGCGCTCGCCGGACTCCGCCGCACCGTGCACGACATCTACCCGCCGATCCTCGACGAGCTCGGGCTGGAGGGGGCGCTGGCGTCGCTGGCCGGGCGCAGCGTCGTGCCCTGCACGATCGAGGCGTCGCAGGTCGGACGCGTGCCGGCCGCCGTCGAGTCGGCCAGCTACTTCGTGGTGGCCGAGGCTCTGACCAACGTCAGCAAGTACAGCGATGCCACGCGGGCCGCGGTGCGGGTCGAACGGGAGGGGGAGGTGCTGCTGATCACGGTCGAGGACGACGGGGTGGGCGGCGCGGTCGAGCGCCCAGGCGGCGGAGTGGCCGGCATCCGTCGTCGCCTCGAGGCCTTCGAGGGAACGCTGGAGCTGTCGAGCCCGGCCGGCGGGCCCACCACTCTGAGAGCGGAGCTGCCATGCGGATCGTGATCGCCGAAGACGACACCCTGCTTCGCGAGGGGATGGCCCTGCTGCTGCGAAGCGAGGGGTTCGAGGTCGTGGCGGCCGTCGACAACGCCGAGGCTTTCCTCGACCGGCTCGACGAGGCGGACGCCGCCGTGGTCGATGTGCGGATGCCACCCACCTTCACGAGCGAAGGGCTGAAAGCCGCCGCCGAGGCCCGCGCTCGTCGACCCGGCTTCCCCGTGCTGGTGTTGTCGGCGTACGTCGAGGATCGGTACGCCGGTGAGCTGTTGGCGGCAGGAGCCGACGGCCTCGGGTACCTGCTCAAGGAGCGTGTCGGCAAGGTCGCCTCGTTCGTCGACGCCCTGCATCGCGTGGCCGCCGGCGGCACGGTGATGGACCCCGAGGTCATATCGCAGCTCATGAGCCGCCGCCGCGCCGACGACCCGGTGCAGACCCTCACGCCCCGCGAACGCGAGGTGCTGGGCCTCATGGCCGAGGGGCTCGACAACGGCACCATCGCCGAGCGGCTCTTCGTGACCGAGACAGCGGTGAGCAAGCACATCGGCAACATCTTCGCCAAGCTCGGCCTCGCCGCAAGCGACAGCGGCCACCGGCGCGTGCTCGCCGTGCTCGCCTACCTGCGCAGCTGACCCGGCACCCGCTCTAGCGCCGCGGTGCCGAGCGATGCCATGCTGTCGGGGATGAAGCGCAACACCAGGATCACCACTGCCGTCGTCGTCGTGGCCGTCGCCGGGCTGGTCGCCGTTGCTGCTCCCGCCGTGATCAGCGCCGCGCCCGCCGTCGTCGATGCGGCCTCCTGGGCGTCGGAACGCTTCGGCGCCGAGCCATCCACGGCGCCCACGAGTCGGGCCGACGCGTCTGGTCCGGTCGGATACGTCGATCTGGGCGACGGCATCAGCGTTCCCGCCGGCGGACCGGGTGATTGCACCACCAACGCGTTCATCAACATCGGGAGCGACGACGGTTCCCCGGCTCACGGGAAGCTCCTGGGCGAGCTCGTCGACATGGGCGCGTCCGAGCTGGCACGCGGGCCGGTCACTCTGGATGCCGACGGCCAGATCTTCTCGTACGAGGTGCAGGCCGGAGACAGCCTCATCGCGATCGGCGAGCGCTTCTGCGTCGACTACGTCACCGTCGGCAGCTACAACCACGTGCGCGGCAATGAGCCGATCGCGCCCGGCGACGTGCTCTACCTGCGCCCGGACCCGACGCTTCCGTTCGTCGACATCTACTCGCCGTACAACGCCGAACCCGGGTCTTCGACCATCCCGTACTACGACGCAGTGGCGGCGTTCTCGACCGCCGTCGCCACCGCAGACCTGGGTGCCGCGAGGTGGCTGTGGCAGCGTCTGGAGAAGGACATGCCCCCGGAGACGGCGGCCGTGATCTCACAGGCCCTGAGCAACGACGACCTGGCGCTGCTCCGCCGCATGTTCCCGTAACAGCACCCCCGCTCCGCCCCTCGCCGTCGGCGGTCGTTCTCGCGCGCCCGGAACCGCTTCGGGATCCCTCCGAAAAAAGTTTGGTATTCGGTGTTGCTAAGTACCGGTACTCGGTGTTACTTTGTACCGGTACCCAGCAACACTGAGTACCAACCGAAACGAAAGGAGGACCTGATGGGCAAGCAGATGACCGAGATGCTCAAGGGCACTCTGGAGGGCATCGTTCTGGCCCTCCTCGCCGAGCAGCCGGCATACGGGTACGAGATCACCACACGCATCCGCGACCACGGGTTCACCGACATCGCCGAGGGCACGATCTACGCACTCCTCGTGCGCATCGAGCAGAAGAACCTCGTCGACGTCGAGAAGGTCCCGAGCGAGAAGGGTCCGCCCCGCAAGGTGTACACCCTGAACGCACAGGGCCGGCAGGAGCTCGAGGAGTTCTGGAAGACCTGGGACTTCCTCGCGCAGCACATCGCACAGCTGAAGCAGACCAACACCGACAACAAGAGCAACACCCAGAACAAGGAGAACTGATCATGGCCGCAAAGTGGATCGAAGCCCTCACCGGATCGCTCGAGCAGAAGAAGCAGTACAAGCAGGCCCAGGCCCGCATCGACGCCCTCCCCTCGCCGTACCGCGAGGTGGCCAACGCCCAGTACCGGTACTACCTCTACTACGGCGGCATCACCGACGGCGACACCATCGTCAAGATGTTCCTCGACCTCGCCGACCTGTGGGAGCGCGCCGCGCTCGACGGCACCCCGGTCAGCGCGATCGTGGGCGACGACCCCGTCGAGTACGCCGAGGACTACGCCCGCGCTTACGGGGGCACGCAGTGGATCGACAAGGAGCGCGCTCGCCTCATCAAGGCGTTCGACGACGCGAAGAAGAAGGAGAACGAATCATGACGAACGCCGCCATCTCGGTGCGGGGCATCGAGAAGTCCTACAAGGATCTGCACGTGCTGCGCGGCGTCGACTTCGAGGTCGAGAAGGGCAGCATCTTCGCCCTTCTCGGCTCGAACGGCGCCGGCAAGACCACCATGGTGCGCATCCTCTCCACCCTGCTGAAGGCAGACGCCGGCACGGCGACCGTGCAGGGCGTGGATGTCGCCACCGACCCGGTCGGCGTCCGTGAGCGCATCAGCCTCACCGGACAGTTCGCCGCGGTCGACGAGATCCTCACCGGACGCGAGAACCTGGTGCTGGTCGCGAAGCTGCGGCACCTGCCCGACGCCGGGAAGGTCGCCGACGACCTGCTGGCGAAGTTCCGTCTGACCGATGCCGGCAACCGCAAGGTCGGCACCTACTCCGGCGGCATGCGTCGTCGGCTCGACATCGCGATGAGCCTGGTCGGACACCCCGAGGTCATCTACCTCGACGAGCCGACCACGGGCCTGGACCCCGAAGCCCGCATCGAGGTGTGGGACGTGGTCAAGGAACTCGCGAACACCGGCACCACGGTGCTGCTGACCACGCAGTATCTCGACGAGGCGGAGCAGCTGGCCGACCGCATCGCGATCCTGCACGAAGGCCGCATCATCGCCAACGACACCCTCGCCGGGCTCAAGCGGCTGCTCCCGGCCGCCAAGGTCGAGTACGTCGAGAAGCAGCCCACCCTCGAGGAGATCTTCCTCACCCTCATCGGCCCCAAGGCCTCGGAAAAGAAGGAGGACGCAGCATGACCACGCACTTCGCCGCCGACACGGCGACACTCACCGGCCGCTCCATGCAGCACATCTTCCGCAGCCCCGACACGATCATCACCACGGCGGTCACCCCGATCGCCCTGATGCTCCTGTTCGTGTATGTCTTCGGCGGCGCCCTGCAGCAGAGCACCGGCACCGACAACTACGTGAACTACCTGCTCCCCGGCATCCTGCTCATCGCGATCGCATCCGGCATCGCCTACACGGCGTTCCGACTGTTCACCGACATGCAGAGCGGCATCTTCGAGCGGTTCCACTCCATGCCGATCGCCCGATCGAGCGTGCTGTGGGCGCACGTGCTCACCTCTCTCACCGCGAACGCCATCACCCTGGCGATCATCTTCGGCGTCGGGTTCCTGATGGGCTTCCGCACGGGGGCGAGCTTCTGGGCCTGGCTCGGAGTCATCGGCATCCTGATGCTGTTCACGCTGGCGCTCACCTGGCTGGCGATCATCGCGGGCCTGAACGCCAAGACGGTCGACGGCGCGAGCGCGTTCTCGTACCCGCTGATCTTCCTGCCGTTCATCAGCTCGGCGTTCGTGCCGACCGACACCATGCCGGCACCGGTGCAGTGGTTCGCCGACAACCAGCCGGTCACCTCGATCGTCAACACCATCCAGGCGCTCTTCGCCGAGAAGCCCGTCGGCAACGACATCTGGGTCGCCCTGGCCTGGTGCGTCGGCATCCTCGTGGTCGCCTATGTGTTCGCCATCATCTCGTACCGGAAGAAGGTCAGCTGATCTTCGCCCAGCGAGACGGGACGCTCCGACCGGGTCACTCGACCCGGCCGGGGCGTTTCGCCGCGCTCGGCGAGGTGTGGGACCTCTGCGTAGGGAGGACCTCGGCGTAGGGAGGAGTTCCCCCTCTCGGGAGGAGCATCCCACCTGGATGCTCCTCCCGACGCGGAGGACTCCGCCCGGACGCGTTCGCTCAGACCGTGCGCAAGGCCGACGTGGGCGAGAGGCGGGCGGCGCTGATCGCCGGATACAGCCCCGCGATCACACCGACCACCAGCGCCACCAGCGGGCCCCCGACGAGCACCACGAGGGGTATCGTCGCCGCCTGCCCCTGGATCGAGGCGTAAGCGAAGACCCCCGCGGCCCCGAGCAGCAGACCGGCGATGCCCCCCAGGCCGCCGAGCACGATCGCCTCCGCCACGAACTGACCCGCGATCTGACCCGACCGCGCGCCGAGCGCCCGCCGGAGTCCGATCTCGCCGCGCCGCTCCAGCACCGCCACCACCATGGTGTTCGCGATGCCGATCCCTCCGACCAGCAGAGCGATCGCCGCGAGACCGACCGCGAGGCCGGACAGCGAGTCATCCGCAGTGTCCCGTGCCCCGGCGAGGTCGCCGAGTCCGGTCACCTGCACATACGGGGAGGACGGATTCGCCGCACGGGCGATCGCGTCTCGCACCTTCTCGCCCGTACCGCCGTCGGCCATGCGCACGTAGATCGAGGCGATCGTGTCATCGCCCTTCGCCGACACGTGCTCGGCCGCCCAATGATCGCCGAGGAACGCACTCGCGTCGATGTCCTCCGCGAGCCCCGCCGAGTCGAGGATCCCGATCACGGTGTACCACTGCTCACCGATCCACACCCGCACCCCCGGTTCTGTGATGCCCATGCGCGCGGCTGCCGCCGACCCGAGCACGGTCACCGGCAGCGAACGGTCGGTCTCGTCGAACCACGACCCCTTCGCGACCGACCCCTCCACCGACGACAGGAAGTCAGGACTCGCCGCATACGCGGTCAGCCCGTTGCCCTGACTCTTCGGCATCAGGTCGTTGCGGTACACGCCGGTGCCGTCCGGCACCTTCTCGAGCACCCCGACCTGCTCGACCCCCGCCACGCGCTCGATCATCCCGGCAGCCGTCTCGGGCAGGGCGACCGGTTTGTTGTCCGGCCCGTACCCCGGCTGCACCACGATCATGTTGGCCCCCAGCGCGTCGAGCTTGGCCAGCAGCTCGGCCTGGTTGGAGGCGGCGATGCCGGTGATGGCGGTGAGTGCCGCGATGCCCACGGCGACCCCCAGCGCCGACAGGGCCGTGCGCATCTTGCGGCTGCGGGGCCCGATGAGCGCCGTGCGGATGCTGTCCGCAGCGCTCAGCCGCGGCATCCGTTCTCCCCTCCGTCTCATGCCGCGACCCCTTCCCTCGTCGGCGAACCCGTATCGCTCACGATGCGCCCGTCGTGGATGCCGACCTGCCGCTGAGTGCGCTCCGCGATGTGTGCATCGTGGGTGATGATCACGACCGCGGTGCCGGAATCGGCGATCGAGGTGAGGAGCTCGAGGATGCGCTCGCCGGTGGTGGAGTCGAGCGCCCCCGTGGGCTCGTCGGCGAAGAGCACCGAGGGATTCCCGACGATCGCGCGGGCGATGGCCACCCGCTGCTGCTCCCCACCGGAGAGCTGCCCGGGGCGGTGCTTCATGCGGGCTCCGAGACCGACCCGTTCCAGGGCGGCCGCGGCACGCACCGCGCGCTCGCCCGCCGGCACTCCCGAGTAGAGGAGCCCGAGTGCGACGTTGTCGACTGCGGTGAGCGCCGGCAGCAGGAAGAACTGCTGGAACACGAATCCGATGCGGCGAGCGCGCAGAACCGCGCGCTCGCGTTCGGCGAGGGCTGCGGCATCCGTCCCATCGATCAGCACGGTGCCGCTCGTGGGGTCGTCGAGGGTACCCATGATCGAGAGCATCGTGCTCTTGCCCGATCCGGATGCTCCGACCACCGCCACCAGCTCGCCACTCTCGATCGCGAGACTCATGCCGTGCAGCACGCGCAGCGGTGGGCTGCCCGGGTACTCCTTGATCACGTCGACGAGTTCGACGACAGTTTCGGGCGTCATTGCGCCACCACCACCGCGTCGCCCGCCGCGAGGTCGCCGCCGACGACCTGCACCTTGGTGTCGGCGATCAGTCCGACTTCCACCGAGACTCGCTCGACCTTGCCGCCCTTGCGGAGCACATCGACCGCATAGCCGCCGTCGGTCGTCGCCACCAGGGCGGTGACCGGCACGACCAGCGCGTCCTTCACCTCCGAGGTCGCGAACACCACCTTGACCGCACGCAGTCCGATGCCCTCGGCGACGGCCGGATCGTCGAACTCCACGTTCGCGGTTGCCGGCGTGGACTCGCCCTCCTTCTCGGTCGGCTGACCGCCGGGGTCGACGGCGGTCACCGTCGCGGGCACCTCCGTCCCGTCCGGAAGGACCACGGTCACACGCGTGGCGGGCAGGATCTCTCGGGCCTGCGCGTCGGTGAGCTTGGCGACCACGCGCAGGGTGGTGCTGGTGTAGTTCAGCGGACTCGTTCCCGCCGGGTCTCCCAGCTTTCCCTTGACCGACTCGACACGCACCGAAGCGGCGGTGATCGCGACGACATCACCCAGCTTCACGATGCCGTCCTGCGGCACCCCGAGCGACTTCTGCCACGCCTTCACGTTGGTCTCTGTGACCGCAGTGAACTCGTCGTCCACCGTCATGTTCCTGCCGAAACCGAGATCGGCGAGAGCCTGCTCCAGCTGACGGACGTCCGGGCCCTTCTCGACGCCGACGCCGAGGTCGCGCCAGAACGGACGGTCGCCGCGCATCGCGATCACCGGCTTCCCGTCGACCTCGTAGATCGCCTGGCCGACGCCGATCACGTCACCAGCGGTCGGCAGGCGCGTGATGGTGCCGCCGCGACCCGGCAGCGTGATGGATGCCCCATAGCTGAGGGTGCCGTTCAACCGCAGGTCGGAGGTGAGCGTGGTGAGCTCCGCCTTGGCGGTGACCGGCTTCTTGCTGTCGTCCGGAGACTCGGCCACCGAACTCCAGGGCTGCAGCACCGCGAGCGCGACCGCCGCGGCTACGAGCAGCACCCCGACCGGCAGCAGCACCTTCGTCAGACGGCGGCTCATTCGTCGCCCCCGGAGGGCATGACGGTCGCCGCGGTGAAGGCGCCTTCGAAGTACTCGCTCATCAGGGCGAACCAGTCGAAGTCGACGGCTTCGATGCTCTCCTGCGTGAACATGGGCGGCATATCGCCCGCCTCCTCCGCGCACGCTTCGAGGAGGGTGCGCGCCTCATCTTCGGTGATGCCCTTGGGCAGTGTCAGCATGCCGTCGGAGTCGGGATCGGCGAAGTCCGTGAAGCCGTTGTCCCGTGCGCACGAGGCGAAGGCGAGCCCGGCCTCCGTGATCTCCTCGGGGGAGATCATCTGCGTCTCGGCGCCCTCCTTCATCGAGATGTCCGGCTCCGGTTGCGTGAATTCGGGGACCTTCTCCTCGCACGCCTCCCACGCGGCACGCTGACCGCCGTCCTCGGGAAAGCCGGAAGCGGCCGTCGACGCCATCCACGTGCCGTCGTCGTCCGTGAAGATCATCGTCATCGCCATCTCCTCGCCGTCGCCGGCGCTGACAGAAGCGGTGCTGTCGCTCAGCGTGCCCATCGCCCCGTCACCGGGAGCATCCGGCATCAACAAGCCGACCTGCCCGCCCTCGAGGATCTTCGCCGTCTGCCCCTCGTCGGTCAGGCAGCTCACGAACCGGGCGGCGGCCGCATCGTTGGCGCCGTCCTTCGCCTTGTCGTCGCCGGACGGGGCTGTGCAGGCGGAGAGCGCGAAGAGCGCCACGACAGCGGGCATCACCACCATGGAACGGCGTGCTTTCGAGTCGAACATGACTTTCCCTTTCTCGCGGTCGCAGCTCATCCGCGACGTGCAGTCAGTTCTACGGATGCGGTGGTTTGCTGTGGGTATGACGGCGCCTAACCGGAAACTAACCGCGGAACGCGCACCCTCGGAGACGGGAGGTGCCATGCGACTGCTGCTGGTGGAAGACGAGATCGACCTGGCCGACACGCTCGCCGACGGTCTGCGCCGCGAGGGATACCTGGTGGACGTCGCACGTGACGGTGCGAGCGCCTTGACCGCCGCCGCCTCGAACGACGTCGACGTGATCGTGCTCGACCGCGACCTGCCGGTGCTCAGCGGCGACGCCGTGTGCCGCACCCTCGTGGCGCAGGAGTACCCGGCGCGCATCCTCATGCTCACCGCGGCCGGCACCCTCAACGACCGCGTCGAAGGCCTCGATCTCGGCGCCGACGACTACCTCGCCAAGCCGTTCGCATATGTCGAGCTGCTCGCGCGCCTGCGCGCCCTCGGCCGCCGCGGACAATCGACGCGGGCGAGTGCGGTGCTCGAGTTCGCCGGGGTGCGCCTCGACGTCGTGCGGCGCATCGTCGAGCGCGACGGCACGCCGATCCGCCTCACGCTCAAGGAGTTCGGGGTGCTCGAGACGTTGCTCGCGGCGGAGGGCGGCTACGTCAGCGCCGACGATCTGCTCGACGAGGTGTGGGACGAGCCTCTCGAGCGCACCCGAGGCGTGGTCAAGATCGCGGTGCACACACTGCGCCGCAAGCTCGGGACTCCCGAGGTCATCCAGTCCGCTGCAGGACACGGGTATCGAGTGGGGACGACATGAGACGCATGAGCTTCCGCACCCGGCTGGTCATCATCATCGCCGGCGTGTTCATCGCCGCGGGGGCCGCGCTGCTCACGGTGCAGTACCTGGTGGTGCAGTCGCTGTTCGCCTCGGCCATCGACACGACGGCGGCGACCTGCGTGCCCGCGCTCTCGGTCACGCAGGTCACACCGGGGACGCCGGCCACCGACGGCACCGACGTCAACGGCGTCTCGCCGCTCACCGACAGCAGCGGCCTGCTCTACGGCACGACCAGTACCGGATGCAGCTATTTCGCCGAGACCACCGACGTCGCCGACTTCCAGGTGGCCACGCCGATGCAGACCGTGGCTCTCGATGCCGTCGAAGGAGCGGTACTGCAGCAGTCGACGTTCCTCGCGGACGAGGTCGGCAGCGGACTGCTGCTGTGGTCGATCGTGGTGCTCGTGGCCTTCACCGGGGTCGCCGCCGCGATCGCGTTCTGGCTCGCGCGGCGCTCGCTCGATCGCATCGGTGAGGTGACTGCCGCGGCGCGCGACATCTCGGAGCGCGACCTCGGGCGTCGCCTCGACCTCCCGGGCCCTGACGATGAGATCAAGGAGCTGGGCGACACGATCGACGGGATGCTCGACCGGCTGCAGTCGGCGTTCACCGCACAGGATCGCTTCGTCGCCAACGCTTCGCACGAGCTGCGCACCCCGCTGACCACGACCAGGACCGCCCTGGAGATCCCGCTCGAACAGGGGGCGGTGCCGGAGGAGCTGCAGGCCAACATGCAGCGCGCTCTGCGGGCCACTGAGCAGAGCGAGCGTCTCATCACGGCCCTGCTCGCCCTTGCCCGTGCCCGCACCGGGCTCGACGAGGTCGAACCGGTGGAGCTGAGCACGCTCATCGAGGATCAGGTCGACGACCTCGACACCCAGGAGATCGAGGTGCACGCGAACCTGCGCGACCTCACGGTCGAGGGCGATGCGATTCTGCTGGCCAGGGCCGTGCGCAACCTGCTCGAGAACGGCGTCCGCCACAACGTGCCGGGCGGCGAGCTGTGGGTGCGCTGCCGACGCGAACGCGGACGAGCCGTCATCGAGGTCGAGAACACCGGGGCGCCGATCACCCCTGCCACCGTGCAGCTGCTCACCGAGCCGTTCTACCGCGGCGATGCGAGTCGCACCTCGGCCGGCCCGGACGGCACCGGGCTGGGACTCGCGATCGTGCAGAGCATCGCCAAGACCCATGGCGGCGAGGTGCGCCTGCGGGCCCGCAAGGCCGGCGGTCTGATCGCCGCGATCGTCCTCCCGCTCTGAGAGGCGCCCTCCGCACCGCAGCCCCCACGCAGAAGCTCCGGTCGCACTTCCTGTCGCCCGGCGGACCGGGAAGCGGCAGGAAGTGCGACCGGAGCACACCTCTGAGACGGGTTCGCGTCAGCTGGTGACGGCCCAGTCGAACTGGTCGCCGTACTCCTTCAGCCACGCGTCGACCGCGTCGGCTTCCTTGCCCTCGCCGTACTCGTTCACCACGAGGTCTTCGAGTGCGCCGTACTGCGCGTCGTCGAGCTTGATCTTCTCGATCAGCTCAGCGGCCTCGGGGAACTCCTCCGCGAAGCCCTTGGTGCCCAGGAAGTGCAGGCCCTCGGCCTTGCCCATGGCGCCCTTCGGGTCTTCGAGGTCCTTCACGGGGAAGGCATCGTTGGCCCAGAACGGACGCCACAGCGTCACGACGATGTCCTCCTGCTTGTCGGTCGCGGTCTTCAGCTCGGTGAGCATGGCCGCGGTCGACGAGGTCACGAGTTCGTACTCGCTGTCGAGTCCGTACTCGGGCATCATCTTCTGGGTCTGGGCGGTGAGACCCGCGCCCGGCTCGATGCCGTAGATCTTGCCGTCGAACTCGGCGCCCTTGCCCACGAGGTCCTCGATCGAGGTGAGCTCGGAGTACTCGGGCACGGCGAGCGTGAGCTTGGCGTTCTCGTAGTACTTGCCCAGATCCTCGATGTCGTCGCCGTACTTCTCCATGTACGAGGCGTGGGTGAGCTCGGGCCAGGCCGACGGGTACATGTCGACGTCACCCTGCGCGAGCCCGGTGTAGAGCGGCCCTGCCTCGGTGAGCGTCTTCATCTCGACCGTGTAGCCGATCTTCTCGAGCTGGTCCTGCAGCAGGTAGGCGGTGCTGAGGCCGTCGGTCCACGAGGGCAGGAAGCCCAGCGTGATCGTGCCCTTGTCGTCGGACGAGCCGTCGCCGCCGCCCGTACCGCCGGCGCCGTCGCCGCTGCATCCGGCGAGGGTGAGCGCCGCTGCGGCACCGAGCGCTGTGATTGCGAGGATCTTCTTCTTCATGTGATTTCTCTCTCTTGCGTTCCGTATGGGTGTTGTTTCGTAGGGGTGTGAGTCAGTGCACTCCGCCGCCGACGGCGTTGCGGCGCGGTGCGACCGCGGCCTGCTCCGCCGCGTCCGCGGCATCCTTCTGCTCGATGACCTCGGGAGCGGGAGCGGATGCTGTTCCGCCACCGTTCGGAGTGCGTCGGCGCTCGATCATGCCGAGCAGCGACGACCGGTTCTCGCCCGGCGCGCCCAGCGCCGCGGTGACGCGGTCGAGGAAGACCGCGATCAGCACGACGCCGAGGCCGGCCTCCACGCCCTTGGGGATGTTGATCGTCGAGATCGCCTCGACGACCATCTTCCCGAGACCGTCCGCGCCGGCCATACCGGCGATGACCGCCATCGACAGGGCGAGCATGATGACCTGGTTGACGCCGGCCATGATGGTCGGCATCGCGAGTGGCAGCTGGATGCCGCGCAGGATCTGACCGGGCTTCGCGCCGAAGGCCTGTCCGGCCTCGACGGTCTCGGAGTCGACGCCGCGGATGCCGAGCTCGGTCAGGCGCACGCCGGGAGGCAGCGCGAAGATCACGGTGGCCACCAGACCCGGCACCACGCCGATGCCGAAGAAGACGATCGCGGGGATCAGGTACACGAACGCCGGCATGGTCTGCATGAAGTCGAGCACGGGCTTGAGCACCGCGCGCACCGTGGCGTTGCGTGCCGACCAGATGCCGAGCGGCACCGCGATCAGTACCGCGATCACGGCGGCGACGAGCACCAAGGCGAGAGTCTGCATCGCGGGGACCCAGAGGTCCATCCCCACGATCAGCGCGAACGACACGATCGTGCCGATCGCGAGCTGCCAGGAGCGCACGACCCAGGCGATGAGTGCGGCGATCACGATGATGACCACGAAATTCGGGGCGAGGAGCGCTCGCGTGAGACCGTCGACGAGGAAGCTCATCACGAACGAGATCACATCGAGCAGGCCGTCGAGGTTGTCCTTGATCCAGTCGACAGCGGACTCGATCCAGATTCCGATGGGAATGCGGAAGCCGTCCATCAGCGCACCTCCTCGGTGGTCGGGGCATCGACCGGGTCGGCGGTCCACCCGTCATCGAGCACGGCATCGATCTCGGCCTGGGGCATCGGCATCATCGGCAGGGTGATCTCCTCGGTCGCGCCGGGGCCGGGGCCGAGGGCGGCGAGCAGCGTCACACGCGGAATCACGCCGACGAGTCGACCGTCGGCGTCGATCACGGCGAGCGGCAGCGGAGACTCGACGGCGGGGACGAAGAGGTTCATCAGCACGTCGTCCTCGCGCACGCTCTGCAGCACGGGCTTGATGATCGAATCGAGGGTGGTCGCGCCGTTGCGCACGAGCTTGACCGCATCCCGGTCGGTCACGACGCCCACGAGCTGCCGGTCGCGGCCGACGACGTAGGTGGCCGACATGTACGCGTCGCGCATCTGCCGCAGCGCCGTGCGGGGGCCGGCGGTGTGCGGCACGACGGGGCGCGGGCGCTCCATCACGTTCGCGGCGGTGAGCACGCGAGCGCGGTCGACGTCTTGCACGAACTGCTCGACGTAGTCGTTGGCCGGGTCCATCAGGATGTCCTCCGGCGTGCCGATCTGCACGATACGGCCGTCACGCATGACGGCGATGCGGTCGCCCAGGAACATGGCCTCGTTCAGGTCGTGGGTGATGAACACGATCGTCTTCTGCAGCTTCTGCTGCAGTTCGAGCAGTTGCTCCTGCATCTCGCGGCGGATCAGCGGGTCGAGGGCACTGAACGCCTCATCCATCAACAGGATGTCGCTGTCGGCGGCGAGCGCACGAGCGATGCCCACGCGCTGCTGCATTCCCCCGGAGAGTTCGGAGGGGAGCTTCTCACCCTGGCCTTCGAGTCCGACCAGGGAGAGGATCTCTTCCGCCTTGGCCAGGCGCTCGGCCTTGGGCGTGCCCTTGAGTTCGAGCGGGTAGGCGACGTTCGCGGCGACCGAGCGGTGCGGCAGCAGGGCGAAGTGCTGGAACACCATCGAGATGCGGTCGCGACGGATCTCGCGGAGCTTCGACGACGGGATTCCCGTGATGGGCTCGCCGTTCACCGTGACGGTTCCGTCGGTGACGTCGTGCAGCCCGTTGAGCATGCGGATGATGGTGGACTTGCCCGATCCGGACAGGCCCATGATGACGAAGATCTCACCGCGGTTGACGGTGAAGCTGGCGTCGATGACTGCCGCGGTACCGGAATCCGCGACGGCGGCTCGGCTCTCACCGGCTTTCAATCGACGGACGGCGGTGTTCGGATTCTTCCCGAAAACCTTGTACAGATGGCGCGCTTCTAGAGCGATTTCGGACACGTTTCCCCCGCGGCTCGCCTTCGGGTGGCTGAGCCTGCTTCGGTTACGCCCGGGTGAGGCTCTCGGGGCCGTTCGACGTGTTCGCTGTGGCGGCACAGACGGCGGATTTCGGATCCGCCGCGATAGAGCATCGACCGTACGTCCACGCCTCTTCGCAGCACAGCTCATCGAAAGAAGGACGTGGTCGCGGACTGGTCTTCGGGCCGTCAGGCCCACGTTCCAACGTAACGAAATGGCCGATCAGGGGCAAATCCTGAGTCGACGGCACGCTCGGGATTCCGTAGCTGACCGGGGGATTGCACGGGTATTCAACAATCCCTGCTCCGGTGGTTCGCCGTCAGGATTCAGCCGTTTCGGCACGTCGGATGCTGCGCGTCACGGTGAACTTCGGGGTGCGCTCCACCTGCGCGGTGGCACCGATCAGACGGGTGAGCTCGGGGCGATACGCGAGTGACGAGTTGTAGACGGTGAAGAGCACGCCACCCGGTCGGAGCACGCGTGCCGCGGCCTCGAACAGGCGCGTCGCCGCCCCCGTGTGGATGCTCGCGCCGAGGTGGAACGGCGGGTTCAGCAGCACCACATCGACGGACGCGTCCGGCAGCGCGGAGGCCGCGTCGTCATGGGTGACCGTGACCCGGTCGGCGACGCCGTTCGCGGCGACCGTCGCCCGCGCAGAGGCGACCGCGGCGGCGGATCGGTCGGTTGCCGTCACGCGTGCATCGGGGTGAGCGAGCGCGTACGAGACGGCGAGAGCGCCGGTGCCACAGCCGAGATCGAGCACGTGTGGCGCCGCCGCACCGTCTGCGACTGCGCCGCCCTCGTGCTGTACGGGCTGAAGCGCGAGCGCGTCGAGCAGCACCCGGGTTCCGATGTCGAGGCGCGCGCCCGCGAACGCACCGCCGTGGGCGACCAGCGTCAGCCCGTCGTGCTGCGCGGTCACCGGGAATGGCGGCTCGGCGGAGACCGGCAGTGCGTCCGACGCCACGATCAGACGCGACTTCCGCTCGGCGCGTTGGGCCTGAACCTGTGCGAAACTGCGTCCCAACACCTCGTTCTGGCTGAGGGTCATGTGCTTCACGCGACCCCCCGCGACGAGCACCACGTCGGGGGCCGCCCAGCGGGCGACGGCATCAGCGATCTCCTCGAGCTCGGCGAGCGACTTCGGCAGCTGCAGCAGCACCAGTTTCGCGCCGGTGAGCAGTTCGGCATCGAGTTCGCCCGGGCGGAACGATCCGCCGAAACCCAGACCATCCGACTCTCCTGCGGCGTGTTGCGGGGTGACGCGCCGTACCGGGGTGCCCTGGTCTCCGTTTCGGCCGTCCGCGACGGCGAGTCCGAGCTCCTCGGCGTTGCGCATCAGAGCCCGGCGACCGGTCGCGAGGTCCTGATGCACGCGGATGCCGTGCCTCCCGGCCTCGACGAGCGCAAGCGTGATCGCGCCGTACTCATCACCGATCACGACGGTGTCAGAGCCGGGGATGTCGAGGGAGAGCGCCCGCTCGACGAGCAGCAGATCGGTCGCGTCATACGCCTGGAGGTTGTCCGCCTCGACGTCGGGCCAGCGGCGCAGGCGACTGTAGGGGAACTCCGGCACCTGCCCACTGTACGCGGGCGCCGTAAGGATTTCGCATGGGTTGTTTTCGCCCGATTCACAAGTTTGTGAATCGGGCGTACGCTCCCGCGCATGACCACCGTCATCGCCACCCGCAACCTCACCAAGCACTACGGCCACGTGCACGCGCTCGACAGCCTCGACCTCACCGTCGAGCACGGCCAGGTGCACGGCTTCCTCGGCCCGAACGGCGCGGGCAAGTCGACCACGATCCGCATCCTCCTCGGCCTCGCACGGCGCACCGGCGGCGAGGCGACCGTGTTCGACGAGGATCCCTGGAACCATGCCGTCGAACTGCACCGACGCATCGCGTACGTGCCCGGCGACGTCAGCGTCTGGCCCAACCTGTCGGGAGGGGAGGCCGTCGATCTGCTCGCACGGCTGCGGGGAGCTCGCACGAAGGACGCCGCCTACCAGCACGAGAAGAAGCGGCTGATGGACGCGTTCCAGTTCGATCCGCGCAAGAAGGGCCGCGCCTACTCGAAGGGAAACCGGCAGAAGGTCGCCCTCATCGCGGCGTTCGCGGTGCCCGCCGACCTCTACATCCTCGACGAGCCCACCAGCGGCCTCGATCCCCTGATGGCGGTCATCTTCCAGCGCGAGGTCGCCCGTGCGCATGCGAACGGTGCGACCGTGCTGCTGTCGAGCCACATCATGAGCGAGGTCGAGCAGCTGTGCGACCGGGTGTCGATCATCCGTGCCGGGCGCATCGTCGAGACCGGCACGCTCACGGAGCTTCGGCATCTCACGCGCAGCGACGTGTCGTTCACCCCCTCGGGAGCCACTCTCGACCAGGTCGCCCGCATCCCCGACGTGCACGACCCCGAGCAGCAGGGCGACCGCATCCGCCTCGCCGTCGACAGCGACCACACGGCCACCGTGCTCCCCGCGCTCGCGGCTCTCGGCATCAGCGACCTGCGCGTGGCGCCCCCCTCGCTCGAAGAGCTGTTCCTGCGCCACTACGGCGATGATCTCGCCACACTCGAAGCCGCGGAAGACGGTGGGACAAGCGACGCCGCACCCACCACTCGCCGGGAACGCCGCGCATCGAAGGGTCGTGCGTGATGAGCGCCTTCGGCGTGCTGCTCCAGCAGCGGCTGCGGCGCGACTGGCTGCAGTTGACACTGTGGATCGTGGGCACCGCACTGATGGCCTTCGCGGGATACGCCGGTGTCAGCCAGTCGTACGCGACCCTCGCCGACCGGCAGAACATCCTGGCCGCCGCGCTCGCGAACCCGGTGATCCTGATGTTCCGCGGCCTCCCCTCCGGCACGTCCGAGGGCGCCTTCCTCGCCTTCGAGGTGCTGCCGTGGCTGGCGCTGCTGGCCGCTCTCATGAGCACCTTCCTCGCGGTTCGGCACACCCGCGGCGATGAGGAGGCCGGGCGCGCCGAGCTCGTCTGGGCGACTCCGGCCGGTCGCCGCCTGCCGACGATCGCCACCATCGTGCACGGCATCCTGGCCAACATCGTGCTGGCCGTGCTCACGGCTCTCGCGCTCGTCGCTGCCGGGCTTCCGGTTGCGGGGTCGCTCCTCGCGGGGGCGGCAGCGGCGTCCTGCGGCATCGCGTTCCTCGGCATCGCCCTGCTCGCGGCGCAGCTCATGCGCACCTCGCGCGGCGCGAACTCGCTCACGGTCTGGGTGCTCGTCGCGACGTTCCTCATCCGTGGAATCGGCAACGCGGCGGGAACTCCGAGCGACGACCTCACGAGCATGACCAGCGCCTGGCCCGCTTGGCTCTCCCCGTTCGGCTGGGCGGAGCAGACCCGCCCGTACGACACCGATCTCGTCTGGCCGATGCTGCTCGGCCTCGGTTTCGGGTTGGTGCTCGCCGGGGCATCCGTCGCTCTGCAGTCCCTGCGCGACATCGACGCCAGCTTCGTCGCGGAGCGCCGCGGCCGGCTGTCGGCACGGCCCGCCCTCGCCTCGCCGCACGCCCTGGTCTGGCGGCTCACCTCCGGCTCGATCGTGGGCTGGGCGATCGGAGGCGCCATCACGGGTATCCTCGCCACCACGCTGAGCGGACTGGTCGATCAGATCTCGGGAGAGAACCCGGCCGTCGCCGACATCCTGAAGAAGATCGGCGGCGCGACCGGTGGGCTCGAAGAGGTCGTGGTGACGGTGTTCTTCACCCTCCTCGGCATCCTCGCCGCGTGCTGCGCCGTGCAGACCGTGGTGCGCGCACGACAGGAAGAGGCGCATGGCACCGCCGAAGCCGTGCTCGCCACCCCGGTCGGACGCGTGCGCTGGCTCGCCGACTTCGTGATCGTCGGCGTCGTGGCCGTGCTGATCGTGGTCGCCGCCGCGGTGCTCGCGGGCTGGGTCGGCATCCTGTCCAACGGAGGCGATGATTCGCTGTACCGCATCGTCGCGGTGGCAGGACTCGGCCAGGCGGTCGCGGCCTCGATCTTCGCCGTGCTCGCCGCCCTCGTCTTCGTGCTCCTCCCGCGAGCGACGACCGCCGTGGCATGGAGCCTCGTGCTGCTCGCGGCTCTGCTCGGCATGTTCGGACCGCTGTTCGGACTTCCCGAGTGGAGCGCGAACCTCTCGCCGTTCGCGGTCACCCCGGTGGTCGATGGCAACGGTGTGGACATGCGCGGCTTGTGGTGGCTCGTGCTCGCGCTGGCCGCAGGATGCGCGGGAGCCCTGACCCTGATGCGACGCCGCGAGCTCGCCCCCGGCGCCTAGGAGGCAGCATGCGCGACGACAGCGACGGGGCCGCACCGAAGACGGATGCCGCGAGCTCGGGCGACGCCGTCGGCGAAGCATCCGCCGCCGACTCCCACCGCGGGATGGAACCCGCCGAGCAGGCCGCCGCGATGATGACCGCCGCCGGGATGCCACGCATGCCCGCCCGCGTGATGATGGCGCTGATCGCCGCCCCCGAGGATGGATACACGGCCGCTCAACTGGGTGAACGCCTCGGCGTCTCAGCGGCCGCCGTCTCGGGTGCGGTGCGATATCTGCAGCAGCTGCACTTCATCCAGCGCCGCTCGCGTCCCGGCGACCGGCGCGACCGCTACGAGTTCGTGCACGACCCGTTCTACAGCTCGATCGTCGGGAACATGCCCGTGTACTCGCGCCTCTCCGAGTACATCGACGACATCGCCGCCGCGCACGACGACGACCAGGGCGCCCATGACCGGGCCGTCGAGCTCGCCGAGTTCTTCCGCTTCCTCTCCACACGCATGCTGCAGATCGTCGACGACTGGCGCGAGCACCGCCGCGGCTGACCCCCGCCCCCGTCCGTCCGTCCGTCCGTCCGTCCGAAACGGAGACCATCCGCGTGCGCTCGGGCGTGCCGCGCGTCGACGCGCCGCGCCCGGGTCGAATGCTCTGGGTTTTCGCACACAAGACGACGAGGGGTTGACACCCGCGCGGGTTGTATGGTTACTTAGTCGAGTAAGTAACCCACTAACCCAGCGGAGGAATCGTGATCGAAGAAGGCAAGCCGCTCTTCCTCCAGATCGCCGAGCAGATCGAGGACTCGATCGTCGACGGCTCACTCGCCGAGGAGGCGCAGGCTCCTTCCACGAACGAGTTGGCCGCGTTCTATCGCATCAACCCCGCCACCGCAGCGAAGGGAGTCGCCGTGCTCACCGATAAGGGAGTGCTCTACAAGCGCCGAGGGATCGGCATGTTCGTCGCCGACGGTGCCAGGGAAGTCCTCCTCGGCGAGCGCCGCGCGCTGTTCGCCGACCGCTACATCGATCCGCTCCTCGCCGAGGCCCGCACGCTCGGGCTCGGCGCCGAAGACCTCGCGGCGCTGCTCCGACAGCGAGCCGCACTGACCACCGACGCAGAAGGGAAGACCCCCGCATGACCGCCGTCATCGAGGTGCAGAACCTCAGCAAGCGCTACAAGGAGAAGCGAGCACTCGACAACGTGTCGCTCGCCATCGAGGGGGGCGCCATCTACGGCCTCCTCGGTCGCAACGGTGCAGGGAAGACGACGCTCATGTCGATCCTCACGGCCCAGAACTTCGAATCGTCCGGCACCGTGAAGGTGTTCGGTGAGCACCCGTACGAGAACGCGCACGTGCTCAGCCGGATCTGCTTCGTCCGCGAGAGCCAGAAGTATCCGGACGACGCGTACCCCAAGCACGCCTTCAAGGCCGCGAGCCTGTTCTTCCCGAACTGGTCTCAGACCCTCGCCGACGAGCTCATCGCCGAGTTCCAGCTGCCGATGAAGCAGACGATCAAGAAGCTCTCCCGCGGCCAGCTCTCGGCGGTCGGGGTGATCATCGGCCTCGCCTCGCGCGCCGAGATCACCTTCTTCGACGAGCCCTACCTCGGCCTCGACGCCGTCGCCCGGCAGATCTTCTACGACCGGCTGGTCGAGGACTATGCGGAGCACCCCCGCACCGTCATCCTCTCGTCGCACCTGATCGACGAGGTCTCCAACCTCATCGAGAAGGTCATCGTGATCGACAACGGCCAGATCCTCCTGAACGAGGACACGGATGCCGTGCGCGACCGGGCCGTGACCGTGGTGGGCGACGCCGCCAAGGTCGACGCCTGGGTCGGCGACCGCGAGGTGCTGCACCGTGAGGCACTCGGACGGGTGGCATCCGTCACGGTCCTGGGTGCCGTCTCGCCGCAGGAGCGCGCCGACATCGCGGCCTCCGGGCTCGACCTCGCCCCGGTCTCGCTGCAGCAGTTGATCGTGCGCCTCACGCAGAAGGCCGACTCCACGAGATCGTCCGCCGCGAAAGAGGAGGTGCGCTGATGCGACGCACATTCAACGTCATCCGCCTGCAGCTGATCAACAAGGGCACCTTCCTCTGGTACCCCCTGATGATCCTCGCCGCGGCCACCGTGATCTCGATCCTGATCTATGCGCTGATCCCCGTCGACACCCCCAAGTACGGCGGAGGAGGTCAGGCACCGCTCTGGTACTTCTTCGCGGTCGGGATGTCGGCGATGACCCTGACGTTCCCGTTCTCCCAGGCCATGAGCATCACGCGCCGCGAGTTCTTCTTCGGCACCATGCTGACCGCGACGCTCGCCAGCACGCTCATGGGCGTCCTCTTCCTGATCGGCGGTGGCATCGAGGTCGCCACGAACGGCTACGGGGTGAACGGCTACCTGTTCTACCTGCCGTGGCTGTGGGAGGCAGGACCACTCGGGGCCTTCGTCGTCTTCTTCACCCTCGCCCTGTTCTTCTTCGTGATCGGCTTCACCGGCGCGACGATCTACAAGAGCTGGGGTCAGCTGGTGCTGCTGATCGTCAGCATCGGACTCGGGCTCCTGCTGGTCGGGCTGGTGTTCCTGTGGACCCGGCTCGAGCTGTGGGGAGACGTCGGGGCGACCATCATGAATCTCGGCGCCCTCGGCCTCGCGCTCTGGGGCCTCCTCATCACCCTCGCCCTGATGGGCGTCTCGTTCCTCGCGTTCCGCAGGACGATCCCCTAGCATGCCCCTCTCACCGACGCCGGTCACCCTCGGGTGGCCGGCGTCGTCGCGTGCGGGCGGTGCCACATGCCGGCGATGTGCGCCCGTCGCGTGCGCGCTACCGGTACCCCGCCCGGGACGCAACCCACTCGCCTCCCCCGCGGCGGCCGCCTAGGCTCACGGAACCACACGCCCCGACTGCGCCCACCCCCGACCGAAGCGCCCCACCCCCGACCGAGAGGACGCCGTGGCCCAGACCCGCACCCGGCTCCGTGTACGACGAGCAGGAGTCCAGCGCGCGCTCCACGACGCCGTGCGCCCCGCCCGCCTGCTGCTCGTCGCCAAGACGACCCTCGCGGTCGGACTGGCGTGGATGATCGCTCCACACATGCCCGGGGTCACCGACGAGTACCCGTACTACGCACCGCTCGGGGCCCTGTTGAGCATGTATCCGACGCTGATGGGCTCGGCGAGGTCGAGTCTGCAGACCCTGCTCGGTCTCGCCACGGGCATCGGGCTCGCCACGATCGTGGTGCTGACGATCGGCCCGACCTGGTGGAGCATCCCGCTCGTCGTCGGCGTCGGAGTGCTGCTCTCGGGCACGGGGTGGTTCGGCGTCGGTCGCGAGTATGTGCCGATGGCCGCACTGTTCGTGCTGATCATCGGCGGGCAGGACGCCGACGACTACTCGCTCGGCTACCTGACCCAGACGGCAGTCGGGGTGGTCGTCGGTCTGCTGGTGAACCTCGTGATCGCCCCGGCACCCCTGACCGTCGCGGCAGCCGGGCGGGTGGCGGCCTTCCGGGACCAGCTGGCCGCGCACCTGCACGACATCGGCTCCGCGGTCTCGGAGTCGTGGCCACCCGAGCACGAGCAATGGGCCGACGATGCGGCCTCTCTCGCCGACACGTCCTCCGAGCTGCGGTCGGCTCTGACCGAGGCGGACGAGAGCAGACGCGGCAACCCTCGCGCCAAGGGCCATCGCTCGCGGATCCAGCAGAGCCACGATGAACTGGCCGCGCTCGATCGCATCGCGCACCTGATCCGCGACATCTCCGACGAGATCGCCGACACCATCTGGGATCGGCCGGCCGGCCTGGCGCTCGACCCCGCCCTGCCGGATCCCCTGTCCGCGGCCTGTCATGCAGTCGCCGATGTGATCGCACGCGGTGATGCCTCATCCAGCGAGGATCACCGTGCCCGCGGCGAGGCGGCCCGCGCGATCCGGCTGCTTCTCGAGACCATCGACGACCGCACCATCGACGTCCGACGGTCGATGGGCCCCGGCGTGCTGACCGCCATGCACCTGCGGCGCATCCTGATCCTGAGCGGGACGCCCGCTCCGACGGAAGGGTAGTCGGCCGCAGCCGCGTCAGATGGTGTCGTCGGCAGCGATCAGATCCATCTGCCAGTAGCGACCTTCCGGGTCTGCATCGTCGTGCGCATCGTCGGCGGCGCTCAGGATGTCGTTGATCTTCACCATCACGTCGTCGAACTCCGACTCGGTGAGCCGGATGGTGCGCTGGGTGAACGCGGCGTGCACCTCGGCCGTGCGCCCGGCGACGTATTCCGGGGTCCAGGCGATCACTCGACGGATCAGATCCTGATGGTCCTCGACGAGGGCGGCGATCACCGCAGAGCCGAGGGCTTCATCGGCGACCGGACTCTCCGGCCCTCCGACGTTGAGTGCGCCCTTGTGACCGGTCCAGACGCGATCGCGCCGGTCGCGAGCCCTGTCGGGCGCCTCCTGGATGAGACCGGCGTCGGCGAGCGCGCGCAGATGGAAGCTGGCGCTGTTCGCCGGCACGCCGAGCTCCGTCGCGATATCGGCGGCGCGGAGGAACTCCCGCCGCGAGAACAGCCGGATCATCTGGCGCCGCAGCGGGTGCGAGTAGGCCTTGAGCATGGCCGAGGTCATCCAGACGGGATCGTCGCTCGTGCTCTTCGCGGTGTCCTCCGTCATGTGCCGATCCTACCCGCACCCAGAATTGCGCAATAAGACTTGCGCAATTGTTCTTGCGCATCTACTCTCGACCCATGACCACCGTCACCGAGCCCCACCGCCTGTGGCGCAACACCCGATACCTCACCTGGCTGGTGAGCGACACGAGCAAGGGCCTCGCGGCCTCCCTGTTCGGCTTCGCCATCCCGCTGCTCGCCCTGATCGTGACGAACGACCCCGCGCAGGCCGGCATCATCGGCGGTGCGGGGATGGTCGCCCGACTCCTCATGACGCTGGCCGGCGGCGTGTTGGCCGACCGCCACCGCCGCATCGCGTTGATGCTCCTCGGCTCGCTCATCGGCATCGTGCTCGCGGGCGGCTTCACCCTGCTCGCCCTCGGCGATGCGATGACGTTCGGGTCGCTGCTGGTGATCGATGTGCTGCTCGCCGCGCGCAGTGGGCTCTTCGACGTCGCGGGCGAGAGCGCGATCAAGGAGATCGTGCCCGACGACGCGATGGGCCGCGCCCAAGCCGCGAACCAGGGACGCGATGCCGCCCTCCAGCTCGCCGGCGGTCCGCTCGGCGGCCTGCTGCTGGGCGTGGGCGGATGGCTCGTCGGCGTGGTCATGACGTTGTGTCACGCGATCGCGGCCCTGACCGCGTGGATGCTGGGGCGTCAGGTGCGTCGTGCCGGAGTGGTCGATGCGGGCGAAAACCCAGACGATCTGCGTGCTGTGCGGCGCGTCGAGCCCGAACACGCGGCGGGCACAGCGGATGGTCTGGGTCGCGGCACCTCGACAACCCCGCCCGCGGCAAGACCCAACGCGTGGAAAGAGCTCCGCGAGGGATTCGGGTGGCTGCTCTCCCGCCCCGACCTCGGCGGGGTGCTGCTCATCACGACGGTCATCAACCTCGGCTTCAACGCCACGATCACCACCATCATCTACGCCCTCCAGCAGGACGGGTACTCCGAGCTGCTGATCGGCGCCCTGAGCGCGTCGATCGGAGCCGTGATGCTCGTCGGCGCCGTCTGTGCGCCGCTGCTCGTACCGCGGATCAAGGCCGGCGTCCTGACCATCGCCGGGCTCACCGTCGTCTCGATCGGCGCGATCGCCCTCTCGATGGTGACCGACCCCTGGGCCATCGCGGTGGTGCTCGGCGCCTCGGTCCTCCTGATCCCCGCACTCAACGCCGGGATGATGGGCTACTTCATGGTCGCCACCCCGAGCCACCTGCTCGGGCGCGCGAACAGTGCTGCCGGCGTTCTCGGCATGGGCGCGATGCCGCTCGCACCGCTCATCGCGGGCTTCGGGCTCGCGTGGATCGGGAGGGAGTGGACCATCCTGATCTGCGCCGCGCTCTGCCTGATCTCGGTCGTGCTCGCCGTGAGCAACAGGGCGCTGCGGGCGCTGCCGGTCGAATCGGGCTGGGCCGAGCACGCGAAACAGTACGAGACGACCTGACCCCGCCCGGCGGCGAGGCCCGACCCTTCGGCCTAGAGTGCGCCGGTCAGTGCCGCGATGCCGGCGAGCAGGGAGACCAGGGCGAGTACCAGCGCGATACCGATGAGCACGGCGTGCACTTTGAGGAACGCGGTGGCCTTGCCGTTCGCATCGCGCGCCCGCGGATCCTTGGCGACGCGCTTGTAGAACTGCGGCCAGACGAGGGCATTGAAGGCGGCGTTGAGGAACAGCACGACAGCAAGGGGGATCACCCCTCCACGCTATCGAGTTCGCCTATGTGCGCCGACAGCCGACCGGCCGCCGGATTCTTGGATGCAGACATGTATCAGAAAGCCCTTGCCGCGCTCCTGGTAGGTGTGATCACAATGGGCTTCATGATCGACGGTGCACCCGGCACCGCTCACGATCCTGCCTCGGACGACGGGCGCGCACGCTGGGAGCGCGCCGCGGATCTGTTCGGTGCATGGCGCGAGAGCGACGGCCGCGCGATGGACGAGCTCGTACGGCTGATGACGCCCGTGCTCTGGCACGTCGTGCGCGCCTACGGGCTCGAACGCACCCTCGCCGAAGACGTCGTGCAGACCACATGGCTGCAGCTCGTGCGCGGACACGGATCCATCAGCGACCCCCGGGCCGTGTCGGCCTGGCTCACGACCACCGCGCGACGCGAGGCCTGGAAGGTCGCGAAGGCGCACGGCAAGGTCGACACGGCCGAGGCTGACGACCTCGACACGCTTCTTCCCGAGCAGGCTTCGGCCGAGGAGCACGCCACGATCGGCGACGAGAACCGTCGTCTGTGGTCGGCCGTGCGCCGCCTCAACGAACGCTGCCAGAAGCTGCTGCGCGTGATCGCCTTCGAGGATCGCCCGGACTACGCGCGCATCGCCAGCGACCTCGCCATGCCCATCGGCAGCATCGGTCCCACGCGGAACCGATGCCTCGCCAAGCTGCGCGCTCTGCTGGACGCGCCGCCGACAGCGCAGGCAGGGGGACTCGCATGACCGAGCACGAGGACGCCCAGATGCTCTCCCGGCTCCGCTCACTCTGGGAAGAGGTCGACCCGGTGCCTGCGGGCCTGATCGATCGCATGGTCGCCGCGGTCGCCGCCGATGGCTTGAACCGCGAGTACGCGCTGCTCACCCTGGTCGAAGGGCAGCTCGGCGCGGTGCGAGGCGAGGCGGATGCGCTCACCCTGCAGTTCAGCGATGGCGCCACGAGCATCCTGCTGCACGTGACGACGACCGCTTCCGGTCGCCGTCGCGTCGACGGCTGGGTCGACACCGCGGCGGCGGAGATCGTGCTGACCCAGGGCGAGAAGACCAGGGCGGTCTCGCCGGAGGAGACCGGACGCTTCGTCTTCGACGACGTGTCGCCGGGGCTCACCCGCGTGCGCCTGACGACCGTGGTCGGGGACGAGACGCGCACGCTCGCGACCCCGCAGTTCGAGCTGTGACCGCGGGCGCCGCCCGTCGATGAGGACGCGGGGTGACCCGCAGGGAGAGGATGACGCATGGATCAGCCCAAGGGATGGACCTGGCAGGACCGCGCGGAGGGATCGATCCGCCGGGGCACGGCACTCGATCCGAGCACGGAACCCGTTGACGGCGTCCGCGCGTTTCCCACGGCGTATCTGCCGGAGCGGCTGTTGATCACGCGAGCGCTCGGCGACGAAGAGGCCTACGACCGCGAGGTGCGGACGCTCCGTGATGCGGCCGACACCTTCGGATGGCAGCTCGAGGTCGAGGACGACACCCGCGCCGCGGCTGACGGCGAGCTGGTTCCGGGCGTTCCCGGCTTCCTCCGCGCACGACTGCGCACCCCCGATGAACCGGTCCGCGGCGAATCGCCGGTCGCACCCGACGCCTGGCGCGTCCTCCAGCGCGCCCGCCGCATGTCGCGCTCCACGATGCCGCGGACGAGCCTCGACCACGTGCTGTCGATCGATCCGGTCGGGCTCAATCCGTTCACCAGGACGAACCCCTTCACCCGCACCAACCCGTTCACGCGCACCAACCCGGTGCGCGGCGCCGGAGGGGGCGCTGGCGGCAGCGACGACTACCTCGAGCCCGGACGCGGCGCGCGACAGCCCGTGACCTGGCTGGGCCCCGCTCCGGTGCGCGGGCCTGCTCCGAAGCGCGGACGGCGGCCCGTCGTGGCGGTGCTCGACACCGGTTGCGGCGAGCACGCCTGGCTGCCCGCCGACATCGTCACCCGCACGATCGACCTCGACGGCGTGCCGGTGGGGCTGACCGACGACGCCGATCCGGAACGCTACCCCGACCTCTACGGGCAGCTCGACGGCGAGATCGACGCGGTCGCCGGGCACGGCACCTTCATCGCCGGGCTCGTCCGACAGGCGGCTCCGGATGCCGACATCCTCTCGATCCGGGTGGCCGGAGCCCTCGGAGTGGTCGACGAGAGCACGCTGCTCGAGACCGTCGCCCAGGTCGTGACGCTGCTCGCCCGCCACCGGGAAGACCCGACGACGGGCTTCCCGATCGATGTGCTGAACCTGTCGCTCAGCTATTACCACGAGACACCCACCGACGGCCTGTTCAGCCTCACGCTGTACCAGCTGCTCGCGAAGGCGCGCGAGCTCGGCTGCGTGGTCGTGTGCTCGGCTGGCAACGATGCGATCGACCGCCCTTCGTTCCCCGCGTCGCTCTGGCCCTGGCCCGGTGCCGACAACGGCATCCGCCCCGATAAGGACGCACCGCTCGTGTCGGTCGGAGCGCTCAACCCCTCGGCGCAGTCGGTCGCCCTCTTCTCGAACATCGGCCCGTGGGTCCGGGCCTATGCGCCGGGCGCAGCCGTGGTGAGCACGTCGCCCGCGTTCGTGGGCGGCACCCAGGCGGTGACGAGAGCCGACGTCGACGGGCTCCGCCGCGAGACGATCGACCCCGACGACTATCGCGGCGGCTTCGCGGTGTGGAGCGGCACCTCGTTCTCCGCCCCGTACGTGGCCGCGCGCGTCGCCGCGCAACTCGGTACCGTGCCGGTCGGCGGCGTCAGCCCCGCAGCTGCGGCGAAAGCCGTCGCCGCGGTCCTGAAGTCGCTTCCGGATCCCGTCGACCTCACCTGACCCCCGCTCGACGCACCC
The DNA here is from genome assembly GCF_044756705.1 of Microbacterium sp. NPDC091662. Taxonomy (NCBI): domain Bacteria; kingdom Bacillati; phylum Actinomycetota; class Actinomycetes; order Micrococcales; family Microbacteriaceae; genus Microbacterium; species Microbacterium sp. NPDC091662. The sequence goes on along the minus strand of NZ_JBIVTM010000001.1, from coordinate 2,610,527 downwards.
CCGGGACGAGCCGTCCGTACCGATGCGGGCGGCCCGTCCTGGTGCGCGGGGTGTCCCGCGGAATCCGCGCTCTTCCCCTGCAGGCCCGACGCACGGCATCCTGGAGGGATGCCCCTGTCCGCGATCGAGCTGCACCGGCGCGGCGTCGAAGCGGCGAACGCCCGACGGTTCACGCAGGCGCGCCGTGCCCTCGACGCGGCATCCACCCGCACCGACGACCCCGACCTCCGCGCGCGCATCGACGGCACGGTCGCCTACGTGCTCGCGCAGACCGGAGAGCCCGCCGCCGCCGAGCAGCTCTGCCGCGAGGCCCTCGGTCGCTCAGACCTTCACGCAGAGACGATCACCCTGCTCAGCGGCCAGCTGGGCACTCTCCTGATGCACGGCGGACGACTGGCCGAGGCGGAAGTCGAACTGACCCGCGCGATCGACACGCTCACGGCGATCGGAGACGAGACCACCGAGCTCGCGAACTGCCTGATGAACCGTTCGGTGGTGCGGATGCAGCAGCGCGAACTCGAGACCTGCGTCGAGGATCTGCGGCGCGCGGTGGCCGTGTACGAGGCGAACGACGATGACGAGCCCCTGGCCGAGGCGCGGCACAATCTCGGCTACGCGGCATTGCTCGGGGGCGATCTCGTCACGGCCCTCACCCTGATGACCCGTTCCCGTCCGAAGCTCGCCGCGATCAGCGACCTCGCCGCGGCGATCAGTGACCTCGACCGGGCGGAGGTGCTGCGCGACGCGGGCCTCACGACCGAGGCCGAGGCGCTGCTCGAACAGGTCGCCGCCCAGTTCGGCGCGCAGCGGATGCGGCAGGCCAGAGGTGAGGCGGAATTCCACCTCGCCCGCTCACTGCTGCGACACGATCCCGCCGCCGCCGAGCGCGCAGCCCGCACCGCCGCCCGACGCTTCAACGCACTCGCGAACCACGGGTGGGCCGCTCGCGCCGAAGCCGTACGACTCGAGGCGCAGCAGCGGGCGAAGCCGCACCGCCCCATCGACGGCGCCGAATTCGCCCGCACAGCGAAGGCCCTCGACCAGGGCGGCTTCCGCACCGAGGCGACAGGACTTCGACTGAGTGCCCGGCGTGACGGTTCCGGCCGGCTGCCGCGACTGGACGACGCTGCACCGACTCCCCTGCGCTTGCGTGCGCACGAGGTGCGCGCCGCTCGCGCCGCAGCTGCCGGCCGTGACCGCGATGCCCTGCGGGCGGCCGCAGACGGCCTCGATCTGCTCACCGCCTGGCAGCAGTCGTTCGGCGCGCTCGACCTGCAGGCGTCGGTCGCGATGCACGGCAGCGACCTGATGTTCGCCGGACTCTCCGCGGCCGCGCGACTACGCGACCCCGCCGTGCTGTTCGAGTGGTCGGAGCGTGCGCGCCACCTCAGCCAGCAGGTCGCACCCGTCCGCCCTCCGCACGACGAATCCCTCGCGGTCGATCTGGCGGCGCTGCGGATGCTCCGTGCCGAGCTGGCCGGTGCCGACTGGACGACGGATGCGCGGGTACGGGCCCTTCGTGACCGTGTGCGCGAACGGCAGTGGGCGGCGACCGGCTCGGTCGGCACGCGTGAGCGACTCGGACTCGTGGAAGCGTCGGCGCTGCTCGATCCCGACCTGGCCGTCCTGTCCTACGTGTTCACCGGCACCGACCTGCATGCGGTCGTGGCGACCGCCGCCGGTGCCACCATCGTCGATCTCTCCTGGCCACGGGTGCAGTCGGCGCTCGACGGCCTCCGCGCCGACCTCGACATGACCGCCCTGACCCGTGGCGGGCTGATGGGCGATGTCACCGAGCGGGCGCTCACCTCGCGCCTCGCGATCCTCGACGCCGAGCTCCTCGCTCCGGCGCTCCGGGCTGCGCCCTCCTCGGCACGACGGGCGATCACGGTGCCCGGAGCGCTCGGCGGGATTCCGTGGGCGATGCTCCCCGGCATGTGGGGTGTTCCGTTCACCCTGGCGACTTCCGTGTCGCGTCTCCTGGGCGGATCCGCCCGCCCGGCCGGCCAACCCGCCACGATCGGTTTCGCTGCCGGCCCGCGCGTGGCCCGCGCCGACGACGAGGTCGAACGTGCGGCGGCGGCCTGGCGACGTGCCGGCGTGGCGCCGCAGACCCTGACCTCGGTGGATGCGACGGTCGGGGCGGTCACCGAACTCGCCGCAGCCGCCGATGTGCTGCACATCGCCGCGCACGGCAGGCACGCAGTGGACAACCCGCTGTTCTCCGGCTTCGAGCTCGCCGACGGCATCCTCTTCGGCTATGACGTCGATCTCATTCCGCGGGTCCCGGCGACGGTGATCCTCTCGGCCTGCGAGCTCGGACGCTCGTCGGTGCGCTGGGGAGAAGAGGCATTGGGCATGACGCGGGTGTGGCTGCACGCCGGTGCCGACTGCGTCATCGCCGCTCCCGTCGCCGTTCCCGACGACGTGGCCGGCGAACTGCTCAGCGCTGTGCACACGGGGCTCTCCGCCGGTGCACCACCGGCCGTCGCGCTTGCTCGGGCCGCGGTCGACACCGGCTTGAGCGCGCCGTTCCAATGCCACGGCGGCGGATTCTGAACTTTTCCTCCATTCGGTGTATCAGAACGGACGCGGCGCGCTCCTGTTCTTCGGAAGGTGCCATGCGAAGGGCCTCGAAGGGTGAGGCGCGAGGGAGGCGCAGTCGGATCTGGGGATCATGCGCACTGGGGAGCGCGAACACGACACGGACACCATCTGCTCGGGGGCGTTGCGGCATGCAGCCGCGCCACCCTCAGAGGGCCTCGACGATCTGGGGACGTCGGGGCCCTCGGGGTGTTCGGGGTTCGAGAGACTCAGCCGAGCTGAGAGCGGAAGTAGTGATCCGCGATGTCGCGGACCGCACCGGGATCCCGCTCGGGCGCCATGGTCTCGAAGTGCTCAGCGCGCTCCAGTTCGTCCGCCACGAACCGCCTGAGGATGGCGGGTGGCGTGCCGGTGCCGAGTTCCCGGGTCACCGCCTTCGCCGCGATGAGTTCCGCGGCCGCGTCCGTCACCGGCTGCGGAACCGAACTCTCCACCAGCAGCGTGGGAAGGTCCATGGGTGGAACGGATTCCTGCGGGTGATCCGCGAGCCACCGGAGCGCCGCAGCCGGTCGCAACGTGTAGAAGAACCGTTTGAGGGTGGTCTCCCCGATCTGCTGCTGACGCCCGACGTGCAGGTAGTGACGTGCGATCGAACCGCGTTCGACGATGTCTGCCGCCAGCGTCAGCAGGCCCTCTCGAAAGGCGGCGTCACCCGTGTAGACGATGGGCGAGCGGAGCCATTCGATCGCGGTCGCGTTGCCCCTGGCCAGGAGCTTCACGGTCTTCGCCAGGTCCCAGCCGTTCACGTCGAACGTCTTGTCGAGCGGGGTCTCGATCACATCGCGTGCGGGCCACAGCGAGAGGTAGTCCCCGCGCGCCCGCACGAAGATGAATCGGCAGTCGTAGTCGCTGTCCGGAGAGGGAAAACCCCAGGCACGGCTGCCGCTCTCGATCGCCCACGGGATGCGCACGCCGTGCTCCGCGGACACTCCGGAGAGCCGCCGGTCGATCTCGGAGACCACCAGCGGATCGAGGGATGACGGAATCGCGCGCATTGCTCGAAGATAGCCGGAGCGTGGCTTCTTCGCGTCGGATGAGGGTGGACGCGACAGCGTCCGGGCTCAGGCGACCAGCACCGCGTAGCCGGCCGCGCGGAGGGCGGCGAGCACCACGGAGTCCGCGCCGGAGTCCGTGATCACGGTCGGGAAGAGCTCGACGCCGCCGACCGCCGAGAACGCCTCGACGCCGAGCTTGCTGCCGTCGGTCACCACGACCGCACGCCGGGCCCGCTCGGCCATCATCCGGTTCACCGCGGCCTCGCGCTCGTCCTGCGTGGTCGCACCGGCGAGGGCATCCATCCCGTTCACCCCGATGAAGGCGATGTCGAGCCGCACTCCGCGCAGCAGCTGTTCGACGAACGGACCGACGAGTTCGTAGCTGCGCGAGTGGATGACGCCGCCGGTGACGACGACCTTGATGTCGGGGCGCGTGGCGAGCTGGGCGGCGATGTTCACGGCGTTGGTGACGACCGTGATACCGCCATTGCCCGAGAGGTCGTCACGTGCGGCGAGCGCTGCGGCGATGGCGGTCGTGGTGGTTCCGCCCGAGAGCCCGACCACCATGCCGGGGGCGACCAGGCCGGCCGCGGTCTGCGCGATGTTCGCCTTCTCATGCGTGCGCAGATGGCTCTTGTAGCGGATCGGCAGCTCGTAGGCGACGGTCTGGGCCACGGCCCCACCGTGCGTTCGGGTGAGCAGGCGCTGCTCGGCGAGGGTGTCGAGGTCGCGGCGCGTGGTCGCCGACGACGCCCCGAACTGCTCGACGAGGTCTTCGACGGTGACCTCGCCGTTGGCGGCGAGGAGGTCGAGGATCGCATTCAGCCGGGCGGCCCGCTTCATCAGGCGACCGATTCCGCGGGCTGCAGCGCGAACAGCCGCAGCATCCGCGCCGCTTCATCCGCGAGCGCTTCGCGGGCGGGAGCAAGGTATTTGCGGGAGTCCACCAGACCTTCGTCGGCGTCGAGCTTCTCGCGCACCGCCCGCGTGAAGAACCCGTTCAGGTGCGTGGAGACGTTGATCTTCGTCATCCCCGCGCGCACGGCATCGGCGATCACGGCATCCGCGACGCCGGAGGACCCGTGCAGCACCAGCGGAACCGCAAGGGCCTCGTGCAGTCGCGCGATCAGGTCGAGGTCGAGGGACGCCGTGCGGTCGGTCATCGCGTGCGAGGAACCCACCGCGACCGCGAGGGCGTCGACGCCGGTGGCCGCGACGAACGCACGCGCCTCGTCGGGGTCGGTGCGCACTCCCGGAGCGTGCGCCCCGTCCTTGCCACCCACCTCTCCGAGCTCGCCCTCGACGTAGACACCGGCCTCGTGCGCACGGGCGGCGACCGCCGCCGTGAGAGCCACGTTGTCGTCGTACGGCAGGGCGCCGCCGTCGAACATCACCGAACCGAAGCCCAGCGCGATGGCCTCGTCGACCAGCTCGGGCCGTTCGGCGTGATCGAGGTGCACCGCCACGGGTGTCTGCGCGCGCCGCGCCACGGCGAGCGTGGCGAGCGCGATCGGCTCGAGCCCGCCATGGTAGTCGGCGCAGTTCTGCGAGATCTGCAGGATGACGGGCAGCTGGGCGAGCGCGGCGGCCCGCACCAGCCCCTCGGCGGTCTCGAGGTGGATCACGTTGAAGGCGCCGATGCCGGTGCCTTCTGCGGCAGCGGCGGAGACGAGGTCGCGAGCGGAGACGAGGGTCACGAAGGGTCCTTCCGGAACGATTCAAGGTGGGGATGCGAGATGCGGAGCTGTTGTTCGAGTTCCGTCCAGCGCGACGAGATGTCTCCGGCCAGCGGGGTGAGCACGGCGGCGGCGGACCAGGCGGTGGCCCGGCGGAGGATCTGCTCGGGATCTCGCACCCCCTCGGCGTACAGCACGGCGCAGGCGGCGACACCGGCATCACCGGCACCCGTCGGGTTGCCCGCGAGCGGTTCAGCCAGGCGTGCGTGCACGAGTTCGGTCGCGGTGACCGCGAGCATGCCCTCGGCCCCGAGAGAGAGCAGCACGAGCTCGGTGCCACGCGCGATCAGCGATCGGGCGCCTTCGACCGGGCCGGCGATGCCGGTGGCCTCCACCAGCTCGGCGGCATTCGGCTTCAGCACGGTGGCTCCGGCCTCGGCCGCACACAGCAGGGCGGGCCCGGAGGTGTCGACGATCACCGGCACTCCGGCGTCCTTCCCCACCGCGATGAGCATGGGGAGCAACGACTCCGGCGCACCGGGCGGCACGCTGCCGGACACGACCAGCACGCGCGCACTCGGCAGGCGTTCGACGACCTCGGCGAGCAGTGCGGCCCACTCGGCGTCGGTCGGATTCAGGCCGCGTTCGTTGATGATCGTGGTGTCGCCGAGCGCCTCGTCGACCACCGCGATGCTGCGGCGGGTCTCCGCAGCGACCGCCACCAGGGCGTGCGGCACCCCGCTCGTGCGCAGCTCGGCGGCGAACTCCTCCCCGACCCGACCGCCCACAGTGGTGACCGCGAGCACCTCCGTGCCCTCCGCGTACGCGACCCGCGCGACGTTGACCCCTTTGCCGCCGGCACGCGCCGCGCCGGCATCCGCCCGGTGCGTTCCGCCCTCGACGAGCCGGTCGACGCGCCAGGTGAGATCGAGTGCGGGGTTGGGGGTGACGGTGAGGATCATGTGAGCTCCCGTGCGCGGAGGGCGGCGCCCAGCAGTCCCGCATTGCCGGAGAGCTCGGCAGGGACCAGCGCCGGGATGCGGTGGAAGCTGAGTCGCGCGGCCAGGCGCGTGCGCAGCTCGTCGAACAGGGCGCCACCGGCGCGTGACAGTCCGCCGCCGATGACCACGGCCTCCGGCGCCACGACGGCGGTGAGCTGAGCCAGAGACATCGTGAGCGCATCGAGCGCCGAGTTCCAGATCTCCGCGGCGATCTCGTCACCGGCCGCCGCGCGGGCGATCACGTCCTTCGCCCCGTCCGGAGCGATCCCGGTCGCCTCGCGGTAGCGTCGCGCGATGGCCCCGGCCGAGGCGACAGCCTCCAGGCAGCCTCGTGCGCCGCACGCGCAGATCGGGCCATCCGCGATCGGGGAGTGCCCGATCTCGCCCGCGTACCCTCCGGCGGTGTACGGGACGCCCCCGACCAGCAGCGCGCCGGCGATCCCCGTGCCGATCACGAGCACCACCGAATCGGCATAGTCGCGCGCGCCACCGAGTCGGCGTTCCGCCCAGCTCGCGGCGCGGACATCGTGGTCGAACGCCACGGGCAGCCCGAGCCGCGCAGCGGCGAGGTCGCGCAGCGGCGAGTCGTGCCAGCCGAGGTTGCTCGCGAAGACACCCAGTCCGGCATCCGCGTCGACGATTCCGGGCACGACGAGCCCCACCGCCTGCGGCACGACATCGGGATAGGCGGCACGGAGTTCCCGGGCCAGCACCTCGAGACGCTCGAGCAGCACCTGCGTGCGATCGCCTTCGGCGATCGGCGTGGGCGTGCGGCGCAGCCCGAGGGCGGTGCCGTCGGCGTCGAACAGCGCCGACTTGATGTCGGTGCCGCCGACGTCGAACGCCAGCACGGGTGCACCGACGCCGAGCGTGCGCACCGCAGCGAGCTTCTCACCGGTCGCGTCGCGCTCGACGTCGGGAACGGCGTCCGTCCCGTCAGCTCGGGTCATGGTCAGCTCCGGCGGCGGGTTGCGTCATGCATCCAGGATGACGGATCGCGTGAGGTTGCGGGGCTGGTCGGGGTCGAGGCCGCGAGAGACGGCGCGGTCGAGCGCGGTGCGGTGCAGGCGCACGAGATCGGCGAGCGGGTCGATCGCCCGCTGCTCGAACCGGGCACCGGTGGCCTCGACCTGCGCCGCGAGGCCTTCAGGAGCCTCGCCGAACTGCCAGGTGACGCGGCCGGGGGCTGCGATCGCGATCGGACCGTGACGGTAATCCATCGAAGGGTAGGCCTCGGTCCACGACTGCGACGACTCGCGCAGCTTCAACGCGGCCTCGTGGGCGAGACCGATCGTCCATCCGCGACCGAGGAACGTGTACTGCTCCGCATCGCGCAGCTCGTCGTCGCCGTCCTCGGCGAGCACGGCCTCGGCATCGGCGATGGAACCGGAGAGGTCTTCACCGAGCGACGCGCGGAAGAGTGCCAGTGCGGTGGTCGCGAATCGTGTCTGCACGACCGACTTCTCATCGGCGAACGGCAGCAGCACGGCCTCGTCGACGAGCGAGACGAGCGGCGAATCCGGGTCGCCGATCACGCCGATGGTCGGGATGCGGCCCTTGATGCGGTCGACGAGCTCGAGTACCTCGCTGGTGGTCCCGGAGCGGGTGAGGGCGACCACGGCGTCGTATCCACGGTCGAGAAAGGCCTCGGATGCCGCGTACGCGTCGGTCTCACCGTGACCGGCAGACTCACGCAGGGCCGCGTACGACTGCGCCATGAACCACGACGTGCCGCAGCCGACGACCGCGATCCGGGCGCCCGAGGGCGGAAGCAGCGCCTGCTCGGCCGTCAGATCTGCGGCCGTGGCCCACATCCGGGGCTGGGAGTTGAGCTCTTCGCGCATGTGTGCGCCGGGCAGCGATTCGGTCATCGAGATGCCTTTCTGGCGATAAGTTGCAGACTTGTGATTGTTTGAAGCTTAATTCGATCATAGTATGGCGTCGAATCACAACACCAGCAGCTTTACCTTGATTTGTTTGTTCTCCTGACAAATAATCAGACGAGTTCCACCCCTCGACGTCGACCCCGGCCGATGCCGAGAGCCCCGAGCCCCGGCTTGAACGATCGCGGCTGCTTCACGGCGAAGCGATCACCCACGCACTGTCGCGTGATGTGCTTGCGACTGTGCACCACACCCCCTCCCGAAGCGGCCCTGCCGCCGAGGGTTCGGACATCACAGTGAGGAATGCAATACACATGAAGAAGTCACTGCGGTTCGGCGCCGCCGCCATTGCGGCCGTCGCCACGCTCTCGCTCGCTTCGTGCGGGTTCGGCGGTTCGTCCGGCGACAGCGGCGATGAGGGAGGAGCGACCACCCTCGACCTCCTCGTCCCCAGCTACTCCGACGGCACCAAGGCCAACTGGGAGACGGTGATCGACGGGTTCGAGAAGGCCAACCCCGACATCAAGGTCAAGCTCGAGGTGCAGTCGTGGGACAACCTCGAGAAGGTCGTCTCCACCAAGATCCAGGCCGGCGAGGCACCCGACATCTACAACGGCGGCCCCTTCGCGGGCTTCGTCGGCGATGAGCTGCTCTACCCGACGAAGGACGTCGTATCCGACGACACCTACTCGGACTTCCAGGAGTCGTTCCTCAAGAACGCCGAGGTCGACGGCACGGCCTACGCCCTGCCGCTCATCGCGTCGGCTCGTGCGCTGTTCGTCAACAACGCACTGCTCGACCAGGCCGGCGTCGAGGCGCCGACCAATTGGGATGAGCTGCTGGATGCCGCCACCAAGGTGTCCGCACTCGGCGGCGGCGTCGCCGGCTACGGCATGCCGCTCGGCTCCGAAGAGGCGCAGGCCGAGGCGGCCGTATGGCTGTGGGGCGGCGGCGGATCGTTCGGCGACGCGTCGGAGATCACGATCGACACCCCGGAGAACCTGGTCGGGGCCGAGCAGATCAAGAAGATGATCGACGCCGGTGCGACGCAGGCCGACCCGGGCTCCACTCAGCGCTCCCCCCTGATGGACATCTTCATCCAGGGCAAGATCGGCATGCAGGTCGGCCTCCCGCCGACGGTCGGCCAGATCAAGGAGAACAACCCTGACCTGGACTACTCCATCGTCCCGATCCCGACCAAGGACGGCTCGCCCTTCACGCTCGGCGTCATGGACCAGCTGATGGCGTTCCAGAACGACGGCGACAAGCAGGAGGCGATCACCAAGTTCTTCGACTACTACTACTCCGCCGACGTCTACGTGCCGTGGGTGCAGGCCGAGGGCTTCCTGCCTGTCACCAAGTCCGGTGCCGAGCAGCTCTCCGGCGAGGAGGCTCTCAAGCCGTTCCTCGACGTGCTGCCCGACGCGCAGTTCTACCCGTCGACGAACCCGAAGTGGTCCGCCGCCGACGGTGCGTTCAAGTCGTTGTTCGGCCAGATCCAGTCGAAGCCGGCGCAGGACGTGCTGACCGAGATCCAGGCACAGGTCGACGCGGGCTGAGCCCGCTGACGGAGAGGTTCGGGTATCCGAATGAGCCAGAAGACAGAGTCCTCGAACCTCGCGGGGGCGGCGAAGAGCCGCCCCCGCACTCCGAAGACCCCGGATGCCACGCGTGGCAGGCCGGGCGGAAAGGATCTCCTCCAGGCGTTGCCCTGGATCGCGCCGGCGCTGCTGCTCATCTTCGGCGTCGTGCTGTTCCCCGCCGGGGTGATGTTCTTCAATTCGACGCGTGACATCTCCCTGTCGGGCCTCGACAAGGGCTCGGTCGGTTTCGACAACTTCGTCACGGTCTTCACGTTCACCGAGTTCTGGCCGATCTTCTTCCGCACGATCGTGTGGGTGGTCGCGGTCGTGACGCTCACGGTCGTGATCTCGCTCGGACTCGCACAGATCCTGAACAAGGCCTTCCCCGGGCGCCAGCTCGTGCGCATGGCCGTGATCGTGCCGTGGGCCGCATCCGTCGTGATGACGACCATGGTGTTCTACTACAGCCTCGAGCCGTACTTCGGCATCTTCAACAAGTTCCTGTACGACATCGGGCTCTCCGATGACGCGGTGGGCTACGGCTGGACGAAGAACCCGGCGACCGCCTTCACCTGGTCGATCGTGATCGCGATCTTCGTGTCGCTCCCCTTCACGACCTACACGATCCTCGCCGGCTTGCAGTCGGTCCCGGCCGACGCGATCGAGGCGGCGAAGATGGACGGCGCCGGCCCCGCCCGCACCTACTGGTCGATCGTGCTGCCGCAGCTGCGCAGCGCTCTGGCCGTTGCGATCCTCATCAACATCATCAACGTCTTCAACTCGCTGCCGATCCTGAAGGTGATGACCGGGTCGATACCCGGCTACGGCGCCGACACGATCATGACCCTGATCTTCAAGTACATCGAGCTGCAGAAGAAGGTCGATGTCGCGAGCGCCCTCTCGGTGGTCGCGTTCCTCATCGTCATCGCGATCGTCGCGGCGTACGTGAAGATCGTCAAGCCCATGAAGGAGGTCTGATCATGACCATGACCGAGACCGAGCTCGTGACCACCGCCGGAGGCCGTGGTCGTCGCACCCCGCCGACTCCCGGCCGCAAGCGCCGCTACACCGAAGACCAGGTCACACTGCCCCGCGTGATCCTGCGCACCGTCGCCGGTTTCCTGGTGCTCGCCATCTTCGTGCTGCCGTACCTGATCATGTTCTTCGGCTCGGTGAAGACCAAGTCGCAGATCCGGTCGGTCGATCCGACCTACCTCCCGATCGAGTGGCACTGGGAGAACTACATCTCGATGTGGTCCACCCCCGAGACGCCCCTGCCGTACAACCTGATCTCGACCATCGTCATCGCCGTGTTCGCCACCCTGCTCGTGCTGCTGGTGTCGCTGCCGGCGGCGTACTACACGGCACGGTTCAAGTTCCCCGGCCGCATGGTGTTCCTGTTCCTCGTGATCGTCACGCAGATGTTGCAGCCGGCGGTGCTCACCTCGGGTCTGTTCCGCCAGTTCACCGTTCTCGGCCTGGGCGACACCTGGATCGCGATGATCTTCATCAACGCGGCCTTCAACCTGTCGTTCGCGGTGTGGATCATGCACTCGTTCTTCGCCGGCATCCCCAAGGAGGTCGACGAAGCCGCACAGATCGACGGCGCCGGACGCTTCACCGTGCTGTTCAAGATCAACCTGCCGCTCGTGTGGCCGGGCATCGTCACCGCGATCGTGTTCACCTTCGTGGCCTGCTGGAACGAGTTCGCGGCGTCGCTCGTGATCCTGTCGACCGACAAGAACCAGCCGCTGTCGGTCGCGCTGACCAAGTTCGTCGGTCAGTACGAGACCAGCTGGCAGTACGTGTTCGGCGTCTCGATCGTCGCGATCCTGCCGGTGGTCATCCTGTTCATGCTCATCGAGAAGCGCCTCGTCGGCGGCCTGACCGCGGGCAGCGTCAAGTAACCCGACGACATCCGCGTTTCGACATCCGCCCGACGGGACCCCCGTCGGGCGGATGTGCGTCAGGAGGTCAGGGACGAGACGTGGAGGCCGCGCGCAATTGCTCGGGATTCCAGCGCACGCCGAGCGCCGACGTCAGGGCGGCCTGTGCAGCTCCAGCCGCGAGCGACACACGAGGATCGGCGTATCGGACCGGAACCTGCGCCGTGCCGCGAGCGGGGTACTCGGTCTCGTGGCGCACGCGGCCGAGAAAACGCGGCCCGAGCTCCGTCGCCGGCCCACCGATGACGACCTCGATCGGGTCGAGCAGCGCGCTGATGAGCTTCACGGCTCTGGCCAGCGCGCGAGCGCCCTCATCGAGATGATCCTCGTCGGCTTTGGCGGCGAGCGCGCGGATCTCCGGCGCATCCATGGCATCGGAGAACTCGGCGCCGAGCATCGCCCCGAGAGCTGCGGCCGATTCCAGGCATCCGCGCTGCCCACATCGACAGGCGCGTGCGGCTTCCCCGAACACGACCTGCACGTGTCCGATCTCGCCCGCGCGGTCTCGGGGGCCGGGGGCCAGTTCGCCGTCGAGCGTGACCGCCGCACCGACACCCCCGCCGAGATGGATGAAGAGGCGGTAACCGGACGGCGACTCCTCCATCCCCGCCTCGGCGATGGCTTCCGCGTCGACGTCGTTGATCAGCAGCACGGGAGCTCCGAGCACACGCTCGAACCGCTCGGCGAGGGGCACGTTCTGCCACTTGAGCTGCACGCTCTCGAGTACCGACCGCCCATCCGTCGTGCCCGGCAGCTGCACGCCGGCGGCGAGGAGCCGTCCGCCGAACTCCGCCGCCACGGCTGCCACCGCCTCGTCGAGGGTGCGGTCGCGGTTCTCGACGGTGTAGCTCACACGGCGACTGTCGACCTCGGTGCCGTCGAGGGCCACGAGAGCGATGTCGGCGTGAAGGGGCTGGATCACGAGCACCAGGATCAGGTGATGGCCCGCGTCGACGCTCAGGGTGGTCGCCCGCTTACCGCCGGTGCTCGCCGCCTGCTCCCCTTCGACGATCAGCCGGTTCTCGATGAGCTCGGCGACCAGCGACGACGCGGTGGCGGCCGTCAGCCCGGTCGACCTGGCGATGCCCGCACGGGTCTGGGTGCCCGGATTGCGGAAGACCAGCTGCAGAGCCCTGCGCAGGTTCGCACGCCGAACCGATGCCTGGGTGTCGAGGCCGTCATCCGTGCTGAGCATGTGTTCCCGTTCCGACGCTCGTCCGTCGCGAGCTGTTGACAGATCGTGGTGCGATCCGTAGTCTCTCCCTAAGTTTATTCATTGAACTTAGTTGGTCAATGAACCTCGCAAAAGCTCCGGACGGGCGAGTGCTGCACACACCGTCGCCCGTCCGGCACCTCCTCAGCGGCTCTCAGCTGCTTCGGTGTGGTGACGGATGACCTCTGCCACCACGAAGTTGAACCACTTCTCCGCGAACTCCGGGTCGAGGTGCGCCTCTTCGGCGAGAGCGCGCAGCCGTGCGACCTGCTGCTCCTCCCGATTCGGGTCGGACGCCGGCATCTCATGCTCTGCTTTCAGATGCCCGACCTGCTGTGTGGCGCGGAAGCGCTCGGCCAGCATGAAGATCAGTGCGGCGTCGATGTTGTCGATGGTGGCGCGAAGCCGGAGCAGTTCGGCCTTCGGGTCCTCGGCGGCGGTCATGCCCCTACTCTAGAGCCGCGTGACATCCTGGTTTCGATCCACGGCACCGCTATCGTGAGCACATGAGCAACGAAGAGTCGCCGGAATCCGCGCCCCACGACGACGCCGCATCCGCCGCGACTCCCGCCGCGCCGGTGACCGGCCGGCGCAAGGCCGCCCCGGCATCCGTCCCCGCCGTCGCAGACGCCCCGGTTCCGGTCGTGATCGAGCCGACGACACCCAGCCGCTCGTTCTGGACGCGCATCGACCGTCCGTTCGTGTTCGGCTTCCTGGTGACACTGGGCGGACTCGGGGCGATCGTGATCGGCCTCGCGCTGTCGAACCTGTCGACCGTGCTCATCTACATCGCCCTCGCCCTGTTCGGCGCACTCGGACTCGACCCCGCCGTACGGTTCCTGGAACGCCGGGGCCTCTCGCGCGTCATCTCGGTGGTCATCACGATCCTCGCGCTCATCGTCGTGTTCGCCCTCGTGCTGTGGATGATCGTCCCGGTGGTGATCGATCAGATCGTGAGCTTCGTGCAGTCGGTCCCCGGCATGATCAAGGACTTCACGCACAGCGACATCTACGCAACCCTCGAGGCCCAGTTCGGCGACCAGTTCCAAGACCTCGTCGCCCAGGTGCAGTCCTTCCTGACCGACTTCGGCAACCTCGCGACGATCGGCGGCGGCGCCCTGGCCGTCGGAGCCTCGATCGCCACCAGCATCTCGGGCGCCATCGTCGTGCTCGTGCTGACGCTGTACTTCCTCGCCTCGCTCCCCTCGATGAAGCAGGGTCTGCTGCGTCTCGCCCCGGCCCGCGACCGCGCCCGCGCCGGCGACATCGCCGACCAGATCACCGATTCCGTCGGCGGCTACGTGATGGGGATGGTGATTCTCGCGTTCTGCAACGCGACGCTCGCGTTCCTGCTCTACCTCTTCCTCGGACTCCCCTTCCCTCCACTGATGGCGGCCATCGCCTTCTGCATCACGCTGATCCCGCTGGTCGGCTCGGTGCTGTTCTGGATCCTCGGCACGTGCCTCGCGCTGTTCACCAACCCGATCGCCGCTCTGATCTTCGCGGCCATCTACCTCGTCTACATGCAGATCGAGGCCTACGTGATCACCCCGCGCGTCATGAACCGCGCGGTCTCGGTGCCGGGTTCGCTCGTCGTGATCGGCGCCCTCGCCGGCGGCACACTGCTCGGCCTGCTCGGGGCGCTGGTGGCCGTCCCCGTCACCGCGTCGATCCTCATCATCATCAAGCAGGTCCTCGTCCCGAAGCAGGACGCCCGGATCTGACCCACCCGCAACGCAGAAGCGCCCGGACCCTCAGGGCCCGGGCGCTTCTGTGTGATGACGACTCAGCTGAGCTTGTTGTCTGCCAGCCACTTCTTGGCGATGTCCTCCGCCGACTTCTGGTCGACCGTGCTCTGCACGTTCAGACCGACGAGCTCCTCGGCGGTGAGCTTCTTGCTGACCGCGTTGATCACGTCGGCGATCTCGTCAGCGACGTCGCTCGAGGCGATCGGCACGACGTTCGAGGCCAGGATGATGTTCTCCGGGTCTTCGAGCGCCACGATGTCTTCGGTCTGGAACGCCGGGTCGGCCGAGTAGATGTCGGCGACCTGGATCTCGCCGGCGAGCAGCGATTCGAGCGTGGTCGGGCCGGTGGCCGAGAAGCCGAGATCGACGCCGTAGACCTCCTTGGCCGCAGCCGGACCGTACGGACGCTGCTCGAACTCCGGCGCGGCACCGATCGTCACCGGGGTCGTGACCTTCGAGAGATCGCCGATCGTGGTGAGGCCGTTCTCCTCGGCGAAGCTCTTCAGCACCGTGTAGGTGTCCTGGTCAGACGCCTCGGCGTAGTCCAGAGCGGTCAGACCCTTGGGCAGTGCTTCCTTCAGAGCGGCGTAGACGTCTTCCGGGCTGGTAGCGGTCGCGTCCTTGTCGAGGTACTCGAGCAGGTTGCCGGTGTACTCCGGGAACAGGTCGATCGCGCCGGACTCGACATCGGGCATGTAGGCGTCGCGCTGTCCGATGTTGAACTGGCGGTCGACCTTGATGTCGGCGCCCTCGAGAGCCTGGGCGTAGATCTCGGCGATGATCTCGTTCGAGTAATACGCCTGCGAGCCGATGACGATCGTGTCGTCGCCGGAGCCTGAGCCTTCGCTCGGGGCGTCGAGCGGGTTGCTGTTCGCGCAGCCGCCGAGGACGAGCACCGCGGCGAGCGCGGCACCACCGGCAAGGGCGAGTCGTGACTTACGTGCTGTGAACATGAGGAGTTCCTCTTCTCTGGGACAACGGGGATGGTGCTGTGGGACGGTGTCAGGCTGTGGGTTGTGTCGGACGATGGGCGTGTCAGGCGGTTGCCGGTGCCGGCGAGGCAGCGGCCGCGCGCGAGCGACGAGTCGTGGTCGGTGCGCGCACCCCCGCGGGAACGGCGGCGTGCTGGAGCAAGGCGAAGATCAGGTCGACGACCAGCGCGAGCACCGCGACGAGGATCGCCCCTCCGAGCACCTGGTCGAACTTGCGCAACGGAATGCCCTGGATGATCGGCCAGCCGAGACCGCCGAGGTTCACGTAGGCGGCGATCGTGACCGTGGCGATCACCTGCAGGAGAGCCGCGCGGATGCCGCCGACCAGCAGCGGGAGACCGAGCGGGACCTCGACCTTCCAGAACACCTGCCACTCGGTCATGCCCATCGAACGCGCGGAGTCGAGCACACGACGGTCGATGGCTTCGAGGCCGGTATACGCACCGGCGAGGAGCGAGGGGATCGCGAGGAGCACGAACGTGATGATCGCGGCCTCGGGAACGCGGAGCACCCCCAGGATCAGCACGAGCAGCACCATGAGGCCGAACGACGGGATGGCACGTGCCGCGCCGGAGACCGCGACCGCGATCTCACGGCCCTTGCCGGTGTGACCGATGAGCCACCCCAGGGGAATCGCGATGATGCCGGCGATGAGCACCGAGATCAGCGTGTAGTACATGTGCTGGCCGAACAGGATGGGCAGCGAGTAGGGCCCCTCCCAGCGGTCAGGGGAGAAGAGCCAGGCGAGGGCCTCGGTGAACACGTTCATGCGGCGGTCCTCAGGGCGGCGGTCTGGCGCGCGGCGGTCGACGGGGTCTTCGCCGCGCGCGTCCACGGCATCAACGCCCGGCCGAGGAGCAGGAGCAAGAGGTCGATCACGAGCGCGATCACGACCACCGCGATGACGCCGGCGAACACCTCGGCGAGGATGCGGCGCTGCAGGCCGTTGGTGAACAGGTAACCGAGGTTGTTCACACCGACCAGGATGCCGACGGTGGCGAGGGAGATCGTGCTGACCGCGGCCACCCGGAGTCCGGCGAGCACGACGGGCCCGGCGAGCGGGAAGTCGACGGTCCAGAACCGTCGGAACCCGCCGTAGCCCATCGCGGTCGCGGATTGTCGGATCGCGGGATCGACCGAGTCGAGGCCATCGGATACGGCGCGCACCAGGATCGCGACCGCATAGATCGTGAGGCCGATGATGAGGTTCACCGGGCTGCGCGCGGGGTACCCGGCGACGGACGGAAGCAGGATCAGCAGGGCGAGCGAGGGGATCGTGTAGAGCAGTCCGGTGAGGACGATGACCGGCCCCTTCACGAGCTGATAGCGCCAGGCGACCCAGCCCAGCGGCAGCGACAGCACGAAGCCGAGCACGATGGCGATCGCACTCTGCTGCAGGTGGATACCGGTCAGCTCGAGGATGAGGCCGAGATTGTCGCCGATCCAGTTCACGGAGCGCCCTTCGTCGCGCTCTCCTCGCTCAGAAGCGCGTCGGTAACAGCATCAGGAACATCGATGATCGCCCCCTGGGTGCGACCCTCACCGTCGACCACCACGGTGCCGTGGGGCGTCTGCTTGAGGTGCAGAGCACGGCGTCCGCGTTCGGCGCCGATGAACGCCGAGACGAAGTCGTCTGCCGGGTTCTCGATGATCTCGCTGGGGCTGCCCACCTGCACGATGCGCGCGCCCTTGTCGAGGATGACCACCTGGTCGCCGAGGAGGAACGCCTCGTCGATGTCGTGCGTGACGAACACGACCGTCTTGTCGAGCTCGCGCTGCAGCCGCAGGGTCTCCTGCTGCAGGTCGGCCCGCACGATGGGGTCGACCGCGCCGAAGGGCTCGTCCATGAGCAGGATGTTCGGGTCGGCGGCGAGGCCGCGGGCGACGCCGACGCGCTGCTGCTGGCCGCCGGAGAGCTGGCTCGGGTACCGCTCGGCGAGTGCCTGGTCGAGACCGACCGTGTCGAGCAGCTCCCGTGCGCGCTTGTGGGCGGCAGCCTTCTTCACGCCGGTCAGGCGCAGCACCGTGGCGACGTTGTCGATGACCGTGAAGTGCGGCATGAGGCCGGAGTTCTGCATCACGTAGCCGATGCGTCGACGCAGGGCCACCGGGTCACCCTGGAGCACGCTCTCACCGTCGATCTCGACCTCGCCGGAAGTCGGCTCGACCATGCGGTTGATCATGCGGAGCAGGGTGGTCTTGCCACAGCCGGACGAGCCGACGAACACGGTGGTCTTGCGCGAGGGCAGCACGAGGCTGAAGTTGTCGACGGCGAGGGCGCCGCCGGGGAACCGCTTCGTGACGTTGCGGAACTCGATCATGGGCTGGTCTCCAGTCGGTCGATCGATGTGCGAGCGGACGAGTCGTTGCTCTTCAGATGGCTACGGGTGCTACGGGGCTCTTCAGATGGCTACGGGGCTCTTCAGATGGCTACGGGCCGACCTCGACGCGCGGATCGAAGGCCACGAACCCGGAGAAGTCCTTGCCCACGCGATCGAAGGCGGAGGGGTAAGGGTTCGGATACGACCAGGCGTAGTCGGTGTGGAGCTCGCCCGCGGTCTGCACCGAGTAGTACTGAGCGGCGCCCTTCCACGGACAGGTGTAGGGCGTGGGGCTCTCGACGAGCACTCCTGGCGTGATGGACGCGGGCGGGAAGTACCAGTTCCCCTCGATGCGGGCGAGATCGCTCTCGTCGGCTTCGGCGATGACGGTTCCTGCGAGTACAGCCTTCATGGTCCTGCCTCCTCGGATGTGGGTACGAGCGTATAAGACGGTGCGGACATCGGGGGTGAGGGTTGCGCCGCGGCCGTCAATATGAGAAACAATCCGGCTCCTGTTCGGCACGATCGCGCGAACGGATTGCCCCCGATGTCGGGATCAGACCCCGATGCGGGTCACGCGGAGTCGCGGCCGTAGCCCTCCAGCAGTCGTAGCCAGATCTCGCTGATCGTGGGGTACGACGGCACCGCGTGCCAGAGGCGGGCGATCGGGACTTCGCCGACGATCGCCACGGTCGCCGCGTGCACCAGCTCCGCCACCTCGGGACCGACGAACGTCGCACCGATCACGACGTCGCGGTCGGTGTCGACCACGAGCCGCGCCTGGCCCTCGAAGCCGTCTTCGTAGAGGCTCGCCCCGGCGACCCAGCCCAGGTCGTAGTCGACGGCCTTCACCGCGATACCGGCCTTGACCGCCTGGGCCTCGGTGAGGCCCGTCGTCCACGTCTTCACCCTGGGCGCGGGCGACGATCACATCGCCGGCGGCGCGCGCCTGGTACTTGCCCTGGTGGGTGAGGAGCACGCGACCGTTGACGTCGCCGACCGCGTACAGCCAGTCGGATCCGGGGACGCGGAGCGTGTCATCCGTCTCGATCCAGTGGCCGGGCTCCAGTCCCACGACGTCGAGGCCGATGTCACCGCTGCGCGGCGAGCGGCCGGTCGCGGCGAGCACCTCGGTGGCGGTGATCTCCTCACCGCCGTCGAGGGTGATGGTCACGCCGTTCGCGCCGCGATGCACGGATGTCGTTCCCGTGCCGGTGCGCACGTCGACGCCGAGTTCCTTCAGGCCTGCGGCGACGCGCTCACCCGCGAAGGGCTCCATCCCGCCGAGCAGGCCGCTGCGGGCGATCACGGTGACCTTCGAGCCGAGTGCGGCGTAGGCGGTCGCCATCTCGACGGCGACGACCCCTCCGCCGATGACGGCCAGGCTCTCGGGCAGCTCCTCGGCGCTCGTGGCCTCGCGGCTGGTCCACGGGGTGGCCTCGCGGAGGCCGTCGATGGGCGGGATGACGGCATCCGATCCGGTGCTGATAGCGACCGCATGCCGAGCTTTGAGCACGCGCTCAGCGCCGTCGGCATCCGTCACCGTCACCTCGCGCTCGCCCGTGATGCGGCCGTGGCCGCGGGCCAGGTCGATGCCGGCCGAGTCGAGCCACTTCACCTGACCGTCGTCCGACCAGTTGCTGGTGAACGAGTCGCGACGGTCGAACACGGCGCGCACATCGAGCTTTCCGGTGACTGCCTGGGAGGAACCACCCACGTGCTGCGCGGCACGGAGCGCCTGCGCCGAACGCAGCAGCGCCTTCGACGGCATGCACGCCCAGTAGGAGCACTCGCCTCCGACGAGCTCGCTCTCCACGATGATCGCGGTGAGTCCGCCCTGCACGGCTCGGTCGGCGACGTTCTCGCCCACCGGACCACCGCCCAACACGATCAGGTCGTACTCGTCGGTCTTCTCCGCAGCATTCATGCGTCGCACCTCTCCGTGAGCCGGTTACGTGGCCCAGTCTCGCTCATGAGCAACGCCGAGTCACGGGTGAGTTGTTCCCTGCGGCGTGGCGGAACCGGGACGGCTAGGGAGCGGGTGCGACGACGGTGGCGTGCGCACTCGCCCGCCGATCGTCGGCGAACGCACGCGGGTAGGCCCGCCGGAGAGCGACCACGACCAGCGTCGCCGCAACCACCTTGATCAGGTCTCCGGGCAGGAAGGCGAGGCTCGACAACGCCGTGGGCCCGAGCGGCACTGCCGTCACGAACGACTGCACCGGGATGCCGAACGCGTAGACCACGAACACTCCGCCGACGAGTGCGGCGATCGCGGACCGCCACCAGGTGAAGCGACCCGTGCGCATGAGGAGGCCGATCACGACGACCCCGGCGATCCAGCCGACGAGGTACCCGGCACTCGGCCCGACGAACACGCCGAGGCCTCCGCGACCACCCGCGAGAACCGGAAGTCCGACCGCGGCGAGCGCGAGCACGAGGACCACGGCGAGTGGCGCGAGACGCGGCCCCAGCACGAGTCCGGCGAGCATGACCCCCAGAGTCTGCGCCGTGATCGGCACGCCGCTCGGCAGAGGCACGATCACGGTGCCGAGCACGACGATCAGTGCGGCGAAGACCGCGATGCGGCCGAGCGAGGCGCTCGTGTCGGTGGCGCGGGACGTGGTCATGAATCCTCCTGAACGCCGTTCACCTGAACGGTGTTCATTAGAATAGGGACGCCACCCTTTCCGCGCAAACCCGCCCAGGAGTCCTCACGTCTCTCACCCCGACGCTGCGCCGCATCGCCGCCGACGACCCCGGCCGCCCGGCGATCGTCGGCCGCGATGCCCGCCTGACGTACGGCGAGCTCCACGCCGAGTCACGCCGGATATCCGCGGCCATCGGGCGTCTGCTCGTAACGGACACCGCTGCGGTTCATCCGAGCAGCCTCGCTGACCTGCCCCCGGTCGTCGCCCTCTGCCTGTCGTCCGCATTCGACACCGCGCGCGCCGTCGTCGCGGTGGAGGCGGGCGACCGCATCCTCACCGTCGTCGACGCGCAGTGGCCCGTCGCTCTGCAGATGCAGTCGATCGTCACATCCGGGACGCCTGCCGTCATCACGGATGTTCCTGACCTCCGGCACGCTCTGCGCGCGAGGGGGTGGCCCGGTCTGATCTTCGACCTCGCCGACCTGCTCGACGACGGATCATCCGTGCCCGAGGCGCCGACCGACGAGGCGCCGACCGACGACCCTCGGATCGATGCTCCGTTCCTGCTGCTGACCTCATCCGGTACGACGGGCGCGCCGAAGGCGTTTCTCAAGACGCGGGCGCAGTACGCGGCGAACATCGAGGTGTCCCGCGAGCACCTCGGCGCGCACGACCGCGTCGCGACTTTCGCGCCGGGCCCGATGTCGTACAGCCTGACCTTGTACACGCTGTTCGAGGTACTCGCCACGGGTGGTCAGCTGCACGTCGCCGACAGCCTGGACGCACTGTGGCTCACCCCTCGCGTGCACGACGAGCGCATCACGCGCCTCGTCACGATCCCCGCAGCGGTGACGACCCTCGTCGACGCAGCCCTCCGCCATCCAGGGCGGTACGACGGCATCGAGCTCATCGTCACGGGAGGGGCGGCACTCTCCGCATCGACACGAGCCGGCGTCGCCGACGCCCTCCCCCGCGTCCGGACAATCGGCTACTTCGGCACCGGCGAACTCGGCTTCATCGGCGACGATCGCGCCGGCGACGGGGCCATCCGGCTCTACCCGCACGTCGACGCGCGCGTCCGTGACGACGCCGGTACCGACCTTCCGGCCGGCGAGCTGGGCAGCCTCTGGGTGCGCTCGCCCTCCTGCTCGGCCGGCTACCTGCCGAAGACGAGCACGACATCGTTGGCGGACGCCGACGGCTGGGCGAGCGTGCACGATCAGGGACGCCTGCACGGGCGGGACTTCACCTTCGTCGGCAGAAGGGGCGACGTCGTCACGACGGGCGGGCACACCGTCGCGCTCGACGAGGTGGAGCGCGCCTTCGACGGGATGCCGGGCCTCAGCGCCTGTTGCGCGATCGCCGAGAGCGACGAGCGTCTCGGCACACGGATCGCGCTGGTCGTCGAAGGCGTCACCCCACCCGCCGCGGAGCTGCGCAGGTGGGCGAAACAGCATCTCGCCCCGGCATCCGTTCCGCGCCGCTGGTACGCACTGCCGGAGTTTCCGCGGACCGCCGGCGGGAAGATCCGTCGCGCCGCCGTCGCGGATCTGGTGGCGCTCGGGAAGGGACGAGCATGAACGGCAGGCGATCCGTGGTCATCACCGGTGTCGGCGCGGTCACGCCGAGCGGACTGTCGGTATCGGAGTCGTGGGCGTCTGTGCGCGCGGGACGAAGCGGCATCACCCGCCTGCCGCCGGAGCTCTCCGGCTCGGGCCCTGTGCAGGTGGGCGGGGTGGTGCACGGCTTCACCACCCCGGTCGATCTGGCAGCATCGCTCGCCCGGCGCCTCACACCGATGCAGCAGTGGGCGATCACCGCCGCCGATGAAGCACTCGTCGACGCGGCTGTCCCCGGGCAGCCGTGGCAGGCGGATGCCGCGCAGGTGATCGTCGCCACCGGTTCCGGGCCGGTAGATGCGACCGTGCAAGCCGCAGGAACGCTGCGGGACCACGGGGCGCGTCGGGTGCCGCCCGGCCTCACGGTCTACGGAACGGCGGATGCGATCGCCGGCGTGCTCAGCAGACGATACGGATTCCTCGGCCAGACCCACGCGGTCGCCGCGGCCTGCGCGAGCGGAGCGGTCGCGATCGGGGAAGGTCTACGCCGAATCCGCCACGGGTATGCCGACACCGTGCTGGTCGTCGGGATGGAGGATTGCCTCGGCCCGCTGCACCTCGCCGCCCACGCGAACCTCCGCTCGATCGCCACCGGATTCGGGGACGACCCGTCGGTGGCCTCACGCCCCTTCGACCGCGCCCGCACGGGCTTCGTCATGGCACAGGGCGCGGCCGCCGTGCTGCTGGAATCCGCTGATGCCGCACGCGAACGCGGCATTCGGCCCCTTGCGACGATCGCCGGATTCGGCGCGACGGGCGACGCACATCACGCCACCGCGCCCGACCCTGCCGCCGCGGGGGCGACGAGAGCGATCGCCGCCTGCCTCACCGACGCCGACACGGACGCCGCAGACATCGACCACGTGAACACGCACGGCACGGGCACGGTCCTGGGCGATGAGGCCGAGCTGGTCGCGCTCACGCAGGCGCTCGGCCGGAGAGCACCGTCCATCCCGCTCACCGCGACCAAGTCGACGACCGGGCACCTGCTCGGCGCTGCCGGTGTCGTCGAAGCCGTCATCGTCGCGATGACCCTGCGCGATCAGGTGCTGCCCCCGACGATGAACCTGTCGCATCCGTGTGCCGACGGCTGGGATTTCGTGCGCGAGCGGGAGCGACCACATCCGGTACGCACCGTGCTGTCGACCTCGTTCGGGTTCGGCGGCCACAACGCGGCACTGCTGCTCACCACGCCCGAGTGAAGCGGGCCGAGGTCAGCGGACCGGCAGGAAGTGCGTCGGCGTCGGAACCTGCGCCTCGTGACGGATGCCGAGGGGCGCGCCCGTGCGCTCGTCGAGGTCGATCAGCGTGATCGTGTCGGAGCGCTGACCGGCGACGAGCATCTTGCCCTCGTGCACGAGGTGGTGCCGCGGCCAGTCGACACCGGAATCGGCGAGCGCCACGGATTCCAGAGACTCGCCGCCACCGCGCACCCGCAGCGCGGCGATCGTGTTGCTGCCGCGCAGGGCCGTGTAGAGGAACTGTCCGTCGCGAGTACGGGCGAGCTCGGCCGGGAAGTCTGTGCCCACCTCGGCGATCGGGCTCGTCAAGGTCACCGACACGACGCTCCAGGTGCCGTCCGCCGCGCGAGCGAGGGTGAACACCTCGCAGGAGTACTCGGTGACCACGTGCAGGTGTCCGCTGGGGTGCAGGACCATGTGCCGCGGTCCGGTGCCGAGCGGGAGCACGACCTCGTGGTCGAGCACGAGTCCGCTGCCACTCTGCCGCCAGAAGCGCACGAGGTCGAAGCCGAGGTCGGTCGTCGCGACGCGGCCATCGGGCAGGAACACCGCGGCGTGCGCGTGGGAGACGCGGTCGCCGCCCACCCCGTACGGGTCGACCGCCGCGATGCCGTCGCCGGGCGGAGTGGCCACGGGAGCATCCGGGTCGGGCTCACCGAACAGTGCCGCGCGGAGTGCCGCGGCGGCATCCGGTTTCGGAGGCACGATGCGTCCTTCCGCATCCAGGTCGAACCGCACCACGCGTCCGTCGCCGTAGCAACTGGCGATCAGGGCCGAGCCGTCGGGTGCGACCGCGACGTGGCAGACGTACTGGCCGACCGGCGCGGGCGCACCCAGCGGGGCGAGGGCGGCTTCTCCCGCACGGGAGAACGCCTGCACCGCGGCGTCGCCCTCGAGTGCCGCGTAGACGACATCGAGGGTCGGATGCTGAGCCAGCCACGACGGCGACGGAGTCTCGACCACGGCACCGCGGTAGGCGAGCGTCGAGGCCTCACGACCCTCGTCTCCCGCGAGCAGGCCGATGCCGTCGGCAGAGCCGTCCATCGCGGCACCGTAGCCGCCGAGCCAGAAGCGCGTCACGGGCGCAGGTCAGTCGAGCAGACCGTGGCGGACGATGACCTGGTCGCGCTCCGGGCCGACGCCGATCACCGAGATGCGCGTGTTGCTCATCTTCTCGAGCGCCAGCACGTAGTCCTGCGCGTTCTGCGGAAGGTCTTCGAAGGTGCGCGCGACCGAGATGTCCTCGTTCCAGCCCGGGAAGTACTCCAGGATCGGCTTCGCGTGGTGGAAGTCGGTCTGGTTGACCGGCACCTCGTCGAACCTCTCGCCATCGACGTCGTAGGCCACGCACACCGGGATCTGCTCGAGGCCGGTGAGGATGTCGAGCTTGGTGAGCACCAGGTCGGTGATGCCGTTGATGCGCGTCGCGTAACGCGTGATGGGGGCGTCGTACCAGCCCACCCGGCGCGGACGGCCGGTGGTGGTGCCGAACTCGAAGCCCTGCTTGCGCAGCCACTCGCCCTGCTCGTCGAAGAGCTCGGTCGGGAACGGACCCGAGCCGACGCGGGTCGTGTAGGCCTTGACGATGCCGACGATGCGGTCGAGCGCACCGGGACCGACGCCCGCGCCCGTCGCAGCTCCTCCGGCAGTCGCCGAAGACGAGGTCACGAACGGGTAGGTGCCGTGGTCGATGTCGAGCATCGTCGCCTGGCCGCCCTCGAACACGACGACCTCGCCGCGTTCCAGAGCCTGGGCGATGAGGTAGCCGGTGTCGGCGACCATGGGCCGCAGCCGCTCGGCGTACGACAGCAGGTCTTCGACGACCTCGTCGGCGGTGATCGCGCGGCGGTTGAAGATCTTCACCAGCAGGTGGTTCTTCTGGTCGAGGGCGCCCTCGACCTTCTGGCGCAGGATGTTCTCGTCGAACAGGTCCTGCACACGGATGCCCACACGGTTGATCTTGTCGGCGTATGCCGGGCCGATGCCGCGACCGGTCGTGCCGATCATGCGCTTGCCGAGGAAGCGCTCGGTGACCTTGTCGAGCGTGCGGTGGTACTGCGTGATGATGTGCGCGTTGGCGCTGACCTTGAGGCGCGAGACATCGATGCCGCGAGCGGCGAGCGCCTCGAGCTCGAAGAACAGCACCTCGAGGTCGACCACGACGCCGTTGCCGATCACGGGGGTCACGCCCGGAGACAGGATGCCGGAGGGCAGCAGGTGCAGCGCGTACTTCTCATCACCGACCACGACGGTGTGCCCGGCGTTGTTGCCGCCGTTGAACTTCACCACCCAGTCGGTGCGCTCACCGAGAAGATCGGTGGCCTTGCCCTTTCCTTCGTCGCCCCACTGCACGCCGACGATAACGATTCCTGGCATGGGTAACCCCCTGGCTTTCGCCGGGTTTGCACCGGCCGATGAGCTGGCCCTCTTCGGGCGGTCCCATCCTATCGGGAGGGCTTCGGTGCCCCTTTCGGGGACGGTCCGAACCGATCAGAACACGTACAGCTGACCGAGGATCAGGATGACGACGAAGAAGGCCACCGCGATCGCCCCGATGATCGTGAGCGTCCGGGCCGAGAGCTTCGCGACGCCCCACCCCACGAGGAAGGGGAGCGCGAGGAGCATGATCGCGACGATCCACCAGAACGCCGTGTACCCGCCGACAGTGGCCTCCGACAGCCGACCACCGAACAGCTGTTGGGACATGGGATGGGTCGCGAAGCGCACCGCCGCACTGATCGGGACGCCGACGAAGACGAAGACGATGAGTCCGATCAGCGCGCCCCACAGGGTCGGGCTGCCACCGCCACTCAACACCCCTCCGTGAAGTTCGGGCTGCTGCTGCCGCTGGTTCTTGTGCGCCGTCATGGCACAGGAGCCTATCTCCCGGGTGGGCACGGGTGCCCCGATTGCGCTCGCGTCGCGGCCGTGCTGACGGAAGTCACCAGGGTGACCTGTAGCGACGGCCCACTCCACACGAGCGCTCAGCAGCCGGAGGGCGTTCCGCCCGCTGTCGAGGCTGGTCGCTATGTTTGTGGCGGCTCGTGTGTGCGCAACACATGAACGAGAGCCTGTCGCATCTGGTCAGCCTCGCTCGGCTTCATTCCGACCAGCGATGAGAACTCCCAATCGTCGATGGCCAGGCGCGATTGCGCGATGGCGTTCGCGAGGACAGCAATCTCATTTGAGGTAACGACGAATGCCCCAACGGCATCCGGGGAAACTTCGTCGATTCGAAGTTCGGGAAGTGTCACTCACCGCGGAGGGACTCGGGCATCTCGTCGGCCACGCGGAGCAGCCTCCGCCGGGAAATGGGGGAGCGCAGCGGCAGAAGCTCGTCGGGAACCCACGGAGCCCTGGTGAGCAGCGGCCGGATCTGCCCCGCGGTCATCGGAGCCTCGGACCATTGGTGGAGGAGCCCCTCCGGGAAGGAGCGGGACACACCACCTGTCAGATAGGGGTGCACCAGAGCGGCATACTCCTGGGAGTACCACGTCAGCCACTGCGGCTCGTCGGGGAGTCCGGCCCACGCGCCGAGGGATCGCAGGGGCGCGGCCGTCGCATACGCCGCATCGTTCAGCTCCACGTAGGCGGAGAAGCTTCCGATGCGGCGTGCGACCTCGACGAAGAAGTCGGTGATCTCGCTCACGGCGCCCGCCCTCTCGAGCCCGCTGAAGTCGAAGGTGACCATCAGGTCGACGGGCCACTTCGGGTTCGGCGCACCCCAACTGTCGATGTATCCCCCCAGCGAGGGCGCCGTGCCGACGAAATACATGCTGTCGACCGCGCAGGCCGTCCGGTACATGCGATCGAAAGCGGCATCGTCGTCACGAGGCAACTTCCCCTGGAAGGGCTCATGCGGACCGAATCGCGCGGGGACGGCGAGCGGCATCAGTTCCCGTGCGACCTCCAGATACAAGGCGGCGACATCCTCGCCGATGCCGCCCGGGCGGAACCAGTGAAGGTGCAGGAACTGCCCGTACGCCGACTCTGCCGTCGGGGCGGACCGAGGTCCCGGCGCTTCATCGTTCTGCGGGTCGAGCACCCGCCCGGCGACTCGTGAAGCCAGCATCCTCGAGAACGCGAGTGCGCACCGCACGTCATCTTCTTCGACGTCCGCATGGATCTGATAGAGCACGGTCGCCCCGGAGAGGGCAGTTTGCCAACGCTCCGGAATGTCTCCATCGTCGATGCCAAACGGGCCGTCGAGTGTGAGGCAGTGGCGCTCCGAGTCGGCGTGGCGGACGGCCGTGATGCTCGCCCCTGCTGCGTCCTGCTCAGCGACGAGGCCCCCCACCGACAAGACGACCTCCGCGATCTGATCCGATGAGAGCGAGTGCTCGCCATACACCTCGAGGTCAAAAGACACGATGATCTCCATTCATCGAGGAGCCACGCAAGGCGATATCGGTTCGCGCCTCGGCGGCAGTGCGGACGAATCGATCGATGCCCTCCGGGTGCGCATCGCTGACGTTCAGCAACACGTGGAAGGGGATGGGCGGGCGCGCATAGATCTCGGGGCTGTACACCACTTCAGACCAGGATTCTCCGGCGGAATGGAGTGTGCGCAAGAACGCTTCGAGATCGAGGGGATCGTCGACGAGCACCTCTTCGGCGCGCTCGACGACGAGCACATAAGCCTTCGCCGGCAACCACTCATCCAGAGAACGTAGGCAGTCGTTCAGCGCCGACCAGTTCTCCCCGAACCCGTCGAAGAACTGGAGAGCGGCGCCGAACTCGTTCATGAGCCCCTCATGGGACCGCATCTTCCATCCGCGCAGAGTGCGCACGCACACGTCATCCAGCTCCGGAGTCGTGTAGAAGGAAGATGGAATCCACTTCTCGCGTCCCTGCTCGCCGTACCCGACGTACACCCACGGACCTTCCGTCGCCCAGAGGAAGGCCCTCGCGGTCGCCGTCAGGCCTGCCTCTCCCCCTTCGAGCGTCATCGACGCCCCTCGGTGGCTCGGTTTCGCGCGTTGGCCTCGATCTCCCGCACCCGCGCGTAGTGCGCCTCGATACGGAGAGCTTGAGCCGAACCGGGGACGGGATAGCGCAGGGACGCCGGCATGACTGCAGCCGCCTTGTTGCACCGACCGTCGCCGGCAGGGTCAAGCACTCCTCGGAAGCCATCGGGGATCCAGGGATCGCCGCTCAGCTCACGAAGTTCATCCGCCTCAGCCGGATGCTCCGTCCAGCGGTGCAGGGTCCCCTGCGAGTTGGCCGTCATGCGCGGGGGATCGAGATGCGGGGCGACGAGATCGGCGTACTCCGGCCCGAACCAAGTCAGCCATTGCGGCTCCGTCGGCAGACCGCTCCACGGGTCGTCAAGCTTGACACCCATGGGAGGCAGCGCGGTTCGGTACCGGCTCGTGTTGACCTCGGCGAAAGCGAAGAAGGAGCCGGTCCGCTCGGCGAGCGCCACCAGGAACGGCTCGACGGCATCGAGGGCCTTGAGTTTCAAGAGCCGATCGAGCTCGAACATCAGCCCGACCGACTGTTTCCGCTGGCTCAGGTCGTTCGTCCAGCCGTCGATGGTCCCGTGCTCGATCGGCTTGCCCGCGAGGATGAGATCGCCGATGTAGCAGTCCTCGCGGTACATCTCGTCGAACCGCGAGTCCTCGTCACGGGGAAACCGCCCCTGGAAGGGTTCGTACGTGCCGAACCGCGAGGGCACGCCGGGTGTGAAGAACTCGCGAGCGGTGCGGAGATAGATCTCGGCGAGGTCCTTGTCGTTCGCGTCGTCGAGCAGGCGGTACCAGCGCAGATGCAGGAAACGCGGTCGCGGGGGTTCCGGATCAGGTGCGGGCTCGGGTTCCGGCTCACGCTCCGGCGGCTCGTATGTCTGCGGGTCTATCACCGTGCCGTCGACACGCTCCGCCAACCGTGCGGCGAACGCCGTCGCCACAGCCAGCTTCGTCTCGTCGACGCTGAACGAGAACCCTGCGCCCGCCTGCACGTCGTACGACACGTGGATGCTGTACAGCACCGTCGCCCCCGCGACCTCGGTCCAGTCCTCCGGAATGTCCTCCGGCTCCAATTCATCGGGGCCGTCGAGCTCGAACGCCATCTCGCGGGTGCGCCTGTTCACGATCGACGAGACCGTCTGCGATCTGCGATCGACCGTGGCCTTCAGCCCCCGCACCGACGAGACCACCTTCGCCAGCTCCCTCGCCGTCAGCGAGACCTTTCCATACACCGCGAGGTCATACGACATCGACCACTCCCCTCCGAATCGTCTGCCCCCATCCTGCCGGACGCGCCCGACACGAGAAGAACACGGTCACGTCGCGCGCAGCACCGGGGATGCGGCCGTCAGCGACTGCGCGTCAGACCTCTCGTCGACCGGAGGCGCTCAGGCATGATCCTCGCGGTGGCCGTCGCCACTCGGCGATCATCGGCGTCACCCTGGAGGGGAAGGAAGTCCTCGGGGACCCACGGTTCGCGTTCGATCGATGCTGAGGCGGGAATCGCGGGCGAAGGGCGGCTGACGTGGAGAAGCCCCCGGTCGGATTCCCGAAGCTCCCCCGTCGTCAGGTGCGGCTGCACGAGGGCGGCGTAGTCGGGGGCGAACCAGCTCAACCACGGCGCCTGCCGGGGCAGGCCCGTCCATTCTCCCCATCGCGCCATTGCGACGGGAGGGTTGTACCTCGATCGCCGGACGTCCGCGCAGGCGAAGAAGCTGTCCGTGCGCCGAGCAAGGTCGACGAAGAACGCCTCGACCGCACCGGCGAGACGGGGCTTGAGCAAAGTGGAGGCGTCGAACACGAGACCCAGGCGTTGACGCTCGCCGATCTGATCTCGAGACCACTCATCGAGAAATCCGTAGATCAGCGGCTTACGTCCGCTGATCTGCATCCGCTGGGAGGCGCATTCCTCTCGATACAACCTGTCGACTCCCGCTGCGCCTTCCTTCGCGAACTTCGCGAAAGGGGACCAGCACCCGAAGGTTCTCGGCAGAGCACGGGGGAAGAACTCCTCCGCCGATGCGACGTAGTGGGCAGCGAAGGCATCGCCGTCGTCGTCCAGGCCCCGGAACCATTCCAGATGCAGGAAGTACTCGGGTTCCGGCGGGAGTGCAGGCGCAGCCGGTTCCGGTTCGGTCTGCCAGTCGACCACCGTCCCCTTGACCCGCTGGGCGAGCCGATCGGCGAAGGCGAGCGCGAGCGCCGTATTGGTCTCCCCCTGCCCGTCGTAGGTCACGGAGATGCTGTACTGCACTCGCAGCCGGGTGAGATCCGGTCTCCCCTCGGGAAGATCCTCACGCTCCAGCCGAGTCGGACCGTCGAGGATGAAGCAGTGCTCTCCCGAGTCCGCCTGCACGACGGCCGAGATCCCTCCGGATCCCGGGTCGACCTGCGCATGCAGAGCCCGATCCTCCACGAGTACGTCGACCAGCTGACGCGCACTGAGCGACAGCGTGCCGAAGACATCAAGGTCGTACGACACCGGACATCACCTCTCCTTCAGGCAGAGCTTGCTCTTCCAACCGTAGAGCTCGAGCGGCCACCGACCGGCACGGTGGCCGAAAACGCGCGGACCATGTCGCTTCCCCGGCTCGCCCGATGTCGGAAGCCCCTGCCAGGATCAAAGGATGGCAGAAGCCGCATCCGGCGATCCCGGGATCCGCACGAGCACCAGCGCAACCAACAGCGCAACCAACAGCACCGCCGCGCCGAAGAAGCAGGGTGCACTCGTGCTCGTCGCCGCGTTGGTCACCGTGGTGCTGTGGGCGTCCGCCTTCATCGGCATCCGCGGCGCAGGCCCGCACTATGACCCGGGTGCACTGGCACTGCTGCGGATGGCTGTCGGCACCGTCGTCCTCACGGTCATCGCGGTGCGCCACGGCATCCGCATGCCGGAGCGTCGGCACTGGCTGCTGATCGCGGTGTGGGGCATCGGCTGGTTCTGCGTCTACAACCTCGCCCTCAACAGCGCAGAGCTCACGCTCGACGCCGGCACCGCGGCGATGGTGGTCAACCTCGCGCCCCTCATGGTCGTCGTGTTCAGCGGACTCTTCCTGCGCGAGGGATTCCCGAAGCCGCTCGTGATCGGTGCACCCATCGCGTTCCTCGGCGTCGTCCTCATCGGCATGAACTCGTCCACCAGCGCGGGCCCCGACATCACCGGCCTACTGCTCGCCCTCCTCGCCGCGGTCATGTACGCCGGGTGCACGCTCGTGCAGAAGCGGCTGCTCACGTCGGGCGTCGACCCGACCACCCTGACCTGGCTCGGGGCGGGAGTCGGCACCATCGCGCTGCTGCCGTGGATCGGCAGCCTCATCGGCTCGCTCCAGACGGCGCCGCTGGATGCGACGCTGTGGGTCGTCTATCTCGGCGTCTTCCCCACCGCGATCGCCTTCACGACCTGGGCCTACGTGCTGCAGCGCAGCACCGCGGGGCAGACCTCGGCGACCACCTACGTCGTGCCGGCGATCGCGATCCTGATGTCGTGGGCGATCCTCGGCGAGGTGCCGACGCCGCTGATGTTCCTCGGCGGGGCGCTGTGCCTGCTCGGCGTGCTCATCACGCGCCTGCGGTGGCGTCGACGCGCCTGACGCCCTTCAGCGCCCGGTGATCACCCCGCGCGCGATCCCCAGCTCCGCGAGCCGGGAGGCGGCGAGCGTGCGCTTGAGTTCGAGCGACTCCCCGATCTCGGCGGCCAGTCGGGGTCGTGTGCGGATCAGGGCGTCGATCGTGTCGAGCGGCAGCACCACCACGGTGAGGATCTCGCCCGCGACGGTCACGGCCTGCGTGCGCTCGCGGGTGAGAGCGGTCTGCCCGATGAGGTCGCCCTTCTCGGCGGCGGCGAACTCGACGCGTCCGCCTTCCACCTCGAGAGCGAGCGCCGCCCGGCCCGACAGCACCACACGCACCTCGTCGGGGACGACGCCGCTGGGCATCACGATCTCGCCGACGCCGTAGCGCTCCAGCCGGGCCTCGGTGAGCACGGCCTCGATGTCGTCGTCACGCAGATGCAGGGTCGGCGCGATCTGGTGCATCGCCTCGACCAGACGCTGCGGTTCGGCGAGCGGATCGGTGGAGTCGCCGTCGAGCGCGAAGCCGCGACGCCGTGCCGCATACCAGAGCCAGGAGAGGTACATCGAGAGGGCCCGAGACGCATCGGCCGGACCCGCCACCGGGATCGACACGGAGTACGCCCCGGCCCCCGAGTAGTCGACGGTCGCCCGCTCGCGCTGCAGTCGCATCGGAAGCGAGTCGGCCACCTCGACGAGGAGCGCGATCACCTCGTGCGGAGGATCGTCGGTCGAGAACTTCACGTCCGTCTCGGCGTAGTACGGCCCCTCGGGCTCGCTCATGTTGGTGAACGAGGCGCCGGAGAGCGACGAGTTCGGCACGATCTGGATGCCGGAGCCGGTGTCGATGTGCACCGCGCGCCAGTTCACCTCGACGACCCGGCCCTTCACCCCTGCGGCATCGAGCCAGTCGCCGATCTTGAACGGCTGCTCGAACAGCAGCAGCAGACCCGAGATCACCCCGCCCACCGCGTTCTGCAGGGCGAGGCCGATCACGATCGATCCGACACCGAGCGCTGTGAAGAGCCCGCCGACGTCGGCATCCCACACCCACGAGAACAGCAGCGCGAGCCCGACACCCACCAGCACCAGCCGCCCGATCTCCACGAAGATCGACGGGATGCGCTCCCGCCACGACCCGGGCTTCGCGTTGGCGAACAGCGCGACGTTGAACGCCGACAGCACGAGCAGGATGATGAGGAACCCGAACACGGTCGCCACGACGCGGGTCCACACCTGGTCGGCGGGGGACTGGATCGCGAACACCAGCAGCGCGAAAAGCGCTCCGACCGGGATGACCCAGTTGCGCAGCATGCGCAATGGCTTCGCAACGGGGTTGCCGCGTCGGGTCAGCGTGCCGATGAGCTCGGTGAGCACGACCAGCAGCACGGGCACACCGACCGCGAGGCCGATGATCCACCAGCCCCAGCCGCCCGTGAACACGTCGCCCATGATCAGGCCACCTTCCACACGGTCTCGGTCCTGCCCTGGGTCTCCACCGTCCCCGCCTCGACGTAGTTCACGATCTCCTGTGTGCGATCGCGCACGGTCTGGCTCACGTAGATGCCGGGCTCACCCGTGACGGAGCGCACTCGGTAGGCGAGACTCACCGCATCACCCCAGAGGTCGTAGGCAAGGCTGGTGCGCGCCACGAGACCGCTCGTGACCGTGCCCGTGTCCACGCCTGCGCGCAGCGAGATCTGGGTGCCGTTCTGCGCGTTGAATCGCTCCAGCACCCCGAGCAGGCTCCGCGCGAACTCGACTGTGCGGCGGATGTTGTCGACCCGCGGCACGATGAGTCCCGACGAGGCCAGGTAGCCGCCGCGCAGGGTGCGGACCTTCTCGACGCCCGCCTTCTCGGCTGCCTCGTCGAACCCGCGCATCAGGGTGTTCAGCAGTCCGATCTCCTCCTCCGCACTCATTCCACGGGCGAGGTCATCGAATCCGACGAGTTCGGCAAACACGACCGAGACGTTCTCGTGAGCCTCGGTGATCGCCTCCTCGCCCTGCTTGTACTTCGTCGCGACGCTCTCGGGCATGAGGGTGTGCAGCAGCTTCTCGTTCTCCTTCTGCTGCTCCTCGATCAGGTCCTGCTTGATCCGCAGACTCGAGGCCATGTCGTTGAAAGCGCTGCCCAGGTCGCCGAACTCGTCGCGAGAGCCCTGCGGCACCTGCACGTCGAGGTCGCCCTCCGCCACTCGATGCACGGCGCCGACAAGACGGTGGATCGGACGCGTGAACACCTGCGCGAGAAGCAGCGAGAGCAACGAGACGCCGAGGAGGATGCCGAGCAGCGACAGCAGCACGTTGCGAGTGAAGACGTTGACCGGCTCGAACGCCTCCGCCGTGTCGATGCGCGCGATCACGACCCAGTCGAGACCTTCGATGTCGAGCGGGGCGTACGTCGTGACACTCTCCCCGCCGATGAAGTCTCGGCCGACGACCGTACCGCTGCGCCCGGCCTGTG
The DNA here is from genome assembly GCF_044756705.1 of Microbacterium sp. NPDC091662. NCBI lineage: Bacteria > Bacillati > Actinomycetota > Actinomycetes > Micrococcales > Microbacteriaceae > Microbacterium > Microbacterium sp. NPDC091662. Next base: position 2,576,051 of record NZ_JBIVTM010000001.1, on the reverse strand, counting down.
CCTCCTGCACGGCCTTCGTATCGACCGGTTGCAGGAGCACGCTCCCCTTCACCGCCTTGATCCTCTCGACGATGGTCGGAGCCATGCCTCCGCTGATGAGGCGCTTCACGTAGTCGTCGGGGTCTTCCACGAGCCGGCGTGCCGTGCTGCGCATGAGGTCGTCACGTCCGACGAGGTAGACCTCGCCGGTGTCGCCGAGCCCCTGTTCCTTCCACTGCTCGTGCCCCGTCATCACGTCGTTGATCGTGTCGATCGAGATCTGGAACGCCATCGCCCCGGTGATGCCGCTGTCGTTGCCGACCGGGGAGATGACCCACATGGCCGGCACGTTCAGCGAAGGGATCCAGCGGTCGAAGTCGGTGAGCACGACCGTGTTGACGGAGTTCGTGGCGATCGCCTCCGCGTACGCCTTCGACAGTGCCGAGTCACGATAGGGCCCGGTGAGGAGGTTCGTGCCGAGCTCCACTCCTTTGTACGCGGAGTAGGTGACATCGCCGTCGAGGTTGAGCAGGAGCGCGTCCTCGTACCCGGCTTCGCGAACCAGTCGGCCGAAGTAGTCGCCGTAGCGCTCGGTCGCGGCCGAATAGCTGGTGCCGTCGCCGCTGTCGTTCAGGTCCAGCTGCAGGTCGTAGTCGGCGTCGAAGTCCTTGTTGCCGAGGGCGTACTGCAACTGCACGTACTGCCCAGCCGCAGACTCGGGGATGAACGCGGTGTCTCCGTACTCCTCACCCGAGCGCGCCTCGAGCTCGGGGATGAAGACATCCGTGTAATAGGCCTTCACCTCGTCTCGCTGGCTCTCGTCGAGCTCCACATCGGCGAGGTCGGCGAATCCGGCGTTCACCGCCGTCGACATCGACTGCGCACTGAGGTTGCGGCTGTTGAGCGAGGCGTCGCGCCGCACGCTCTCCATGAACGTCGTGATCTCCGCCGCGCGCATCGAGCGGATGGTGATCAACTGATCGACAGCCGAGTCGTGCAGGGACTGCCGCCCGTTCACGAATCCGATCGCGCCGACGATCACCGAAGAGACCAGGCTCACCCCGAGCAGCATGATGAGGAGTTTCGACTGGATGCTGAGACCGGCGCGCGAGAACCGCCGCTTCCTCACACCGCTCACTTCCGTCGTGCCGCTTCCGCTGTCGCTCATCTGCCCCTCCGCCATGCGCGTGCTGCGTGAACGGTCCGACGATATCGATATATCGGTGCCGCGGTCTATGGAAAGCTGCCGCTACAGTTGCGACCGGAGGCGAAATGACGACCTGGTGGCCCTACCTGCGCATCGGCGCAGCCGTACTCGCTACGGCAGCGATCATCGCGCAGCTCATCCGCACCCTCGAGATCGCCACGGCGGCGACGACCGAGTGGGGCGCGCATCTCCCGACAGTCATCTCGAACTTCTTCAGCTTCTTCACGATCGAGTCGAACGTCCTCGCCGTGGTCGCGCTGGCGTGCGGCGGCTTCTGGGCGCTCGCCCACCGCGGCCTGACGGCCGAACCCCGCTGGCTTGCGATCCTGTTGATGTGCGCCAGCACGTACATGATCGTCACCGGCGTGGTCTACAACCTGCTGCTGCGCGGCATCGAACTGCCCCAGGGCTCGACGGTCGGCTGGTCGAACGAGGTGCTCCACGTGGTGGTGCCGATCATCATGCTGGCCGATGTGCTGTTCGCCCCGAGGCGGCGGGCTCTCGGCTGGAGCGCGGTGGGGATCGCCGCGATCTTCCCGATCGTCTGGGTGATCTACACCCTCATCCGAGCGAACCTCGTGATCGCCCCCGCATCCGGGAAGCCCTGGTGGTACCCGTACCCGTTCCTCGACCCTCACCAGGAGGGCGGCTACGTGGCCGTCGGTCTCTACGTGCTGCTGATCGCCGCGATCATCATCGGTGCCGCCGCCCTCGTCGTCTGGGTGGGCCGTCGCCGGGCGGTCGTCTCCGATTCGACGGCCGACGCCGCCATCGCCGAGGCCTGACCCCTCGCACGCTTGCTCTCGACCCGCGGTGGGAAGCGCGCGTAGGGCGGAGATCTCCCTGTCGGGCGGAGATCGTGTGACGAAAGCTCCGCCCGACAGGGAGAATCCCGCCCCACGGTGCGGTGCAGTTGGTTTCCCGCAGGGGGTTCGAGTCACCTCCGGGTAACCACCCCGTCGTCATAAGAGGTCAGAGATCGGGGAAGCGCTGGATGTTCGACTCGACCCAGTCACGAAGGCTCTGCAGGGGCTTCGCCGCGTCGGCGCCGAGGCCGGTGAGCGAGTACTCGACGCGAGCCGGCACCTCGGCGAAGATCTCGCGGGAGACGAGGTCGCGGTCTTCGAGCCGTCGAAGGCACGACGTGAGCACTTTCGGACTGATGCCCTCGAGCTTGCGCTTCAACTCCCCGAACCTCATCGGCCCGCCCTCGAGCGCGCCGAGGATGAGGGCGCTCCATTTGTCGGCGAGCAGGTCGAGGATGCCGCGGCACGGGCACTGCGCATCGTAGACATCGTGGGGCCTGCCGGCGGCGCAGGTACTGAGGGAAGTCATCCGCTCATGCTATCCGAAAGTTACCAGCACTCCTTGCGGGTAACTGCTCCCTTTCGAGTAGTAATGAGTTCGCGGCAGCCCTGCCGCGTTCGATCTCACGAGAGAAGGACCAGATCATGTCTTCGCACCAGTCCGATCCGCTGTACAGCCTCGTCATTCTGCGCGCGCTCCCCGATCACCGAGACGCACTGCTCGCCGCCCTGCAGCGACTGATCGAGCCGACCCGAGCGGAGCCCGGCAACCAGGACTATGTGCTGTTCGAGTCGCGCAGCGAATCAGGAACGTTCTACATGCGCGAGGCGTTCGACGACCAGGCCGCGCTCGACACCCACTTCGCCACACCGCACTTCCAGGCATTCGCGCAGGGAGTGGATGCGCTCCTGGCAACACCGCTCGAACTGCTGTTCCTCGACCGGAGGTCGGAGTAGCCGCACACGCTGCAGGAAAGCGCTGGGAGGCCGGCACCTGAGAACCGACGCAATCATCCGCTGGACGTACGACGTGGGTACTCCAGTCCGATGCCCGCCGACAGGCCCCGTCCTAGCGTGGATGTCATGTCAACAACTGCTTCTGCCCCCGCAACCACCACGCCGTCCGTCCCTGCGACGTCGACCGCGAAAGGCACCGCCAGCCTCGTTCTCGGGATCTGCTCCGTGTTCGCAGGCTGGACCTTCTTCGCGCCCGTCATCGGGCTCATCCTCGGGATCGTGTCGCTACGAGGCGAGCCGCGTGCGCGCACGCAGGCGGCATGGGGGATCGCGCTCAACGCGATCGCCATGAGCATCTGGATCATCGTGACGATCCTCGCCCTGACGTTCGGATGGATCGCGGCGACCTCGTCGATGTTCGGCCAGTGATGACGCTCAGCCGTCGCAGTCTCCTCTTTCGGGGGCGAGTGTTCAGCTCGTGAGCGACCATCTCGAGGATTTCGGCCGAGTACTCGACGAAACCGGGGTCTACCGCGACGGTGGGGGAAGCCGCAGATCGCGACTATCGTCCTAGGGTGGTCAGACGTTGCAGTCACCGGACGACGAAGAGCGGCCGCAAAGCGCTGCTGCCTGGCGGTGGGTGCCGCTGTGGGTTCGTTCATCGCGCGCCCTGCCGGCGCGATCGGTGAAGGGATCCGCGATCGGTGAAGGGATCGGAGACACGTGGAACACGATCTTCGGATGACACGATGAGGGCTCCGCGCCCGATGCCGACCACGCGCCTGGAGGTGCTCCTCGGCAGGCGAGGTGCCGTCGTGGCCCTGTGGCTGAGTGCTGCTCTCACCGTGGCGGTCTCCGCGTTGCTGTGGGGCGCTGCTCTCGAACGCCCCCTTGCGACCAGCCTGGCGCCGATGGTGCCGATCCTCGTCTCCCCGATGCGGCGACTACCCTGGCTGGGGGGGAGAAGCGCCGTGCTCCCCGAGGAGGAGAGAGCATGCACGATCTGAACGCCGCATCCCCGCAGCCGGTGGCGCCACCGCCTCCGCCCGCTCCCGCGCAGGCCCCTGCCCCCGCAGCCTCACCCTCCACGACGAACGGCGCACCCACCGACGCCGAGATGGCCAGGGCGTCCGAGGTGCTGCGGGTCATCTCCGCCTCGTACTCGGCGAAGATGGTCGGCCAGGACCGGCTGCGCACGAGCCTGCTCATCTCGCTCATCGCGGGCGGGCACATCCTGCTCGAGAGCGTGCCGGGACTGGCGAAGACCACCGCAGCCAGCACCCTCGCCGACACCGTGAAGGCGCAGTTCAAGCGCATCCAGTGCACGCCCGACCTGCTGCCGAGCGACATCACCGGCAACCAGATCTACGACGCGGCAACCGGCACGTTCCGCACGGTCCTCGGCCCCGTGCACGCGAACTTCGTGCTGCTCGACGAGATCAACCGCTCCAGCGCCAAGACGCAGAGCGCCATGCTCGAGGCGATGCAGGAGCACCAGACCACGATCGGCGGGGAGATCCACCACCTGCCGAAGCCGTTCCTCGTGATCGCGACGCAGAACCCCATCGAGCAGGAGGGCACCTACGAGTTGCCCGAAGCGCAGATGGACCGCTTCCTGCTGAAGGAGATCGTCGAGTACCCGAGCCCCGCAGAGGAGCTCGAAGTGCTCAGCCGCATCGACTCCGGCGTGCTCGACCCCGACCGGCACGTCGCCAGCGCCGTCAGCCTCGACGACGTGCATCTGCTGCAGGACGTCGCGAGCCGCATCTACGTCGACCCCGCGATCCGCAACTACATCGTGTCGATCGCCTACGTCACCCGCAACCCAGCGCCGTACATCGGCGAGGAGCGGGCCCGCTTCATCAAGTACGGGGCGAGCCCGCGTGCGAGCATCGCGTTCCTGCAGGCCTCGCGCGCGCTGGCCCTGCTCAAGGGGCGCTCGCATGTGCTGCCCGAAGACATCCGCGAGCTGCGGCACCTCGTGCTGCGCCACCGCGTGCTCCTGACCTTCGAGGCCGACGCCGAGGGCATCCGCAGCGAGGAGATCATCGATCAGATCTTCGCGTCGGTACCCACACCCTGACACCTCCATGGCCAGCCTGATCACGCAGGTGAAGAGCAAGCTCTTCATCCATTCGACGCGCAAGTCGCTGCACGCGCTCGACGGCGCCTACGCGTCGCTGCTGCGCGGGCGGAGCCTCGACTTCGAAGACCTGCGCAAGTACGAGTACGGCGATCAGGTGCGCGACATCGACTGGCGGGCGACCGCCCGACTGGGAACGCCCCTGGTGAAACGCTCGCGCGCGACGCGCATGCACACCGTGCTGTTCGTGGTCGACACCGGGCGCTCCATGTCGGCCCTCGCCGCCGACGAGCAGTCGAAGAAGCAGTTGGCGATCCTGGCGACCGGAGTGCTCGGCGTGCTGACCCTGCGCCACGGCGACGACTTCACCACGGTGTACGGCGACGCCGCGAAGGTGCGCCGCCTCGCACCGGGCCGCAGCGAGGGCGCGCTCGAACACGCGCTGCGCACGATCGACCGCGCCATCGACGAGAGCAGCGTTCCGAGCGACCGTGACGCCCTCCTGTCGTTCGTCACTCGCACGATCGCCCGTCGCATGATCGTGGTGGTCATCACCGACGAGGCCCCCGTCACCGGCGAGACCGAGCGGATGCTGCGCCGACTGCGCGTGCAGCACGATGTGCTGTGGCTCACGCTGCGCGACGCCGACCCCGTGCTGGACCACGCGACCGGACGCATCCGCCGTGACGTCGACAGCCGCTGGCAAGTGCCGGGATTCGTGCAGGGCGACCGCGAGATCGTGCAGGAGCTGACCGCGCAGCGCGAGACCGATGCCGCACACCTCGCCGAACTCCTCACCCGCATGGAGATCAGCCACTCCACGCTGGACGGGCAGGACGATGCCGTCGCTCAGCTGCTGACGCTGCTGAATCGGAGGTCGAATGCCCGGCTCTGACGACCTCTATCCGCCGGCGCAGTACGGCTGGGGATGGATGCTGCTCGCGATCGGCATCCTGGCTCTGCTGGTGCTGGGGGCGTGGTTGCTGATCGTCCTCACCCGACCGCGGCGCACCCTGGCGGTCGCCGACCCGAACGCCGGACAGGCACCACTGGTGATCGACGTCCTCTCGCAGCTGCGCACCGAGTACCTGACGCGCATCGAGCAGATCGAGACCGAGTACCTCGAACGCCGCCTCTCCGCCCGGCAGGCGAATCTCGAGCTGAGTCGCACCGTGCGCACCTTCGTGAACGAATACAGCGGCCTGGAGGCTCCCGTTCTCGCACTCGACGATCTCGTGGCCCGTGGTGTGCATCCCGCCCTCATCGATGCGCTCGGCAGGCATTACTACCCGAGCATCTTCCGTCAGGGACCGGTGATCGATCCTGTGGCCGGCGCCGAGGCCGCCAGGACGGTGGTGCGGACGTGGCACTAGCGAATGTCTGGATGCTCGCCGTCGCCGGTGCCGTCGTGCTGGTGGCGCTCACGGCCGGCCTCGTCCTCGGACTCCGCCGGGGCGGTACGGCCCGTGGTGGCGACGCCGCACGGGTCGCCCGTGCCGAGCGCCTACGCGCACTGCCCTCCTTCCGCCGCGCGCTGGCGCGGAGAGCCCTCGCGCTGTCCGGCATCCTCGCCCTCGGCGCGACTGCCGCGATCGTCGCGGGCGTGGTGGCTGCCCGGCCGATGTCGGTGCAGACCGTCCAGCCCGTGAACACCAGCCGTGACATCATGCTGTGCCTCGACGTCTCCGGTTCCATGACCGAAGTCGACGTCGAGGTGCTGACCGTGTTCGAGGAGTTGCTGGACGACTTCGCGGGAGAGCGGATCGGGCTGACGATCTTCAACAGCTCGCCCGTGCAGATCTTCCCTCTGACCGACGACTACGACTTCGTCCGCGAGCACGTCGAGAGCATGATCCAGAGCTTCGAACGCGGAAGCGGGGTCCCTGAGCACTGGATCGGCACCCTCAACGGCGACGGCGCCTCCCTGATCGGCGACGGCCTCGCCGCCTGCACGATGGGTTTCGACAATCCGGACGTCGACCGCTCGCGCTCGGTGATCTTCGCCACCGACAACGAGGTCAACGGCGCCTCGATCGTGACGCTCGAAGAGGCGGCCGCCTACGCCGCCTCGAAGGACGTGCGGGTCTTCGCGCTGAACCCGGTCCAGGGCAAGGACGCCGACGTCAGCGCCGAGCTGAGCGCTGCGGCCGAGGCGACGGGCGGCGCCGCGTACGGCCTGCGCGACACGACGACCGTCTCCGACATCGTCACCCAGGTGCAGGAGCAGGAGGCGACCGAACTGCGGGGGAAGGCGCAGGTGCTCTGGACCGACGCCCCGAACCTGTGGATCGTGCTGCTCTCGATCTGCCTGCTCGGCTTCGTCGTGGTCCTGTGGAGGGTGCGACTGTGATCTTCCAACCCGTGCTCAACCCGCTGCTGATCGCCCTGCTGTGCGCCCCCGTCGCCGTCGTCGCCATCTGGGTCCTGGTGCGTCCGCGGAAGTCCGCCGGCGTACCGACCACCGATCGTCGGGCTCTGGCCGGTCACCGCGCGCTCTGGGCCCTGCGCCTGCTGCTGGTGCTCGCCTGCTTCGCGATGCTGATGCGGCCAGGCATCCCGGGCGGAGCCACTCAGACTCTCGCGAACGACACCGACATCGTGCTGGTGGTCGACACCACGGCGAGCATCGTGGCCGAGGACTGGGGCGACGACGAACCCCGACTCGACGGCATCCGCGAAGATGTCCGCGCGCTCGTCGACGAGTATCCGGGTGCGCGCTTCGCGCTCATCACCTCGGATGCGGCGGCCGAGCTGCGGATGCCGCTGACCACCGACACCACCGCGCTCATGGGTTCGCTCGAGGTGCTGCGCCCCGAGGTCACCAGCCAGTCACGGGGAAGCTCGATCGGCATCGCCGCCCCGCTGCTGTCGGAGACCCTCGCCTCGGCGGCCGAGTCGTCTCCCGACCGCTCCCGCATGGTCTTCTACTTCGGTGACGGAGAGCAGACCGCCGACACCCCACCGGAATCGTTCGCCTCCAGCGCGAAGTACACCGATTCGGGGGCGGTGTTCGGGTACGGCACCGCCGGGGGCGGCCCGATGCGCATCACCACGGGCGGCATCTCGGAGCAGGACGGCGGGTACATCCAGTACCAGGGTGCCGACGCGCTCTCGGTGATCGACGAGTCGAACCTCGAAGCCATCGCCGATCAGCTCGGGGTCGAGTACGCGCATCGGACGGCGGATGCCGCACCCGTGCTCCCCGAGGCGCCGTCGATGACCACCGACTACGCCGATTCGGGCGAGGTCGGCAACGTCATCGAGTTGTACTGGGTCGCGGCCCTCGCCGCCCTCGCCATCCTCGGCGTGGAACTCGCGCGTGCCGCCCTGCTGATCGCGCGGCTTCGCCGGCTGCGCGCCCCGCGACGACGCGTCGGTTCTCGCAACAGGGAAGACAGCAGACCACGCCACTGAGCCCCCGCACCCTCATCTGACACTCAGGTTCCGTAGACATGAGCGGCTAATGTTTTACCGGTCGCGGACCGTCTTGGTCCCGGCAGGGGTTCGCAGCTGCGTGACGACCGCGGAACACATGGGCTTGGGGAAGCCTCCGCTCGCACGAGACTGCGATGTCGTGTCGACGCACACGTCGACATCAGATCACTGGGGAAGCAAAAACATGGGGAACACACACGTTCTTGAGCGCGCCCGCACCGCGGCCGCTGGCGTCGTCGTCGGGATCTTGGTCGTGGCGGGGCTGGTGTCGTTCGGAGGTGGAGCAGCCGTCGCGGCCGACACCGCGCCGGCGTTGCCGCCGTTGCTGCAGCGCGACGGCGACGTCGTCACATCCGACCCGATTCCGACTGTGCAGATCGACAACGGCTATGTCTGGGCGCAGACGACCATCGGCTCGACCGTGTACGCCGTCGGAAAGTTCGACAACGCCCGCGAACCGAAGGCGAAGCCCGGCACGGCGCTCACCGCGCGGTCGAACGTGCTCGCGTACGACATCAACACCGGGGCGCTCCTGCCGTTCGCGCCGCAGGTGAACGGCGTGATCAAGGCCGTCGCCGCCTCCCCCGACGGCAGCCGCATCTACATCGGCGGCTCCTTCAACAAGGTCAATGGCAAGGACCGCTGGAACATCGCCGCGATCGACGCGAAGACAGGGGCGCTCGTCCCCGGATTCGTCCCGTCCATCGGCGGATCAGGCGTCTACGCGCTCACGACCTCGGGCACGAGTGTCTACGCCGGTGGCCTGTTCTCGCAGGCCAACGGCACTGCGAGGAAGAACCTCACCGCCTTCAACTCCGCGAACGGTGCCCTCCTGCCCTGGGCGCCTCGGACCGACCTGCAGGTCGACGCCATGGTCATGGACCCTGCGGGGAAAGACACCATCATCGGCGGACGCTTCTCTCAGATCAACGGCAACACCGAGATGCGTGGCAACGGGGCGGTCGACAAGACCACCGGCGAACTGAACACCGCGTGGGAGCTGGCCAAGACGGTCAAGAACGGCGCCGGCAGCGGCGACTTCGCCGGCAAGGCCGGAACCTTCAGCCTCACGACCGATGCCACCGGTGTGTACGGCACCGGATGGGGGTTCGCGAACGCCGAGACGGGGAACCTCGAAGGCACCTTCGCGGCCGAGGCAGGCACCGGCAAGGTGCGCTGGATCGCGGATTGCCTCGGCGACCACTACGGTGTCTACTCCACCGGCAAGGTCGTCTACACGACCAGCCACACGCATTCCTGCGAAACCATGGGACTCCACCCGGAGCAGGCTCCTCGCGTGCACCGCTACTCCGAGGCATACACCGCGGATGCTCGGGGTGAATTGGCACCGCAGCCGAACGCGCCGGGCCGCAAGGACTGGGGCGGGAGCCCCGCACCCTCGCCGTACGCGTGGTCGCCCGACTGGGCAGTGGGGACCACCACCGGACTCGGCCAGGCCGGGTTGTCGATCACCGGCACCGGCACCATGATCTCCATCGGCGGCGAATTCCGCTCCGTCAACAACGGACAGTTCGAAGGACTCGTCCGCTTCTCGACCACCCCTCCCGAGGGCCCGAAGGACGGCCCCCGCCTCTCCGGCGAGAAGTGGGTACCGACCGCGACTTCGCTCGTCCCCGGCCGCGTGAAGGTCACGATTCCCGCCAACTGGGACCGTGACGACCTCACACTCACGTACGAGCTGCGCCGCGCCGGCTCGACCGCTCCTCTGCTCACCACCAAGATGGACTCCACCTGGTGGAACCTGCCAGCTGTGACCTTCGAAGACACGACAGCGCCGGTCGGTTCGCAACAGCAGTACACCTTCACGGCGACGGACAGCAACGGCCACACGGTTTCGAGCAAGACGACGACCGCCACGGTGGCCGATTCCGCCCCTGCGTACTCCAACGCCGTGCTCGCTGACGGCCCCCAGCTGTACTACCCGTTGGGAACCGTCGCGCAGGATGTGGCGGGGGCGAACAGTCCGCTCATCCGTTCGGGAGCGACGCCTCAATCGTCAGGCATGCCGAAGGGCGTGGCCGGCGCGACCGCCCTCGACGGCACGGAGACGGGACGAGTCGACACGACCACGAAAGCCGAGGCACCTTCGTCGTTCTCCGCAGAGATGTGGTTCCAGACCTCGACGACCGCTGGCGGCGTGTTGTTCGACTTCGAGAGTTCGGCCGCTGGCTTCTACTCGAAGAACTACGACCGAACCGTCTACATGTCGGACGACGGCCGCCTGAACTTCGGGGTCTACAACGACGGCACGAAAGTTCTCACGACCGCAACGGCATACAACGACAACCGCTGGCATCATGTCGTTGCGTCGGTGAGCCCCGATGGAATGAAACTCTTCATCGACGGAAGACTCGACGGTCAGCTCCCCAACGTCACCAAAGCACAGGACTACCGCGGTTTCTGGAAGATCGGCGGCGGCAGGCTGAAGAGTTGGGCAAATGAGCCGACCAAGACCGTTCCCGCCCCTGCCAACCTTGCCGGCAATGCCCACCTCGTCGGAAATGTCGATGAGTTCGCGGTCTACCCGTATGCACTGACCGCGGGACAGATCAAGACCCACTACAGCGTCGGAAATGGCGCCGCAGCCCCCGTCGCCGCCTTCACGACGACGACTACCGGGCTCGACGCGACCTTCGATGCGAGCGCCTCGGTGCCGCCTGGCTCGACGACGATCGTGGAGTACCGATGGGACCTCGGTGACGGTTCGACCGCGGTCGGCAAGACTCCGGCGCACACCTACTCGGCGCCGGGGACGTATGAGGTCAAGCTGACGATCACCGACGGTCAGGGGCTTGTGGGATCCATCAAGAAGCCGGTTGTCATCCAAGGGGCCAACGTGGCGCCCGCCGCATCGTTCACACTCTCGGCGTCGGCGTTGAGTGTCGCGACTGACGCCTCGGCGTCGGCAGACGCCGATGGCACCATCAAGACCTACAGCTGGAACTGGGGCGACGGCACGACCGGCGAGGGCGCGACGGCGAACCACACCTACGCGACGGCCGGCACGCGCACCGTCACCCTCACCGTGACGGACAACCTGGGCGGCGTGGGAACCACCACCCGGGAGGCCGTGGTGACCGCACCCGCGCCGCTCGCGAGCGATGAGTTCGATCGGGTCTCCGGCCCTGGCTGGGGCACCGCAGCCGTAGGCGGAGCCTGGAAGATCGCGGGAGGTTCGTCGGCAACGGCCACCGTCGCCGACGGAACCGGGAAGATGAATCTGGCCGCGGGCGATACTCGGCACGCGACCCTGAACACGCCGTCGATTCCGAGTCCGGCCCTCGAGACGACATTCCAGGTCGATCAGCCTCCCGCGACGGGTGGTACCTACATCGGCGTCATCGCACGGGACTCGACCGCCGGTCGATACCTCGTTCGCGCCTGGCTCCGGTCGGACGGGAGCATCTGGCTCGTCGCACACCGCGACGGCACCGTCCTGCAGACCCAGGCCGTGTCCGGTCTCGCCGTCACGGCGAACACCTCATACACGCTCAAAGTCACGGTGACGGGAACCGCGCAGGCGTCGATCAAGGCGAAGATCTGGGCGACCGGAGCGACGGAGCCGACCGACTGGCAGCTCAAGGCGACGGACAACGCCCCTCTGCAGCCGGCAGGCGGGGTCGGCCTGAGCGGCAACCGCTCGGGCACCTCTCCTGCTGCCGCAAGCGTGTCCTTCGACTCCTTCCGCGTCACCGCGGCCGAGTAGCCCGCCCATCGACCGCTCGTGGGAACGAGCGCACTCAGCCGACCTCGGGCACCCCGAGGTCGGCTGAGTCGTACCGAGAGGTTGCGCGGATAGGATGTTCAGCGCTTCGTCGTGCCGCTTCGAGGACCACTCGTCTCCAGCCGCGCGGTCGACGACTGTGAGGGGGTGAGGCATGACCGGCCCTTCGACGCGCGACGATACGGTCGCCGGCGGATCCTCACAGGCCGAACGCGCTGCCGCGCTTCTGCGGTCCAACCGTCGGCGCCGCAGCGTCCGAAGATGGGTCGCGATCGGGACGATCCCGCTCACGCTCGCAGCGCTCTTCTTCGTGGGCAAGCTGCTGAGCATGTATGCCTTCGCACATCAGGCCATCACCGCCTACGTGGTGGACGACTTCGCCGGATCGGAGGCCTCCGCGCGCGGACAGGACTTCCTGAACTGGTTCGAGCCGTACAAGGCGCCGTTCAACATCGGCACCGCACTCGGTGGGGCGGAGCAGCTGCCGGACGCACGGGCCCAACTCGAAGAAGCCCTCGACCTCGCGACCGGACTGGAGGTGTGCGCGGTGCGGATCAACCTCGCGCTGGTCGTGGAGCGCATGGGCGATGCCGCCCGCGCGGACGGTGACGGCGCGGGCGCCGCCGCACTCTACGGCGAGGCGCTCACGATCACGGTCGAGACCCCCGAGGAATGCCGCAGTGACGAGGCCCAGCAGCAGTCGCCCGACCCTCAGCGCGACATGGCGGACTCTCTCGACGGCACGGCCGACCGGTTGAAGCAGAAGCAGCAGAAGGAACAGGAGCAGCAGCCCCAACCGCAACCCGGCGAGAAGGAGCAGCCCTCCGAAGACAAGCTGAAGGGCCTTCAGGACAAGCTCGAGCAGGGCACTCAGGAACGCGATCAGCAACAGGGCGACGACCCCGGCGGTTCGGGAACGGAGAAGCCGTGGTGAGCGATCACGAGAGGCAGCGTGCGCGCTACGTCACGGGCACCGAGGGCGCTCCCCCCGTTCCCCCACCCGGCGGCTATCGCGGGGCGCGGCGTGAGGCATTCGGATCGCCACCGAGTCCGACCGCCACGACGGCAGTGCCGACGGTCGAACCGAAGAAGCCGGCGAACGCCCTCGGCTGGATCGCCCTCACCGCATCCATCCTCTTCGCCCTGATCCTGCTCGGCACCCTGATCGCGGGCGGTACCGACCTGCTCTACGGCGTCACGATGCTCGCGCTGCAGCTCGTCGTGGTCGCCGTCATCGCCGCCGCCCTGTTCTCGGCACGCGGGCGGATGCTCGGGGCGATCGCGCTCGTCGTGACCCTTCTGTTCAACGTCGCCACCGTGGGCGGCATGAGTGCGCTGCAGACCTCGGCCTCCGGCAACTACGAGGGCACGAAGACGGCCGCGCAGAAGCATGCGGAGGCGTATCCCGCGATCAAGGGCACCGATCCGCAGCAGACGCTCTCGCAGCAGTCGTTGGAAGAGGTGCGGGAACAGGCCGAGGCGCTGTTCGCCGACGTCCGCGCGCGCTTGACAGAAGAGTTCGGGTACTCGTGGATGCCGGTGGGCGACGAGGATCTGCGCCCCGAGCGCAACGGGTACGGCGGCGAGTCGATGCTGGTCGAGTTCAGCACGACCGCCTGGGCGACCAACGAACCCATCCAGGACTACGACCGCAAGCTCGAGGTGATGGCGGTGATCAGCGAGGTCGTCATCGAACACGGGCTGTGGGACCTCTACTCGTTCAACGATCCGTCCGTGTCGGGGATCGATCCCGCGATGATCGCGAAGCTCTACGGGAGCGACGACCCGCGCACCCAGACCACCTGGGAGTACTACACCGAGAACTACCCGGACCCGTTGCGCTTCTATGCCACCATCAACGACCTCTCGAACGACGACGACGGCGGTTTCCTCGCGGCCCGCGAGGCCCAGAACGCTCTCACCGGAGAGCCGCTCGAGGGCCTGCAGCTGGCGGTGATCGCGAGCGGTGTGCTCAGCGAGGCCGATCGCGCGGAGTTCCAGGAGAAGCTGCAGGAGTATCCGGGGTTCGAGTGAGACGGCCGATCCTGGTCGGCGCCGTGGTCGGCGTCGTATCAGGATCCGAGCGTCAGCAGCATTCGAGCCAGCGCGTACCGGGCGTGACCTCGGGAGGTACGCGGGTCGTATCCCAGCGTCTCGACGAGGGCTGTCATGCGCTCCTGCACACTGGAGTGGTGTCTGCCCAGACGCGCCGCGGCAGCACGCATGCTCTGCTCTTCGGCGACGGCGTCGAGGAGTTCGCGGCTGCGTTCATCGAGTGCCGCGAGCGCGGCGGCATCCGGGTGCAGCGGGCTCGATTCCGCGGTGTCGGCGACGAGAAGCAGCGCTCCGAGATCGGCCGCATCGACCACCGGCTCGTCCGCGCTCGTGAGGCGCACGGCCACGAGTGCCGAAGACCACGACGCGGGAAGTCGTTCCCCGGGCCCGGCCAGACCGATGCCCAGCCGCAGGACGCCCGACTCGGGCCAGGCCTCGCGCACATCCGTCTGCGCGTCGAGGATCGTCGCACGCGTGAGGCCGTGCCGAGTGGCGACCACGGCCGAGGGGTGCGTCGGCAACGGTGCGGGGTCGGGAGGCGAGGCGACCAGCCGCAACGTGCTCGCTGTGAGCCGGAGCCGCGGCTGCTCTCTCCTCGGCACCGGCGTAGGAGCTGATGGCGAGTTCGACCGCGCTCTCCGGTCCCACCGAGCGGCGTGCGCGGATGATGCCGAGGGCGAGAGCGAGCCGCTCCAGGATCATCGCGTCGTTGGTGTGCGCATCGCCCTCCCGCTCGATCCAGGCGACGGCATCCGGTCCGCTCTCGCGCACCGGCCAGGTGTGCGACGGCTCGACGGGATCGATGCGCACCCCATCGGCCCGCACGCGCACGATCTGTCGACCGTCGCGCTGCCCGACGGTCGCACCGCTCAGCACCGCCGCGCCCCGCAGCATGCTCTCCACGCCGACGGAGCGGGCGACGAGGGCGTCGAAGTAGCTGACGACTTTGAGCGTCTCGCTGGCATCCGGGTCGAGGGCGGTGAGACGCCCCAGCAGATCTTGCATGTCGGGCTCCATCGCGCGGGGATTCCACCCTACGGGGTCGGTGTGTCCCTCTCCGGTCGCACGTGCTGCCGTCCGGCGACGCTGGAGCCGGCATCAGGTGCGACCGGAGAGAACCGGGCACGGAATCCGGACTCAGGAGATCAGGCGGTTCACCCAGTTGTCGCGTGCGGCGAGCATGGCCTGCGCGACGGCGGCGTGCGGGGCGAACATGTCGAAGCCGTGGAAGCCGCCGGCCCACACGTGCAGCTCGGCCTGCACCCCGGCTTCCCAGAGCTTCGTGGCATAGGCGACGTCCTCGTCGCGGAACACCTCGGCGCTGCCGCAGTCGATGAACGCGGGCGGGAGCCCTGACAGGTCGGTCGCCCGGGCGGGGGCGGCGTAGATCGACACGTCGTCGGTTCCCACGCGATCGCCCAGGAGCGCCGTCCACCCGGTCACGTTCGAACCGCGGTCCCAGACACCGATGCCGTCGATCTGCCGTGTCGACACCGACTCGTCCCGGTCGTCGAGCATCGGGTAGATGAGCAGCTGGCCGATCAGCTCGGGGCCCTTCCGATCACGGGCGAGCAGGGCCGTGCCCGCGGCCAGTCCTCCGCCGGCGCTGCCCCCGCCGATCAAAAGGCGCGACAGGTCGATGCCGAGCTCCTCGGCGTGCTCTGCGGTCCACAGCAGACCCGCGTAGCAGTCCTCCACCGGATACGGGTCGGGGAACTCGGGGGCGAGCCGGTACTCGACCGTGACGATCACACCGTTGAAGCGCTCCGCCCAATCGAGGAAGCCGACAACACCGAGCCAACGGTTTCCGATGATCATGCCGCCGCCGTGGGTGTGGAAGAAGCCGGGACCGGTGCCGGTCCGGCCGTCCTTCTCGATCACGGAGACGACGATCTCGTCTCCGTCGTGCCCGGCGATCGCGACGTCGCGGCGTGTGAAGCCGCGGTCGGCGAGCGCGGAGAAGATCTCCTCGTCGCCGCTCACCGGCGACTGGCGCAGCAGCGGGATCATCTCGGGCGTCAGGGTCGACGGCAACTGGTCGCCGACGAGGGCAAGCGCAGCCTCGAGCTCGGGATCGAACGGCGGTCGCGCCAGGGTCGTGTCAGTCATCAGAACTCCTTCGTCCTCTGTCCTCGGCCGCCATCACGGCGGCGTTCCGCCAGCATTCCGCACGCCGCACACGAGGGTAACCCGCCAGCCGGGGCCGATCGGGCGCCTCGGATCCGCCGGATGGCGGGGCGTGCTGCCCGGGCATCCGGCGACGCCTTGAAGGCGCGTGCCGCTCTGGATAGCCTGGCGACTGAGGGAAGGAATGCGCGCATGATCCAGGTTCTCGACGAGCAGCAGTCCTATGAGCTGTTGACCACCACCACGATCGGCCGCGTCGGCGTCGTCCACGAGGGCCGGGTGCAGATCCTTCCGGTGAACTTCGCGGTCTCCGGGCACGATCTCCTTCTCCGCACCGCGCCCGATGGGGTGCTGGCCGCGCTGACCCGCGAACCGCTCGAGGTCGCGTTCGAGGTGGACTATCACGATCCCCTCGGCAACACGGCGTGGAGCGTTCTGATGCATGGCCCCCTCTCCCGGGTCCCCGATGACGAGGCGACGGGCGACGCCGCTCGCGTGCACCCCTGGGCGGGAGAGGATCGAAGGCTTCCCCTGTCGTTCCACATCGAGGGCATCACGGGCCGCAGCGTCCGACGGGATCAGTTCCGCGGCAAGGACTGAAGCACGCGACGTACCCGGGGATCCACACTCAGGAGGCGAGGGCGAGCCCGGCGGCGAGCGCGAAGCCCAGCACGGTCGCGAGGCCCGTCGACTCCTTCGCCTTGGACTGCGCCTCGGGGATCATCGAGTCGACCAGCATCACGAGCAGTGCTCCCGCAGCGAAGCCGCTCGCCGCTGAGCGGAAATCGTCACCGGTGATGCTCGCCAGACCGAAGCCCGCGATGGTCGCGACGGCGCAGATCACGGTCACGCCGGCCCAGAGCAGCAGCACCCGCGACTTCGCCATGCCGCCTTCGAGCAGGTCGGCGGCCGAGCCGATCGACTCGGGCAGGTTCGAGACCAGGATGGCGACCACGAGCGCGATGCTGACCGGCTCCCCGGACGCGAGTCCGATACCGAGCACCAGCTGCTCCGGGATGCCGTCGAGCAGAGCACCCACGGCGAGTTGGCCCCCGCCCGCCTGCTCCTTGGCCTTCGCGGCCCTGGCGTCGAGAATGCGGTCCGCGATGTAGTAGCTGATCGCTCCCGCCGCGACACCGACCACGAGGGGGACGGGGCCGGCGAGGTCGAGCCCCTCCTCCCAGAGCTCGAAAGCGATCGACGCCATGAGCGCGCCGGCGCCGAAACCGAGCACGATGCCGAGCCAGCGCGGCGGCCACGTGCGCAGCAGCGCGAGCACCGCACCGATGAACAGCGGCGCCGCCGCGACCAGACCCCACAGGACCGCTTCGCCCATGTCTACCTCCGTGGGGCCACTCTCCCACCTTGGTGAGCACCCGCCGCCTCCGCCTGGGCGAAAACGGAGACGTGTCGCGCATCCGTCGGCGCGTCGGGAGTCGACTCGCCGTGTGGCACGCTCTGCGTCTGCGCTTTCGCACCGCCACGAGGATGTCCCTCAGCCGGAGTAGTCGGCGTTCGGAGTGACGAACGTCGCTGTGTACTCGTCGGGTCTTCCGGCACCACGCTCACACCCGACGACGTTCGCGAGCTCCGCCTTGACGGCCAGCGCTGACCTCGTCCTCGACACGAGCGCCGCAGTGGCTCTTCTCGTCGAAGACAACACGGCCCATGATGCAGTGCAGAGTGCGTGCGCCGGTGCCACCCTCGGCCTCGCCGGGCACGCTTCCGCGGAGACATACTCTGTGCTGACCCGGCTGCCGGGCCCCAACCGACTGTCGCCGTCGGCAGCCGCGGACGCCATCCGTGCCGCCTTCCCGCAGTCGATCTCGCTCTCCGCACAGTCAGCGCTCACCGCCGTGGATGCTCTCGCGGATGCGGAGATCTCCGGAGGAGCGGTCTACGACGGCTTGGTCGCGTTGTGCGCCCGTGACGCGGGCGCGACGCTCGTCACATGCGATCGTCGTGCGATGGGCACGTACGCGGCCCTCGGCGTCACCGTGCGCCTCGTCTCATGCGACACGGGGCGACACGCCGCCCGCCGATAGACTGGGAAGCATGTCCAAGGTCCTCCAGTCCCTGCCCGTCGGCGAGCGCGTCGGCATCGCCTTCTCCGGAGGACTCGACACCTCCGTCGCCGTCGCGTGGATGCGCGAGAAGGGCGCGGTTCCCTTCACGTACACCGGCGACCTCGGCCAGTACGACGAAGACGACATCGCCTCGATCCCCGGCCGCGCGCTCGAGTACGGCGCAGAAGCCTCGCGCCTGATCGACTGCAAGACCGCCCTGGTCGAAGAGGGCTTCGTCGCCCTCTCCTGCGGCGCCTTCCACATCCGCTCCGGCGGCAAGACCTACTTCAACACGACGCCCCTCGGTCGCGCGGTCACCGGCACCATGCTGGTGCGCGCCATGAAGGAGGACGGCGTCGACATCTGGGGTGACGGCTCCACCTACAAGGGCAACGACATCGAGCGGTTCTACCGCTATGGGCTGCTCGCGAACCCGCGCCTGCGCATCTACAAGCCGTGGCTCGACGCCGACTTCGTCACCGAGCTCGGTGGCCGCAAGGAGATGAGCGACTGGCTCGTCGCCCGCGACTTCCCCTACCGCGACTCCGCCGAGAAGGCCTACTCGACCGACGCCAACATCTGGGGCGCGACGCACGAGGCCAAGACACTCGAACACCTCGACGTGTCGCTCGAGACCGTCGACCCGATCATGGGCGTGAAGTTCTGGGACCCGTCCGTCGCGATCGAGACCGAAGACGTCACCGTCACCTTCGAGGCCGGCCGCCCGGTCGCCATCAACGGTGTCGAGTACTCCGACCCGGTGGCCCTGGTGATGGAGGCGAACACGATCGGCGGTCGCCACGGCCTCGGCATGAGCGACCAGATCGAGAACCGCATCATCGAGGCGAAGTCGCGTGGCATCTATGAGGCTCCGGCCATGTCGCTGCTGTTCATCGCGTACGAGCGGCTGGTCAACGGCATCCTGAACGAAGACACCCTCGCGACCTACCACGAGCAGGGTCGCCGCCTGGGCCGCCTCATGTACGAGGGCCGCTGGCTCGAGCCGCAGTCGCTCATGCTGCGCGAATCGATCCAGCGCTGGGTCGGCCTCACGATCTCGGGCACCGTCACGATCCGTCTGCGCCGCGGCGACGACTGGACCATTCTCGACACCGTCTCACCGAACCTCTCGTACGGCCCCGAGAAGCTGTCGATGGAGCGTGTCGGCGACGCCGCCTTCGGCCCGGTCGACCGCATCGGCCAGCTCACCATGCGCAACCTCGATATCGCGGATTCCCGTGCGCGCCTCGAGCAGTACGCGGGCCTCGGCCTCGTGGGCGGCGCGACCGGCGAGCTCGTCGGCCGCGTCACCGCCGGCGAGTCGGCGGAGATCACCGAGTCTGTCCACGGGTCGATCTCCGAAGCCGACGAGACGCTGGCCGACGCCGTCGACTCGGCCTCCGAAGGCGCGGCCTTCGACTCCGGCACCGACTGATCCTCGAACGACACGATGCGCCGGCACCCTCGGGTGTCGGCGCATCGGTGCGTTCAGGCACCCGCCCGGCCTCAGCGGCGTTCCGCCTCAGACGTCTCGGGCCTCGGTGCGATCGATGATGCCGGGAAGCACCTCGTCGAACAGGGTCACGAGAGCCGCGCGCACCTGCGTCGCATCTCGACCCACGATGGCGTCTCTGATCTCGAGGGTGGACCGCTCGCTCGCCACCCAATCGAACCAACCGGCGGCGTGCTGCGTGAAGCGTCGGATCTGCGGCCCGAGCAGCTCGATCACGGATGCCCGCAGGGCGTTGCCCTCGAGACGCGCGAAGCCGATCGCGATGGCACGCAGGGCGACCCCGTAGGCCACGACGTCGCGCTCACCCGCGGCGACCGACATGTCCTCCGTCAGGTCGACGAGGTAGGTGACATCATCTTCTCCGATGAGCGGCATCGCATGCCGCACCGATCCGATCCAGATATCACCGAAGAGGGCGATCGCGTCGCGGATCTGGTCGAGGTCGAGCGGCGCCACGCGCGTGAAGCGATTTCGCTGCATCTCGACGAGGCCCTGTTCCGCCAGACGCGCCAATGCATGCCGGACGGGGGTCTTGGAGGTCCCCAGATCCTCTGCCAGTTCGGAGTCGCGAAGGCGTTCACCCGGTCGCAGCTCACCGTCCACGATCGCATCGCGCAACCGGCGATAGACATCTTCACTCATCGTTCTGCGCTCCAGCGCGACATCGATGCCTGCCAAATCACACTCTCCCTCGACCACAGCGGTTCCCCCACCACTCGAAACGGTCGACACTCGCGAACCGAACACTCCCGTATCCGGAACCGGCGCCATCCCCCCGCGCACGCCAGCGCGCAACGCGTAACATAACACGGCGCAGATCACCGGAAGCTGTGCACCGGCCGCCTGAGCGCTCTCCGTGAATCTCACGTATATCTTGCACAACGTTGTGCATGATCCCTACGATGAAGTCATGACCACTCGTGCACCCCGCCGCGACGCCGTCGAGAATCGCGCAGGCATCCTCTCCGCCGCTCGCTCGACACTGGCCGTGCATCCGCACGCCTCCATCGACGTCATCGCGCGCAGCGCCGGACTCTCGCGACGCACCCTGTACGGGCACTTCGATGACCGCGACGCCCTCATCCGCGAACTCATCTCCAGCGGCACACAGCGGTTCAACGCCATCGCGGCCTCGATCGACGACCCCGACGCGCGGCTCGCCCTCGCCCGCCTCGCGGCCCACCTCTGGCACGAAGCCGCGCATGTGCAGGTGGCCGCAGCCCTCGCCCTCGACGAGGCACACGTCGAGCACACCGCCACCGCCCTCGCCCCCCTGCGTCGCACCGTGGCAGCGCTCGTGCGCCGAGGCCAGGAAGACGGCAGCTTCCGCACCGACCTCGCCGCCCCCACCCTCGCGCGCCTCATCGAGGAGATGGCTCGCACGGTCATCTCCCGAACGGACGCAACCAGCACGGGTGCGGCCGACCTCGCCGTGCGGACGGTGCTGAGCATCGCCGGGCTCTCCTGGCGCGAGGCCGACGATCTGCTCACGTCCCACCCCGACATCGCCGCATCCGCCGCCGCCCCGACGGGGTCGCCGCGCACCCCGGAAGGCCGCGCATGAAGATCACCCTGCACGACGTGAGCAAGGGCCGCAACGGCCAGGCACTGCCCGCGATGTCGCTCGAGTTCCACACCGGCTCGGTGCGCTTCGCCCTGGCCGAGACGGAACAGCGCCCGACGGTGCTCGGACTCATCGCGAGCGGTCGCATGCGCCCCGACACCGGCCGCGTGCGCATCGACGACGCCGACGATCCGAAGGCATTGCGTCGTCGTGTCGCCCTCGTCGACGCCCCCGCCGTCAGCGACCCTCACCCCGACGTCGCCCTCGTCGGCGTCGTCGAGGAAGAGCTCATGTTCGCCGGCCTCGGCGCCACTCCCCTGCACGCACGCCGCTGGCTGGCACGACTCGGCTATACCGAGCTCGCGACCGTGCCGTTCGGCACGATCGACCCCGCCGCGCGGGTGCGCATCCTGTGCGAGCTCGCGGTGCTCCGCTCCGGAGTCGAGGGCATCGTGCTCGTCTCTCCCGACCGTCACGGAGGAAGCCCCGATGGCTGGTGGCGCATCGCGGGAGAGTTCACCGACCGCGGCTACGCGATGCTCGTGATCATCGGGGGTTCCGCAGCCGTCGCCCTGGAGCGGATGCAGGAGTTCGACGCGATCAACGCCTCCGGTCCCGTCGAACCGCTCGCGCTCGAAGAGCCCGCAACCGCAACGCCCCCGACCGCAACGCCCCCGACCGACGAGGTGTCCGCCGTAGCCGAGACATCCGCCACGTCCGAGCCACCCGCCACGAACGAGAACGGAGAAGCGCGATGAAGGTTCCCGCCATGATCGCCGCCGAACTCCGGCGACTCACCGCGAGCCGGATGGGCATCATCGCCCTGGTCGCCTTGATCTGCGTCCCGATCCTCTACGGCGGCCTCTACCTGTGGGCGAACCAGGATCCGTACGCGAAGTTCCCCGAGGTCCCGGTCGCCCTCGTCGTCGACGACGAGGGCGCCCCCGCGCCCACCACCGGAACCGAGCCCGCGACCGGCGAGACCGTGAACTACGGAGAGGACGTGGCCGAGAACCTCATCAAGGGCAACGCCTTCGACTGGCAGCTGATGTCGGCCGACGAAGCCTCCGAAGCCCTGCACGTCGGCGCGGTCGACTTCACCGTGACGATCCCGGCCGACTTCTCCTCGGCGCTGACCTCAGCCGCGGGGTCCGATCCGCACCAGGCGCGCATCGACCTCGAGACCAACGACGCGAACAACTACCTCGCCTCGTCGATGGGCACGCAGGCCGTGGAGAAGATCCGCAGCTCTGTCGCCGAGATGGTCGGCAGCCAGGCCGCGGAACGCCTGCTCACCGGTCTGAGCGACGTGCGCGACAAGCTGATCACGGCAACGGACGGCGCCACACAGCTCACCGACGGCGCCGACACCGCCGCCGCCGGCAGCTCCTCCCTCGCCGAGGGAACCGCGCAGCTCGCCGACGGGACGGCGCAGTTGGCGACCGGGGCGCAGAGCCTGGCGAACGGCGCCCAGCAGGTGAGCGCGGGCAACCGTCAGCTCGCCGATATCGCCGACCGGGCGGGAACCGCGGTGCAGCAGGCCGCGAACGCCCTGCCGCAGGTGCGCACCGACATCGCGAACGCGCTGACGCAGCAGGGGCTCACGCCCGACGAGATCGACCAGGTGCTCGCCACGCTCGATCCGCTCGGCGCACGTCTGCAGGAGGGGAACACGCAGGTACAGGCGGCGGTCGGCAAGGTCGACCAGCTCGCCGACGGTGCCGCGTCGCTCGCCTCGGGCGCCTCCGAACTCGCCGCCGGTGCCGGCACGGTCGCCACGGGTGCCGCCGCCGCGAACGACGGTGCCGCACAGTTGCGGGATGGACTCGCCACGCTCGCCTCCGGCACGGCCCAGCTGCGCGACGGACTGTCACAGGGCGTCGACGCGATTCCCGCCTCCACACCCGACCTGCGATCCCTGCAGGCCCAGACGATCGCCGACCCGGTCAAGGTGTCGAGCGACAAGGTCGCATCCGCCGAGGACTACGGCGCCGGCCTCGCCCCGTTCTTCGCTGCATTGTCCGCATGGATCGGCATCTACGCCCTCTTCCTGATCGTGAAGCCCATCTCCCGGCGCGCCATCACGGCGTTGCACTCCCCCGTCCGCATCACGCTGGCCGGCTGGCTGACCCCGGCGATGCTCGGTGCCGTGCAGATGCTCGGGTTGATGGGCATCCTCGCCATCACCCTGGGCTTCACCTTCGACCATCCGCTCGGCACCCTCGGCGTCATGGTGTTCGCGTCGGCGACCTTCGCCGCGATCATCCTCGCTCTGAACGTCTGGCTCGGCTCGGTCGGGCAGTTCCTCGGTCTGGTGCTGATGGTTCTGCAGCTGGTGACCGCGGGTGGCACGTTCCCCTGGCAGACATTGCCTGCCCCCCTCGCCGCCCTGCACCACGTGCTGCCGCTGGGATACGTCGTCGATGCGATGCGCCAACTCATGTACGGCGGCGACTTCGCGCGCGCCGGGTGGGATCTGGCCGTGCTCGGCGCGTGGCTCGTCGGCGCGCTGCTGTTCGCGATGATCGGCGTGACGCGCATGACGCACCGGCGCACCCTGCGCGATCTGCAGCCGAGCCTGATCGGATGATCGGCCCGGTGCTCGTCGCGGAACTCCTCGCGGCGAGCGCCGGTGCGGATATGATGCGAAGGCGCGACCCTGAAACGCGCACTGGGGCTCGGTGGGACTGAGTTCCACCTGTCTACCCGAAAGAGTTCTCGACGATGATGACCGATTCGCAGGAGTCCGCCGCACCTTCTCGCCCCTCTTTGGGCGTTCGCATCGGACGCATCGCGTTCCTCGTCGTGGCCGGTATCGTCGTGGTCGCCGTGGCCGCGGCGTTCTTCGTGACCTGGACCATCCAGCGGTCCTTCCCGCAGACCGAGGGGTCCATCGAGCTCGACGGGCTCTCGGCCGAGGTCACGGTGCAACGCGACGATCGTGGCATCCCGACGATCACCGCCGATTCGACCGACGACCTGTTCTACGCGCAGGGTTTCGTGCACGCGCAGGACCGGTTCTTCGAGATGGACTTCCGCCGCCATGTGACCGCCGGCCGCGTCGCCGAGATGTTCGGGGAATCACAGGCCGGCACCGACGCCTTCCTCCGCACGCTCGGCTGGCGCAAGGTCGCCGAGGCCGAAGTCGAGGCGATGGACGACACCACCCGCGGCTATTACGAGGCGTATGCGGATGGCGTGAACGCCTACCTGGCCTCGCGCTCCGGCGCCGAGCTGTCGCTCGAGTACGCCGTGATCGGCCTGCAGAACCCCGCCTACGTGCCCGAGCCCTGGGAGCCTGCCGATTCCGTCGCCTGGCTCAAGGCCATGGCCTGGGACCTCCGCGGCAACATCGAGGACGAGACCGAACGTTCCCTGCTCGCCGCCGAGCTGAACGAGGGCGCGGGTGCAGACGACGCGACCACCGACGACATGCTGGCCACGCTCTACCCCGACTATCCGTTCGATGAGAACCCCGTGATCGTGCCCAAGATCTCGACCGTTCCCACGCTCGGCACCGATGCGGAGCCCGCGGCGTTCCTCTCCTCCGAAACCGACGGCGAGATGCAGCAGGCATCGACGACCGTCGAGTGGAAGGAGACAGCGAACGTGATCGAGGCAGCGAGCGTGCTGGTCGGCGACGTCGGCGAGGGCATCGGCTCGAACTCCTGGGTCGTCTCCGGAGACCTCACCGAAACCGGGATGCCGCTGCTCGCGAACGATCCGCACCTCGGGGCGTCGCTGCCGTCGGTCTGGTATCAGGTGCAGTTGAAGTGCTCGACGGTGAGCGAAGAGTGCCCGTTCGACGTGGGAGGCTTCTCGTTCTCCGGCCTTCCCGGCATCGTGATCGGCCACAACCAGAAGGTCGCCTGGGGATTCACCAACCTCACCACCGACGTCACCGACTTCTACATCGAGCGGGTCGAAGGCGACCAGTACTGGCGCGACGGAGCGCTGGTGCCCCTGGAGGAGAGCACCGAGACGATCAAGGTCGCCGGCGGCGACGATATCGAACTGACCATCCGCTCGACCGTGCACGGCCCTCTCATCTCGGGACTCACGGACGACTTCACGGCCATCGCCGACGACCCGGAACCCGCGCTCGGCGCCGAGGCCGTCACACCGGCGACCTCGGCGCCCGGTTCCGATGACGCCGAGTACGCCGTGAGTCTGCGGTGGACCGCGCTCGATCCCGGCACGGCGGCGACGGCGATCTTCGCGCTCTCCACCGCGCAGGACTTCGACGACTTCCGCTACGCCGCCTCGCTCTTCGACGTGCCGGCGCAGAACCTCATCTACGCCGACACCGAGGGCAACATCGGCTACCAGACCCCCGGTCGCCTTCCGATCCGTGGCGCGGGCGACGGATGGATGCCGCAGCCCGGATGGGACAGCAGCTACGACTGGACCGGGTTCATCCCGTTCGAGGAGCTGCCGGTGTCGTACAACCCCAACTCGGGGTACATCGTGACCGCGAACAACGCGATCGTCACCGACGACTACGCCTACTTCCTCTCGCGCGACTGGGACTACGGCTACCGCGCGGCACGCATCGCCCACCTCATCGAGCGGCGGGCAGCCGTCGCCCTCCTGACCGCCGACGACATGCGCGAGATCCAGATGGACGACGAGATGTGGATCGGCACGCAGCTGACGACAGCGCTGGCAGACGTCGAGGTGTCCGGCGCCGGCGCGACCGAGGCCGTCGAGCTGCTGCAGGGATGGGACGGGCAGAACACGGCCTCGTCGGCGGCGGCAGCCTACGCGAACGTGCTGTGGTCGAATCTGGTGCAGAACATCTTCGCCGAGCGCGCCCAGCCGCTCCCCATCGACGGTCAGGGTCGGCTCTTCACGGTCGTCTCCGACATGCTGGCCGATCCGTCCGACCCGCTCTGGGTCAACGAGCAGATCGACGTCGACGGCATGGAGCAGATGCTGGCTCTGTCGGCGGAAGAGGCCTACGACGAACTGGCCGCTCTTCAGGGCACCACCGTCTCGCGCTGGAACTGGGGCGACCTGCACGCGATCACCCTCACCAGCGAGACGCTCGGCTCTTCGGGCATCGCACCGATCGAAGCGCTGTTCAACCGGGGACCGTTCCCCGTGAGCGGAGGCGCTTCCGTGGTGAACGCGACGGGCTGGGAGCTCGGCGTCTCGTACGCCACCACGACCGTGCCGTCGATGCGCATGGTGGTCGACCTCTCCGACTTCGACGCCTCGACCTGGAACCATCTCACCGGCGCCTCGGGTCACGCGTACAACGAGCACTACACGGATCAGACGGCGGACTGGGCAGTAGGCATCCAGAAGCCGTGGGCATACTCGGCGAAGGCCGTGAAGGCGGCCGCCGTCGACACCCTGGTGCTGACGCCGGCGGGCTGAACGACCGCACTCGGGGCGTCCGAAGCGGCGCCCCAGGATGCTCGGCTAGCGTTGACGGGTGCCATCCAGCTATCTCGCCCCCAAGGGCACCCCCGTCATGCTCCTGGAGTTCGAGCACGCAGGTGCGACCCTCATCGCCGAGACCTTCGGAGAGGGCACGCACACCTACCTGCTGCTGCACGGCATCGGAATGGGGCGGAGCGTCTACCTCGACGTCGTGCAGCGTCTCGAAGGCCGGGTCATCGCCCTCGACCTGCCCGGCTTCGGCGAGGCGCCCGAGCCCACGCGGACGCTCACCATGGAACGGCACGCCGACCTCGTCGCGGCCTACCTGCAGCACGTCGACTCGGGCCCGGTCATCGTGATCGGCCATTCGATGGGCAGCCAGATCGCGGCCGAGCTCGCCGCGCGGCATCCGTCCCTCGTCGAGGGGGTCGTGCTGGCCGGACCCACCGTGAACAAGGCGGCACGCAACATCGGCGCCCAGGCACGGTACCTGCTGACCGACCTCATCGGTGAGCGCCCCCTGGTCATCTGGCGCGGTGCCAGGGAGTACCTCCGCGGCGGCCCTCACCTCGTCCGCAAGATGCGCGCGACGATCGTGCACGAGCCTGAGGATGCGTTCGTGCGCATCGACTGCCCGGTGCTGGTGCTCCGCGGGGAGAGCGATCCCCTCGCGCCGATGAGCTGGTGCCGCGAGATCATCGATGCCATCCCCGGCGCCGACCTCGAAGTCATCCCCGACCACGGTCACGGCACGCTGATCAGCGACTCCGAGCCCGCGGCCCGCCTGATCCACGAATTCACCGCCCGCCTCTAGTGGGTCGGCCGGGGGTCACCCCGGTGTGCCCAGATCAGCCTGCGGCGGGCGGGGTCTGCTTCGACTCGGCGAGTTCGTCGACGACGAGGCCGCGCTGCTCGATGGTGCCGTTGCGATACGCCTGACGACCCACCATGTGCGCGGAGAGCGGAGCGGTCGCGAACTGCATCAGCACGACGGGGGCGACCAGCACGAACCCCAGCAGGATGCCGCCGATCGAGCGCTGCGACAGGGCGATCGCGATGCAGATGAGCAGCAACCCGAGCACCTGGGGCTTGGTCGCCGCGTGCAGACGTGAGGGCACATCGCGGAAGTGCAGCAGCCCCACCGCCGCCGACAGGCACAACAGCGCGCCGAGCAGGATGAGCACCAGGACCGCCACGTCGATGACGGCATCCGGAATCATGAGACCGAACACGTTCATGGTGTCGTGTTGTCCCTTCTCGCGACGAACCGGGCGACGGCGATCGACCCGAACACTCCGATGGCCGCGATGATCAGGAGCACGGGGATGTTCCGGGTGTGACCGTTGATCGCCATCTCGGCACCAATCACGCACATCACCTCGGTGAGCAGCACGTCGGAGGCGACAGCGCGGTCGAGGATCGACGGGCCTCGCACGATGCGGATCAGCGCGAGCACTGCGGCGATGCCGAACACCACCATGATCAGCAGCAGCAGAATGTTCATCGGGCACCGCCCTTCGTCGATCCGAGGCCCGCGCGCTCGTCGGCCTTGAGGGCACGATACTGAGCGGGGTCGCCGAGCGCACGCACCACGCGTCGCTCCCACCGGAGCACCCCGGCGCGCTGCTTCTCGACGTCGTCGAGGTTCCTGACGCCGATCACGTGCAGGTAGAGGATGCGTCGGTCGCGATCGGTCTCCACGACCAGCGACCCGGGGATCAGCGACGAAACCACGGCGACGTGCGTCATCACCAGGTCGTCGGCGTAGCGCAACGGCACTGCGATGATGGCCGTGCCGGGCTGGCGACGGAAGTCGAACACCTGCACCGTGACCGAGAGGGCACCGCTCAGCACCGCGAACAGGAACTGCACCACGAACAACGCGGCGTACCAGAGGTTGATGCGGCCGGAGAGTGCGACGGTCGGCAGGCGGAACACGCGGGTGACGAAGATCGCGACGACGAGTCCGGTCAGGAACGACAGCACCGTGAACTGGGCCCACAGCAGCATCCAGAGCACCACGAGCCACGCGAGGAACGGCAGCTGCACGCGGATGTCGCGCCAGAGGTGACGTCGGGTGTCGCGCGCCATCAGCCCACCTCCTCTTCCAGCTGCACGAGGCTCACGGGCTGCAGCAGCGCGGCACCGATGCGGTCGCAGAGGGCGTAGAGCGGGCCGGCGAAGATCGTCAGCGCCAGCGTGACCGCGACCATTCCGCCGGTTGCGACGGTCATGATCTTCGGGATGCGACGACGCTCCTGCTGCTCATCGGCTGCGGGCGCGTTGCCGAGGTACGAGATGCGTCCCTCGGTCTCGGTGGAGTCCTCCTCCTCGCGCCAGAAGGCGAGGTTCCAGGCGCGCATCAGGGCGTACAGCGTCAGCAGCGAGGTGACGATTCCGCCGAAGATCAGCACGATCATGATCGGTGTGCCGACCGATGCCGCCGCCTCGAAGAGGGCGAACTTGCCGATGAAACCCGAGAAGGGCGGCAGCCCACCGAGGTTGATCGCGGGCACGAAGTAGAGGATGGCGATCAGGGGCGCCACCTTCAGCAGTCCCTTGACGCGCAGGATCGAGGTGCTTCCCGCTCGACGCTCCACGAGCCCGACGGCGAGGAACAGAGTCGTCTGTACGACGATGTGGTGCACGATGTAATACACCGTGGCGCCGATCGCGGCGGGTGTGGCTATCGCGAGACCGAAGATCATGTAGCCGACGTGACTGACCAGCGTGAACGACAGGATTCGTTTGAGTTCTGCCTGTGCGACCGCACCGAGCACCCCGACGATCATGGTCGCGAGCGCGATGATCAGCAGCAGCGTGTCGATGCTGTTCGAGGCGAAGAGCTGCGTCTCGGTGCGGATCAGCGCGTACACGCCGACCTTCGTCAGCAAGCCGGCGAACACCGCGGTGACCGGGGCCGGTGCGGTCGGGTACGAGTCGGGCAGCCAGAACGACACCGGGAAGATGGCGGCCTTGATGCCGAACGCCACCACCAGCATCAGGTGCAGCACCAGTTGCGTCTCCTGCGGGAGCTCCGACATCCGCTCGGCGATCTGGGCCATGTTGACCGTGCCGAGCGCGCCGTAGATCATCGCGATCGATGCGAGGAACAGGATCGACGAGACCAGCGAGACGACGATGTAGACCGCGCCGGTGCGGATGCGCGACTCGGTGCTGCCGAGGGTGATCAGCACGTACGACGCGACGAGCAGGATCTCGAAGCCGACGTAGAGGTTGAAGAGGTCACCGGCGATGAAGGCGTTGAAGATGCCGGCCGCGAGGATCAGGTACGAGGGGTTGAAGATCGAGATCGGCGTCTCATCGGTGCCGTCTGCGGCTCCCTGGCCGATGGAGAAGAGGAGCACGGCGAGCAGCACGATGCTGGAGACGAGCACCAGGAGCGCGGCGAGCCTGTCGACGTAGAGCACGATGCCGAAGGGGACGGGCCAGCCGCCGACCGACACCGCCAGCGGAGCACCGGAGTCGACCACGACCAGGAGTACGGCGGCGATCACCGAGACCGCGGCGAGGGTGGCCACCGTGACGACGACCTGCAGGCGCGCATTGCGCCCGAAGACGAGGGTGACGGCGGCCCCGAGCAGAGGCAGTGCGACGAGGAGCGGGACGAGGGCGGTCATGGCCTGCCCTCCTGGTTCTCGTCGTGGTCGTGGGGTTCGTCCGGGCGCGGTTCACGGCCCTCGTCCGAGTGTTCTGACGGTTCTGAGGGTTCGGAGGGTTCGCTCCCCCATCCGGTGGGCGCGTCGAACGGCGCATCGTCGTGGATCGAGGGGTGATCGCGCATGTGCAGGACCGTGATGGGCGCGGTCTGCACGCCGACGAAGTCGGTGGTGGCCTCGTCGTCGTCGGTCTCGGACTCGTCGTCCATGAGGTCTTCGTCGGCGTCGGTGCGCTCGCGCAGCGCGATGTCGGCCTCGTCGTCCTCGACCGTGTCGGCCTGGCCCAGTTGCCAGGAACGATAGATCAGGGCGAGCAGGAAGGCCGAGACCGCGAACGTGATGACGATGGCGGTGAGGGTGAGCGCCTGCGGGAGCGGATCACTCATCTCCCCTTCCGTGCCGAAGAACGGGGCGTTGCCGGGAACGCCCATCACGATCAGGAGCAGCAGGTTCGTGGCGTTGCCGAGCAGCAGGAAGCCGATCAGCACGCGGGTCAGGCTCCGCTCCAGCATCGCGTACACGCCGCACGCGAAGAGGATGGCCATGATGACGATCAGGGTGAGGGAGACGTCCATCAGCTGCTCCTCCCGCCGCGGGAGAGGAATCCTTCAGGACCCGGCGTGGTGCGCAGCGCCGCCTGACGGTCGACCTCGGCGCCGAGGCTGCGCAGCACGTCGAGGACGAGCCCGATGACCACGAGGTACACGCCGACGTCGAAGATCGTCGAGGTGACGAACTCCATGTGTCCGATACCGGGGATCTCCCACTCCCAGAAGGTGCTGGTCAGGGGCGCGAGGCCGAAGAACAGGGGCACGACCGCGGTGCCGACGGCCAGGATGAGGCCGGTGCCGAGCAGTCGTCCCGCGTCTGTGGGAGCGGCAGCGCCCAGCTCCCAGCGCCCGCCGGCGATGTAGCGCATCACGAGAGCCATACCCGCGACGAGCCCCCCGGCGAAGCCGCCGCCGGGCAGGTTGTGGCCGGAGAAGAGCAGGAAGATCGACACCACGATGATCGTGTGGAACAGGATGCGGACGATCACCTCGAGCAGGATCGACCTGTTCTCGGGTTTCATCTTCTGACCGCCGACGAGCCACGCCCGCGGGCTGCTCTCGTTCTCGGATGTCTGGAACCGGATGCCCTCGGTGGTCTCGACGAGCGGGCGGCTGCGGGCGGCCTTGCGCGTCGCTCGAGGGAGGTTCTTGGTGGCGGCGAGCAGGTCGGCACGGTGCGTGACGAACACCAGGGAGGCCACACCGGTCGCGGCGAGCACGAGCACCGAGAGCTCACCCATCGTGTCCCAGCCGCGCAGGTCGACCAGCGCCACGTTGACGACGTTCTTTCCGTGGCCGATCTCGTACGCGAGCTTCGGGAACGCCTCCGAGATCGGGTCGGCGACACGCGACTGCGTGGCGACGACGGCGACGAAGGCCATCGTGACGCCCACTCCGATCGCCAGCAGTGCACGGGGGATGCGTCCGACCGAAGCGTTGTGCTCACCCATCCGTGCCGGAAGACGACGCAGCACGAGCGCGAAGGTCACCATCGTCACCGTCTCGACCAGGATCTGTGTCAGCGCGAGGTCGGGAGCGCCGCTCGTCGCGAACAGCACGACCATGCCGAGTCCGGTGACCGAGACCAGCACCACGCCGGTGTAGCGCTTCTGCGCACGGACCGCGAAGATGCCGGCGATCGCCATGATCGGTGCGACGACGATCTGCGCCGGGGTGTGCCAGAGGGACAGGTTGTACCGATCGATGTCGCTCGCGATCAGGGCGGTGACCTCGGCGGCGACGAACACCACGAAGATGGTGCCGACATAGACCGGCAGTGAGCCGCGCTGGGTGAGCGTCGTGCTGAGCACCGAGAGACGGTCGACGCCGCGCATGACGAAGTAGTAGACGTCGGCCGCGGTGAATCTCAGGATCCGGGCCTTACGGTCCCATCCGGTCCTGCGGGTGAGCAGGAAGAGCCCGATACCGAGCAGGATCGACAGGATCGAGATGCCCAGGGCGGGCTCGAAGCCGTGCCACAGGGCGAGGTGGCCAGGACCCTCGACAGCCTCGCCCGCATGGTCGAGCCCCGGGGTCGCGGTGAGGGCGTATCCCTGCAGGGCCGTGTCGAGCGCTGGGGCACCGATGCCCGCGGCGATGGTGACTCCGGCGAGGATGATCGGTGCCGACAGGAAGCCCACCGGCGGGTCGGGCCATGCGGTGTCTGGCAGCTGCTGTCCGTGCTCGTCGCGCTTCTTCCAGAACGCGCCCCAGAGGAAGCGCACGCCATATGCCGCTGTGAGCATGGATCCGACGATGATGCCGATGAGCGCCACGAGGCCCCAGGGAGAACCGCCCTGGGCGTCGTCGAGGAGAGCGGTGAGCGTGGACTCCTTGGCGACGAACCCGATGGTCGGAGCGATGCCGGCCATCGAGGCGACCGAGATGAATGCCGCAGTCGCCATGACCGGCGCCTGCCGGCCGACGCCGGAGAGCTCATTGATGTCTCGGGTGGACAGTTGACGGTCGATCACACCGACGATCAGGAACAGTGCCGACTTGAACAGCGCGTGCCCGATGACGAGCGCGAGACCCGCGAGTGCCGTCGCCTGCGTGCCGTAGCCGACGACCACGGCGAAGAAGCCCAGCTGGCTCACGGTGCCGAAGGCGAGGATGCGCTTGAGGTCGGTCTCGCGCAGCGCCTGGATGCCGCCGAGCAGCATCGTGAGGATGCCGAGGGTGACGACGATGGGACGCCACGTCGTGCTGAACGCGAAGATCGGTGCGAAGCGGGCGATGAGGTAGATGCCGGCCTTCACCATCGCGGCTGCGTGCAGGTACGCGCTCACCGGCGTGGGCGCGGCCATGGCACCGGGCAGCCAGAAATGGAACGGGAACAGCGCCGACTTGCTGATGGCACCGATCAGGAGCATCACGATCGCGGCATCCACCAGGGGTCCGCTGGGCGCGATGACGAGGATCTCGCGGATGCTCGAGGTACCGGTGTCGACCACGAGCAGCACGACGCCGACGAACATCACGAGGCCGCCGAGCGTCGTCACCAGCAGAGCCTGCAGCGCCGCACGACGACTGGCCGCTCGGCGACGGTAGTGACCTATGAGCAGGTACGAGAGGATGCTCGTGACTTCCCAGAACATGACGAGGATCACGAGGTCGTCGGTCAGGACGAGGCCGTACATCGCGCCGGCGAACCCCAGCAGCACACCGGCGAACTGACCGACTCCTGCCGAGTCCTCGTAGAAGTACCAGCGGCAGTAGAGGAGAACCAGCGCCCCGACGCCCGTGACGATCAGGGTGAGCACCCAGCCGAGCACGTCCATGTTCATGGAGAGGTTCAGACCCAGCTGCGGGATCCACTCGACCGACTCGAACGGCACGGGTCCGTCGAGCACCTGCGGCGTCATGACGAGTGCGTGCACGAAGGCGGCGGCCGGAACGAGGGCGGCGATGGCGAAAGCCTGAGCTCCGAGCCAGCGCACCAGAACGGGCATCAGCAGCGACCCGAGGAGGAACACAGCGAGGAGCATCAGCATATACGCGGCTCCCTCAGGGCTCGTCGGCCATTTCGGCACAGGCGGGCGGGTGTCAGACCAGTTTACCGGCGCGAGAGGTTCCTGAGGTCCACGTTTGCACGATCGTGCGAGAGTAGCCCCATGCGGCGGGTCTGGGTTCGAGAGCTCGCGGGCTGGTCGGGGGCCTTGGCCGTGGCGATGATCACGACGGCGCAGGTCGCTTCTTCCGCTCGCGCCGAGCTGCTGTTCCGTGACGGAGATTCCCTGATCGTGGGCATGTTCGCGAGATCCGTCCTCTCCGGCGCTCCGCTGGATTGGGCGATGTCCAGCGTGCTGTTCCTGCCCGAGTCCGCGGTGTTCGCAAGCCTCGACGCCGTGCTCCCGCTCGACGTGAACGGATTGCTCACGGTCAATGCCGTCATCAACATGCTCGCGCTCTACGGCGCGCTCAGACTCGTCGTCGGTCGCCGACGGGACGACACGGCACCGGTCATGTGGGCCCTCGTCGGGCTCGGGGCCTTCGGCCTCCTGGCGATGACCGATGTCTCGGGATCACGAGATGCCCTGGAGCTCGCGTCACTCCTGCTCACGACCACCTACTACTCGGCCACAGTGGTCGGCGTCGTGCTGTCGGTCGGCCTGGTGCGGCGGGTGATCGATCGCGTCGCCGGTGGCGCGGGGCTCGTGATCGCACTCGGGGCGACCGCCGCCGTCTCCACGCTCTCGAATCCGCTGTTCGCTGCCTGGGCCACGATCCCGATCACTCTTCTCCTCGCCCTGATGCTCATCCGCTCACCCCGCCGCACCCGCACGGCGATGCTCCTCGTCGTCCTGGTCACCGGCACCGCACTGGGGTTCCTCGGTCGCATTCCCCTTCGGGCATGGATCGCGAACACGGGAGCCGGCTACGTCCAGCCCGAGCGGTGGACCGAGTCGGTGCGCTACTACGGAGCCCTCCTCACCGACCGCATGGCGACGCCCGCCGGCATCATCGGCGTCCTGATCGTGAGCTCCCTCCTCGTGCTGGCGATCGCACGCACGGTACGAGCGGGCGACGCCGGCGCGCGGTTCGTCGCGACGGTCGCGTGGGTCACGCCCGTGCTCGTCGCGATCGGCGCGATCGCTCTCGGCACGCACGCCGCTCGGTACCTGCAGCCGCTCGCCTTCGCGCCGGTGTTCGCCCTGGTGGCTGCTCCCCGTGCCTGGCGAGTGTCGATGCGTACCGGTTCGCTCCTCGCTGCGGCCGCCACCGTGATGCTCCTGATCGGTGGCGCCTTCAGCGCCCCCCGACTCGCCGCTGCGAGCGCCGCCCCCGACCCCGATCTCGTGTGTGTGACCGACTGGGTCGACGCCTCGGGCCGCGTGGGGGCCGGCCAGTTCTGGACGGTTCGCCTGCCGAAACTGCATCTGGCCGATCCCGCCCGTCTCGTGCAGGTCGATCATGAGCTCAACGGCTACGCGTGGCTCGTGAACCGAACGGACTTCGACGTGGGCGAAGTGTCATTCCTCGTCGAAGATGCGCAGACCGTCCCCTGGCGCCTCTCGACATCGACGGCCCCTGACGAGGTGATCGACTGCGGGCGCTACCGCATCCTCGATTTCGAGGAGAGCAGTCTGCCGCTCGGTCCCCAGCGCAGCTGAGAAGGGCTGCCGCTCAGCGCGGGACGGGACCGGTCGTCGTGCCGGCGCGGAACACGCAGGTGAGGTGCTGCGTCTCACCGGGCTCACCGCGGAGCATGCGGGCAACCTGCTCCCCCGCCGCGCGACCCTTCTCGACCGCCGGCTGCACGCTGGTGGTGAGGGCGAGATCTCCGAGGCCGTCGAGCGGGATGCCGTCGAATCCGGCGACCGAGAGATCCTCGGGCACGCGGAGACCCAGTTCCTCCGCCGCTCGGATCACTCCGACCGCGAGCAGGTCGCTCTGGGCGAGCACGGCCGTCGGGCGGGTGGCAGGGTCGGTCAGGAGCATCCGTCCCACCAGCACCCCTTCGTCGATGAGGCTGCCGGACGCCGAGATCGCCGGCGCCTCGGGGAACACCTGACGCATCCCCTCGAGTCGATGCACCGAGACATCGACCGTCGCGTTCGCGATCCGCTCGGGGGTCACGGGCCCCCGTTCCCGTTCGCTGTCGAGCGAGAGCGTGACCAGCGCCACGTCACGGTGGCCGAGGTCGTGGACGTGACGGGCGACGTCGGCGGACGCCGCGACGTTGTCGAGCGTGATGCGGGGGATCTCCTCACCGGCGTCGCCTTCGATCACGACCACCGGCAGGCCGCGGCCGACGACGACTTCGAGCGACGCCTTCGTGCGTCCCGAGCATCCGATGAGGACGAAGGCGTCGACGGGCGCGTTCGTGATGGCCGCCCCCTCCTCCCCCGGTTCGTCGCGCATCAGGAGGATGCCCGCGCTGAGGTCGGCGAGACCGTCGGTGAGGCCGTCCATCATGGCCGTCGTCACCGGATCGAGGAACGCAGCGCGCAGGTGCCCCTCGAGAACGACGGCGACGATGCCACTGCGCCCGCGACGCAAGGATGCCGCGCGAGGATCCGGGCCGGCGTAGCCGAGGTCGGCTGCCGCGGCGAGCACGCGCTCCCGCGTGGCGGCTGCCACGTTCGCCTTGCCGCTGAAGACGACCGAGGCCGTGGATGTCGCCACGCCCGCCTCACGTGCGACGTCGGCGATCGTGGGCCGACGCGGCGTCTCCTGACTGCTCATACTTCGAGGATAGCTCCCTTCGCTTCCCTTCGGTCGAATCGATTCGATAGGCTGTCCGGCATGGAAACAGCGCTCTCCCGTTCGCAGTTCGTGCGCTGGCGCGCCGCGATCTTCGCCATCTTCCTCGCGAGCGGCCTGTCGATCGCGACCTGGGCGTCGCGTGTGCCCGGGATCAAGGAGGCGCTGGGACTCGACAACGCCCAGGTCGGCCTCATCCTGCTCGGCATGGGCGCGTCGTCGATCATCGGCATCTCGACGGGTCCCGCCGTGATGGCGCGCCTGGGCGCCCGCCGGGGCATGCTCCTGACGATGCTGACCTTCGCATCCGGCATCACGCTCGTGGGCCTGGGGGCCAACGTCTTCGTTTCCGTGCCCCTCGTGATCGTCGGCATGGCGCTCTTCGGGTTCGGCAACGGATCGGTCGACGTGATGATGAACGTCGAGGCCACGGCGATCGAGCAGCAGATGGGCCGCACGATCCTGCCGGTCTTCCACGCGTTCTTCAGCTTCGGCACGGTCATCGGCGCGGGAATCGGCGCTCTCGCGGCGCAGCTCACGATGAACGTCGCCACCCACGCCGCGATCATGGGTGGGCTGATCGCCCTGATCGCGGTCATCTGCTTCTTCCAGGTGCCCTCGCGCGAGGCCGCCCTCGATCCGGTGACACATGAGAAGCCCGCCTTCCGCGCACGCATGCACACCGCACTCGAGGCCTGGCGCGAGCCGCGCACCTATCTGATCGGCGTCGTCATGCTCGGCATGTCGTTCGCAGAAGGCGGCGCCAACGACTGGATCGCACTCGGCACGGAGCAGGGTCACGGCTTCGCCGAGGGCACCGGAGCCGTCTCGCTCGCCGTGTTCTCGGTCGGCATGACCGTCGTGCGGCTGCTCGGCGGGCCGCTCGTCGACCGCTTCGGGCGCGTCCTGGTGCTGCGCATCCTCGCGGCGACTGCGGCATCGGGCATCCTGTTGTTCATCCTCGCGCCCACCTTCCCGCTCGTGCTGGTGGGGGCGGCGCTCTGGGGCATCGGCGCATCTCTCGGCTTCCCGCTCGGCATGTCGGCGGCGGCAGACGACCCGGCGAAGGCCGCGGCACGGGTGAGCGCGGCGGCGACCATCGGCTACATCTCGTTCCTCGGCGGACCTCCCGTGCTCGGGGTCATCAGCGAGCACATCGGCCTGCTGAACACCCTGTTCATCCTCGTCGCGCTGGTGGTGATGTCCGGATTGTTCTCCGGCGCTGCCCGTCCGCTCCGCGACGACGAGAAGACCCCGGTCACCACGACGGCACAGGTCTGACGCCGGCAAGGGCTGCGGCTCAGTCCTCGCCGCCGCGGACGAGCGCTGCCGCGTGCGAGCGGCTGCGGGCACCGAGCTTCGTCAGCACGTTGGAGACGTGCGTCTTGACCGTGGGCACCGAGATGCGCAGCCGTGCGGCGAGTTGGGCGTTCGACCACCCCTGCAGGATCCCGTCGAGCACTTCCTGCTCCCGAGCCGTGAGATCCGGGAGCGCTGCCTGACGCGCCCCGGGCACAGTCGGCGGCGTGTTCTCGGCGACGGCGGCGAGCGCACGTCGGGTCACCCGCGCATCCAGCGCACCGTCACCCGCAGCGACCGCACGGACGGCCTGCCCGAGGGTGGGGGCGTCGACCGTCTTGAGGAGGAAGCCGACGGCGCCGGCACGGATGGCCCCGAAGACGAGGTCGTCCTCGTCGAAGCTCGTCAGGACCAGGACGTCGCCGAGACCGCGCTCGACGATCTCCCTGGTGGCCGAGATCCCGTCGCGCCCCGGCATCCGCAGGTCCATGAGCACGACGTCGGGGCGCAGCGCTGCGGCATTGCGGACAGCGACCTCGCCATCCGCGGCCTCCCCGACCACCGTGATGCCCTGCGCCTCGAGCATGATGCGCAGGCCCGCTCTGATCGCGCCGTGATCGTCGGCCAGCAGCACGGTCGGGGCCGTCATGCCCTCGCCTCCACCGGGATGCGCCCCTCGACCGCCCATCCGCCCGTGGTCGGTCCCGCGGAGAAGGCGCCGCCCAGCGCGCCGACGCGTTCCTCGAGCATCTGCAGCCCCCAGCCCTCGTCGCCATGCGCGGCCGCGCGGCTGGCCACTCCACCATGCGAGCGCACCTCCACCCGCACCTCGGCATCCTGCTCCTGGACCACGATGTCGACGACGGCACCGCCCGCATGGCGGATGCAGTTGTTCAGGGCCTCCCGCACGATGCGTATGACAGCCTGCTCGCGTCGCGCGCCGACGTCCCCGACGTCCTCGACGTCGAGGTGCACGACGAGCCCCGCCCGCTCGGCCTCCCGCACGATTCCGCCGAGATCCGCCCAGCGCGGCGTGGCTGCGAGAGTCCCGTCGCCACGACGGAGCACCGAGATCATCGATCGCAGCGCGCCATGGGCGTCGAGGCCCGCATCGCGCACCGCCTGCAGGGCTTCTCGATCCCTGGCCCGGTCTGGTGCCGTCGACAGCGCAGCCTCCGCGCGGATCGCCATCGCCATCACATGGCCGGCGACCACGTCGTGCAGTTCTCTCGCCATCGCCTCCCGCTCCCGCTGCACCGCCTCGACGCGGTCCCGTTCCGCTGCCGCGGCGGCGTCCTCCGCACGCTGACGGTGCAGCTCGGTGAGCTCCTGGGCCTGGGAGACGGCCACCGCCCACCAGTAGTCGGTGCCGAAGATCGCACCGAACTGCACGCCGATGAGGAAGGCGACGGCGAACGACACCTCGGTGAAGCGCCAGGCGGCGAGGAAGAGGACGATCGTCGATGCCCCCAGCAGGATGAGCAGCACCCGCCTCCCCCGCGGACCAGCCAGGAACGCCGCCGTCCACAGCACGTCCAGCAGCACCACGAGGGTGCCGATACCGCCGACCGTGAGCAGATCGACCACGAAGAGGAGCGTGACCAGCACGAGGACCGTCACAGGCATACGCCGCTTCAGGAGGGCGAGCGCGCAGGCGGGAAGCGCGAGGGCCAGCGCCCACCACGGCGAGACGGGGTCCTGAAGGATCGAGAAAGGACCCCAGATGCCGCGGAACCCGAAGCCCGCCATGACGACCGCGAGGATCGCCATCCCGAGCGGATCCGCCCACCAGCGGTGCCGGCGGTACCAGGCTCCGAACCCGCCTTCGACCTGCTCGTGCATGCCCTCATGCAACCACGGCGTGCGCGCTCGCGCATCCGACGAAGGGATGAGGAAGCCGAAAGAGACGATACTTTCGCCCGATCCGCAGCTGACCCCGTTCCGTGAACGTGGAGCCATGGAACTCTTCGGCGGGCTGCCGCTTCCCCTCTCCCTCGCGCTCCTGGCGCTGATCGATGGGCTGAGCGTCGGCACTCTCCTCATCCCCGTCTTCCTGCTCCTGCATCCGGGGCGGGTGCGCGCCGGACGCATCCTGCTGTATCTGGTGACGATCGCCGCGTTCTATCTGCTCGTCGGTCTCCTGTTCCTCTGGGGGTTGGTGAACCTCGTCGACGTCGCGTCCGATTTCCTGGCCTCGCCCGCCGGCCTGATCATCCGCCTGCTCGTCGGAGGAGCGCTCCTCCTCGCGGCCTTCGTGATGCCGACCGGCGACAAGAGTGCCGAGACCGCGTCGACGAGCC
Organism: Microbacterium sp. NPDC091662; assembly: GCF_044756705.1. Classification (NCBI taxonomy): domain Bacteria; kingdom Bacillati; phylum Actinomycetota; class Actinomycetes; order Micrococcales; family Microbacteriaceae; genus Microbacterium; species Microbacterium sp. NPDC091662. The sequence goes on along the minus strand of NZ_JBIVTM010000001.1, from coordinate 2,535,590 downwards.
CCACGTCGGGCGCCACCACCCCGCAGATCTCGCCGTGGACGGGGATGCCGACCGGGTCGGACGCGGATGGCACCTCGATGATGCCGCCACCGCCTCCGGCGACCGCGGTGGCGGCAGACGCCGCCCCACGCCCCGGCCGCATCACCCGATGGCGGGAGCGGCTGCTCGATCCGCGCACCCGCGGCACCGCCGTGATGGCGGTGGCGATCGCCGCCGGGCTGGTCGAGATCGCCACCATGCTCCCGTACATCGTCGCGATGACGATGCTCGCGGACGCGGGGATCGACACTCCGCTGCGTGTGCTGTCGCTCGTCGGATACTGCGCGCTGATGATCCTGCCCGCGGTCGTGCTGCTCGTCCTGCGCCTGGTCGCCGCTTCCCTGGTGCAGCGGCCTCTCGAACGCTTCGCCGTCTGGATGCAACGCACCGGCGCCGAGAACACCGCCTGGATAATCGGCATCATCGGATTCCTCATCGCCCGCTCCGCCGCCACCGAGCTCGGTCTCTTCCAGGCGATCGGGTCGTTCCTCGACCGATGACCGCCGCGCCCAGGGCCTGCGACCGCGCAGCACCCCCGACGAAGTAGGCTCGACGGGTGCGTCTCGTCATCGCCCGCTGCTCGGTCGACTACACCGGTCGGCTCAATGCCCATCTCCCGCTCGCCACGCGTCTGCTCGTGCACAAGGGAGACGGGAGTCTGCTCGTGCACTCCGACGGCGGCAGCTACAAGCCGCTGAACTGGATGAGCCCGCCGTGCTCGCTCTCGAGCGAGACCCCTGGCGAAGAGGAGGCCAGTGCCGGCGTCGTCGAGGTCTGGCGCGTCACACACAAGAAGACCGGCGATGCGTTGCGCGTGCAGATCTACGAGATCATCCACGACACCTCTCACGAGTTGGGAATCGACCCCGGGCTGCAGAAAGACGGTGTCGAGGCCGACCTGCAACGGCTGCTCGCCGAACAGGTGGAGCGCATCTCCGAGGGAGCGACACTCGTCCGCCGCGAGTACCCGACGGCCATCGGACCGGTCGACCTGCTGGTGCGCGACGCCGACGGCGCCGCGATCGCCGTCGAGATCAAACGCCGCGGCGACATCGACGGCGTGGAGCAGCTGACGCGCTATCTCGAACTGCTCGGTCGCGACCCGCATCTCTCCCCCGTGCAGGGCGTCTTCGCGGCGCAGGAGATCAAGCCCCAGGCGCGAGTGCTCGCCGAGGATCGCGGTATCCGCTGCCTGGTGCTCGACTACGACGACATGAAGGGCATCGAGTCGGGCATTCCCCGCCTGTTCTGAGGCATCGCCTCTCAGCGCGCGGCGATGAGCCGGGGCGTCGGCCCCTCGAGGCGCGCGATCGCGATCTTCACTTCGAAGATCTGCTGTTCGATGCGATCGAAACGTGCGTCGGACTTCGTCTCCATCGCGTCGCTCCGTGCATCGAACTTCACGTCCTGGGCATCGCATCGGGCATCGATTTTCGCGTCTAGAGCATCGCACCGCGCATCTATTTTCGCGTCTAGAGCATCGCACCGCGCATCGAACTTCGTCTCCATCGCGTCGCACCGCGCATCGAACTTCGTCTCCATCGCATCGCACCGCGCACCGAACTTCGCCTCCATCGCATCGCACCGCGCATCGAACCGCGCATCCTGCGCCGCGAATCGCGCGTCCATCCGATTGACCATCCAACCGAAACCACTGATGATCGCGACCAGGAGCGTCATCGCTGTCGCCAGCATCGTGATGACTTCCACCGACACGTACATGCCCCCATTCTCGCCCGCGCATCCGCCGTTGTCACGACCTTATATGTAGACACAAGGTGTCCACATGAGGTGTGAAGAAGCCCTCGCGTTGCACACCTGTGCAGGAAAGGCGGCCATCCTGTGCCGGACCCATAGGCTGGAGAGATGCCTCACTCCCCCTACTCCTGCGTGCTGTGGGATGTCGACGGCACCATCGTCGACGCGTCCGTCGGCATCCTCCGCCGGCTCAACGTCGCGCTGACGCACTTCGGTCGACCGGCGCCGACCCGCGAAGAGCTGGTGCACTGGATCGGTCCGCCCATGTTCCAGTCCTTCCAGGACCAGGCGGGCATGACGCCGGAGCAGTCAGCCGAGGCGGTCGCCTTCTACCGCACCCTCGGCAAGGCCGACGGCTACACGACCGATGTCGCGGCCTATCCGGGCGTGGTCGATCTCATCAACGAGTTGCACGCCGCCGGAGTTCCCCAGGCGACGGCCAGCTCGAAGCCCGAGAACCAGGTCGACGCCCTGGTCGACCACTTCGGCCTGCGCCCCGCATTCCTGACGACGGTCGGCGCGACGCCCGATGAGTCGACCCTCGCCTCGAAGACCGACATCGTGGCCGAGGCCCTTCGTCGGCTGCGCGAGCTCGGCGCCGACACCTCGCGCCCCGTCCTCGTCGGCGATCGGCACCATGATGTCGATGGCGGCAACGCCAACGGCGTTCCGGTGGTCTTCGTCGAGTGGGGCTTCAGCGACTCGCACGAAGGCGATGATGCCGCATTCCGGGTGGCCTCCGTCGCAGAACTGCGCACTCTGCTGCTCGGCTGAGGCGCCGGGCACGTCCATCGGAGCGACATCCGACAGCCCCGAGCGGCCGATGACCGGTGCCGCGATCGCCCTCGTCCACCGCCTGAAAGCACAGAACTCCCCGCCGGATGACGCATCGGGGACGCGATCCGGTGGGGAGTTCGGTGTCTCGCCCGTCTCAGACGGGGCGAATGTTCTCTGCCTGCAGGCCCTTCGGACCCTGCGCCACATCGAACTCGACTCGCTGGTTCTCTTCGAGAGACCGGTAGCCGGATGACTGGATGGCGGAGTAGTGCGCGAAGACGTCAGCGCCTCCGTCGTCGGGGGAGATGAAGCCGAAGCCCTTCTCCGAGTTGAACCACTTAACCGTGCCCTGGGTGCTCATGTACTGCCTGTTCTGCTGGTGAAGAAGCCGACGCAGGGATGCCCCGACATCGCTAACGCTAGTGGAGGAGGCCCCGAGCGGAATAGCCGTTGCGAGAAGGTAATCCAAATGTTGCACGAGCGGCATCCGGCCGTCATCCGGTGCGGGCGGAGGTGCGCGGCGCGTGAGGCGCCCGGAAAATGGTGTGGCCCTCACCGCGGGGGGAGCGATGAGGGCCGAAGACGACCGGAGGGTGCGTCAGGAACAGCTTAGCTCCTTTTTCGAGCTCTTGTCCCCCTTTTGGGGGACAAATCTTAACTTCGGTGCGAGACTGAACGATAGCGGCCCCCTCGAGTAGCCCATTGGGGACTGAACTACTCGAGAGGGCCCAATCGCATGCACGGATCGTCTGCCCCTGGGGTGGGCCGCCGTCTCGTGGGGAGAGACGTAGACGATCAATCCCCGTGTGCATGCACCTTCACCATAGGGGAGGATGCACGCTCTCGCCACGGGCTCTCGTCCGGGCGAGATCGCAGAAGGTCGGGGTACTGATCCCGCAGGGATCGCAGGTTTCGGGAGGAGACGGGACGCACAGCACGGAGGCACCTCCGTCGTCCGGTCTCCCCCGAATCCGCGGGGTGTCATCGCCGCCTGAGCCGGATGCGTCCCTGCGTGATGGCGATGCCCACGATCACGACGACCGCGCCGACCGGCTCGTTCCAGGAGACCTGCTCGGCGAGGACGATCACGCCGAGCATCACCCCGACGACTGGCGTGAGATAGGTGACGGTCGAGGCGTTCGTCGCTCCCCACGCACTCACGATGTTCGTGTTCCACACATAGGCCAGCCCCGTGCCGAGAGCACCGAGCGCCAGCACAGCCACGATGACCGGTGCCGTCAGAGACGCGGGAGTCGTCGCGATCATCGGTGCGAGCGCGAGCATCACCACAGCTCCGAGGCCGACCTGCACGGTCGCGACCGGAATCGCATCGAGACTCAGGGGAGAGACGAACCTTCGCAGATAGACGAATGCCGCTCCGTAACTCGCCGTCGCTCCGAGGCAGGCCAGCTGTGCGAGCGCGGTACCGCCACCGAGACCGCTCCACGGGCCCAGGACGACCAGCACACCGAGGAAGCCCACCGCGATCCCGATCATGCGATCCCGCGTCGGCCGCTCGTTGCGCAGCGCGATCAGCGAGATCAGCATCGTCATGAGCGGCGTGGTCGCGTTGTAGATGCTCGCGAGACCGGAGGAGATACCCTGCTGAGCCCATGCGAAGAGCAGGAAGGGAACGACGCAGAGCAGCAGGCTCACGACGAGGAGATGCGCCCATACCCTGCCGAACGCGGGGAGCGGATGACGACCGATCAGACAGATGAGCGCCAGCGCGACGGCGCCGGTGACGAGACGCCCGAGCACCACCTGCGCCGGCGACAGGCCGTCGAGAGCGACCGCGACGAAGAGGAAGCTCGCACCCCAGGTGAGCGCGAGCAGCAGGAACTGCAGGAGGATGCGGCTCCGCCCGCTCCTGATGCCCTGCCGTGTCTGCGTGGCCATCTGCGTCTCCTCGTTCACCTGACGCGTGCGCGCCTCTCTCATCGTCGACGTGCAGCACCCTTCTGCGCTGGCGGGATTCGGACGCCGCATCTCACGCGACGAACCACCCGCGAGTAGCCTGATCCGGTGACTCTGCTCAACAAGGACATGACACTGTGCATCTCGCTGTCGGCACGGCCGAGCAACAACGGAACGCGGTTCCACAATCATCTCTACGAGGCGCTCGGCCTGAACTGGATCTACAAGGCCTTCGCGCCGACCGACCTCGCGCAGGCCATCGCCGGCGTACGCGGCCTCGGCATCCGCGGCTGCGCGATCTCCATGCCGTACAAGGAAGAGGTCATCGCCCTCGTCGACCGGATGGACCCCTCGGCGAGCGCCATCGACTCCGTCAACACGATCGTCAACGACGACGGCAAGCTCACGGCCTACAACACCGACTATTCGGCGATCGCTCAACTCATCGAACGCGAAGGTCTTGATCGCACGGCCTCGGTGCTGCTGCGCGGATCGGGCGGCATGGCGAAGGCCACAGCCGCCGCCTTCCGCGATGCCGGGTTCAGGCGGGTGACGATCGTCGCCAGGAATGAGACGAACGGACGCGCCCTGGCCGACCTGTACGACTTCGCCTGGACCGCCGAACTCGACGGCGCCAGAGCCGACATCCTGGTCAACATCACACCGATCGGCATGGCCGGGGGCACGGAAGAGCACGCACTGTCGTTCTCGGAAGAGACGATCGCCGCGGCATCCGTCGTGTTCGACGTGGTGGCGCTCCCCGCGGAGACGCCTCTGATCGCCGCAGCTCGCGCGGCGGGCAAGACCGTCATCACGGGGGCCGAAGTCGCCACCCTGCAGGCGCTGGAGCAGTTCGTGCTCTACACCGGCATCCGCCCGTCCGCGGAGCAGGTGCGCGCGGCGGAAGAGTTCATGCGGGCCGGAAACGCCTGATCGGAAGTCCGCGACCTGAGTAACCTGGGCGCATGAGCGCGCCTCGCACCCAGCAAAGAGGCCTGTTCGTCGCGAACACGAACGAGGCGGTCGATCCGACCTGCGCGACCGGGGGACGGCAGTTCCGGAACAACGCGGGGGAGTGACGACGATGAAGACGATCGGGGTACTCGGCGGCATGAGCTGGGAGTCGTCGCTGGAGTGGTACCGGCTGGCGAATGAGCGCGTGCGAAACCTGCTCGGCGGCCACCACTCGGCGCGCATCCTGTTGGACTCGCTCGACTTCGCCGAGATCGAGCAGATGCAGGCGCGCGACGACTGGGAAGCAGCCGGTGCGCTGCTCGCCGACCGGGCACGGGCGCTGGAGGGTGCCGGCGCCGAAGTGCTGGTGCTCTGCACGAACACGATGCATCTCGTCGCCGACCGGATCCAGGCCGCCGTGCGGATCCCCTTCCTGCACATCGCCGACGTCGCGGCAGAGGCGATCGCCGCAGCGGGCGTGCAGACGATCGGGTTGCTGGGCACGGCCTTCACGATGGAGCGGCCGTTCTACGCCGAACGACTCGCCACCCACGGCATCCGCACCATCGTGCCGGACGGGGGCGACCGAGCCGCCGTGCATGCGATCATCTACGACGAGCTCGTACACGGCCGGATCCGGGAGGAGTCCCGGCGTCGGTACGTCGAGGTCATCCAGAGACTCGTCGAACGGGGCGCTGAGGGGATCGTGCTGGGATGCACAGAGATCGAGCTGTTGGTGTCGGCCTCGGATGCGCCCGTACCCGTCTTCCCGACCACCGCTCTGCACGTCGATGCCGCGGTGTCGCTGGCTCTCACGGAGACGGGACACGGACCCCAGTAGCAACCCAGGTTGACACACCAACGCAAGCAACGTAGGTTGACAACCATGGAATCCCTCGACGTAGCGCAGGTCGCCGCCGATACGACCGATCCCCGCGCGGGACTGCGAGCGGTGGCGTCGCTGCGCACGCTCGCCGATGCCCTCGAGCTGCGCCAGGTCGAAGCCGGGCTTCGATCGGGCATGAGTTGGCAGGCGATCGCCGATGCCTTGGGCGTCACCCGCCAAGCGGTGCACAAGAAGCACGCGAGGCGGATCGACCCGACCATCGTCGTCCCCCGGAGGAACGCATGAGCCGGTTCATCCAGGCCGCCTCCACCATGCACACCGTGTCGCTGGCGTCGATGGAGGAGGCCTCGCGGTTCGGGGTGCGCGACGCCGACATCGATCACCTGCTGCTCGCCCTGAGCTTCGACCCGGACACCGGCGGGCAGATCCTGCGCGGCATGGGCGTGAGCCTCGACACGGCACGAGCCGCGGTCGCCGCCCAGCACTCGACTCAGCTGGGGCTCGTGGGGATCGCCTCAGATGCGGACACCAGCCCCGGCCGCATCGTCTTCCACGAGACCTCGGGGTACGTATGGACCGATCGGGCGCTCGCGGTGTGGGACGCGGCATCGAGCGGAGGTCGCCGTGGCGACTCGGCGGCCGTGCTGCGCGCGCTCCTCGACGAGCCGAGCGGTCTCATCGCCGAGATCCTGACACGACTCGACGTCGATCGGGAAGCACTGATCATCCGTGTGGACGAGATGCAACGGCTCGTCCTCGCGCGCGAGTCGACGACCGACAGGAACGAACTGTCCGGCACGCACTCGATTTTCGTCCCTGCACCGATCGACGATGTGTGGGCACTGTTGTCTTCGGCAAGTCGCATCCCCGAGTGGGAGCCGGCCGTGGGCTCCATCGATGCGACCGCCCAGACCGGACCCTGGGAAGCCGAGGCGACCACATCCGCCCCCGATGGCCGACCGATAGCTGTGAAGGACGGCTTCCGCCGAATGCGCGTCGAGCTGGTGGAGAGCGAGGGACCGACGCACGTCCGGTGGCGCTTCTCGTACCCTGATGCCGCGCGGGCGAGCGCCCGACAGATCGCGTTCGACCTCGAACATGCCGCAGGCGGAATGCAGCTCCGGGCGACACTCACGTGGGAGTTCACTCTTCGCCGCCGTAGTCGCCGGGTGCTCCGCCCGCTGTTCCGACCGCTCCTGCGGTTCCTCGTCTACATCCAGCTCACGCAGATCGCGAGTGGCGTCACCCGCGCCTTCCGTTGAGGGCCATGGGTGGGCGCAGCGCGGATGCGCCCACCCATCGCCGAATCGGCTCAGCCCTTCGCGCCCTTGCGAGGCTTGATGAACTCAGCCGGCGCGTTCTTCGCCCGCTTCGCCGCTCGCTTCTCCTTGAGCGAGAGCTGCGGCGCCTTCTTGCTGTCGCGACCCTGGATGGACTTTCCGGACATGGTGACTCGCTTCCCCTTCGGTGGCTGGCGTAACCTCCGACCATAGCCCGGAACCCAGGGAAGTCAAATTGCCTGCTGAACGGGAAGAATTCACTGAGTTGCCTAGGCGCTCCGCGCTCCCAGGAGCCCGTATGCCCCCGGTGGCGACGACGCATGCCGATTGCGGAATGTTCGCCTGCGCCCGCGCGGAGCCGAGCCGGTTTGCTACCCTGGAGAACAGAACAACGACGGAGGACGACCTCCGACGGTGAGACAGACCGGGGACGACCCCGACAGGAGTCTCCCGTGAATCACCCGCCCACCTGGCCGCTCTGGGTGGTCTCCCGCGAACTGCGGGCCGCGCGCGCCACCCTCGTGCTCTGCATCGCTTCCTTCTCCATGGTCAGCGCGGCAGCACTGTCCGTCGGCGTGCGCGGAATCTGGCTCGAACTCATCCTCTCTGCGGGCTTCCTCGCCTGGGCGACCACACAGTGGGTCTGCGTCGAGCGCCGTCGACATCGAGAGTCGGCCTTCCGCCGCGACGTGGAACGCTACATCCACATACTCTCCCGCTCCTCCACTCCGGAGTGACGCCACCGCGGTCGATCGCGAGACCATCCGCCGCGACCGACCGCGTACCATCGGATGCAGTGCGCTGACACAGCGCTGCGGCCGGGACGACCCGCCCGTGGTTATCAGTCGGGGACGGCCCCACCTCGAAGGAGTCCGGCGATGTCACGCACGGAACGGCAACAATTGATCGGCGTCACGGACATCGTCCGCGTCGTCCTGGGATGGGGAGCTTTCGGAGCTCTTCTCCTCCTCCAACCGGTACTGGCACCTCCCGTGCCCGTGCCCGTCCTCATCATCGCGCTCGGAGCGATCATCGCGGTGATCCTCGTCTGCGCTTTCGGCGTCGTGAAGCAGGCCGAGGCACTCGCGCACCGGCTCGGCGACCCCTACGGCTCGCTCGTACTGACCCTGTCGATCGTCCTGATCGAAGTCATCCTGATCTCGGCGGTCATGCTCGGTCCGGGTGAGCATGCGACCATCGCCCGCGACTCGGTGATGGCCGTCGCGATGATCATCCTGAACCTCGTCATCGGACTCGCGCTCCTGCTCGGCGGGCTCCGCCATCGCGGCATGGCCCACAACCGCACCGGCACCTCGGCGTACCTGTCGATGCTCGTCGTGCTCGTCGCGCTCGCGTTCGGCCTCCCCGCCCTCATCGGCACGGACGGCTCGTACACGACCGCGCAGGAGATCCCGATCATCGTGCTCACCCTCGTGCTCTACGCCTTCTTCCTCTACCGGCAGATGGGCGCCCAGGCGAGCGACTTCACCGAGGTCGACCCGCGCCTGCTCGAGACCACGCGGCACCAGGCGAAGGCGGAGGCGGGCGGGGGGATCCGTGAGACTCTCGCCGAGCATCGCACCGAGGTGATCGTGCGCCTCGGGCTCCTCGTGGTGACCGTGATCCCCATCGTGCTCCTGTCGCACGACATGGCGACGCTGCTCGACGACGGTCTGGGACGCCTCGGTGCCCCCGTGGCTCTCGCCGGCGTGCTCATCGCGGGCATCGTCTTCCTGCCGGAGTCGATCACGGCCGTGCGCGCCGCGCTCGGGGGAGAAGCCCAGCGCGTCAGCAACCTGTGCCACGGAGCCCTCGTGTCGACCGTGGGGCTGACCATCCCCGCGGTGCTGATCATCGGCATGTTCACCGGCCAGACCGTGGTTCTCGCGGAGTCGCCGGCGAACCTGCTGATGCTGGGTGTGACACTGCTGCTGTCGGTGACGACGTTCGCGGCGAAGCGGGTGACCGCCATGCACGGCGCCGCGCATCTGGTGACTTTCGCGGTCTACCTGGTGGTTCTCTTCAGCTGATCTCCTCTCGGTGGGAGGCCGCGCCTCCCACCGAGAGGAGGGATTCGTCTCCACGCGAAGACTTCACATCCGGATACATTGGATACCCCTACCCCCTATGGGTATATGGTGATCTCTGACCGGACCCACCGGCACGCACCCTCAGGAGGAACCCATGTCCCGCCCGCCCATCTCCCGAGCCCAGCGCTGGCTCGGGCTCGTCCTCATCGCCACGGCGCAGTTCGTCGTCATCATGGACACCTCGATCATCGGAGTGGCTCTGCCCGATATCCAGCGCGACCTGGGCTTCACTCCGGAATCGCTGTCGTGGGTGTTCAACGCCTACGTCGTCGCGTTCGGCGGGCTGCTGCTGCTCGGCGGACGCCTGGCCGACGTGTTCGGCGCCAGGAAGATCTTCGTGATCGGATGGATCGTCCTCATCGCCGGCTCGCTCCTCGCCGGCGCCGCCACCGACGTCGGAGTCGAGATCACCGGACGCGCCATCCAGGGCGCCGGGTCCGCGCTGATCGCGCCCGCCGCGCTCAGCCTTCTCATGATGCTGTTCGGCGGCACCTCCGACCTTCCGAAGGCCTTCGCCGTCTACGGCGCGGCTGCCCCCATCGGCGGCACGGCCGGCGTCTTCCTCGGTGGAGTGCTGACCGAATACGCGAGCTGGCCCTGGGTGTTCTACGTCACGGTGCCGATCGCGCTGTTCGTGCTCGTCTTCACGGCATCCGCCCTCCCTCGTACCGTGCGCAAAGCCGCCGGCTCGATAGACATCGCCGGCGCTCTCACCGTCACCCTCGGTCTTGCTGCCGTCGTCTACGGAGTCGTCAATGCTCCCGAGGTCGGGTGGCTCACCTGGTGGACCCTGACCTTCGTGGGCGCCGGAGTCGTGCTGCTCGCGGCCTTCTTCGTCATCCAGGCACGCAGCCGGAACCCGCTGCTTCGCCTCGGGCTTCTGCGTGCACCGCTGTTGGCCGCGGCCAACAGCGCCCAGCTGCTCCTCGGAGCGGCGTGGGTGTCGATGTGGTTCTTCCTGAACCTCTATCTGCAGCAGGTCCTCGGGGCGAGCGCGTTCGTCGCGGGTGCCGCGCTGCTGCCGATGACGGGGCTGGTCGTCCTGGTGATGATCGCTCTCGCCCCTCGCCTCCAGGCACGGTTCGGAGCCAGGTCGATGATCGTCAGCGGTCTGCTGATCCTCGCCGGGGGCCTGCTCTGGCTCTCGTTCGTCCGTCCTGACGGCAACTACGCTGCGCCCGTTCTGCCGGCGTCGCTGCTCGCCGCGCTCGGGATGTCGCTCGCCTTCGTCCCGTCGCTGGGGACCGCGATCAACGCCGCACCGCCGATGGAGACGGGCGTCGCCTCGGGACTCGTGAGCACCAGCTACCAGATCGGTTCGGCCCTCGGTCTCGCCGTCCTCACCGCGATCGTCTACGGCATCTCGGGCACGGCGCCCTCGGCGGTCGACCTGACGCGCGGGTACTCCGCCGCCTTCCTGGGGGCGGCGACACTCGCTCTTGTCGGAGCAATCGCCACGTCGATCTGGATGACGAAGCCGCGGGTGCGAAACGAAACCGCCGAAGAGTCCGTCTCCGTCTGACATCGGCCCAGACACCGCGAGCGCCCTGGGGCTTACGCAGGGCGCTCGCGGTGTGGTCAGGAGCCCCGGAAGGCCGACCGGTACTGGCTCGGAGTCGCGCCGAACGTGCGACCGAAGTGCTGGCGGAAGAGCGCCGCCCCGCCGAACCCTGTCGTCGACGCGACCGTCTCGACCGGGAGCGACGTGGCCTCGAGCAGCTCCCGAGCCGCCGCGAGCCGCTGCGAGAGCACCCACTTCGCGACCGTCGATCCCGTGCGCGCGCGAAAGGCCCGGGTGAACGAGCTGCGGCTGAGGTGCGCACGGGCGGCGAGAACATCGATCGACAGGTCGGCGTCGAGATTGGCCGCACCCCATCGCATCGCCTCGGCCACCGGATCTCCTCCGGCTTCCGGAACCGGCCGCTCGATGAACTGCGCCTGTCCGCCCGCCCGGTGCGGTGGTGCGACGATCCTCCGGGCGACCCGGTTCGCGACGAGCTGACCCTCTCGCCGGGCGAGGAGGTGCAGGCACGCGTCGATCCCTGCGGTGGCACCGGCGCCCGTGACGATCTGCCCCTCGTCGATGTACAGCTCATCCGGTTCGAGCGCGACGCGGGGGAACCGGCGCCGGAACACATCGGCCCACTTCCAATGCGTGGTCGCGGTGCGGCCGTCCAGCGCCCCGCTGTCTGCGAGGGGGAACGCGCCGAGGCACAGCCCGACCAATGCGGCCCCGTCGTCGCGCGCGTCCTGCAACGCGCTCGACAGCTCATCCGGCGCCGCCCGTTCGGGCTCGCCCCACCACGGCACCACGACGACGTCGGCACCGCGCACCGCTTCGAGACCGTGTCGCACGTCGATGTCGAAGTCGGCAGAGGTGCGGAGCGTGCCCGCACGCAGCGCCGCGACTCGGATCGGCCACGGATCGATCTCGCCGACGGGCGTCTCACCTCCCCAGACGAGGGACGGGACGGACAGGTGGAAAGGGCTGATGCCGTCCACCGCGATCACGGTCACGCGCGGTGTGCTCATGCATCCCTCCATGCGTGGGGCGAGCCGATCACGACGACGGCTGACCCGAATCCGGCTGTTCAGAGTTGTTCGGGTCAACAAGACTACAGACGACCCCGAGAGAGGACACCCCCATGACCACGTCATCCACACTCCGCGCCCTGAGCGGCATCGTCGACCACCCCGCGAACCTCGCTACCTCGACCGTCGTGCTCGTGGATTTCCAGAACACGTACACCCGCGGGGAGATGGAGCTCGACGGGTGGGACGCCGCACTCGACGCCGCGGCCGATCTGCTCAGGCGTGCCCGCAGCGTCGGCGCGACCGTGATCCACGTGCAGCATGACGGCGGAACCGGATCGGCGTACGACATCCGCGAGGACATCGGCGCCATCCACGAGAGGGTCGCTCCGATCGACGGTGAGGCAGTCGTCGTGAAGACCGCTCCGAACTCCTTCGTGGGCACCGAGCTCGGAGACCTCCTCGATGCCGCGGGCCATCAGGATGTCGTGATCGCCGGGTTCATGACGCACATGTGCGTCACCTACACGACCGAGGGTGCTTTCCTTCGCGGGAACCGGCCGACCGTGGTCGCTGCCGCCACCGCGACGCGCAGCCTTCCCTCGGTCGCCGGCGACGTCCCTGCGGCGCAGCTGCACCGTGCGGCACTCGCCGGCATCGCCGACCTCTACGCCACCGTCGTCCCCACCGCGGCTGACCTCTCCTGAGCGACACAGGATCGTGTTAAACAGTTGCCTCACGCAACTGAGCTGATAAAGTGAGGCCATGGCGGTCGAAGACAAGATCGAAGACATCCGCGAGGCGCTGGTTGGCGTCGTCGCGGAGTGGACGCAGAGCGAGCTGCAGGTCGAGGTCGCCGAGAGCGTCGACGGCTCCCTCGATGCCACAGAGGTGCGCAGCCTGTACCTGGTCGGCATGAGCGGCGGCTCTTTGGGATTCGGTCAGCTGGCCGATCGAGCAGCGATGTCGCGCCCGACCACGTCGAAGCTGGTCTCGCGCATGTCGGCGCAGGGCTTCTTCGACCGGGTCCGCTCCGGCCGCACGGTCGACGTACGTCTGACGGATGCGGGACGCGATGCCTACGGGCGACTCGTCGCCGCAGGCCAGCAGATGGTCGGCGGCGCCCTCGTGGGCTGGTCCACACAGGAGATCGACCAGTTCCAGGCGCACCTCACCCGTTTCGTCACCGCCCTGCCCGGGGCGACGCCGGCGTCCGTGCTCCGGCCGCCGCCCGAACCCGTCTCATCACCCCAGGAGGAATCATGACCCGCACCTATGTCGTCACCGGCGCCGCATCCGGAATCGGCGCCGCGACCGCCGAGCTGCTCCGCACACAGGGACACACCGTGATCGGCGTCGACCTCGCCGGCGTCGAGGTGACGGGCGACCTCTCGACACCCGAAGGCCGCGCAGCCGCCGCGGACGCCGTGCTCGCCGCGGCCGATGGGGGCATCGACGCCATCATCGCGTGCGCCGGAATCGCGGCGCCGATCGCCAAGACCATGGCCATCAACTACTTCGGCGTCACCGAGTTCCTCACCGCGCTGCTGCCGAAGCTGAGCCTGGCGGATCAGCCGCGCGCCGCCGTGGTGTCGTCGATGGCATCGCTGCAGCCCGTCTCGGCAGACCTCGTCGATGCGGCGCTGAGCGGCGACGAGCCGCTCGCCCTCGAGATCGGCGACCAACTCGCCGCCACGGCCGAGGGCGGGTTCCTCAACTACTCCTCCAGCAAGCGCGCACTCTCGCGCTGGGTTCGCCGCGCCTCGGTGTCCGAAGCATGGGCCGGCGCGGGGATCCCGCTCAACGCCGTCGCGCCCGGCACGGTCACGACGGCGATGACCGCCGGACTGCTGGCGAGCCCTGAGGGTCTGGCACAGGTCGACGCCGCCGTGCCGATGCCCCTCAACTACCACCAGCCCGCATCCTCGATCGCTGAGCTGCTGGTGTGGTTGACGAGCCCGGCCAACACCCACATGGCCGGTCAGACCATCTATTGCGACGGCGGCGCCGACGCCGTGCTGCGCGGCGACGACATCTGGTCCTGGAACGACGCTCCGCGCGGCTGACCTCCACTCACGAGAAGGCCCGGTCCCGCTGCGGGTCGGGCCTTCTCGGCGCTCTCGGCGCACTCAGCCCGCTTCGTTATTTTGAATGACTCAAAATAAGTGTTACTGTCGGAGAGAACCGGACGACCAGATCGCCCTTCCCTCCGTCGGCATCCGACAGCTCTGGGGGAAGGCTCCTGGCCGCAGGACAGCGCGCCGTCCATCGGGGGCCTTCGCCCCCAGGAGGGTGTTCGGCGCGCCCACGCGCAGGAACGACTGCACCCGCAGTCGACGACGCTCGGAGACACAGGAGAGGAAGCACTGATGGAGGAGACCCGAACCGGCTGGAAGCCCAATCCGGTGTTCAGCTCGATGCCGCACTCGATGGGCCGCGGCTCCCGCGAGGACATCGTCTGGGAAGCGCTCGACCGCGTGAACGGCAAACCCGCACCGACCATGGGCACGATGCAGGCAGCCATGGGCAACGAAGCGCAGATCCGCATCGTCGCCGACACGATCCGGGCCTACCTCGACGCGCACGGCCTCCGCGACACCCGCGGGCTGAGCGTCCGCACCGGTGACTCCGCATGAGAAGGAGAGCCGCACAGGCCGACCTGACCATGCACATCCGCTCGACCGAGCTCTGCCGTACACCGCCCGCCTCCCTGGACGACGATCAGTTCGTCGCCCGGCTCGGATCCGTCGGCCTCGGCAGCACGTCGTATGTGGTCGGACGGCGTGATCCGCGTGCACCGGAATGGATCGTGCTCGACTACGCCATCGGCGGGCACGAGCGGGTGTGGAAGCGGACCCGGCCGCACACGGAAGGCGAACTCGCCTACGTCCTCGTCGAGGACGATTCCTCGAACGGATACGTGAGCGTCGCCTGACGGGAGAGTCGGCCGCCGGAAGAGTCCCGAACGTCGGTCACCCCCCGAACACGACCACCGAGCCCGCCCGTGAGCGTGCCGCTCGGAGGGCCACAGCTCCCAGCGCCCCAGTGGCGAGGATGCGCGTCAGCGTCAGCACCTGGGAGACGAGGATCATCGCATTCTGGTCGGTCACGCTGCCCGACATGATCGCGACCTCGATCAGCGCACCCAGGATCACCGCAGCGAGTGCGATGGCGGGAACGACGTTCCAGGGTTTCGCGAGTGGACTGCGCAGGACACCGGCCACGATCGTTCCGCTGAGCCCCAACTCCACGAGGGCGTTCACATAGAGCGGTGCGGACGAGGTGATCTCGAACGACGCCGCCAACAACGGAGGGCCGATGGGCAGCCAGACCGCGAGGAGGAAGAGGGAGATGACCGCAGTCCTCGGCAGGCGCAGAGTGTCGTCGCGGCGTGCGGCTCCGATCCCTGCGGCGGCGAGCGCGAGGCTGAACGAGACGGTCGCTGCCGTCGAGATTCCGATCAGTGCATTCACCTCGAGCGATCCGGGGAGACTGCGGAACGCGGCCAGCAGCGCCGAGGCGATGAAGAGCGCTCCGGAGGCCAGCCACCAAGGTGATCTCCGCGACGACGCGCCCTCGACCGCGATCACCGGGGAATCAGGTCCACTCATCGCTCACCATTCGTCGCTCACGGTCAGGTCCTGTCTCCACCCTCTCAGAAACCGCCGATCAGCGCCGAGCTCCCGGAGTACCGCGCACCCTTAGCGTGTAGCATCTCGAAGCATGGAGAACGATGGTCGATGGACACTGCTCGGCGCCTTCGCATTCCTGAGTGCTGGCATGTTCATGGTGGCCGGTGGCGTTGAGCCCTCCTGGTACTCGTACGTCACTGTCGTGCTCGTCTTCGTCGCGGCCGCAGCCTGGACCGCGCGGTACATCGTCGATTCTCGCAAGACGAAGCTGCAGGCAGTCACGGCCGCGGCCGACGACGAAGGCCTGTAAGCCGCTCATCGATCCCTCGCCTCCGCCCCAGACCGAACACCGGCGCGGTCCTTTCTCGTGAGTATCCAGATCACGGGTGTCGATCCCCGGGATGTCGCCCTCCTTCTGCAGTGGAACGGCTTGCTCCGCGACGGCTACGCGGCCGGCCGTGAGAAGGTGTGGTCCCGTAGCGACGAGACCACCCGCCTGCAGTTCCAGAACCCGCATCCCACCCGCAGATCAGTGCTGCTGCTCGCGGAGATCGACGGGCTCGCGGTCGGCGCGGCCGAGGCGCACGGACACCCCGATGAACCCGTCGACGTCGAGATCGCCGTTCTCGAGGGCTTCCGTCGACGCGGAGTCGCCCGTGCGCTGCTCCACGCCGTGCGGAGCACCCTGCGCGGCACCGCCACGGTGATGCGCACCGAGACCTACTCCGATGCCGGGGTCTCGTTCGCACGTTCCGCGGGCATGCGGGTCGGCGTCCGCGAGAGTCGGCAGGTGGTCGATCTCCCACTGCCGCCGGGCACCCTCGACAGCCTTCCCGGCCCGCCGTCGGACGTCGAGGTCGTCTCGTGGGTGGGCGCGTGCCCGCCGCGGTTGCTCAACGGCTGGGCTCGGCTCCGCACGCATATGTCGGAAGACGTGCCGATGGGCGACCTGACGCGCACCGTCGTGCCCGCGGATATCGACGCGGTCCGCCGCAATGAGGAGCGCATGGCGGAACAGGGGTATGCCCTGGTGCGGAGCGTGGCGTGCGTGGACGCGCACGCGGTCGGCTACACAGAGATCCTGCTCTCGCTTCCCGACCCGAAGATCGTCCTTCAGGACGACACGTTCGTCGAGGAGCGGGTTCGTGGGCGCGGCATCGGCCGTGCTCTGAAGACCGCCAACCTCCGCCGGCTCATGAGCGTCCCGGAGAGTGCCGGCTCGCGTTTCCTGCAGACGTACACGGCGCTGACGAACGAGCCGATGCTCGCGCTCAACAGGTCGGTCGGGTTCGATGAGGTCGACGTGCTCACCGTTCTCGAGGGCCCGCTGGGGTGACACCCGCACGGCTCGTCGTCGCGCTCACTTCACGACGCGGTTGTTCCGACTCGTGAGCCGCGTGCCGTCGGCCCCGACGGGCTCCGGCGCAACCACGGGAGCTCCCGTGCGGTCGATCAGTGTCGAGTGCGACTCCCCGTCACGGAACACTCTGGAGCGGGTTGGCGCTCCCGCTCGCTCGGCTCAGCCGTCGGTGCGGCCACGACCACGTTGGTCTTCAGCGCCTCGGCGTGGGTCGGGTCGGCGATACTCGGCGCGACCTTCGCCACCGCAGGCCTCGTCGCCTGGGCCCTCGGAATCGCCACGGTGCGTCACGCTCTCGAGGGCAGGATGGGCGTCCGCCGGCCGCCGTGGGGAACGGCGGCCAACGAACGAGGCGCAGCACCCCTCGATGGTGATCTTGGGGACGATCACCGTGACGGCGGGGAAGCCAGGGATGCTGTGCGGTCGCCATCAGAAGGCGACCATTGAACGGTATCCACTCCCCGTCCTGCCCAGTGAAATATCGGTGCGCGGTCAGTTCAGGATGAGGTCGTCGAGCACGTAGATGTAGAGGTCGTCGACGATCTCTGCGCCCTCATGCGCCGCCGCGTCGTCGACGGCATCGCGGAGCGCCTCGATCGCAGTGCCCACCATCGCCGCATTGCGATCCCTGGCCAGGTGGGTGAACCCGAACACCAGGGCGGGGCGCTTCGCGGCATGCATCGCCTCGAGATACCGGTTCCGCGAGAACGAGGCGAGCATCTGGAAGAGATTCCAGGTGAGCCCCGACGCGACGCGGTGCTCGACATGCGGCGCGCGCCAGGCCGTCATCGCCTGCTCGGCTGCCGCCCGGAACTCCTCGCGCTCGCCCGGGGTCGCGCGCGCGATGCCGAGGGTCGCCGCCAGGATCGACAGGCCGGAGCACTCCGCGACGACGGCCGCGAGCCACCCCTCTGTCGGCGTCGCCACGACCGACGACTTGTGCGCACGCGCCTCGACCAGATGCTGGACGGTCAGGATCGAGATCGCCTCGCGCACGGTGTTCGTCGCGACGTCGAGCTCCTTCGAGAGCCTCGAGACCCTCAGCGGCGCCCCCGGCGGCAGTCCGCCGTCCTCCATCTTCCGGGTCAGCGCCTCGACGACCGACTCCAGCCGCGTCGATACGGGCGCCGGCGCATCCAGCTCCTTCCGATCGACGAGGTCGAGGATCTCAGCCGACATGAACGACGAAGCACCCGCGGGCGGATCGGACTCTGCTCTACTCAACAGGGAGCCGCCATTCGCCGGTCAGCGCCGCACGCAACCGCTCGACCGTGGTGATGCGGAAGAGCTCGAATACGGCGTCCCTCGCGGCCGCGCCGTCCCGCGCTCGAAACGCCACCCGCAGCGGCTCGACGAGTGCGCGCTGCTGCTCTCCGAGCCAATCGGGGAGCGGGCGATCCTGTACCGAGCGACTCAGGTGCAGCACGAGGTTGCGATCCAGGATCTCGGTCACGATCGCGTTGTCCGACAGCTCGATCACCTCGATCCACAGGACGAACCACAGGCGCAGCCCGTCGGCCATCCCTCCCCTGGTGAGGTCGGAGTCGAGGATCGCCTGCACGCGGGCATCGAGGGATTCGAGTTGAGCGTCGGTGAGCGTGGGCACCACCTTCGCCGCAGCGTAGGCGATCAGCGCCCCTGCGGCCTCGGCTCGATCCGCCTGCGCCTGGAGATCGATGGGGGCGACACGCGTGAAGCGGTTCGAGCTCATCTCCACCAGGCCGACGTCGGCGAGCCGGATGAGCGCCTCCCTGATCGGGGTGCGCGAGACCCCGTACTCGGCCTGGAGATCCTGATCCCGGATCTCCTCGAGCGGTGCCAGACGCCCCGTCACGATCTCCTGCGCCAATCGCGCATAGACCTGGTCGCGGATCAGGGTGCGCGGACGGGCCTTCGTCGAGGGGTGCGGCTCGTCCGTCATACCGGCCACCCTAGCCAGCAGCCCCTGTTTTGTCTCGGTCCGGGAGGGCCGGTGCGCGTTCGCCGCTGCCGGGCGCGGCGGTGGCGGAAGCCGACGCGCACGCGGCGAGCGCGAGCGCCGAGGTGCTGAGCCCGACGGCGGCCAAGGCAAGAGCGAAACGGGGGTCGGGAGTGCGTGAGGTCACGGAACGCCTTCTCTGGGGATGGTGGACTTCCATCGTCGCCGGACAGGGGTGCATGAGGCATCGACCGGAGGTAGCGGCTGCGTAGTACTTCGGGGGGATGTTTCCACGCGCTCGATGACGACGGACCCCGCCCGCTGCGGGCGAGGTCCGTCCGGTACGGGGCTACCGGGGCAGCTCAGCGGTCACGGGTTTGGGGATGAACATCGAGAAGACGAGGGCGCCGACGAGAACGACGGCTCCGGTGACCAGGGCCGCGACATATCCCACGGTGGCGTCCCCCGCTCCGGAAGAGAATGAGGTCTGCGCCGCATAGATGACGACGAAGCTCAGTCCCGCACCCAGGTTGATGGCTCCCGTGTTCAGCCCGGGAAGCGACCCGGGGCGATCCTTCGGCGACAGCACGACACCCAGTCCGTTCAGCATGATGTTGCCGATGCCTGCGTAGGTGATGCCGACGGCGATGGAGAGAAGGAGCAGGACGAGACGGGAGGTGGTCTCGACGTTGGCGACCATGAGCGCGAGCACCACGACGGTGCCGCCCAGGCCGATGCGCAGCATCGTGCGGTACCCGACGGTGGCGGCGAGCCTGCCGCTGAGCGGTCCCATCAGGAGGCCGGCGAGGGCGTAGGGCATCAGGATCCACAGCGACACCTCCTCGGCGCTCATCGCGAGGTTCATGGCCGTGTCCTGCGCGAGCGCGGGGACCACTCCGTTCATGATCGCGAAGATCCCCGACAGGGTGAGCAGCGAAGTGGCGCTCAGCGCCCAGGTGGCTCGCTGCTTGAGCTGGGCCGTCGAGACGAGCGGATCGGCGATCTTCCCCTCGAGCTTCCAGAACGAGGTGAACGACACGACCGCGACGACCGCGAGAACGATCACGAGCACAAGGTTCGCGTCGGCGAGCGCACCGAGTTCGTTGAGCGCGACGAGCATCGACCCCACCGAGATGACCAGGAGCAGTGATCCCCACCAGTCCATGCGCGGGCGGTCGTCTGCCATGGTCTCCGGGGCGAGGAAGCGCACGGTCAGAGCGGCGACGACAGCGACGCCGGCCATCGTCCAGAAGATCGAGGCGAAGCCGTGGTTCGTCGCCAGATATCCGCCGAGCAGCGCGTCGCCGCCGGCGATCCCTCCGTTGACCGCCGTGACGACACCGAGCAGGGTGCCGTACACCTTCGGATCCTTGACGGCGGCCCGCAACATGATCAGGCAGAGCGGAACGACCGGTCCCGATACTCCCTGGATGAGACGGCCGATGAAGAGCATGGGCACGTTGGTGGCCAGCGCCGCGACGACGCACCCCACAGCCATCACCACGAGCATTCCGACCAGGACGCGCCGGCGTCCGATCAGATCACCCAGCCGGGGGAGGAACAGCGTGAACAGAGCGGCCGCCGTGAAGAACACGGTCTGCGTCGCCGCGATCTCGGTCGACGTCGCATCGAGCTCGCGCTCGATCGTCACCAGCGCAGGACTCAGCATGCTCGCGTTGAGCTGGAACGCCAGGCATGCGGCGAGGAGGGCGATCATCAGCGACACCACGCTGCTCTTGGTGCGAACCGCATCTACTTGATTGGTCATTGCTCACTTCTTCGTGTCGAATCGTTGGCTGTTCGCGTGCGTAATCCTTTACGCACGCCCTATCTTGGACTGATGGCGTCGACCCGCGACGCCGGTCAGGGTGTGAAGTCGTGGTGAAGAAGGCGTCCGTCACACTGCACGAGGTGGCAGCTGCCGCCGGTGTCTCCATCGCGACCGTCTCGCGAGCTCTCAACGGCAAGGACCGCGTGTCCGGTCGTACCGCCGAGCATGTCGCCGAGGTGGCCGAGCGCCTCGGCTATCGGGTCAACCTCATCGGTCGCGGTCTGCGTGCCGGCACCGGCGCCACCATCGGGGTCGTGGTCCCGGTCATCAGCAACCCCTTCTACGGTGAACTCATCCACCGCCTCGAGGACCATCTGCAGCGCCGCGGCTTCGATCTCGTCATCGCGGACTCCCACGGCGAGGTCGACCGCGAACGCGACCGCCTCCGCATGCTGGTCGAACGTCGCGTCGAGGGCATCTTCGTGGTCCCCTCCGACGCCGAGCTCTCGTTCGACGCCGTCGCAGACACCGCCCGAAGAGTCCCCGTCGTGCAGCTCGACCGCCGCGTGCTCGATCTTGCCGCCGACTTCGTGGGCGTGGACAACGACGCCGGCATCGACCTCGCGGTCGGGCACGTCACCTCCCTCGGCGCGAGTCGAGTCGTGCTCCTCTCGGGCAACGACGTCACCTCCGTGGGCCGTGAACGACGCGCCGCCTTCGAGGCGACTGTGCGCGCCCGGTCGCTGCCCCACGAAGAGAACATCTTCGGCGAGTATCTACTCACGTTCGGCGAGAGGGCCGCGGAAGAGCTGCTGGCCCGCGGCCCGCTTCCCGATGCGATCATCGCCGGTGACGACCTCGTCGCCGCCGGCGCCATCGCGGCGCTGAAGCGCGCGGGCAAGAGCGTTCCGTTCGATGTGCAGGTGACCGGCTTCGACGGGACGATGCTCGCCGACGTGTGCGAGCCGCGGTTGACGACCGTGGTGCAGCCGTTCGACGAACTCGCACGCGAGGCGACCGAGGCGCTGGTGCGACGGATGGAAGATCCCGACGTTCCGTACGTGCTCAGCCGTCTCGCGCCGAGTCTGCGCGTGGCCGAGTCGACGACGCCCGCCCCGTCGCACTGAGCGTCAGGCCAGTGAAGCGACAGCATCCGTCACCAGGTTCCAGAACTTCGGCACGTCGAGGGTGATCGCGACGTCGGTGTTCGGCTCCTTGCCCAGCATGTCGTGCAGGTCGACGCAGGTCGCGCCCGCCGTGAACTCGCCCGTGGTCTCGATGTCGACGTGGCAACGTTGGATCGACGCGACGGCGCGGTCGATCGCGATCGCCACGGTGATGGGATCATGCAGAGGGCCTTCCGGCATCCCCTCCGCCTTCTCGTAGGTGCTGCAGAAGAAGCGCAGCAGCTCCACACCGAAGGCCGATGTCTCGTTGCCGACCGCACCGATCCTCTGGATCACGTCTTCGGTGATCAGCGCCTGGTGGGAGATGTTGAGCCCGACCATCGTCAGCGGCAGTCCGGAGGCGAACACGACAGCGGCCGCTTCCGGGTCGGCCCAGGCGTTGAACTCCGGGTACGCGCCGACGTTGCCGCGGCCGGTCGAGCCGCCCATCCAGATGATCTCCTTGATCTGGGGCGCGACCTCCGGATGCTGCTGCAGCAGGAGGGCGATGTTGGTGAGGGGGCCGGTGGGGATCAGTGTGATCGGCTCCGGCGAGGCGGCGAGGGTGTCGGCGAGGAACTCGACCGCGTGACGGGGGTCCAGCGGCACCGTGGGCTCGGGCAGGACGGGCCCACCCAGGGCGTTCTCCCCATGGATCCACGCTCCCGGGGTGAGCTCGCGGGTGAGCGGCTTGTCGGCACCCGCGGCGACCGGCACGTTCTCGACCCCGGCCACGGTGAGGGCGATCCGCGCGTTCCGGGTCGTGTGCTCGAGGTAGCCGTTGCCGCCGACGGTGGTCACACCGCGCAGATCGATGGCGTCGTTTCCGGCCGCGAGCCAGATCGCGAAGACGTCGTCGTGGCCCGGATCGCAGTCGAGAAGGACGGGAGTGGTCATGGTGCTCCTTTGCAGATGTGCGTGCGTAAACGTTTACACTTTCTCACGGGAACGTCAAGTCGACCGCGATGCCGGCGTTCCGACCCCGTCTCCTCGATCTGAAAGCTGCCGCCATGGTCACTCCCGCTCTTCCGTCTCTCGTCGTCGTCGGCAGTGCGAACGTCGACGTCACCGCGTTCGTCCCTCGCCTCCCCACCGCGGGTGAGACCGTGGCGGGAGGGCGACTCGCCCGAGAGCTGGGCGGGAAGGGCGCGAATCAGGCTGTCGCCGCCGCGAAGCTCGGGGGACGGGTGCGCATGATCGGCGCCGTCGGCGATGACGCCGATGGGTCCTGGACGCGTGAGGAGATGATCCAGGCCGGAGTGGACACGGCCGACCTGCGAACCGTCGATTCCCCCACCGGAACGGCGCTGATCGTGGTGGATTCCGACGCCGAGAACCAGATCGCGGTCTGCCCGGGAGCGAACGACCACGTGGCCCTCGACGGGGTGACCTTCCGAGAAGACGAGGCCGTGCTCATGCAACTGGAGATCGCGATCACCGTCGTCGAAGAGGTCGCCGCCACCGCCACCGGCTTCATCGCCGTCAACGCCGCCCCCGCCCAGCCGTTGCCCGAAGCGCTGCTGCGCCGGGTGGATCTGTTCATCGTGAACGAGACCGAACGCGAGCTCATGCCCGAGCTTGCCGATGCGGAACTCGTCGCCGTCACGTACGGAGCAGCCGGCGCGGCACTGTACCGCTGCGGCGAGGAGATCGCACGGACCGACGGCGTCCCCGCGCACGCCGTAAACACCGTCGGTGCGGGAGATGCGTTCTGCGCGGCGCTCGTGCTCGCGCTTCGCGCCGGACATTCACCGGCCGACGCGCTTGCGGCCGCCTGTGCGGTCGGATCCGCTGCCGTGTCGCACCTCTCGTCGCAGCCGCCGTTCGCGCACCTGAACCGGTATCTGCCGGTGAGGTGAGCAGCGGGCAGCGGGCAGCCCCAGGGTGTGCTGAAGCTTGAGGTGGGCCACGGTTACGCTGATGCTCATGACAGGGACGGAGACTGTTTTCAGGCACGCCCCGGCGTCAGCGATCTCGCGCGCGGCGCTCGTGGGCTGGTTGGCTTGGTCCCTCTTCATCTTGGCGGCAGGGGCAGTGAGCACAATCACTCTTCTCGACCGGTATCGGGGGTACTGCGCGGGACCGGGGGAAGCGGGACGGGACTGGGCGTTCGAGCTGTTTCCGTTTGCCCAGACCTGTGTCGTCACGGGGGTTGCAAGGACAAATGCACCGATGGCTTCTTTCCAGACAGCTGTGGTGTACCTGCTCCTGCTCGTGGCTCTGACCTCGACCATTCTCAACCTCATCAGATCCGGTATCCGAAACTTGCCTCGTCTGGCCTTGTCGCTGATGGTCGCTCAGTTCACGGGCATCGCCCTCGCCGCCATCGTGGTTCTCATCCAGGTGATGACGAACGAAGCTCCGCCGCCCCTGAACGGCATCGATCTCGGGCTTGTGTGGAAGGTTGTTCTTGCCCTCGGGGTTGCCGCCCCGGTCACGGCCGCGGCCTTTAGTATTTCCGCGCTCGTGAAGCTTGGGAAGACGAGCCCCTAGTCCAGACTTGGACGGGCTCTGAAGTTCGTGCGGGCGTGCATTCATCGTTCACACCGACCACCACATCCCCACCAGAGCCGGCGTTCGCCATCCCGATGAGATCCTTGACCACGTTCAGAATGTGCGCCGAGTTGGACAGATCAAGGAATGACTTGAACTCACCGGTGCCGCCATCCCCACCCCTCGCGTTCGAGACCGCAGCACGGGAAGAGGAGTCGAGCGTCCAAGCAGTTCTGCTATCACACCGAACCGGCTCAGGTCTGAGCGAGGGTCTCCTCTAGTTCGGCCCGAGTAGGACCTGTCTAGTAGCGGGAGAAATGAAAGAGCCGGTCAGATTTGACGCCTGACCGGCTCTTTCAATTTACGAACAGATTGCCCTGAAAGAACGAACAGGACCATACTGTGCGCGAGGGGGGACTTGAACCCCCACGTCCTTACGGACACTGGCACCTGAAGCCAGCGCGTCTACCATTCCGCCACTCGCGCGAGTGTCTCGTTCCGAAGAACTCAACTTCCCAAAGATATCATGCGTTTTCGGCCTCGTTGCACATGTCTGGGGGGTCGTCGGCGGCGTTCCCCCAGGACACCTGGCTACGATGTGTCTACCAGTCGGCATGCCAGAGGAGCCCAGTGGGACTACTTGACAGCTTTGAGAAGGGTCTCGAGCGCGCAGTGAACAGCGCGTTCGCCAAGACCTTCCGCAGCGGCATCCAGCCTGTGGAGATCGCTTCGGCGCTGCGGCGCGAAGCCGACACGAAGGCTGCGGTCGTCAGCCGCGACCGCATCATCGCGCCCAACAGCTTCGTGGTGCGCCTCAGCGCCGACGACGCGGAGCGGATGCGCGGACTCGGCGGCGCCCTCACGGACGAGCTGCACGCTCTTCTCACCGCGCACGCCAAGTCGCAGGGGTACAGCTTCTCCGGCCCGCTCTCGATCAATCTCGAGACCGATGAGAAGGTCGCCACCGGAACCGTGCGCGTGAGCTCCGGCACGGTCGAGGGGCGCGTGAGCTGGCAGGCCGTGGTCGACGTCGACGGCCACCGCCATTCGATCTCCCGCGCCCGCACGGTGATCGGCCGTGGCTCTGATGCCGACATCACGATCGCCGACGCCGGTTCGAGTCGCAAGCACGTCGAGATCCTGTGGGACGGCGAACGCGCCATGTTGCGCGACCTCGGCTCGACCAATGGCACGAAGGTCAACGGCCAGAAGCTGCGCGAAGCCGCACTCCCGAGCGACACCACCATCACGATCGGGCGCACCGACCTCGTGTTCCGCATCGTGCCGGTGGCCACGCCTTCGCGTCCTGCGTCGAGGGATGACGACGCCACCCGAGCGTTCGGAGCTCTCGGTTGAGTGAACTGATCCTCCTTCTGCTGCGCATCGGGTTCCTCCTCCTGATGTGGTTCTTCGTGTTCGGGGTCGTGTATTCGCTGCGCGCCGACCTGTTCGGTGTACGGGTGCGCAAGCTCCCCGCAGAGGCGACCGCAGGAGCTTCCGCCCCGGCACCGGTCGCAGCCCCCGCAGCACCGGCGGCAAAGCCGGCATCCGCTCGTCCGTCCACCGGGCCGGCCACGGTCGCGACCGCCAAGCGGCTCGTGATCACCTCGGGCCCGAAGGCGGGCCTGGAGCTGCCGCTGAGCGCCGACTCCCTCACGATCGGCCGCTCCAGCGAGTCCGCTCTCGTGATCCGCGACGACTACACGTCCAGCCACCACGCGCGCCTGATGCTGCGCGGCGACGCCTGGGCGATCCAGGACCTCGACTCCACCAACGGCACCTTCGTCGCGGGCCAGCGCGTCTCCGGCTCGCCCGTCGCCCTCTCGCTCGGCACCCCCATCAAGGTGGGCGCCACGACCTTCGAGCTGCGAGCCTGACGCCGGCATGGTCTTCGAAGGCTCGAGCGTCGCGATCTCCCACACCGGGAAGGTCCGCTCCAACAACCAGGATTCCGGATATTCCGGGGCGAACCTCTTCGTCGTCGCCGACGGCATGGGCGGTCACGCGGGCGGTGACGTCGCGTCCAGCATCGCGATCCAGCGTCTCGAGCCGCTCGACCAGCCCTACGCGTCGACCGAAGACGCGCAGGCCTCGCTGCAGGCCGCAGCGACCACCGCAGCGGGCGACCTCATCCGCGCCGCCAAGGACCGTCCGGAACTCGCCGGCCTCGGCACCACGGTCAGCGCGATCATCATGGTCGACGAGTACGCGGTCATCGGCCACATCGGCGACTCGCGCATCTACCTCTACCGCGACGACGCCCTGACGCAGATCACCGCCGACCACACCTTCGTGCAGCGTCTGGTCGACTCTGGTCGCATCACGCCGGAAGAGGCGCGCTACCACCCCCGCCGTTCCGTGCTCATGCGTGTGCTCAGCGACATGGACTCCGACCCCGAGCTCGACATGTTCGTCATGCACACGCAGCCCGGCGACCGGTGGCTGCTCTGCTCCGACGGTCTCTCGGGCGTGGTCGACGAGCCCCACATCCTCAAGGCCATGCAGCTCGGCCTCGCGCCCGGCCGCACTGCCGACAACCTCCTCAAGCAGGCTCTCGACGGCGGTGCTCCCGACAACGTCACGATCGTCCTGGTCGACGTCGGCGGGCAGCATCCGATCCACTCGGGCACGCCCACCATCGTCGGCTCGGCATCCAACCCCGACGGCGTGTACGTGCCGCCGGTGCGCCCTCCGCGCGGAAACTGGCTACACCCGGTGCGCCAGGCCGCGAACGAGCCGAGCCACTTCGAGCCGGCCCCCGAGTATCTCGAGGAACTGATCGAAGAGGATCGCCGTCGCGCCAAGCGCCGTCGTCTCGGCTGGATCGCCGGTGCTCTCGTGGTGATCGTGATGCTCGGCGTCGCGGCCTTCGCCGCCTACAGCTGGACCCAGACGCGCTACTTCATCGGCGCCGACGAGGACAGCGTCGTGATCTTCCAGGGCGTGCAGCAGAACATCGGACCGATCACGTTGTCGACCCCGGTCGAAGACACCGACATCCTCCTCGCGAACCTGCCGCCGTATCAGCGGGCATCGGTCGAGCGCACCATCACCGCGCGTTCCCTGTCCGACGCGATGGCGATCGTCGATCGGCTCCGTGCGGGCGCCGATGCGAACGCGATCGAACAGACCCCACTGCCCACGCCCATGCCGACACCTGTCGAAACCCCGGCCGGGGGTGAGGGATGAGCACCGACGTCGCCGCCGACACCAGCGTCATCAAGGCGCTCAAGCGCATCCGGATGCCGCAGAACCAGCGCAATCGCGAGTTCTGGCTGCTGCTGTTCGCGTGCGCCATCAGCGGCGCGGCCCTCACGCTCGTGCAGCTGGGCGCGCTCGGAGTGATCGACCCGATGATCCTGGCGATCGGCGGCGGTCTCGCCGCCCTCGCCTTCGCCCTGCACATCGTGCTGCGCTTCGTCGCGTCGGACGCCGACCCGTTCGTCGTGCCCATCGCGACCCTGCTCACCGGCCTCGGCATCGCGATGATCTATCGGATCGACATCGCCTTCAAGAACACCGGCTGGAACGCCTATTCCACCAAGCAGCTCGCGTGGACCGCGATCTCGCTCGCTGGTGCGATCGCGGTCGTCATCCTGCTGCGCAACTACCGCGTCCTGTTCCGGTACACCTACATCTTCGGCCTCGCCGGAATCCTGCTCCTGCTGCTGCCGTTCGTCCCCGGCCTGCGCATCCCCGACGCGAACGCCGCCGTGTGGGTGTCTCTCGGCGGCGCGTTCGCCTTCCAGCCGGGTGAGCTCGCGAAGATCTGTCTGGCCATCTTCTTCGCCGGCTATCTGGTGCGCACCCGCGAGAGCCTGACGTCGGTCGGCAAGCGGGTGCTGGGCATCACCTGGCCCCGCATGCGCGAACTCGGACCCGTGCTCGTGGTCTGGCTCATCTCGCTGGGGATCATCGTGTTCCAGCGCGACCTCGGAACCGGAACCCTGATCTTCGGGATGTTCGTCGCGATGCTCTACGTCGCGACGGGCAAGACCAGCTGGGTGCTCATCGGCCTGGCCCTCGTGGTCGCCGGCGTCGCCCTCGCGACGCAGATCCTCAGCTACGTGCAGGGACGCTTCATCAACTGGCTGTTCCTCTTCGACGCCAACCAGGTCGATCCCGACGGCGCCGGCTATCAGCCCATGCAG
The DNA here is from genome assembly GCF_044756705.1 of Microbacterium sp. NPDC091662. Taxonomy (NCBI): domain Bacteria; kingdom Bacillati; phylum Actinomycetota; class Actinomycetes; order Micrococcales; family Microbacteriaceae; genus Microbacterium; species Microbacterium sp. NPDC091662. The sequence goes on along the minus strand of NZ_JBIVTM010000001.1, from coordinate 2,506,905 downwards.
GGGCTTTTCGGCCTCGCCCGCGGCGGGCTCATGGGCACCGGCTGGGGCCAGGGTCGTCCCGAGGTCACCCCGCTGGCACACAGCGACTACATCATCACCAGCCTCGGCGAAGAGCTCGGTCTGATCGGGCTCTTCGCGATCCTCTGCCTCTACATGGTGTTCGTCAGCCGCGGCATGCGCATCGGCCTCGCTGGTCAGGACGACTTCGGCAAGCTCCTCGCCACCGGGCTCTCGTTCACGATCGCGCTGCAGGTGTTCATCATGGTCGGCGGCGTCACCCGCCTCATCCCGCTGACGGGTCTGACCACGCCGTTCCTCGCCGCGGGTGGTTCCTCCCTCGTGGCCAACTGGCTCATCGTGGCGCTGCTGCTGCGCATCTCCGACGGCGTGCGTCGTCAGCCCCGGGTGGTGATCGGCTGACATGACCAAGGAACTCCGTCGCCTCAGCATCATCATGCTGTTCATGTTCATCGCGCTGTTCGCCGCGACCAGCTGGATCCAGGTCGTCGAAGCGGATGCGCTGGCCCAGAACAGCAACAACAAGCGCACCCGACTCGACAGTTACGAGATCCAGCGCGGATCGATCATCGTCGACGGAGTCGCGATCGCCAGCTCGGTGCCGAGCGACGACCGCTACCAGTTCCAGCGGGTCTACACGGATGCGCCGATGTGGGAACCGGTGACCGGGTACTTCAACCCCGCCCTGGGCTCCAGCACCGGCATCGAGAAGGCCATGAACGCCGAGCTCTCCGGCACGGGGTCGAACGCCTTCCTCGGAGAGGTCGAGCGCATCCTGTCGGGTCAGCCGCAGCGCGGATACAGCGTCGAGCTCTCCCTGAACACCGCGGCGCAGCGGGCCGCCTACGAAGCCCTCGGCGACCTCAAGGGCGCGGTCGTGGCGATGGACCCGAAGACCGGACGCATCCTCGCCATGGTCTCGACCCCCGGCTTCGACACCAACCTGATGGCGACGCACGATGCGAACGCCGCGAATGCGACGTACGACCAGCTGGTCGCCGACGCGAACAAGCCGCTGTCCAACCGCGCGATCGCCGGCGACCTCAACCCTCCCGGCTCGACGTTCAAGGTGGTCGTCGCGGCTGCAGCCTACGCGACCGGAAACTGGACCCCGGATTCCACGCTGCCCAATCCGATCGCGTACACGCTCCCCGGATCGACGAACCGCGTCTCCAACGCCTGGGGCGGCACCTGCGGCCCTGGTGAGACGGTCACGATCGCGGAGGCGATCCGCCTCAGCTGCAACATCCCGATGGCGGAGCTCGCCGTCGAGCTCGGTGACGACACCATTCGTGAGATGGCCGACAAGCTGGGGTTCAACCAGTCCTTCGACACGCCGCTGACCTCGACGCCGTCGAGCTACCCGCGCGCCCTCGACGACGCCCAGACCGCCCTGACCGGATTCGGTCAGGGAAAGGTCACCGCGACCCCGCTGCAGATGGCCATGGTCTCCGCCGGACTCGCGAACGACGGCGTCGTGATGAACCCGCGCATGGTCGACGCCGTCATCGGCAACGACCTCTCGGTCATCAAGGCGTTCCAGGACAGCGAGTTCGGACGTGCGATGGAGGCCGATGTGGCGAACGACGTGACCGCAGCGATGGTCGCGAGCGTCGCAACGGGCGCGGCCCAGGGTGCAAGAATAGACGGGATCGACGTGGCCGGTAAGACGGGCACCGCAGAGAACGGAAACAGGCCGCACACGTTGTGGTTCACCGGCTTCGCGCCGGCGAACGACCCCGCGGTCGCAGTAGCGGTCGTCGTCGAAGACGGCGGCGGACAGGGACAATCAGGTAGCGGCGACACCATCGCCGCTCCGATTGCGAAGAAGGTCATAGAGGCGGTGCTGGGCAGATGAGGCCGACGCAGGGTGTGTCGTTCGGTGGTCGTTACGAGCTGCAGTCGCGTATCGCGATCGGTGGCATGGGCGAGGTGTGGGAAGCGACGGATCACGTCATCGGACGTACCGTCGCCATCAAGATCCTCAAGGACGAGTACATGGGGGACCCCGGGTTCCTCGAGCGTTTCCGGGCCGAGGCCCGCCACGCCGCGCTCGTCAACCACGAGGGCATCGCCAGTGTGTTCGACTACGGCGAGGAGAACGGCAGCGCCTATCTCGTCATGGAGCTGGTGCCCGGCGAGGCGCTCTCGACCGTGCTCGAGCGCGATGGAGCACTGAGCGCCGACAAGACGCTCGACATCGTCGCTCAGACGGCTTCCGCGCTGCAGGCGGCCCACGCGGCCGGTCTCGTGCACCGTGACATCAAGCCGGGCAACCTGCTGATCACACCCGACGGCCGTGTCAAGATCACCGACTTCGGCATCGCCCGCATCGCCGACCAGGTGCCGCTCACCGCGACCGGCCAGGTCATGGGCACCGTGCAGTACCTGTCGCCCGAGCAGGCCTCCGGCCACCCGGCATCGCCGGCGACCGACACCTACTCGCTCGGTATCGTCGCCTACGAGTGCCTGGCGGGCAAGCGTCCGTTCACGGGCGAGTCGCAGGTGGCCATCGCGATGGCGCAGATCAACGAGCAGCCTCCGCCCCTGCCTCCGACCGTCCCGATCCCGGTGCAGAACCTGGTCATGGCGATGATCGCCAAGAAACCGGGCGATCGCCCCTCCTCGTCCGCGACGGTGGCGCGTGCAGCCCAGGCTCTTCGTCGCGGAGACCTGAACTCCGCGGCCATCGCCGTTCCCGCGATCGCGACCGGTGGCGTCGCCGGCGGCGACGACGCGACCCGCCTTCTGAATGCCTCCGGCGACGACGGCACCACGCGCATCCTTCCCACCACCGCCCAGCTCCCCACCGAGGAAGCCGCGGCGGCGGAGGAGAAGAAGAAGAAGCGCAGCCCCTGGACCTGGCCGCTGATCGCCCTCATCGCTCTGCTGGTGATCGTGCTCGGGGGCACGGTATGGGCGATGCTGGCGAACCAGGGCGGCGACGCCGATCCCACGGGGTCACCGAGCAACACACCCACTCAGACGCAGACGACGCCGCCGCCCACCACGCCGACCCCCGAGGTGACTCGAGTCGACGTGACTGCGCTGAACCTGAACGGCAAGGACTGCGGAGCAGCCACTGCGACGCTCAAGGAAGCGGGCTTCAACAGCGAGATCACCTGCGTCGACGGTGACCCGGCACCCAGCGATGAAGAGGTCGGCAAGGTGTATCGCGTCGCACCGACAGGCAACGTCGAGACCACTCAGGCGATCACGCTCACCGTCTACGCCGCTCGCGCCGGCGTGCCGACCCCGACCGATGCTCCGACCATCACCGGCAACCCGGTCGCCGGCTCGACGGTGACCATCTCGTGGGGCACCGGATTCACATGCCCCAGCGGAACCACGCTCTCCGGCTACGTCGTCTCGGTCCAGAACGGCACGTTCGTGTCGGGTGGCCCGAACTTCCAGCCGACGCAGCGCAACACGCAGGTGAAGATCGCGGATGCTGTGGGCCAGCAGCTCATCGTCACTTACCAGGGCATGTGCTCGGGTGGCGACCAGCGCACCTCTGCCGCGTCGCCGCCGCTCTCGGTCACGATCACCGCGGCCGCCCCTGGCGATGGGGACAGCGGCACCGACGGGTAACCTGTAATTTCAGTTCAGCAAGCGTAGTTTCCAGGGGGGTCATCCGTGTCCACAGAGCCACAAGTCATCGCGGGTCGGTACCGCGTCGACGAGCTCATCGGGCATGGCGGAATGGCGAAGGTCTACCGCGGATATGACCTGACGCTCGGGCGCGAGGTCGCGATCAAGATCCTCGATCCCGATCTCGCGCGAGACACCACTTTCCGTAACCGGTTCCGGCTCGAGGCGCAGGCAGCGTCGCGCATGTCGCATCCCTCGATCGTCCGGGTGTTCGACGCCGGCGACCCTTCGACCAGCGAAGTCGGCTCCGACGAGCCGCCCTACATCGTGATGGAGCTGGTCAAGGGCACTCTCCTCAAGGACATCATCTCCGCCGGTCCCGTACCGGCGACTGACGCGGTCCGCTACGTCGACGGCATCCTCGAAGCGCTCGATTACTCGCACCGTGCCGGTGTCGTGCATCGCGACATCAAGCCCGGCAATGTGATGGTGACCGACAAGGGCCAGGTCAAGGTGATGGACTTCGGCATCGCCCGAGCCGTCTCCGACTCGTCGTCGACCGTGGCCGAGACCACCCAGATCATCGGCACCGCCGCCTACTTCTCACCGGAGCAGGCAAAAGGCGAGCCCGTCGACGCTCGGGCCGACCTCTACTCCACCGGCGTCGTTCTGTATGAGCTGCTCACGGGTCGCCAGCCTTTCCGAGGTGAGTCGCCGGTGGCGGTCGCCTATCAGCACGTCAGCGAGACCCCCGTTCCGCCGACCGAGGTGAACGAGGATGCTCCCCGCACTCTCGATCCGATCGTGCTCCGCGCGCTCGCGAAGGATCCTTACCAGCGGTACCCGGACGCCGCTCATTTCCGCGCGGCATTGGATTCCGCCATGACCGGGAGCGCACCGACCCGCAAGGAGCTCGGAGCGCTCACCAGCGAGCTGTACGGGGCGAGCCCGCGGCAGGCGCAGGAGACGGCCCGCTCGCTGCGCCAGCTCAGCACGGATACGACCATGACAAGAACCCAGTCCGGTCCTCCGGTCGCCTGGATCTGGGCGGGCGTGGCGCTTCTCGCCGTGCTGCTGGCCTCCGTGCTGTTCTGGGTCGTCACGATCAGCATGCGGCCCCCCGAGGTGTCGAGCACGTCACGCACCATCCCCAACCTCGTCAACGTGTCTTCGGAACGGGCACAGGACGACCTCGCCGCGCTCGACCTCTCATCGAAGATCGTGATCGAGACGAGCTCCGAGGTGACGGAAGGGAACGTGATTCGCACCGACCCCGAAGCGGGAGTGTCGGTGGAAGAGGGTTCCACGATCACCCTGTACGTCTCCAAGGGCGAGGAGACGGTGGTGATGCCGAAGATCGAGGGCATGGCCCTCGACGATGCCACGAAGGCGCTGACGTCTGCCGGCCTCGAACTCGGGACGGTCATCCAACGCAATGACAAGGCCCTGGCCACGAACACGGTCATCTCCGCCAGCGAGAAGGCCGACACCGAACTGGATCCGGGAACCGTCATCAACCTGGTCGTCGCCAGCGGCAAAGTGACGTTGACCGACCTCGTGGGCTGGACCGTCGACGCGGCCACGACCAACCTCGCCGATCTCGGTCTGGTCGCCGTGCCGACCGAGACGGCGGAGTGCCCCGCGACGGAGCCGACGACCGTTCACTCCATGTCGGTGGCGCCGGGTGACGTTCCGGTCGGCTCGTCGGTCCAGATCTTCTTCTGCACCGGCTAGCACGTCCCGGTCGGAGCGCGGCGCGGGGGAACTGCTCAGCTGGACAGCGGATGCAGGTGCTCTGCGCGTGCGACGGCGTTCTGGTCTCCGCACAGCTCCAGCCAGTTCGCCATCAACCGATAGCCACCCTCGGTGAGCACGCTCTCCGGGTGGAACTGCACCCCCCACAGGGGGAGGTCGCGGTGGGCCAGTGCCATCACGGTTCCGTTCTCGGTCCAGGCGGTCACGATGACGGCGTCGGGCAGATCGGATGCGCACAGTGCGAGGGAGTGATAGCGCCCCGCATCGAAGGGCGAGGGGATCCCGGCGAACAGCGCAGAGCCGTCGTGCGTGACCGCCGATACCATTCCGTGCATGAGCTCAGGCGCCGCGGTGACCGGAGTGCCGAACGCCTCACCGATCGTCTGGTGGCCGAGGCATACCCCGAGCGTCGGTATCCGCAGCCTTATGGCGATGCGCACCGCGTCGAGCGATGCCCCCGCGTCGACGGGGGCACCGGGACCGGGAGAGAGCATCAACGCGTCGTACTCCGGAAGGGTCCTCTCCAGCTGAGCGGCGTCCGTGGCGTCTGACTCGATCATCACCGTGTCGGCGCCGAGCTCGCTCAGGTATCCGACCAGTGTGTGCACGAAGCTGTCGTGGTTGTCGACCACGAGCACGCGCGTCATTCGACGTCGACCTCGCCGGGCGCGATGATCGGGCTGACCCACGGGAAGACGTACCAGAACAGTCCGTAGAGCACGGCCGCGATGACGACCACGAGGATGAGCACGCGCAGCCACCACGGTCCGGGCAGCAGGCGCCAGAGTGCGGCGTACATCAGTCTTCTCCCTTGTGCACGTCCACGATCACACCGAGGGTGCGGCCGGCGGGGGCGGCGGGTCGGTCAGCGCGGTCGGCGGTCCCTCGGCACGCGGCTGGAAGCTCTCGAACACCCCGTAGGCGACGATGCGCTCAGCCAGCGAGTACAGAGGCGAGCACGCGGTGAGGGTGATGTACTGCTCGCCGGTCTGCTGCTCCGGCATCTGCGGCACATCGGCGAGAACGTCGGTCTGTGACGGCTTCACGTACTCGAGCGTCCGGAAGCGGTAGGTGTACCAGCCGTCTGGCGTCTCGACGACGATGGCGTCGTTCAGCTGCAGCTTGTCGAGTTGGTTGAAGGGCTTGCCCCAGGTGGTGCGGTGTCCGGCCAGCGAGAAGTTGCCGACCTCCCCGGGCATCTTCGAGTTCGTGTAGATGCCGATCCCCTGCTGATCGAGGGTGCGCGCGCGGCTCGTGCCCCCGAAGATCCCGAAGTTGTACTCGGCGCCGAAGCGCGGGATGTGCATCTGTCCGAACCACTGCGCGTCGGCCGGGGCTGCGGGTACGGGGGGAACGTAGGTGATGACGCCGTCGTCGCCCTCGACGACCGGCGGGAGTTCGGGGGCCTCAGCCTGTGCGAGTGCCTGGGAGACGGCTGCGCCCTCGTCGTTCTTCTGAGCGCTGATGATGATGTCGCCGATCCACATCTGCCACGCGACGAAGAGGAGGACGATCACTCCGGCCGTCAGCAGGAGCTCGCCGAGTACGCTCGCGAACGTCGCACGAGAGCGTGGTCGCTGTCGCCGCTGACGTCGCCCCCCAGGCGCGACGGATGCAGTCATGCGGTGATCATATCGGGGAACACTGAGCGGATGCCGTGGCTCACCGCCCCACGGGCTGACCGGCCTCGGCGGAGGACAGGTCTCATGGGTACAATGACGGAATGGCACGTGACCGCAAGACTGAAGAACCCGCCGCCGAGCGCGCCGAAGGCGACGCCGCTCCCAACGCCGTGTGGTTCAAGCCGGTGATGATCGGCTTCATGCTCCTGGGGCTCGTCTGGATCCTCGTGTTCTACATCTCCGGCATGCAGTACCCGATCCCGGGTCTGTCCAACTGGAACCTGGCGATCGGTCTCGGCATCGCGTTGATCGGCTTCCTGATGACCACCCGCTGGCGCTGACACCCTTTCTTCAAGAAAGGCCCCCTCGCATCGCGAGGGGGCCTTTCTCATGTCAGGAGCGAAGTACGACTCACGAGGCCTCTTCTCCGGGTCTAGCGGTCGCCGCTCCGGCACCGCAGCCTCACGTCGCAGCATCGCCTGCCATCGACCCAGCAACAGCAGCATCGCACGACACCCGCCCCACAACGATCGACCGAACCTTCAAGATCGAGGAAGGTCTCGTGCGTCGGAGCGAAACGGCCGTACTCCGCCGCGCCAGCGGGTACACATCGATGCGTGCATCTATCAACGGAGCGATCGCCACCGAACTCGCACTGCTCGAAGAAGCGCACAATGGGGGAAGGTGTTCCCACCGAACTCCAGCGAGTTCCAGCGAGGCCGCCCGTTCGGCAGCTAGGACAGGGCCACCCAGGGAGGAGAAAGGCGTCATCTGCGGACGAATCGCAATGGACAACCGAGTGAACGCGGAGATCACCGAGTTCGTCACCCGCACCGGTCGAGAGCCCGACGAGTGGGTGCCCAACTGGGAGTCCGCGTTCAACATCGCTCCCACCGAAGACACTCCGATCCTCGACTCCGCCGAAGCGGGGAGTCGAATGGAGCATGCTCAATGAGGGGCCGTGCTGCCTCTTCTGCGGTGGGAGTGCTGACGGCAGTTACCTTGTTTTGCGGTGTGGTCCGGCAACCGCGGCCTCTCCCGAGACGATGCTCCACGTTGCCAGCGCTGAGGCAGTCACGCATGAACTTACCAATCGCGCAGCGGTGGCCTCGTCTCCTGCGAGCACTACCTCGTCGGGGTCGAGGCGACGTGGTCGAGGATTGGCGTCGGCCCCGCGGCGCCATCAACCCGTTTCTCAAGGCCGGTTGTCTCGTGTTGCTACTTGATCCTCGCATACCCCTCAGATGCCACCCGACCGTTTGGTAGTGTGCTGTGCGAGGGGAAGGCGGCGCGCGTGGGGTCCAAGATGTCAGCGGTGCAAGAGGAAGGTGTCGTGCTGTGGTCGCGGAGTGTGCTGCTGCCGGTGGTCTTGGGGATTATTGCGGCAGAAGGGGAAAGTCACGGCTACCGCATCAAGCAGTTGATCGAGCGGGCGGGTCTGCGGCGCCCGGCCGATGGCGCCCTCTACCCTCTCCTGCGCGAGGCTGAAGACATCAATCTCTTGTACTCGTCGTGGCGCAGGGAAGAGACGAAGCCTGATCGCCTCGTCTATCGCCTCACGCCAGAGGGTGTGCGACGTTTGCGCGCGGAGCGCCAATTGTGGTCTACATTCATTCGCGACGTGAGTCGACTCCTCAAGGCGGGAGCCATCGCCGTGGATGACTTCGATCGCGATAGCGATGAATGACCGCATTGCGGCGGTCTCGCGGGGCGGCACAGATCGCTCAGGGTCGCGAACGGGTCGTATCGACCGCTTGTCTCCTCGGTGCATTTGAGCCCGTTGTGGACCGAGCGCTCGCGCTTCGTGCCTCTGTTAGCGCACCCCGCTCGCGTCGAGCGTTGGACTACACCGAAACGGAGATGTGATGGACCCCCTACCCCTACTCCATGGGAACTATCTTGAGCATCGACCCCGGGGTTGACCAACCGGGTCGGGTGCGGCCCACCTCTCCGCGAACCGTCTCAGGTACTTGAGGTTCGTGACCGAGAACCTTTCATCGAGGGGAACTCGGCTCGGAGGTCAGCGGCAAGCCGGCTGAATCCGCAACACCTCACCGCGAAGCTACACCGCACAACCCCGGCCACGATTCAATGTCGTCGGTGCCTGGTCTCCAGCTCCAGACATGTCGCCGGGCGCAACATGATCACACCGACACCACTCGTTCAGAGCGTGGACGGGATGAAGATCTCGACGCGGCGATTGAATTGGCGTCCTGCGGGGTTGTCGCCACCGTTGATCTCGTTTGGTGCGACAGGACGAGTCTCGCCGAACCCCCTTGGCATCGAGGTTCGCGGTAACACCTCGCTCCTCAAGCCCGATGAGGACCGATTCGGCGCGGTCTTCGGACAACTTCTGATTGTCGTCGTCGGTACCGATCGCGTCGGTGTGCCCGGAGATCTCCGCTTGGGATACGTCAAGTCAGGCGAACACGGTGGCGACAGCGTCCAACGTGGCTGCTGCATCCGCCCGGATGTTGCTCTTGTTAAGTCAAACAGCACGCCGTCGTCGAAGGTGAGTATGGTGCCGCACGTTTCGACTGGCGCGAGCGCGGACAAAGGAGGGAAAGATCCTAACTCCGGCACGACCGGGAGCGGGTTGGCGTTGACGGTTGTCCGGTCGACGCGGGCGGTACCGTCCCCGAAGTTCCGAATCGTCACGTCACTGCCACCGAAGTTCTGCACGGCGCCGCCAGGGCCCGTAAAAGCGCCAGAACCGTCCCCGTAGAGGAAGGCAGAGCCGTTCCCGTAACGACGTCGCCGGCCTCGTTGCAGTGCGCAGGAGTAGCAGTGACCCCCGGGATATCGGCCTAGGCGTCTCTCGCTTCGATAGCGAAAGCTGATGCTGGGGCGCTAAGCAGCGGTAGATCGGGCGGCACGAACAACGGAACGGGCGGAAACTGGCCGACGCCATAGCCCGGCACGACGGCAGAGCTTGAGGAGCCATCAGGAGACGAGGATGGTTGCTTCTTTCTCCGTTCCCGCCTCAGCGGTGCAACCGGAGAGAACGAAAGTCGCTGCCAGCCCTACGAAGAGGCCCCGCCGATAGGAATTGCTGGTTCGAGACGTCACGCCCTGATCAAATTGATAACACCCAACCGTTTGGTAGTCTTGAACTGATCCGTGTAACAGAGCGGTGGGTACGACGTCTCTCTACTTGCCGGGCTTGTCCGGTGCGTGTCACGGGTGGGGGCTCGTCATACGCAGGTGAACAAGGGTTTGCACTCTTCTGGGGTCGTTCTTTTGTCGCAATGCAAGCATCGGCGGCGGCGAGCCTCTTCCTCGCCGCCGCCACGCCTCTCCGGCCCACGCTTCTCATACAGATCTCTTGTTGATACAAAGTGGGGGGCGGTGGTAACCAGTGCGCGTCTCTCCACTAGACACCCTGAGAAAGGTGGACGTAGTGCAGGAGCGACCCGTCATGATGATCACCGGCCCCATCAAGAAGAGCCGTCTATCTGCGCGGCGTATCGCACACGCGAACACCGTCATCACCCCCGCGGTGCACGATTTCCGTTTCGCGTGGATTCCCGACGCGATCGTCGAAGTGTCCGCTACCGGCACTTATGCCGGACGCCCCGTCGTTGCTGTGTCCTTCAGCGGTCTCGATTACATCGTCGGCCATGAAAGTGACGCCCACCTCGTCGCCCAAACCGCACGCCTCCTCCAAGTCGTCGCCACGCGCGGCAACACTCAATGGCCCACCATCCCCGGCACAGGACCCCTCACCCCCACGATCCACAACGGACACCCCATCTGGGCCACCGCCACCGGCACCGGCACGAAGTTCTGCGACATCGGGCACCTCTTCCCCCTCGCCACCTGAGGCGGGCTACCCCGATCCCGGCACCGAGGCCCTTCCCGGGGTGCCTACGGGTGCCGGCGACGGTACGCTGGCCCCCTCCCTGTTTGGACGACGCGCGGCACCGCTCCACCACTGCGTGCTGGTCTTTCGCGGCATATCCCCACTCGCTGCGCTCCCTCTGGTGTTCCACGGTCCCCGCTCTTTGCGCCTCTAGCGGAGCTCCTCCATCCAGAATTCGGCGGCCCAGGCTGAGGTCGAGCCCGCGGCCGAGGTGTGCACAGCATTTGCTCAGGCAGTATGAATAGTCTGCGACTGCCCCGAAAACCCTGGGGAAGCGGACGAGGGAGCAGTACCCGCACACGACGACTGACTCGCTAGGGAGTCAGTCATGTCTTGGGTTATTCTTGTCGCCTCCGGAGTCCTAGAGGCGGTGTGGGCGACAGCTTTGTCCGCCTCGGATGGCCTCAAAAAGCGCCGTCCCACAGTCGTGTTTCTCATCGCACTTGCCCTGAGCATGATCGGCCTGGCGTGGGCGATGAATGATCTCCCCACGGGTACCGCGTATGCGGTCTGGGTGGGGGTCGGCGCCACACTGACTGTCTTGTGGGCGATGATCACGGGTAAGGAACGAGCATCGCTCCCGCGCTTGCTGCTTCTGTTGCTCCTCGTTGGCAGCGTTGTTGGCCTCAAGGTGGTGAGTTAGTCATGCCGTGGATCGTTCTCCTCATCAGTGCCGTCCTTGAAGCGGTGTGGGCGACCGCGTTGGGTCTCTCCCAGGGGTTTTCTCGACCGTCGCCGACCATAGTGTTCCTCATCGCACTTGCCCTGAGCATGATCGGCCTGGGCTGGGCAATGAAACACATTCCCATCGGGACCGCCTACGCCGTGTGGGTTGGACTTGGCGCCGTGCTCACCGTCACGTGGGCGATGCTTACAGGTGCTGAAGTGTTTTCGGCGGGCAAGGCGATCTTCATCGGAGGGATCGTCGCAGCCGTGATCGGCCTCAAGCTGGTCAAGTCTCCGCGCGTTATCGCAAATCCGGTCACCGATACCCCGCCCGATGCATCTTCGCTTCAGCGTGAACCATTGGAGTAAGAGCGACGGTTGCGTCGGCTTCTCCGGTGTGGAGTTGGCGCAACCGTGGTAGCGGAGACCTATCAACGGACACTTCGTGTCCGGCGAGCGAGAACGGCGCAGAGGAACAGGCCGATTCCGGGGTGTGCGGCCGACTGGGTCCACGTGCACCGGTGACATACGTGGGCTCGCTGGAGGCCCCGGTTGTCCCGTTCCACCCTCCGCGGATCCTGTCAGTCCCGGCGCCTTTCGCCGGCGAACTCCCAGAAGATGGCTGTCATGTCCGGCCCTGCAGGATCAACGTACCTTCCTGTACCTCCGGGGGTCGACCAGGTGTGCGCCTGCCCATTGACCATGACGAGCTCAACGAGGGTGCGGTCGGAGTCGTTCAGCGTCCACGTAGTGCGCTCGGACGGGTACATCGTGCCGCGAGGACCCGGTGAGGTTGTTGAGACATACTGCTCACTGCTGTTGTCCACCAGGTCGGATGCCGCAAGCCATTGTCGTGCCAACAGTCCCGCGTACGAGGGTGGGACCACCGTGTCTTGGTCCCCTTGGACGATGAGCAGCGGGACAGGTCGAGCGTACGGTCCCATCGCCTTCACGACTGAGGGCGCCGAAAGCTCGGGGTCTCTCAATACTTCATTCTTTGGAAGTCTCACGTAGGGACCGCCGGCGAAGGAAGTCACCGTTGCGAAGACGTCGGGGTACGTGACCCCCAGGTTAACGGCGGCAGCCGCGCCGGATGAGCCGCCGAGAACATGGACTCGTTGTGGGTCGACGCCATACTTCTGCATAACTGCCTGCGTCGCGCCAGCGATGGCCGTGGTCTCGCCTCCCGCGTCGCGGTACTTATTGACCGGTGAGTCCCAGTTCCAACAGCCGAAGTTATTGTTCAGCCGTGACTGATTCGGGTAGAGGACGAGGAAGCCCTCTTTGTCGGCCAGCGTGTTCAACTGGGTCATGTCCTTCATCGAGTTGGTCCCGTACCCCGTCATCCCGCAGCCGTGGATTGCGACGACAAGTGGCATCTTCTGGTCCGCTGTCCATGTGGGGGGAACGTGAAGCTGGTAGTCCACGATCCATAGTTTTCCGATGTGTTTGTCGGTGATGTCACCGGTTGGCGTTGACGACGCTGCTGCGCTCGGCGCGACAAGGAAGATCGAGAGTGCGACGACCACAGCGGCACGGACCGCGAGCCTGCTCTGGTTTCTGGGCGGTCGGGTGTGTGCGCCAGGAGGGGCGGTCATGATTCTCATTGGATTTCCTTCGTCGTGGCGGGCGTGATGGTGGAACTGGGGGGAGCCTCCTTGCGGATGAGCTGGGCTAGCAGGATCGCGAATAGAACCATCGCCATGCAGGTGGCGAGGAGGAAGAGCGGATTCGCTATGACCCCCACTCCTTCGAGGAGTCCATAAGCGAATGGCCCGACGAACCCTCCGAGAAGTCCGATCATGTTGATGAACGCGAGTCCTGCGGCCGCCATAAGTCCGGACATTCGTGACATCGCGACCGACCAGAACAGTGGCAGCATGCCCAACAAGAAGATGTTCGTCAGGAACAGGAACAATAGTCGCGCCATCGGTCCGGGGAAAAGTGAGTAGCCGGTCAGCGTGATCGTCGTCAGCGCGGCGCAGGCGATGATCAGTCTGGTGTCGTTGCCCGTCCGCTCGTGCAGCCAAGGGAGCAAGAATACGCCGATCAGCGCGGCCACCCCCATGCTGCCAGTGATCGCGCCAACGACCAGCGGAGAGTTGACGCCGAAGCCCTCGATAATCGAGGGCAAGTTGAAGCCCACTGCCGACGCGATGATCTGGTTGAGGAAGTACACCCCAGCAAGTATGAGAATCACCGGGCGTCCGAAGGCGATCCGGAAGTTCCCTCGGAGTCGTGTCGGGGATGAATGGTCTCCGGCGGTGGCATGGGTCTTGAGTTCGCGGGCCTCGGAATCCGACAACCATCGTGCCTGTGACGGCGTATCCGGAAGCAGCACCCACACCACCACGCCGACGACGACCGTGAGAAGGCCTTCGATGAGGAACATCCATTGCCATCCATGTAGATCGCCGATGCCGTCCAGAGACATGAGCCCGCCACCGACCGGCCCGCCGATGATCATTGCCAGAGCCGGAGCAGTGTACAGAAGACCGACGATTCTAACCCGGTGTTTCGGGGCGAACCATTGAGTGACGAGGTACATCAGGGCCGGGTAGAGCCCGGCCTCGGCGGCCCCGAGCAGGAAGCGAAGTACATAGAAAGAAATGGGGCCCTGGACGAACATCATCGCCGCGGACACCAGACCCCAGGTGACTGCGATCCGTCCGATCCATATCCGCGCGCCGACGCGATACAGCACGAGGTTGCTGGGAACTTCGAGCAGAGCGTAGCTCACGAAGAATAGACCCGCCCCTAGCCCGTACGCGGCCGCGCTGATCCCGACATCGGCCTCAAGTTGTGTTTTCGCCAGCGCAACATTCGTGCGGTCGATGTAAGAGAAGAAGTAGGCGGTGCCCAACAACGGCAACAGCCGCCGCATGGCTTTGCGGGTGGCGAGTTCGTGCAGTGTGGACGTCATGGAACCCCTTCGTTCCTGCCTTCGTCGTCGATGGCGAGGGGCGGGCTGACACACTGTCGTCAGCACTCCTAGCCAACCGACCGGTTGTTCGTGAACTCTAGTGAGGAGATCGGTTGTTAGTCAAGGCGGCGAACGGTCTCTCACCGGCGTCCGCCTCAGTGCGGTCACCAGGGGTCGAGAACGGGCCATGCCCTGGGGTCAGTGGTGTCTTGTTCCAGGCGGGAGATCGTGTCGAAGCGCATGGAGTGTCGTTCGCGGCCGTCGTACATGGGCCATCCGGGCTTTCCGGTCCGTGCGAAACGCGCCCAGGTCCGATTCATCTCGGACGCCAGCAATGCCGGAGGGTTCTCCCCGAGCAGCGTGTCGAGCCCAGCTGTGTCCAACGTGTTGAAGACGAAAGGAAGCTCCAAGCCGTGGCACGCGCCGAGGGCGCCATCGAAGGTGGGCGGCTGCCATGTGAACTCGTAGACGTGTGTTCGTGGTCGCGCTTGAGCGATACGGAGGGCGGGGATGCGGTAGAAGCCGTCGGTGAAGATCGCGAGCGCCAGCTTCGAGGAGTCAGTGATCCCCCGTGACGCATAGGAGCGGCGAAGGCCGTGAAGACGCGCACCATACCCGCGGGCGAAGAGGAACGCCGTAAGCAGGTTGAGCTTCGAGATGCTTCCATTGGGTACGAAGAAGAGGTTCGCCTCGTCCTGGTTGAATCCGATGAGGAGGTCGATGTCGGAAGACTCTCCGGCGGCGAGGGCTGATCGGGGGAGTGCAGGAAGGATTTCCCCGTCGATCACGGGCTCGAAGGGCATGAGGTTCTGTGTCGCCGCGTGCCCTCGACAGGAAGCCATGCTTCGGATCATGCGTACGCCAAGCTCCGCCTGCGCCCAGAGGAGATGCTCCCGACGGACGGCAGATAGCGCGGCGATGGTCGGGCGCACGCCGAGCAGCCGCGCGAGCTTCCGTGTCACACGCAGCGCCTCGTCCGCAGTCCGGGCACAATCACCGGCACCGGATTGCGCGATTGCGCGGTGGAACAGCCCGCGCGCGCGGGGCATCGCCATCAGAGTACAGACACTCATGGCTCCCGCGGACTCGCCGAAAATCGTCACGAGATCCGGGTCGCCACCGAATCCGGCGATGTTGTCGCGGACCCACTCCAGGGCGGCTACCTGATCGAGCAGGCCAAGGTTCGGAGTCCCCTCCCCAGTCCAAAGGAACCCGTCCACCCCAAGGCGGTAGTTGATCGAGACGTAGACGATGCCTTGCCGGGCGAAACCATCACCGTCGTAAATCGGCAACGCGGATCCTCCACTGACAAACGCACCGCCGTGGATGAAGACCATGACCGGCAGTCGAGCGGTGCTGTCTGGGGACCAGATATTGAGCGTCAAAATGTCGTCGCCACCCGTCCGAGGGCGTGGTACCGGACTCTGCCCGTCGGATGGTTGCTGAGGGGCTGCGGGCCCGAAGGCCGACGCGTCAAATGGATCGGCCCAAACGGACGGTGCTACAGGAGGGCGGAACCGCCGCTCGCCGAATGGCGGAGCGGCATACGGGATCCCACGCCAGGACACGATGCCGTTCCGTCTGACGCCTCTTACCGGCCCGAACGTCGTTCCCACGACTGTTGGTTTCAACGCGCGATTCCGTCGTTCACGAGACACCCTTCGAGTAGGAGCGACCATGCTAGCATTGCCAGCCAACCATTTGGTTGGCTGGTCCTTCCCAGCGTTGGCCCCGAGGGGGATGTATGGAATCTGTCGCTGTCGTGACCGGTGCGGCCCGTGGAATCGGTGCGGCCATCGCGCGTCGCCTGTCTAGTGATGGCTGTGCGGTCGCCGTCCTCGATCTCGACGAGGAGGCTTGCCGGCCTGTCGTCGCGGAGATCGCCACTGGAGGAAGGCGCGCACTAGCTGTCGGCGCCGATGTAGCCAATCCGGATGCAGTCGCTTCCGCCGTCGAACAGATCACGCACAGACTGGGGGCGCCGACGATTCTTGTCAACAACGCGGGAGTCACCCGCGATAACCTCCTGGCGAAGATGACGGAGGAAGACTGGGACACGGTCATGGGCGTGCATCTCCGCGGATCTTTCCTCATGAGCCGTGAGGTGCAGAAGTACCAGGTCGCCGCCGGGTGGGGGCGCATCGTGAACCTCTCTAGCGTTAGTGCGCTCGGACATCGCGGCCAAGCGAACTACTCCGCGGCAAAGGCGGGGCTGCAGGGGTTCACGAAAACTCTCGCCATTGAGCTGGGTGGCTTCGGTGTCACGGTGAATGCCGTAGCTCCGGGCTTCGTTGACACGGACATGACGCGGGCGGCCGTTGCCCGCATCGGGTTGAACTTCGATGAGGTCGCTGCTGCCGCCGCCGCGGAGATTCCTGTCGGCCGCGTCGGGCACCCGGACGATGTGGCGGCCACGGTGTCCTACTTGTGCTCGACAGAGTCCGGCTACGTTTCGGGCCAGGTCATCTACGTCGCTGGCGGGCCCAAGCTCTAATCGAGGAGAGACGCACACGGATGTGGATCATTGCGTCACAGCGCAGAGGTCTTTCGCATTTCCATCCTGAGGTCAAGCATGCGTGTCATCGCCGCATGTGTCTCGCGGTGGGCGAACCGGTGGAGGCCCCAGCGAAGCCGGTTCGGGGCGGCCTCTTGGGATCTCCCCACGAACCAAGAGGCCGCCACCCGACGTCCCACACTATGTGGGACGTCGGGAAGAGGGAACTCGATGACTGCGAAGGACTTGAGGATTACTTGCTCAGCATTTTCAAGGCGAAGTCCACGTAAGTCTCCGTCATCTCTTCATCGTTGTAAGAATTCTGTGCGACCCAGCGGGTGGCTTGTTCAATAAGTCCCCCGAGAGCACCTGTCGCCAGCTCTGCGGGCACCGTTCGAAATCTCTCCTGCTCTATGCCATCTTGAATGGTGCGAGTGGTTGCCGCAATGATGCCCTTGTAGAGCGTGAGGAGAGGGGCGGCAAGCTCGGGAGCAAGCCACTGCATTTCGTTTACATACACGGCTGCAAGAAACGGGTACTGCGTGACCGCGGTCATTCCTGCGCGCATGAACAGTGCGATACGGACTCGTGGATCGTCAGTCACTGGACCCCCTGAGAGCTCGAACTCTTGCTCCACGCTTCGGTGGCGCAGCATGAGCACCGCGAGGAGGAGTTCATCCTTTGACGCGAAGTGGGAGTACAGGGTTGCGTGGTTGATGCCGACATCAGCGGCGATCTCTCGCACTGAAGTCTCGCGGAATCCGGTCGTCGCGAATCGCACGACTGCGGCTTCGAGGATCCGGCCAGCTGTCCCTTTGGGGAGTTCGTCCGCCGGAAGCACCGGTCGTTCGTCCGCACGCAAGCTGAGCTTCTTTTCGAGCACGTTCATTTTCTCCCCGGTTTCGTGCAGAAATGACCTCGACGTACCCCCGTGGGTCGAATCCTCCTGCCTGCCCACTGTACCCGCATGCACTACTCTGGGCTCACTTCGGGGAGAAAAGAGTGGAGGTAGCCAGGAACTATGCCTGGCTACCTCCTGCCGAGCCAACTGGGGAGAAAAGCTCGGCAAGGCGGACACGACGGGGCCTCCGGGGAGAGGGCCGTGGGGATGTCGATCCGCTAGTCTGTGTGTCTGATTCCTTTCAACCGACGTCGATATGGCTGGGCGGCGCGGCTCTCTCGCGCCGCCCAGATCAGACCTCGCTCGGGGCCTCCGTCTCGACAGCCTCACGACGGCGCCTGTTCCGGGCCGCGAGGAGGAACAGGAACGCACCAGCGACGAGAATGCTTGCCCCGCCGACAATCAGCCCGGCCTGAGCGGCCCCTCCGGTGATCGCGAGACCCCCGGAGGGGGTCGACGGGATAGGTCCGGTGGGTACGACGGCTGTCGAATCGGGCGAAGTCGTCGAAAGATCGGTGCCCGTGATCCCGGTCACGTTCGCCGTGTTGATCATCTCCTCAGAAGCCGCATCGGAATCCGTGACGATGTAGTCCGCCGTGACGGTGCGCTTCTCACCGGGAGCGAGGGTGCCAACCACCGGGTTCTGGGACAACCTCGGATCCTGCACGGTGACATCGTTCAGGGTGGTGTTGCCCGAGTTCGTCACGGCGAATGAGTAGGTGACGCGCTCTCCCGGATTCGCTTTTCCATCCTTGTTCGCATCAATAACCTCTGCGGTTTTCACCAACTCCAGTCTCGGAGCTTGCGCCAATGGGACACGTACTTCCGCGGTGGGCTTGGGAGGTTTCGTCCCTCGCGACGGTGTGACGTCAACGGTGGCGATGTTGGTCACACCACCGGCATCGATGCTGCTCTGGTCGACGGCGTAGGTCGCGGTGAAGGTCATCTTCTCGCCGGGGAGCAGCACGCCCTTCGTGGTAGGCCAGTCGCCTCCCTCGGAAATCGCGCTTACCCCTTCGAGCTGATCGGTGATCTCAATGGTGTTGACCGTGACGTTGCCGGTGTTCTTCACTTCGAAGGTGAAGCCAAGCTCGTCGCCCGGCACCGGTCGGGTGTTGTCGCCGGTGGTCTGCTCACCAAGTTTGCGGAACTCGACTCCTGGAACTGCAGGGAGATCGGTCGTTGCTGACGACTCCGACGTGATTGGGTCGCCATCCCCGTCGGTGCCGTGCACGGTCGCAGTATTGACAATGGTGCCGGTCGCTTCGTCGATGTCAGCCTGGGTAAGGGCGTAGGTCGCGGTCGCGGTGACTTTACCGCCTGCGGGGAGGACGCCCTCCTCGCCGGGCCAGTCGCCGAACACGACTTCACTTAGGCCTTGCATTGGATCGTCGATGGTGATGTCGTGAGCCGTGACGTTCCCGGTGTTCTCAATCGTGAAGCGGTACTTCACGATATCCCCAGCCTTCGGGGACTGGGCGTCCGGCAGAGCCGAAGTTTTGGTCAGCTTCAGTGACGGCGTCTGGGGCAATGTCACCGTAGTGCTGCTGTCGAGATCGAGCTCATCCCCGCGCACGGGATCGCCAGTCAGCGTTGCGGTGTTTGCCACACTTCCCTTGTCCAGGTCGGCGGCGGTCAGCGGATAGTCGGCGATGAAGACGGCCTGTTGCCCGGGTGCGAGGGAACCGGGGACACCGGGCCAGCCGTCCTTCAGAGTGACGGCTCCAAGGCCTTTGAGCGGGTCTGTCACGTCTATCCCGGAGATGGTGACGTTGCCCGCGTTACGGACAGCGAACTCGAACCGGACGATCTGTCCCGGCACGGGCGCCGTGAGCGTGCCCTCATCGCCACTGCCATCGATTCGGGTGGTCAACACTCCAGTCTTGACGAAGGATGCTGCCGGTGCCGCCGGGATGATGGTCTCTGTATCACCATCGTCATCCGCTTCCCTTCCATCTGGAGCGGTGCCGGTTGCGGTGGCCTTGTTGAGTATCGTCCCCCGGTCGATATCGGCCTGCGTGACGGTGTACCGCACCGTCCCGACAACAGTATCGCCGGCGCCGAGCGCCTGCCCCGTGATGGTGCCGGGGAACGGCACCGCGTCGAGGCCGAGCATCTGATCGGTCAGACGAATGTCATCGAGGGTGACGTTGCCGGTGTTCTCGGCACGGAAGGTGTACTCGACCTCGTCGCCCGCGACCACCACGGTGGTCGTATCCAAGGACGAGGTCTTCTGCAGAGTGAGAGCAGGGTTCGTGTTCCAGGTGACGGTCGTCTCAGCGTCAGCGGGATCCAGCACCCCGCGGACCGGGATGGCAGTCGCAGTCGCAGTGTTCACGATACGCCCCGCATCCACATCGGACGCGGTGAGCGTGTAAGCCGCGGTGAAGGTGGCCTCTTGCCCGGGAGCGAGCTGACGGTCAACGGTGTTCGGCCAGGAACCCGACAGAGCGGGGGCGGAGACGCCGGCGAGGTGATCGATGATCGCCACGCCGTCAATGGTCACGTTCCCTGTGTTCTTCACGACAAAGGTGAAGTCCACGACCGCACCTGGGGTCGGTGCATCCACGCCGTTTGGGAGAGCGCCGGTCTTCTTCAGCGTCAGGCCCGGTTCGGCGACGATCGCGACGGTGTCGCTGCCCTCCGACCGCACCTCCGTGCCGGTAGCGTCCAAACCACTCGCCGTAGCCGTGTTCGGCACGGAACCCGCGTCGATGTCGGCCTGAGTGAGTGTGTATGTGCCAGTCGCCTTCACCGACGCTCCCGGGGCGAGCTGCCCCGGTGTCGACGGCCACGCCGCATCCCTGATCAGCACCGGATCCGGGCCGAGCTTCGGGTCGGACAGCACGATACTGCGCACGGTCGTATTGCCGGTGTTGGTCACGGTGAACGAATAGTCCACCGTGTCTCCCGCCTTTGTGGTGCCGGTCTTCGTAAGCGAACCGGCCTTGGCGACGGTGAGTGCGCTGGCTGCGGACAAGGGGAAGTCGACTCCGCTCTTCGCCGTCGCCGCTTCGCCACCCGCTGAGGACCCGCTAACGGAGGCCTCGTTCGTCACGGTGCCTGCGTCGATGTCGGCCTGGGTAAGGGCGTAGGTCGCGACGCCGGTCACAGACTCTCCGGCACCGAGGTGTCCGGGGAGCGTCGGCCAACCGTCCGGGAACGAAACCTTCGACAGCCCCTTCATCGGGTCGTTGACGGTCACCTCCGACAGCGGGCCACCGCCTGTGTTCGTCACTTCGAAGCGGTATTGGACCGTGTCGCCGACCGATGGACGCGCCGGGTCGCCGGGCGCCAGCAGCGTGGCGCTCTTTGTCAGCGAGATTGCATCGACGGTGTTGTCATCGGTTGCCGTACCGGTGAGCACCGTGGGCCCGAATGCCGGGTCGGTCACCGTCGCGGTCACCTCGTTGCGGATTGTCGCCGCAGCGGTGTCGTCGACATGCACGGTGACAGTGCGCGTCTGCACCGCGTTAGCGGCGATCGATGGAATCGTCCACGCTACCGCCCCGTTGGCGAACGTTCCACCGTCGGATGCAGAGACGAACGTCGTCCCGGTCGGCAAGGTGTCTACGACCTGCACCCCGTTGAGCTGTTCGTACACGAGGGGGTTGCGGATTGACACCGTGTAAGTGGTTTGCTGGCCGCGCACCACCCCGGTCACACCGTCGGTCTTTTCGACGCCGAGGCTCACGGCCGGAGCGTCGGGCTGGCGGGTCGTGATCGTGTGCGAGTTGTTGTCCGGGTTCGTGTCGCGCACGTTCGTCAGAATCTCCGCGGTCACCGAGACTGGGGTGGGGGAAGTCACGATCGCTGGCAGGTCGAATGGAACCTTCACGCCCTGTGGCATGTCTTTAAGGGGGGTGCAGGTGAGCGTGGCCGGGCCGGTGATGGGCGCGTCAGTTGGCGTGCAGGTCCATCCCTGGATGTTGAGGTTCGGGATGGTCACGCCCGCGGGGATGGAGATCTTGACAGTCGTTGCCACCGGGCTCGTGCCCGATTCGTTCGCGAACACGAAGGGGAACGTGGTCGGTCGTCCCTGCTGAGTCGAGATCGTGTCCACACCTCCCGCGCTCAGGTCGGCTTCCGCGATCAGCGCACATACTGCTGTCGGCTCCGACGGCAGCGTCTGCGCGGAATCAATCGCCACCGAGTTGCAGGCACGTAGATCCGGCTTGCCCCCGAGCACGGAAGCCGTGTAGGTGAACTGTGCCTTCTGGCCGGGGGCAAGCGATCCGGACACGACGGCACGGATCGCTTGCTTGCCCGACGCACTCGGGCCCCAGTCGTTCACCGTTCCTGCCGGGGACACCTCGGGACGGGCGGGGTTGGTGGAAGCGGAATAGGAGAGCGTGAGGTTCGCGGAGACCGCGCTCACAGTGCCGACTCGTTCCGAGAACTGTGAGCCGCGAGAAGTTCCTACTGTGCCCGGGATCAATCCCGTGTCTCCGATGAACGGGAGCACGTCGTAGCCCACCACGTTCGACAGAGTGGTGTTGCCGTGGTTCTGGAGAGTGATGCGGTACTTAATGTCCGTCGCGTTCGATGGAACTGGCACAGACTTCGCGGAGTCGGACAGCCAGGTGCATCCTTCCGGAGCACCCGCGGTCGGAAGGCAGATTTCCTTCAGAACCCCCAGGTTGTCGGCGCCCGACACAGTGACGGTCTGGCGGGCTGCGGAGAACCAGGCCGATGTCTGTCCGCTCCCGTCCACGTCTGCTGTGTTCTGGACCGCGGTGAGCGCCTCTTTCGGGAACGCGAACGTCGTGTTGTCTGTGGTGTATCGGCGTTCCGAGTCTCCGAACCAAGTTTCTGCAACGCTCTGCGTTCCCGCGGCGACAGCGAAAGTGGGGCTGGCGATCACATGCATCTTCGGTGCCGAGGCGTTCATGGACGCGCTCGTCCCTTGGGGCCATCGCGCGACGACGACATCCCGCATCACGCCGTTGATTTGCTTCGATGCGTAGGAGATCTGAACGCCAGCGGGCACTGCCGTGTCGAACGTCGCCGAGTTCTTCTGCACGGTCCAGCCCGTCGGAGCGATGAACACGTATTCCGGGTTGAAGCCAGTACCGGGGATCTTCGCGGTACTCCCGCCCACTGTGAATGTCACGGCACGCTCGGGCACCGCCTGCCCTCCGCCGTCGACGACAGCCGGCGTCGTGAAGTCCGCTCGAATCTCGGCTTTCTCACCAACGAGGCGGACCGTCTTGGACGCCGTGTTCGCCGCCGCTTTGATGTCGGTACCGGGCCACGTCATCGTCGACGTCGCCGTATTCGTCCGCGCACCCGGGGTCATACCTGGGAGCACGGAGAACACGAAGTTCGCGCTGAACTGGGTCGAGGTTGTCTCACTCGGTGCTTGACGTCCGGGTTTGATCTCCGGGCTCGTCAGCCGCACCCAAGTGAATGTGCGGCCCGGTGGAGCCGTTACAGAATCGGGTGTCGAGCCTGTCGTGCCGTCGTCAAGGCGCCATTCGATCACGGACCCATTCACCGCACCACCGGGTAGACCACCGGGAAGGCTGGCCCAGACTCGCGTCACAGGGAGATCCGTCTTCGTCAGATCATCCTCAATCACCGCAACCGCCGGACGATTGCCCTTGTTCTGGACCACCACAGCCCACGTTCCCGTCGTCGCGACGGTGTTCGGGATCGGGATGTCGGTGGCGGCCGCTCCGCCGCCCAACGTCGCTTCCTTGTACATTCCGGCGGTTCCGAAAGGGGCCCAGCAGGCCACGCGCAGCTTCGCCGTCGTGTTCGCCGTCTTTGTCGTGCGTGCGGTATCGAGGTACGTCACCTCGGTCGCGAACTTCAGGTCTAGATCGGTAGAGAAGTTGCACCCCGATGCGTCCGCCCCCGGGAAACTCGCGCCCGGATCGACCTGAAACGAGACATCCCTTTGGCCATACGGAGCAGTGGCGTTGAAAGCCCTCGCGACGCTTCCCCAGCCGCCGAGCGCTTGCGCGTCCGGAGCATCCTTCGTCCCTCTCGACCACGTGATGGTGCGGGTGGCAGGATCCCACACTCCACCATTCACGACCGGCACGTTAGGGGTGAGCCCAAGAGGCACAGAGAGGACATTCTTGAAGCTGCCTGCTCCGACGACATCCGCGTTACTGAAGAGCGAATAGTCGACGTCTCGGAACGCGCCGGAGGTCATCTTCAGGTATGCGTTGGCTGTCCCGCCTGGCGTGGCTGTCTGACCCGGAGTAATGCTGACACGAGGGTCAGGTACCGTACTAGACCAGGTCACGGGCGAGGCCGTCGCGGTTGGTGCGTTACTAGCGGTATCCGCCTTCAGTGTCGCGGCCATTTTGATCTGGAATCCAGATGGATACCATTGGGCTGGCACGGGACGCGAGGCACCGGCGACCTTGCGCGAGGGGAGAACCTGGTACACGGCCAGGAACGTTCCGGAGTCGCCCGCAGCGATGTCACCAAGCGGGAACGTCCACCCGTCCTTGTCACTGCCGCTCGGGGAAGCGGTCGTGGTCGATCCGTCCGGACGTGTCCACGTCTCGTACTGCAGCAGATACCCACTGCCGATCCCGTAGGGATCAACCTGCGACGGCGAGAGCTTCACAGACGCGTTCGTGCACGCCTCGACGGCACACGAAAAGCTGACCTTGTAGGCGATCCGATCATTGTTCTGCCCGTATCCAGTCCCGCTGATGGGCGCGCCCGTCAGATTATTGACCGGTTCAATGCCAACGTCCAGCACGGCGTTTCCCGCGGCGTGCGCTGCGACCCCGGGGACGAAGACCCCAGCGACAACAACGGCAAATGTAGCGAGCACCGCGCCGAGCCCACGGCGTAGGCGGCGCCAGGAGCTTCGGCTTGAACGGTCGGAAAATGAAACAGACATATTGCCCCCAGCACAAAGTCGGATCGGAATGAAAAGCAGAAAGTCGAGCGACCGGGTTACCGCTCTGCGTTGACAGCAACGTCAATACTCAGTCGCGAGTCGTTGGTACCGCTGAGGATGGTCACGAGGGCCGCATAGTTGTTCGCCCCGTCTTCGGGGCGAACAGAGCAGTCCAGCTCCACACCTTTTTTGGCGCTCACCGCTCCGTTACCGCAGTCCACGTCGGCGTTGACGCCGAGGCGCGCTTTGATGCGTTGCTCCACGTGGTCCGCCACGACGTCCCTGGCAATGCTGCCGCCGGAGGCGCAGCCGGTGAGCGCCGTCATTGCGGTTGCGCAAGCAGTAATCGCAACGACGGAAGGCCAGACCCTCCCCATACCCATCGTCAATCCCCCCAGTACATCCCCAGTAGCCAACCAACCGGTTGTTCATCAACTGTACCATGTTCTCGAACACCCACCACACCAGCCCCGTCACCGCGGTACCGACGACCTCACCGGGCGACGCTGGCGCGCACGAAGATGAACTACTACCCGGACAGC
Organism: Microbacterium sp. NPDC091662; assembly: GCF_044756705.1. NCBI lineage: Bacteria > Bacillati > Actinomycetota > Actinomycetes > Micrococcales > Microbacteriaceae > Microbacterium > Microbacterium sp. NPDC091662. The sequence continues at coordinate 2,481,663 of NZ_JBIVTM010000001.1, read as the reverse complement.
GACCAGGACGGCCGTGTTCGAGCCACGTTCTACGCTGGCCGCGACAAGTACCGTTGGGCGTCGTTGAGTCACTGGAACGCGAGTTCAACAACGGCGAAACACTTCGAGCCGATGCCTCCCGGCACAGGTCCGGTAGGGCGTCCTCTGGAGTGAGGTGAACCGCCGGAGTCCTTCAAGAGGGGGGAGTTGATTTTGACTGCGAGATTCCGACGAGATGGGCATTCTAGAGGGCCAAGGCCGCTGCCACCCCGTAGAGGGGCTACGGTCCAGTCAACCCAACGAAGGGCGACGATTGTCACGACGGCGAGGCCTACGAGGGAGGGCTACGGTAGGCCCTCCTCGTAGGTGCTTCCCCGAGTTTCGTCTTGTGGCGATGACCAAAAGAAGACCTAGCACAGTCATGATCGCCACCAAGATCAACGGTGGGGCTATCTGCCCCGCACGAGGCTGGAACTCCGACCCCACAAGCCCATACGAGGGCACCACTGAGTGCAAGGACACCAAGGGTAAGGAGTCTGACCTTCAGTGCCGGGGCCATCCTTGCTTCTCCTCCTGCTAGGACTTTTGGAGCGACAAGATCAAGCCGGAACTGGCCCCGAGCCCTAGCGAACCGAGGCCACGACCATCGCACACGATGTCGCCAAGAGCCGTGACCGCCTGCTCGACCGAGACCGTTAAGAAGCGGGCCCTGTCGGCACCCTACAAAGCCCCGCGCCCCCGCGACCGCGAAGGGCGGATACGGTCAGGTCACGCAGGCTCGCGGCCCCAGAAGTACCACCCTGCAGGTGCGCCCTTGTAGGGGCCGTCCGTCGAGTAGTAGCAAGGGCGGTAAATGGTGGTCCAGGAGGAACGATAGGCACGCTCCGCCGCCTTGCACACCGCAGCCGACGAGTACGGTCCTTTGACGTGCACCATGAAGGGTCGTGCAGCGAGAGCCGACGAATGCACAGCGGCATCCACCTTTGCGGCCGCAGTCGCTGCAGTGACGCTGGCGCTGGCGCCTACTGCAGGCACCGTGGTCAATAGCGTTGCCCCCAACACTCCCGTGATGATCGCCGTTCTCAAACTAGACGTAGTCATCGCAGCTTCTCCTTATCTCGGGTCGAGCGTCATGCACGACGATCTTCTCTTACTCCTCTCAAGCTGTCGATGGGCAGGATTACCCAGACGGGTGCTCTCTAGAAGGTGCGCTCGGCGTCGAAGATGGCCACTGCCTGAGTTTCAGGGATCGGTGCAGAACTAAGCTTGGTCAATAGAATGACCGCGCGGGCAAGGTCTTCGCGCTCACTCGTCTCGATCTCGGGCCAGGAGTTCGCAGCTGCGGTGAAGGCGGAGATCGCGCCCACGGTGTCCGCGGTTGATGTTGCTGCTTTGACTGTCTTGACGGCCGCTTTGAACGCCGCGGTGGCTTTACCTGCGCTCTTCGTGGGCCATGCATCAAAGGGCAGGCCGTACTCTTCAAGGAACCACGTTCGAGTCCGGGGGTGACTTACGGACCTGTGGCGCTCAGTGGGCGGCAGCTTCTTCATCTGCGATCGCATGACCTTGCTGGCGTCCGCATCGCAGTTGAAGACAATGATGCGTTCCAGATCCGGCCAACAAGAAAGGCTCGGAAATGCTGACAAATCCGGGACGAAACGGAGCGCGAGACCACGTAGTGACAGCCCCTGCAGTGACTCCCAGTTCGCGCACGCACCAGCCAATTCCAGATCCTCCAGCCCAGGGAACTGCAGCAAGGAGCTCACGTCGAACGGAACATCCAGCGGACTAGAAGACACAGAGATCTCTTGAATTCCCCCAAGCTCGGTCAACTGAGGCAGACGGCGGGAGCCCTGTGAACCATCCGCCAGTGCCGGCTCTCCATCGGGAGACGGCCTGACCGGCAGCACAAACTCCAGCCTCGGCACTAACCCATCCGCGGCCGCATGCACAGCGAAATCGACAGGATCTCCGACAAGCGACACCCGCTCACACACTGTCGCCGACGGTAGGGCCACGTCCAAACGGTGCCCCCGAGAAACCAGAGTTAGTGCGCCAATACAGGCCCGGCTGAGATCGGTCGTCACATTCGCGGTTGCTCGATAACTCAGGCTCTCGATCGGCCGATGTTCAGACCAGGAGAACACCGAGAGATCCTGGCCTTCGTACTCAATCCATCTTGGCCAATGCGACCCTGCCGGTGTCTGCAATGAATCAAATGCTTCCCACCGCACAACCGTATCCGAGTCCACGACTAAGTCGGGGACGCCCCCATCGCGTCGCGGACCAACACTCACCGATCCAACTCCCGGTTCCAGCACCAAGGTGTGGCTCGCTGGACCCACGAGATCCAACACCACCGTCTCACCGCGACTCATCCATGAAGTATCGCATCCACCGGAGCGGAAACTGACCATCCAATGACGGGTCCAGCACCTTGGCGCCTACCCGGCACCAAGGGCAAACGAAGGCCCGAAGATACAAATGTCCTGTCTCACCGGATCTGCAGAAATCTCACCTACTTGCAGATCGTCGCACCGGAGTTTGCAGATTCTCACCGGAGTTGTCGCTCGGCGGCGTGGTGTCGGTTCCGCGCGAAGCAGCAGAGTAGCTTTCACGTCAAGTTGGGACCCGCACCGCGGAACACCTCCGCGGACACCGCTGACCGAACGGAGTCCGCAATGACGCTGACGACCAACTGGCTGCAGGCGATCGATGGAACGAACGCTCTCGCAGCCACCATTCGATACTCGCTTATGGGTTCGCCCAAGAGGTGACACCGGCAGACGCCGGGTCGGTCGCCTTCGAGGAGACGTCTCCCGTCCGGAAACTTCCGGACTACCCGCATAAGCGAAACGTCGAAGGTCGCTTCCACGGCCATGATGAGAGCGTAGGGGCGATGATCTGAAGCCTCACTCGCGGGGCCGACGACGCCGTCCACGAACTGGAGCGGTATCTGGTCCAATCCGAGAAGACGGTCCTCGGCGCATTCTCACGCATCGGTAGCGCGTAACGACAGACGGCCCTCACCCCAATAATTGGATCGGCGGTCGACCATGACCTGGTCGGGAGGCGCTTCATGAGTACGCGGATGCGCCCCCGGTGCCTGCGTGCCGAGAGTTCTCGATCTCTGCTTTCTGATGTCTTGCCCCGCGATGCCTTCTTGATGTCGCGTTCTACCTCGCCATTGGCTATCGGACTCGCCGTAGGAATCGTTGGCGTGGCAGCTTGGTGTCTTCGTCACTGCTCCACAGGCTTCAGAGATGAATAGTCGGAGCCTTTCAACGCAAGTTCGATTCGTGGATGGGATCGGGTTTGCTGTTTGATGCTGATGCGGCGGGTCGGAGCGCTGGGATGAATCGTGTTTCGAGGATCTTCGCAACGCCATCGGAGTCGTGGGATTGGATGATGATGTCTGCTGCGTTCCGTGCGTCATCGATTGCGTCTACAGGAGCGAGAGAGACGTCGGCGATTGCCATCATCGCGAGATCGTTGTGGTTGTCACCGAAGGCGACGAGCGAGGTAGCGCCCGTGTCGCTCAACAGAAGTTCGATCGCGTTGTGTTTACCGGCGGTAGTGCTGGCGATCTCGAGGCAGTCGGTTTCGGTGTAGATGTTGCGGTATGGGAGGAGTTGAACGTCGGATGTGTTGGTGAGGTCAGTCGCGACCTGGTTGATCGTGTTGTCGTCTCCGACGACAGCGATGTAAATGATCTCTCCGAGCCGCTGCCAGTCCGTGGGACCCAGCTCGGTGAACTGGCCGGTGTCGGCGTGCGCAGCGGGGGTGTTGTACTGCTCGGAGAGCAGGTCGGTGTCCCGGGTGTAGCCGATGCGGAGCTTGCCGTCGTGAATCGCGTAGATGAATGCTCCGGCGTTGTGGCGCGTGATGGCGTCTTGCACATGCTCCACTGCACGTCTGCTGATTGGGTACCAGTGGATGAAGCGCGCTTGCGCGAAGGAGTATAGGGCGGCACCGTTCATCACGATCGCGGGGAGCTCGAGATTGAGTGGAGCGAGTCGGTCGCGGCAGCTGTGTGGCATGCGCGCGGTAGCGATGGCGAACAGTCCGCCGAGTTCGATGAGTCTGTTGACTGCCTGTGCTGTGCGTTCGGTGATTTGGCGGTTTGCGTTGAGGAGGGTGCCGTCGAGGTCGCTCACGAAGAGTGCGTGCGAAGTATCGATAGTGTTCATCGGGTGTCCTCGGGTGTGCGGTCTCGTGTTGCGGGGATGGCGCCTGTGAGTCCGCGTCGTTCGGCGGCCAGACGTGCTATGCGTGTGCGGGCTGCGTACCACCCGATGATCAGGGCGGGGATGCCGAGTGCGACGAATGTCGCCACGGTGAAGGTTCCTGTGGGGTAGTCGATCGCGATGAGAACGAAGGTGACCGCGAAGCCGGCGAGTGCGAGATAGCTCGTCACGGGCGCGCCTGGCATGCGGTAGCTGGGCATCGGGGCCTCGCCGGCGGTGACTTTGCGTCGGAGGGCGATCTGGCAGAGGACGATAGTCGCCCATGTGGATAGGATGCCCAGGGTTGACATGTTGAGGGCGATCTCGAACGCGTTCTCGGGCACGACGTAGTTGAGTCCGACTCCGAGGAGTGCAACGGCCGCGGTGACGAGAATACCCATGTAGGGGACGCCGTTTCGGCCCATGCGTGCGGCGAACTTCGGTGCGGCACCGTTGAGTGCCATCGATCGGAGGCTTCTGCCGGTCGAGTACAAGCCTGCGTTCATGGCGGAGAGTGCTGCGGTGATGACGACGAGATTCATCACACTTCCGGCGATCTCACCCGTGCGCTGGCCGCCGAGGCTTGCGAAGAAGGTCACGAAGGGTGACTCGCTTGCAGAGTAGGCGGTGTTGGGTAGGAGCAGGGAGAGCAGGATGACAGTGGCGATGTAGAAGATACCGATGCGCCACATGACGGAGCTCACGGCTTTGGGGATGACTTTGCGTGGCTCGGCGGTTTCGCCGGCAGCGGTTCCGATGAGTTCGGTGCCACCGTAGGCGAAGATGACGCCTTGGAAGACGAACACGAGGGCGAGGAGTCCTCCGGGGAGGATGCCGCCGTTGTCGGCCCACATGAACAGGGAGGGCTGGCTGGTGGCTCCGTCGTGCTGTAGCGGCCATCCGAATGCGAGAACGATGGTGCCGATGATCAGGAATGCGATTATCGCGGCAACCTTGATGAACGCGAACCAGAACTCGAGTTCGCCGAAGAGCTTCACTGAGATCAGATTGACCGCGAGGATCCCGATGAGAGCGATCAGAGCGAGAAGCCACTGAGGTACGGATGTGAAGAACGACCAGAAGTGCGCGTAGGTGGCGACTGCGGTGACGTCGATGATCGCGACGGTCGCCCAGAAGAGGAAGTTCATCCATCCGGCGACAAACGCGAACTTCTCACCGTAGAACTCTCGGGCATATGAGATGAACGAGCCAGACGATGGCCGGTGCACGACCAACTCGCCGAGCGCGCGCATCATGAAGTAGACAAGCAGGCCCGCGACTGCGTAGGCGATGAAGAGCGAGGGGCCTGCAGAGGCAAGTCGTCCGCCGGCACCAAGAAAAAGCCCGGATCCGATTGCTCCGGCGATCGCGATCATTCGGATCTGGCGGGTTTTCAGGTGAGGGCGGTAGCCCTCCTGCTCATGTTGGTACGGATCGTTGATAACGGCATCTGTCTCTGGTGTCGGAGTCTTGGGGAGCGCGTCGTTCGATGATGATTCCATGCTGGGACCTCCTTGTCCGGTGACCCCGAACTCGGGGTCCCTTGGTCTCGATGGGATGGGCCGGGCCCGCCGTTCGAAGGGACGATGCCCGGCCCGCAATGGTGTGTCAGGCCGTTCGGCTCGCGTCGAGTGCGGCGGTGAGCTGTGCGGTGAGGGATCCTTTGCGCGGGTCGAGCAGTCCGGCGAACGCGGCTTGCCCAATCGTGAAGCCGTCGACGCCGGCTACTGCAAGCGTGCGAATCCTTTCGGTGGTGGAGATGCTCCCCGCTACTACGAGCCGCCCGGTCGTGGCCGCGCGTGCGGCTTTCACCAAGTCGAGGGGATCCGCATCGCTTGCCCGGTACGCGAGAAGGTCGACGCCCGCCGCACCTGCGGCCTCCGCGGCGCGGCAGTCCGCGGCAACCGACTCCGGTGTGCCGCCGAGCACAGTCGGATGGCCAGTCGGCACGCCTGGGAACGGGAGGAATCCGATGTCGCTGCCGTCGAGGACAGCGAGGATCTCTTCTACCCAGACACCGCCCATGATCCAGTCGACCCCCAACTCACGGCCGAGGCGCGCGGACTCCAAGGCGGCTTCACGAGTCTCACTCACGACCTCGAGGTAGCTTTCCGCGCCGCGCGCCTTGATCTTGTCGTGGAGAGCGCGGAGGGTGTCGATGTCGACGCCGATGTCTTTGAACCCGATGTGCTCCAGCGGCACGTCGACGAGTTCGTCCATGACCTCCAGACAGTCTGTGATGGTCTGGTCGGCGCGGGTGAGCATGAAGATGAAGTCCATGTGAGCGTCCTTTTCGTGTGTAGGCGTGACCTAGCGGGCGCTGACGAGATCGATGGCCTGGTCGAAGGCAACGCGGAGGCTGGAGTGATCCGCGATGCCTCTTCCCGCGATCTCGAACGCGGTGCCGTGGTCGACACTGGTGCGCACGAACGGCAAACCAAGGGTGACGTTGGCTCCCTTGTCGAGACCGAGATATTTGAACGGAATCAGCCCCTGGTCGTGATACTGAGCGACGACGACATCGAATTCGCGGTTCCGAGCTCGCATGAAGACGGTGTCCGGAGGGAAGGGACCTTCGGCGCGTATCCCGAGGCGCTGTGCCTCCGCGATGGCGGGGGCGATGATATCGAGCTCTTCTCGTCCCATGAGCCCGTTCTCCCCGGCGTGCGGATTCAGCCCCGCCACTCCGATGCGCGGTTCCCGTCCGTCTCGACGCAGTGTGCGATCGGCGAGGCGAATCACTCTCAGCACGGCGTCATGGGTGATCAGGTCAATTGCTTTGCGAAGAGGTTCGTGAATTGTCACCAGCACGACTCGCAGGTCGTCGCTCGCCATCATCATCGAGAAGTCGCTAGTGCCACTGAGGTCGGCGAGGATCTCCGTGTGTCCGGGGTACGGGTGTCCAGCGAGTCGCATCGCTTCCTTGTTGATCGGGGCGGTCACGATCCCCGAAACGTCCCCCCGAATCGCGGCGTGAATCGCCATCTCCACGTAGCGGAACGCGGCATCTCCCGCATGGGCGCTGACTTCCCCGATGGGCAGATCGTCGGGGAGCGTCGGGCCGGCGACAACATGCACCACCCGGGGATCGTTTCCCATCTCGCTGGCATTGGTGACGGTTTCCACCTGTAGGGGCAGCTCCAGCGAACTGATGTTTCGCCGGAGCAATGATGCATCCCCGAACACCACGACAGGGTACTGGGGTGCGCTGCGCTGCGTCGCCAGGTCGGCGATGAGCTTGACCGTGATCTCCGGGCCGATACCGGCCGGGTCTCCCATGCTGAGGGCAATCGGGGTCACTGATGTTCTCCTCTGAATCATGATCCGAAAGGGGCAGCTAGAGCTCTTTCGCACTGGTGTGGATCAGGTGGGCAAGTTCAACGAGCAGATCCGGAGTGCCGAATCCGCCGGCCTTGATGACAAAGGTGCGCTGACGATCTCGGTCGGCGCGTGTGGCAACGACCCCAGGGGCGGGCTCCGCGAGCACGCGCATCCCGGAGATCTCCAGTGCCTCTAGCACGGCGCGCGCTGTATCGCCGCCTGTCGCGACAACCGCATCGAGTACGTCACTGGCTCGCAATGGCGCCACCGCTGCCGCGAGACGTGCACGCACCTGGGACGCGGTCCGATCATTCGATGTGTCGGTGAGGGTGACCAGCTGCCCTCTGGCGAGGGCGATCTCGATCTGCTGCGCTGCCGCGGCAGGTTCGCAGATCGCGAGATCGAGGTGCACTGAGTGGGAGCGCACTCGCTCCAATTGCTCTTTGCTTGCCGCGTGTTCGCTCCCCACCACGATCAGAAGCGATCGAGATGGTGGGACGGATTGCGTGATCTCGTCCCGCCTCATCGAACGTGCTAACGCGGCACACAGGCCCGGCGACCCGACCCACAGGACCCGCTCCGGGCGCCGAACGCGCGCGACCAGCTCGTCGAGATCCGCATCGCTGGTCGCATCCGCGATTGCGATTCCGATGACCGCATCGACATCGAGGTTCGGATCGCGAAAACTCATCAGCGTTGCCTGCGGCAAGATCGCGCGAACGTCCGACTCCCCAGTCGGACTGCTCCTGTCTTCCCCGAAGCTCGTCCTCGAGACCGGCACCCCCCGGAGTAATTGCATGCCACGCACGGTCGTACGCCCCTCCGCTGGAAACGCCGGTGCGACGATCGTCAGCGGACGGCCAGTCGACCGCCGCGCCGCTTCGATCTCCTCGGCGATATTGCCGCGCAGAGTCGAATCGATCGTCTTCACAACCACCCCAGGTAGCTCACCCCTAAATGCCTTGGCCACGATGCCCGCAGCCTCGGTTGCACTCCGGATTCGCGTATTTGTATCGACACTCACAACATCCGCAGAACCCGCGTAGGGTGTCCCGGATAGCTGCACTTCGGCCCGCAGTCCACCTGCAACGAACGGACCCGCCCCGTCTGTCGCAGACGTGAGGTCGTCAGCGACGATCAGAACTCGAGGGCTGCCTACTTGTTTCACAAGAGCAACAGTGCCGAACAATCATGCGCATGAAAAGCGGGATTTGCGCACCAGAACTGTGCGAAACTCTCACATATGACAGCGCTTGCCCTTCCCCCGCTCAACGCACTCGCACCGTTCGAGGCCGTAGTCCGTCTCGGCAGCGTGACTGCCGCCGCAGGGGAACTCCGACTCACACACAGCGCCGTAAGCCGTCAGATCTCCACCCTCGAGCGCCACCTCGGACGCAAGCTTTTCCACCGCAAAGGCCGAGGGCTTATCGCGACTGACGACGCTCTCAGCCTCGCGGACTCCATCGCGCTCGGGCTCGAGACGATTTCCTTCGCCTGCCGCAGGATTCAACAAGAACCCGGACGGCCACTTGTGGTGTCGTGCGAACCGACCCTGCTGCAACGCTGGCTCCTGCCCCGACTTCCCGGCCTTGACTCCAACATCAAGCTCAGACTCTATGCGTCCGGCGGACCAGTCGACCTGAATCGTGACGGCATCGACCTTGCTATCCGTCGCCATGATTTTCCCCTCTCCGCAGATGCACAGTACGAGCCTCTCTTTCCCGAGTGGGTGGGTCCGGTCTGCAGCCCGGACGCGGCCAGACGACTGATCGAGGGCGACAGCATTCCTTGTTTGACATCGCGCACTCGCCCTGAGGCGTGGACGGTCTGGGAGCAGTTGCACGAGCGTTCACTGCTTCCTTCGGAGGAGCTGCAGTTTGACCACTTCTTCTTGTCACTCCAAGCCGCGTGCGCCGGACTAGGAGTGGCCATTGGCCCATACGCGCTCGTCGCCGACGACTTGAGTGCAGGGCGTCTCGTCGCTCCGTACGGTTTTGCAGCCGACGGCACCAACTATCTCTGCCTCACCAGCTCAAATCCACCCGCGCAGCTGATGGTACTGCTCGCCTGGCTGCGCAACCTCGACGGAATGGAACCACCCGACAGCCTCCGCTTGTGACGACCATCGACACGGCACGCAGCCAGGATGGGAAGCCAGATGAAAAAGGCGCTGCTCATCTCAGCGAAGCCACGGTACGCACGCGCGATTTACACCACTGAGGGCGCTCGCCTCACCCGCATCCGCTCCACCGGTGCGCGAGAGCAGATAGCGGACAAGACAGTGAACGCGGTCCGGACGAAGTCCCGCTGACCCGAAGGCGGGAAGAAAGTTTCGCGCAGATCGGGCTTGCGAAGAAAGCGACAACTCGGATGAGACGAATCGCAAGTGGAGTTGTGAGTCGGCTCAGCGGAATCCCGCCAAACTCTTGTCTCACCTTGCGACAACTCTCGTGAGATCGGACCACAAAGCGGGGCCCAACCAACTCTGACACCTCGGGGCCACCCAGGCTTGACCTCCCGTTGATGCTGAACAGCGCGGCTTCCGAAACGACGACGACCGCGTCGGAGCAACCCTCCTCATCCTCTTCGTACGAATCCTCAACCGACCCAGTCGCACCGAGGCTCTGGGGGCTCTTGCCGTCGCCAAGCCACGGTACAGCGTTGGAGGGTCTTTCGCGTATCCGTCCCGGGGTCTATCATGCGTGTCATTGCCGCACGTATGTCGCGGTGGGCGAGCCGGCGGAGGCCCCAGCGAAGCCGGTTCGGGCGGCCTCTTGGGATCTCCCCACGAACCAAGAGGCCGCCACCCGACGGCCCACCCGGGTACGACCCGCACCACGTGTAGTAGAGGGATCTGCACGAGAGGCGCGGGCCGGGGAGGGGGAGGTGGCGGCGGCGAGGAAGAGGCTCGCCGCCGCCGGTGCTTGCATTGCGATAAAGGAACGACCTCGGGAGAGTGCAAATCCTTTCGCCTGCGTGAGACGGGTCCCCACTCATGACACGCACCGGACAAGCCCGGCAAGTAGAGAGACGTCGCGCCCACCGTTTCATTACGCGAAACTACCCAACGTTTGGTTGGGTGTGCCGTTACGCGAGCGCCATGCTGTTCGGCCGGCGCCCAATCCCCGTGAGTTCGTCGCGAGCTTGGCGTTTACGCCCCAGGTCTTACGGACGACCACCTCTACGGCCACCCTAATGTGATTCGGATCTTAGTTTCGGGTCGAAAGCTCGCGGCGGATCGTCGCCGCTGGCCCTCGGTGGCTATCCGTCTCGGAAACGACCGCTATCGGGCTCTCGGGGGTGCGAACCTGGGCGCATGATGCCAACCGATCGGTTGGTTGTCTGTAGGGAGAAGAGGGGACAGACACTTCTGAGCTTCGTTTTTAGGCTGACGACGACAGCACGTATGGGTGCTGCGGGAGACGAATGGAGCATTTCTAATGAAGACTCGTGCTGTCCTTTCTGGGGTGGGACTACTGACGGCTGCCGCTCTGTGCCTCGGTGTAACCCCTGCAACTGCTGCCGCTCCTGCGACCGTGGCGACGGCTAGCGCGGAGGACTTGACGCCGGAGCTTGCCGATCGTGCCGCAGGGCTGACGACGTTCCTTGAGCAAAGTCACCTCGATCCCGGACGACGTGCTTCTCGCAGGAGACGAGGCCACCGCTACCTGGATCCAGGCCAACCTCGCTCCCTCCGGTGGGTCGTTGACTGCACGGGCAGACGTTTTCGGCTGCATCGGCGCGATCACTCTCGCCATCGCCGGCGTCGCGTTCCCTGCCGCCAAGATCCTCAAGATCAAGAAGCTCGCCGACGAACTCGGCGGCGTGGCGAAGGCTGTTCAGTTGCTCTGGGGCGCCAGCTTCAACTTCGAGAAGGTGCAGGCAGCGGGAGGTGCCCTCGCCGCGTTGGGTGCCGAGCTGATCGGTATCAGCGAGATCAAAGCGAAGTGCTTCACATGAATACTCCCGACCACCCCCGCCGCCTGAGTCGACGCGCCCGGTCCATCTGGATGACGTTGATCGGGATCGGTTTCGTCGTCGCCGCCGGCGTGATTGCGGTGATTGGCGATCCCTTCCTCGGGCTAGGATTCGCCGGTGCGGCGCTTGTGGTCTTCGCCCTCGCGCCGACCGTGATCGGTAGCCCCTCCGGTACCCGCCAACGCCCGGTATCAGCCACCCCGGAAGAGCTTAAGAAATGGCGCGAGGCACACCCGGGATCAACAATCACTGACGCGCTGAACGCACACCGCACCCCGTAGAAACTCGGAAAGGGGAAGCAAGGATGGCCCTCACCCCGGTCGACGTCGACCGGAGACACCGCCATCAGCATCGTTTGGAGATCGAACGCGGTCCCCTCGGGGTAGCCATCGCCCTGGGCCGCAGGCGGATTCCCGGCGCGAGCATCGGGAAGGAACCCGCTCTGCGAGCGAAGTACGACTCACGCCCTCCCACAGATCACCAAGAGCGAAAGTTATCCACAGCGCTCTCCACAGCCTGGGGAGAATTACACCGTTGTTATTCACAGGGGTTAACAACCCTGTTAACAACTCGGGATCAGGACAAAAGAATGAGCGGCGGCACGAACGCCACCACAACGATCAACAGGACGACCAGTGCCGACAGCAGAATGATCTGCAGGGTGCGCTGGTCTCGTCTCTTGGTCTTGACGAGGATGAGGGCGACGAGAGCGCCGACGATGGCGCCGCCCAGGTGCGCTTGCCAGGAGATCCCGCCGGCGAAGAAGCCGAAGGCGAAGTTGATGCCCAGGATGACCAGGATCCCGGTCACGTTCGCGCCGATGTGGCGTCCGATGATCAGCAGCGAAGCGAGGAGCCCGAAGATCGCTCCGGATGCTCCCACGGTCCAGGTGCCGGGGGCGAGGATGGCGACCATCACCGACCCGCCGAGGCCGCTGATCAGATACAGCGCGAGGTAGCGGGCGCGGCCGAGCATGGGCTCGAGGCTCTGCCCCAGCATCCACAGTGCGAGCATGTTGAGTGCCAGGTGGATGAAGCTGCCGTGCACGAAGAGCGCGGTCAGCAGACGCCAGGGCTCGAAAGGGATTCCGAAGAGGTTCGGGTACAGATACGGCGCGTAGAAGCCGAGCGCCTGGGTGATCGGGGCGTTGAACCCGGGGATCAACTGCACCAGGCCGATGAAGGACGTGACTGCCAAGAGCGCGTAGGTGACGACCGGCTTGCCGCCGCGCCCCAGCGCCATGGTCGCGCCGCTTCCGCCGCCCCACCGACGTGCCGCCTTCTTCTGGGCGGGGGTGCGGTTCTTGCGATCGGCGCTCATGCACTCGGGGCAGATGACGCCGACGGGCGCCTGGGTCTGGCACTCGGGGCAGATGGTGCGCATGCACCGCTGGCAGAGCACGAAGCTCTGCCGATCCGGATGCCGGTAGCAGAAGTTGTCGCGATTGCTCGTGAACTCAGGCGTGGTCATCCGGATCGGCCGCAGCTGTCGTCAGGCCGCGACGATGTCGATCGACTGCAGCACGACCGGCTCGACCGGGCGGTCGCCGGCACCGGTCTGCACGGCGCCGATCGCGTCGACGACGGCCCGGGAGGCGTCGTCGGCCACCTCGCCGAAGATCGTGTGCTTGCCCTGCAGCCACGGCGTCGGGTCGGTCGTGATGAAGAACTGCGAACCGTTGGTGCCCTCGGGCTTACCGGTGATGGCGTTGCGACGGAGGCCGGCGTTGGCCATGGCGAGGATGTAGGGCTCGTTGAAGTTGAGCTCCATGTTGATCTCGTCGTCGAAGTTGTAACCGGGGCCGCCGACGCCCTGTCCGAGCGGGTCGCCGCCCTGGATCATGAAGTTCGGGATGATGCGGTGGAAGATGACGTCCTTGTAGAGGGGACCTTCGCCGGGCTTGCCCGTGGCGGGATCGGTCCACTCCTGGGTGCCGTCGGCGAGGCCGACGAAGTTCTTGACCGTCTTCGGGGCGTGGTCTCCGAAGAGGTTGATGACGATGTCACCGTGGTTGGTGTGCAGGGTTGCGACATGAGAAGCGTGAGCCATGACCTCATTCTCTCAGAGCTTCCGGTGAGTTGGCCGTGGTGGATACTCCTGTTCGGACGAAGAAGCAAGGGCCGGGCGATTCCCGCCCGGCTTCCAGCCTCTCGTGGCAAGATGGGGAACCCGTACTCCAATGGACAGGAGAGCATCGTGAGCCTCAGCCGCAAGCGGAAGAAGGAACTGCGTCGTCTTCAGAACGACGCGAACCAGCTCTGGGAGAACCAGCAGGTGCTCGTCGGTCACGCCGCCGATGTCGCCCGTGAGGCCGGCCGTCAGCTCGGCAACCTCAATCGCGAGCAGGTCGTGCCGGTCATCCAGGACACGTACAATCGCCGTGTCGCCCCGGTCGTCGACCGTGGCGTGAAGATCGGCAAGCACGTCGTCGACGACAAGTTCGTGCCGATCGTGGGCGGAGTGGTCGGTTCGGCCCTCACCGCCTGGGACGTCGCCAACGCCAAGCGCCACGGCGTGGCCGTGCAGGTGCGCAAGGCGACCAAGCCGCAGAAGTCGGGACCGGGCCTCGGCTCGGTCATCGCGATCATCCTCGGCGCCGCTGCAGCTGTCGGCGTGCTCTACGCCGCCTGGCAGGCACTGCGCGCCGACGATGAGCTCTGGGTCGCGGACGACCCGCTCGCCGCACCCGACGCGTGACCCCGTCTGATCCCGCCTCCGTCGCCACTGGTGACGGAGGCGTTCAGCATGCGCGGGTGCGGGATGCGGCCGCTGCTCGTGGGCTCGCGATCGAGATCCGTGAACGTCCGGCCGCTGGCAGCCTGTTCGAGGCGGCCGAGCTCCTCGGCATCCCGCCGTCCGGCATCGTCAAGACGCTCGTCGTGAAGCGCTCGGACGACACCTTCCTGTTCGCTCTGGTCCCCGGCGGACGCTCGATCTCCTGGCCGAAGCTGCGCGCGCTGGTCGGCGTGAACAAGCTGCGACTGCCGGAGCCTGAGTTGGCGCTCGCGGCGACCGGCTACGAACGAGGCACCATCGTGCCGATCGGCAGCACCACCGATTGGCCGATCTACGCCGACGAGTCGATCGTCGGTCAACGCATCGCCATGGGCGCAGGAGCCCATGGATACAGCCTGTTCGTCGACGCAGACGATCTGATCGCGGCCTACGGCGCCACCGTCGCCGACATCTCCGTTCCCGAAGAGCGCTGATCCCGGCGGGACCGGGCCGCTCGGGTCAGAGGATGCCCGCCATCCTCAACGCGATGTCGACCAGCTTGACGCGCTGCAGCTCGGCGACCGCCTTCAGCGGGAACCACTCGGCCATATCGGTCGAGCCGCCGGTCTCGAAGCGCAGCCTGCCGCCCGTGACTTCAGCGCGATAGAGGATGCGCAGGGTGTGCAGCGGATCCGCTGCCTTCTGCACCCGACGACCGGCGGGGATCACCCGGGAGTGGATGCCGAGGAGTTCGCCGACCTTGACCGTGTAACCGGTCTCCTCGCGAAGCTCGCGACGCACCGCATCCTCCGGTGACTCACCCGCCTCGAGCCCGCCGCCCGGCATCGTCCACGCCACTCGGCGACCCTCGGTCCAGCGCGCCAGCAACAACCGCCCGTCGTCATCGGTGACGACCGCGTACGCCGCGACACGCAGGTCCATGGATCACACACTATCCGTCGGAGAAGGCGGTCGATGACCGCGTGTCCTGCGGACATCGATCACGAATCGAGAAGCACACCGGCATCGGGTATCCGTAGTGTGATCTGCACACCGGCACCCATCGAGAGGACCGATCATGGCCGAGAAAGAGAAGAACTTCAGCGCTGAGGAACGCGAGGCCATGCAGGCCGCAGCGAAGGAGGCCCGTACCCGGCGCTCCCGGGCGAAGAAATCCCCCGAAGAGCTGCGAGCGGCGGGGGAGGCCGACATCAAGGAGGCGATCGAGAAGCTCACTCCCGAGGATCAGGCGCTGTCCAACAAGCTGCATGCGCTGGTCTCCGAGGTCGCACCGGAGCTGGTGCCGCGCACGTACTACGGGATGCCCGCGTGGGGTCGCGACGGGAAGGTGCTCTGCTTCTTCCAGCCGGCGAGCAAGTTCAAGGTGCGCTACGGCACGTTCGGGTTCGAGCCGATCTCGAACCTCGACGACGGCACCGTGTGGCCCACGGCCTACGCGGTGACCGACCTCACCAAGGCCGATCTGGAGTTCCTCGCCGAGCGCATCCGCGTCGCCATCAGCTGACTTCCGCGGAGGGGGCGCGACCGAACGACCGCGCCCCCTCCGATCAGCCGTTGATGACCTGCGGCACCGCGACCGACTTGAGCCCTTCGATCCCGAACTCGAGGCCGTAGCCCGAGGACTTGTGGCCGCCGAACGGGATCATCGGATGCACCCCGCCGTGCGAGTTGATCCACACCGTTCCCGCCTGGATGCGCGCGGCCACCTTCCGCGCCTCTTCCCGGTCTCCCCATACCGACGCGCCGAGCCCCACGTCGAGGCCGTTGGCGCTGGCCACCGCGTCGTCCACATCGGTGTACCGGATGATCGGCAGCGCTGGTCCGAACTGCTCCTCGTCGACGAGCGCCACGCCGTCCGCGACGTCGGCGACGAGCGTCACCGGGTAGAAGAGCTCGCCGAGCTCGGTCGCGGGCCGACCACCGGTGACGATCCTTCCACCGTTGCGAGCGGCATCTTCGACCAGGTCGCGCACGATCTCGAACTGCGCGTGGTTCTGCAGCGGACCGAGAACGTTCTTCTCATCCAGACCGTTGCCCATCGGGGTCTGGCGCACGACCTCGGCCAGCGCGTCGACCACCTCGTCGTAGACGGAGTCATGCACGTAGAGGCGCTTGAGAGCCGCACAGGTCTGGCCCGTGTTGATGAACGCCCCCCAGAAGAGGTCCTGTGCGATGGCCGAGGCATCGACGCCCGGCAACACGATCCCCGCGTCGTTCCCGCCGAGCTCGAGCGTGAGGCGGGCGAGGTTCTTCGCCGAGCTCTCGACGATGCGGCGTCCGGTCGCGGTGGATCCGGTGAACATGACCTTGCCGATGTCGGGGTGCGAGGCGATCCGAGCCCCTACCTCCCGGTCGCCGGTGACGCCGATCAGCACGTCGTGGGGGAGCACCCGGTTCATGACCTCGATCAGGGCCAGCACGCTGAGGGTCGTGTAGCCGCTCGGCTTCACGACCACGGTGTTGCCCATGCGCAGCGCGGGGGCGATCTGCCAGATGCCGATCATGAGCGGCCAGTTCCACGGTCCGATCGCCCCGACCACGCCGATCGCGCGGTAGTGCAGTTCGGCATGGGTCTCGCCGTCGTCGACAACGGTCTCCGGCTCGAGGGGCGTCGCCGCCGCGGTGCGCAGCCATGCCGAGCAGGCCCCCACCTCGAAGCGGGCGTTCGGTCCGTTGAGCGGCTTGCCCTGCTCGCGGGAGAGCAGACGCGCGAGCGGCTCGGCGTTCGCGTCGATCGCGTCGGCCACCCGATTCAACAGCGCACTGCGTTCCTCGTGTCCGAGCGCATCCCACGCGGGCTGGGCGGCTTTCGCGCGCGCGACCGCTGCGTCGAGTTCTTCGACCGTGTGCACGGGTGCTCGTCCGATCGGTTCCCGCGTCGCCGCGTCGACCACTTCGCGACCCTGACCCGCGGGGGCGCCGACGCGCTCCATCAGGGCGGCCTCATCAAGAACCGGGGCGATTTCCGACATCACTGTCTCCTCACGATGGGGCACGACGGGTTCATCGTGCAGTTCGAGTCTGCGCTCGGGGATCGAGCGGGGTTTGTCTGCCCGTGCGGGGCGCTTGTCGGTCCGTGACGGAAGCGTCAGGACCGGCAGCTCGGCTCAGTGGCCTCCGCCGCGGTAGGGGCCGAGCACCGACAGTCGGTCGAGGTGAGCGGACAGTGCGAAGTGCGGATCGATGTCGGCGGTGCTCGGCTGCGTGACGAGCCGTGCCGCCCATTCGCCCAGCATGGGCGCGAACTTGAAGCCGTGCCCGGAGAGGCCGGTCACCGTCACGACCCGCTCGCTCGCGCTCACATCGACGATCGGGGTGCGGTCGGGCGTGTAGGCGCAGTGATGCACACTGGAGCGCACCGGCTCGGGGTTCAGCGCGGGGAAGAACTCCTTCGCCTGCTGCCCGATCTTCACGAGCTCGTGCCGCGTGTACTCCCGAGGCACTTCGTCGACATCACGGGCCACCGGCCACGTGGGGTTGCTGCTGGCCTTGATCGAATAGCCGTCGAGACTCGGGGCCCCGAAGAAGTGCACGGGGCCGACGTCGCGCAGGAAGGCGGGGAAGCGCCCCGGGAGGAAGTCGGCGATGTCCGTGGGCATGAACCAGGTCAGGCCCAGCACCTGCAGCCGCAGCAGGTCGCGCAGGCGCCCGTCCAATCGCGTCGACCACGATCCAGAGGCGAGGATCACGGTGTCGGCTCCGATCGCCTCGAACGGAGTGCGGACCACGACGCCGCCCGGCTCCTCCTCGATCGCGAGTACCGGGGAGTTGAAGCGCAACTGCGCTCCGGCAGCCTCGGCGATGTCGAGCGCCGCCATCAGAGACACCTCGGGACGGATGCCGCCGCCGTGGTGGTCGAGCACTCCCACGTCGCCGTCGTGCACGTTGTGCTGCGGATGCGCGCGCCGCAGCGCTTCCGTGTCGTACAGGGTGTGCGGCAGATCGAACTCCCGCACGGTGTCGAGGGTCGTGCGCATCTCGACGCGGTCGGGCTGGGCGATCGACAACGCGCCCACCTCGAGGTAGAGCTCCCGACCCGACTGCTGTTCGAGTTCGCGCCACAGCCGCCGCGACTCCTGGAGCATCGGAACGTAGAGTCCACCCTCGTGATACGCCGTGCGGAAGACACGGGACTCCCCGGCATACGAGCCGCGGTCGTGCACCCGGCCGTACTGCTCTATGCCGATGACCTCGACGTCGTCACGCTGCGACAGCCGCCACGCGGCGAGCGCACCGACCGCGCCCAGCCCGACGATGACGATCCGCTTCCTGACTTTCGCGTTCATGCCGACTCCTGACGAATGATGGATGGGGGACGGAGACCGGTCATGCGAGTGCCGGGGAGTCCCACAGAAGAAGCTCGGTACCGATGCCCTCGGTCACCGCCCGTCGGTACACGACGGTTCCCCACGCGACATCCTCCACGGGCATCCCGCCGACGGAGTAGAGGAAGATCTCGTCCGCACTCCGGCGTCCCTCGGCCTCGCCGCTCATGATCGCCGGCAGGTTCTCGAGAGCCTCGTCGCTCACGTCTCCCGAACGGATGCGGTCGAGCAGATACATGCCGTGCAGCCCGATGTGCTCGTGGGCGGGGTGCGGCACCTCCTCGCTCCACGCTTCATACAGACCGCCGAAGTCGGCGATGTGCCGAGCACCGCCCAGCAGCTCGTCGTCGATCATGATGTCGGCGGGAAGGCTCACCAGCGCGCCGGGCTTGATCCACCGTTTCTCGATCCGCACGTAGTTCGCCGACCCTGCCGGCGTGGTCGGGGCGATGGTGACCAGATCGCTGTCGCGCACGGCCTCCTCGACACTGTCGACGACCGTGACCGATGTGAATTGCGGGTACTCGCGCCGCACCCACCCGACGAAGGAGTCGATGCCCGACCGGCTGCGGCCGGCGATCTTCAGGGTGTCGAGCTCGGGCCGCACGGCCACGAAGGCCTCGAGCGTTGTCCTGTTCATCACGCCGGGGGCCACGATGCCGACGCTCCGCGCATCCGGATTCGCGAGGTGTCGCGCGCCGACACCCGGCACGGCGCCGGTGCGATAGGCGCTCAGCAGGTTGGCCGACATGTGCGCGAGCGGCGCTCCGGTGTCCTTGTCGCTCAGGGTGAGCATCAGGATCGACCGCGGCAGACCGTTCTCACGGTTGACCATGTTCGACCCGTACCACTTGCATCCGGCCGTCTGGAAACTGCCGCCGAGGTAGGCCGGCATCGCCATCATCCGCCGATGGGGACCGTCGAGCGGCATCCCCTCGTGGGATGACTCCGCCGGGAAGGTGACCATCGATCCGTGGGAGTTCCCGTCGGGGCCGCCCATCCGATAGTCCCCGGCGTCGACGAGACGCAGCGTCTCCTCCATCACGTCGACGCACAGACCCATGTCTGTGACGCCCGCGGCGATCATGTCGGGCTCGGACAGATAGCGAAACGTCAATCTGGTGTCCGGAGTGCTCACGTGCTTCCTCTCATCGCCTCCGTCGCCCGCCCGCTTCGGGGGGTGCGGCGGCATTCGTCAAATGGTTCGCGACGTCTCCACCGACTCGCCCAGGTGCGGATTCTCCGGCAATTCGGTGCCATGCCCGATCTGACGGTAGACCTCGGGTCGAGCCCGCCGCAGCCAGAACGCCCACCCGACCGCGAGCGCCGAGGGAACGAGCAGGACTGCGGGAAGGATGAAGGTCGTCGGTGCGGACTCGGCCTGGCCGAGCAGCACATCCCAGTTCAGGAGGATGAGCACCCACACGACCGCGAGCGCCACGAGAGCGATGATCGGTGCGACCAGCCTGCTGCCGGCACCCACCTCTCGTCGATCACGCCGGAAGAAGCCGATCACCGCGACAGAGACGAGCACGAGGAGCAGCACGAGGCCGAAGGCGCCGAGGTTCGTGAGCCAGGTGAACAGCGTGATCACGGGGTACGGACCGTTCTCGGGGCTCCAGCCCTGCTCGCCGATCGCGAACGCGACGATCACGACGACTGCGATCGCGGACTGCAGCAGTGATCCCGCCCACGGTGCGCCGCTCGTGATGCGGACGGTGCCCAGCCCCCGGGGCAGCACACCCTCGCGTCCGAGCGAGAACGCGTACCGGGCGACCGCGTTGTGGAAGCTGACGAGGGCAGCGAACAGGCTCGTGATGAAGAGGATCGACATGACGTCGACCCAGATCACGCCGAGATGCTCCGCGACGAAGTTGAAGAACAGCGGGGGGCCGGCTTCTTCGGGAGAGATGCCCGTGGGGTCCGTGATCTTGCTCGGACCGACCGCGAGTGCGAGCGCCCACGAGGAGAGAGCGTAGAAGATGCCGGAGACGCCGACCGCGAGGAAGGTCGCACGCGGGATGGTGCGCTTCGGGTCCTTCGACTCCTCGCCGTAGATCGCCGCCGACTCGAAGCCCATGAACGCCGCGATGCCGAAAGCGAGCACGGCCCCTACTCCCGGCACGAAGAGCGCCGAAGGGGTGATGGGGGTGGCGGTGAATCCCTCGGCCGGGTTGCCGAAAGCGAAGAGGTCGAAGACGATCACGGCGACGAACTCCAGGGCGACGAGCACCCCCAGCACCTTGGCCGAGAGATCGACGCGATGCACGCCGAGCACACCCACCAGCACGATCGTCAGGAGCACCCACGCCCACCACGGACTCACCCATCCGGTCTTCGACTCGATGAACGAGCTGATCTGGAAGCCGAGCATCCCGTAGATGCCGATCTGCATCGCGTTGTACGACAGGAAGGCGAGGATGGAGGCGCCGACGCCCGCCGGGCGGCCGATGCCCTGCGCGACGTAGGCGTAGAAGGCGCCCGCGTTCGTGACGAACCGGCTCATGGCCGCATAGCCGATCGCGAAGATGCCGAGGGCGACCGCCAGCACGATGTAGCCGAACGGGATGCCGTCGACATGTGTGACCGCGTAGGCGCTGGTCACTCCGCCGGCGAGCACGGTCAGCGGCGCGGAGGCCGCGATGATCATGAATGCGACCGCGAAGACGCCGAGGCGCCGGTGTTCGGCCGTTCTCGTCGTCGACGTTGTGGGGGTGGACGTCACCATGGCGCAGCTCCTTCGATGCTCGGGTATGTCCTCATACTCGCCACGGCCGGGCGCCGTCTGTTGACGACGAGGGCAGAACACTTGTCTACGCGGGCACAGGGGGCTGATGCTAAAATGCAGCATCGTATATGATCGGCCACAGTGGGGTGAGCCTTGATGCAGAGTCTGTCGTTCCTCGATTACCGCCATGCGGTGTCCCGTGCCGTCGTCGCGCTCGATGTGACCGCGCCCGAGCAGGATCGCTTCCGCGGCGCGATCGATGCCACCGCCGCCGGTGACATCCACGTGTTCGCGATCGACGCCGACGGACACGGCGTGCACCGCACCCCGTCGCTCATCTCCCGCGCCCCTCAGCAGTACTTCAAGTTCTCGCGGATCGAGCGCGGCAGCGGCCTCATCGTGCAGGACGGACGCGAGACCGCGCTCGGCAGTGGCGACATGGCGCTGTACGACACCGACCGCCCGTACTCGCTGTTATTCGACGACGCGGTGCAGATGTCGGTCGTGATGTTCCCCAAGGTGCTGCTCGACATACCGTCGGAGGACACGAGCCGCATCACGGCCACCCGACTCAACGCGGGTGGAGCACTGGGCGCGATGGTGGGTCCGTATCTGGGCTCGCTCGCCGAGGGGGCGCATCACCTCGACAGCCGCATCGCCAGACGGATGCTGCGCACAGCGGTCGACATGCTCAGCACGGTGCTGGAGGCGAACCTCGCCGTGACCGACGGCCCGGTGAGCGCGCACTCCGCGACGCTGACGCACATCCTCACCTACATCGACGTGCACCTTGCAGACAGCGATCTCTCACCGTCACAGATCGCGGCGGCGCACTACATCTCGGTGCGGCATCTGCACGCGATGTTCAGTGAGCAGGGCTCCACGGTCTCGACGGTGATCCGCCGACGCCGACTGCAGCGCTGTTACGACGCGCTCACCGATCCCTACCAGGCACAGCGCTCCATCGCCGAGATCGCGATCGCTGCCGGCTTCGTCGACCCCGCGCACTTTAGCCGGGTGTTCCGTGCGCACTACGGAGTACCGCCCCGTGCCGTGCGCGCGGGCTGAATTCACCCCTGGATCGGGGTGACCTGCACCCACCCGCGCAGTAGCGTTGAGCCCGTGAGCACACTGCCGTTCCCCGCCCCCGTGTACGCCGCCCGCCTCAGTCGCGCCGCCTCGCTCGCCGCCGAGGCCGGGCTCGACGCCATCATCGTGGGCCCGGGCCCCGATCTGCAGTATCTGGTGGGAGTCGAAGGCGACACCATCGAGCGACTCACCGCCCTGGTGATCGGCCCCGACCTCGCGCCGACGATCGTGGTCCCGCGGATGGAGCTCGCGAAGGTGCGCACCACCGCGGTCGGAGAGCTCGCACTCGCCGTCGCGGACTGGGTCGACGGCGAAGACCCGTACGCGCTGGCCACCGCCGCCGCAGGCACCGTGTCGCGCGTCGGCGTCTCCGATGCCCTTCCCGCCCTGCACGTCATCCCGATCGGCGAGCGACTGGGGGTACGTCTCGAACTCGCGACCCCGGTGCTGCGCGAGGGACGCATGGTCAAGGACGCCGAGGAGATCGCGGAACTGCGTCGTGCCGGAGATGCGATCGACGCGGTGCACCGCCGCGTGCACGAGTGGCTTCGGGCTGGACGCACCGAGCGCGCGGTCGCGGCCGACATCGCCGAGGCCATCGTCGCCGAGGGCCACCGCACGGTCGAGTTCGTGATCGTCGGCTCCGGGCCGAACGGCGCGGACCCGCACCACGAGGTCTCGGACCGCGTGATCGAAGAGGGCGATGTGGTCGTGGTCGACATCGGAGGAGCCGTGCCGAGCGGCTACAACTCCGACAGCACCAGGACCTACGTCGTCGGCACTCCCGACCCCGCAGCCGCCGAGCACATCGCCGTGTTGGTGCAGGCGCAGCAGGCGGCGGTGGATGCCGTGCGCCCCGGGGCCACCGCGGCCGAGGTGGATGCCGCAGCGCGGAACGTTCTCGCCGACGCCGGTCTGGGTGAGGCGTTCCTGCACCGCACCGGCCATGGCATCGGCGTCTCGGTGCACGAGGAGCCGTACATCGCCCCGGGCAACGACCTGGTGCTTCGTGAAGGCATGGCATTCAGCATCGAGCCCGGCATCTACTTCGCAGGCGAGTGGGGTGCCCGCATCGAGGACATCGTGATCGTCACGGCCGACGGTGGTGAGCGACTCAACCTCGCACCGCACGGGTTGGTGTCGGTGGGCTCGCACTGACCGTCGTCGAGCGCTCACCGCGATAGCATCGGCCCATGCGCCGCCGCCGCAAGGTCTCCTCCGCCACCGCGTCGCCGGCGACCCGTGCGCGCTACGCGAAACGGCGCCAGAATCGGCTCGCCCGCGTCGACAACGATCTCACCGACGACCAGTGGTACGACCTGATGGACGCCTGGGGCGGATGCGCGTACTGCGGTGGAGACGGCGCCGCCCTGCAGCGCGACTGCATCCAGCCGGTGTCGCGCGGCGGCCGGTACACGCTCGAGAACGTGGTTCCGGCCTGCGCCTCCTGCAACGCGAGCAAGCACAACGACGAGGTCACCGGCTGGCTGCGCCGCAAGAAGCTCGACGAACGCACGTTCCTCGTTCGTCACGCCACGATCCTGCGGACCCTTCGACCCACCGAGTGATTCTCCGCACCGCATCGCTACTCTCGAGTCATGACGACGATCGCACCGATCACAGCCGATGACCGTGCCGAGTGGGATGCCCTGTGGGGCGGCTATCTGTCGTTCTACGAGGAAGACCTCGACGCGGCGACCACGGCTGCCACCTTCGAGCGCCTCATCGACTCCGATTCCGGCATCCACGGAGCGCTCGCCCGCGACGAGAACGGCACCGCCGTGGGCATCGTCCACTGGTTGACGCACCCCTCCACGTGGGCGACGACGGACTACTGCTACCTCGAAGACCTGTTCGTGGCCCCGAACGTGCGCGGTGGCGGAGTCGGTCGGGCCCTGATCGCGCACGTCCGCGCGTGGGCCGAGCAGCAGGGTGCGGCGAAGGTCTACTGGCTCACGGCGGAGACGAACACCACGGCACGCGGACTCTATGACCGTGTCGCCACCCGATCGGGCATGATCCACTACGAGATCGACCTCGACTGATACGTCGATCCGGGGCATCCAGCAGGTGCAGAAGAAGCCCCCGGCAGGTGCCAGGGGCTTCTCGATCCTGTGGAGCCTAGGAGATTCGAACTCCTGACATCCTGCTTGCAAAGCAGGCGCTCTACCAACTGAGCTAAGGCCCCGTGAGGGATTTTCTTGAGTTAAGGAGTGGGGCTACCAGGACTTGAACCTGGGACCTCTTCATTATCAGTGAAGCGCTCTAACCGCCTGAGCTATAGCCCCGTCAACCTCCAAGACTTTACCGGAGAAATACGGAAAATCCGAATCGAGGGGGAGCACCCGGGAGTGTCCTCCCCCTCGAACGTGTTCAGCGGCCCGGTCGGATGGTCGCGGTGCCCGCCGAGAGCGAGACCTCGATCGTCCTCCGCGCACTCGACGCCTCGTCGACTTCGGCGTTCAGGGTGCCCGCACTGATCTCCTGAGAGATCGCGTACTCCACGTCGGGAACCGTCAGATCCAGAGTCCCGGCGCTCACGTCGATGGCCGTCCTTGTCGGAGGGGTCCCCGTGAGCTCGACCGTGAGATCGCCGGCCGATACGCCGAGGTCCGCCTGGGATACACCATCGAGGAGGATGTCGGCGCGGCCGGCGCTCATCTGCACATCGAGCTCCTTCGCCGCCCCTTCGACGTCGAGCGCCCCGGCGCTCACGCTGATGTCGAGCACACCGAAATCGCCGTTCACATCGAGGCTGCCCGCATCGAGGTTCAAGTCGGCATCGACTCCTGCATCACGAAGGCTCTCCGGGAGCGTGAGCACGGCGATCTCCTCGTCACCGAACCAGCCGCCGATCCACCACCCGAACACTCCTTGCGGGCTCCGCACGACCAACTCATCGCCGTCGCGTTCGAACGTCCACGGCGTACCGCGCCCGTTCGTGATGGCGAGCGTGGCCTCGTCGACATCGCCGAACTCGACCCGCATGCTGCTGGCGTCGGCAGAGAGGTCGATGCTCTCCAGACCGTCGACGTTCACGTTCTGCACGGAATCCGGGCGACTCGACGACACGATGGTCCCCGCCGCGGCGGCGGCGGCCGTGCCTCCGGCGCCGAGAAGCGCGAGCCCCCCGACCACCGCCGTCACGACCATGACTGCGGTCGCCCCGGGGGTGCGTCCGCTCGGGGGTGCGGAGGGAGAGGGTGGAGCCGCCTGCGGTTCAGGTACCTGGGGCGGGGAAGCGGGCGGCGGGGTGAGCGGGGTGTGCTCGCCCTGGACGCCGTTGTCGTCGGTGGTCATCGTGCCACTCCTGTCTGGCCGGTCGGCGGCGTCGGGCCACCGGTGTTCTCGATGTGTGCGAGGGCGGCGAGCACGCGGCGGTTTCCCGACTCGTCCTGCTCGAAGCCCAGCTTCTGGAAGATGGAGGTGATGTGCTTCTCGACACTCGCTTCCGAGAGGAACAGCAGCCCCGCGATCGCCTGGTTCGACTTCCCCTCGGCGATCAGTGCGAGCACGGTGCGCTCGCGCTCGGTGAGCCGCAGCATCCGATCGTCGCGGTTGCGGCGCATCAGCAGCTGGGCGACGACCTCCGGGTCGAGCACGGTGGCGCCCTCGGAGATCCGCTGCACGGAGGCGAGGAACTCGGAGACATCGGCGACCCTGTCCTTGAGCAGGTAGCCGAGTGGCCCACCCTGCGCGGCGATCAGATCGGATGCGTACCGCTCTTCGACGTACTGCGAGAGCACGAGGATGGCGAGCGACGGATGCGTCGAGCGCAGACCGAGAGCGGCTCGGATTCCCTCATCGGTGAACGTCGGCGGGAGGCGTACATCCAGGATGCACAGGTCGGGCGATGTGGTGGCGACGGCCTCATCCAGACCCTCGATGTCGGGGAGGGCGGCGACCACCTCGTGGCCGGCGTCTTCGAGCAGACGGACCAGGCCCTCGCGGAGAAGGACCGAGTCCTCGCAGATCAGGATGCGCACGGTACGTTCACCTCCAGGCTGGTCGGCCCGCCCTGGGGACTGTCGAGGCGGAAGGTTCCGCCCGCGGCCAAGATGCGGTTCGCGATCCCGTCGAGTCCTCCGCCAGGCTGCACCTGCGCGCCGCCGATGCCGTTGTCCTCGACCCGCGCCCAGAGCGTATTGCCCTCGCGGAGTCGCACGATCACTCGCGCCTCGCTGGCCCGGGAGTGCTTCGCCGCATTGGTCAAGGACTCGGCGATCGAGAAGTAGACGGCGGCCTCGGCCTCCCGACTGCAACGGCCGTCCATGCGCACGTCGAGGTGTACGGGGATGTGCGACCGCCCGGCGAGGGCCGACAGTGCGGCATCGAGCCCCCTGTCGTCGAGCACGGAGGCGTGGATGCCGCGAGCGAGCTGACGCAGTTCGGTGATGGCGGCCTTGGTCGAGGTGTGTGCCTCGTTGATCAGCTCCTTCGCGGCGTCCGGGTCGCTGTCGATCTTCTGCTGCGCGAGGCCGAGCGTCATGCCGACCGAGACGAGCCGTGGCTGAACGCCGTCGTGCAGATCGCGCTCGATGCGAGTGCGCTCGACATCGGCGGCGCGCACGGCGCCTTCCCGCTGGGCCGTCGTGGTGCGCACGCGCTCGGTGAGCTCGGTCTCCTTGCTGCGGATCACGATCGCGAGCGAGAGTGTGCGGTGCAGCAGCGCCAGGCCGATCATTCCGACGACGCACGCCGCGATGCCCAGGATGCCGACCAGCGGGGCCCATGCGACCGGGATGCCTCCGCCACCGAACGGTCCCATGACCGAATCCGCAGCGGTGAGGGGCGCGAACGAGATGATGATCGACCAGACCAGGCCCCAGAACAGGCGGAGCACGACCCAGCCGAGAAGGGCGGAGATGGCGAAGTTGGCGACCGCGCGCCACATGCGCCCATCGATCGCCTGGCGACCGAGAGCTCGCAGCCAGCCGACGAAACCGGGACGATCGAGTGGCTGCAGGCGCAGCGGTGCGATGGGGGTGCGGTACAGCGCGCCGACACGGGCGACCTCGAACCAGCCCACGCCGTACAGCGCGTAGACCAGTCCCACCAGCAACACGAGTCCGATGCCGGCGGCGAACAGAAGCCCGAGGCCGGTGCCGAGGAGCCCGCCGAGCATGCCGAAGATGGCCCCGCCGAGGATGCCGACACCTGCCAGATGCAGGATCGTGAGGAAGATGCGCAACGGCGGCTTCACCGCCGTTGCGGGAGCCGGGGTCGCAGTCTGAGTGGTCATGGTTCCAAGGTACGGCTGGCCGGGTGGGCTCGATACCGAGTCAACCGGACACTCCGATTCGGGTTTTCCGTAATGACCGTCCCGGTCTCCCTCCCTCTCCGGCCGCCCGTCTGCTTCACTGGGGGCATGACAGCCCACGAAGGTGAACCGCACGGCGCCGGTCTCGGTCAGCGACTGAACTGGCTGCGCGCCGGAGTTCTCGGAGCGAACGACGGCATCGTCTCGGTGGCCTCACTCGTGGTCGGAGTCGCCGGCGCCACGACCGACAACGCCGCACTCCTCACCGCGGGCATCGCCGGCCTCGTCGGCGGAGCGATCTCCATGGCGCTCGGCGAGTACGTCTCGGTGAGCAGCCAGCGCGACAGTGAGCGCGCCCTGATCGCGAAAGAACGCGAGGAGTTGCGGACCATGCCGACGGCCGAGCTGGCCGAACTCACCGCGCTCTACCGCGATCGCGGCCTCACCGAGGAGACGGCGCGGCAGGTGGCGGAGGAGCTCACCGCGCACGACGCCCTCTCGGCCCATCTGGAGGTCGAGCTCGGCATCGATCAGAACGATCTCGTCAACCCCTGGCACGCCGCGATTTCTTCCGCCGTCGCCTTCACCCTCGGCGCACTGCTGCCGCTGCTGGCGATCCTGCTCCCCCCTCCGCAATGGCGCGTCCCCGTCACCTTCGTCGCCGTCCTCATCGCTCTGGCCGTGACCGGGGCGGTGTCGGCGAGGATCGGAGGCTCGGCGCCGGTGCGCGCATCCATCCGACTGGTCATCGGTGGCGCGCTCGCGTTGGCCGCCACCTGGCTGATCGGCACCCTCCTCGGCACCACGGGCGTCGTCTAGACCGGGGAAGAGGAACGACGAAGGGCGGATGCCGTAGCATCCGCCCTTGGTCTGATCCGTTCCGAGGATCAGTTCGACATGAAGCCGACGAGCAGTCCGCCCGTCACCTTCACCGCGAGGTTGTAGATTCCGGCGACGACGGCGCCGAGCACCGTGAAGACGATCAGGTTCAGGATCGCGACCACGGCCGCGAACGCCATCACCTGCGGAAGTCCGACGACCTCGGAGAGCACGAACGTGTTGTCGGTGATGCCGAGCAGGAAGCTCTCCGCCGTGGTCATGATCCCCGTCGCCTGGAACACCAGGAAGATGAGGAAGAACGAGACCATCGTGACGACCGCGAGGGCCACCGCTCCGAGGAACGAGAGCTTCACGGCCGACCAGAAGTCCACGTAGACCAGTCGAAGGCGTACCTGCTTGCCGCTGGTCTTGCGGGTCGACTTCTTCGCCAGCTTGTCGGCCACTGTACTCATGCGTCTGTATCCTCGGGGGTCTCTGTCGTCTCGGGGGCCTGGGTCTCGGCATCCTCCGCATCCGCCTCGTCTTCGGCGAGTCCGCGCTCACCGTTACGGGCGATGGCGAGGATGCGGTCGGCCTCCGTCGTCCGGGCGAACACCACTCCCATGGTGTCTCGACCCTTGGCGGGGACCTCGGCCACGGCAGAGCGTACCACCTTGCCGCTGGAGAGAACCACCAAGACCTCGTCGTCCTCGGAGACGATCAGACCACCCGCGAGAGTGCCCCGATCATCGTTGAGCTTGGCGACCTTGATGCCTGTTCCGCCGCGTCCCTGCACCCGGTATTCCTCTACAGCGGTGCGCTTCGCGTACCCTCCGTCGGTCACGACGAAGACGAACTTGCCCGGCGCTGCGACGGATGCCGAGAGCAGGCAGTCCTGGTCGATCTTGAACTTCATGCCACGCACACCGGCCGTCGCACGACCCATCGGTCGCAGGGCCTCATCGGTCGCCTCGAAGCGCACCGACATGCCGCGGCGGCTGATGAGGAGGATGTCGTCCTCGGCGTTCACGAGCAGCGCGCTGACGAGCTCGTCCTCATCGTTCAGGCGGATCGCGATGACGCCACCCTGACGATTGGTGTCGTATGCCTCGAGTCGCGTCTTCTTGACGAGACCCTCGCGGGTCGCGAGCACCAGGTAATCCGCCACCTGGTAGTCGCGGATGTCGAGCACCTGCGCGATGTTCTCGTCCGGCTGCAGAGCGAGCAGGTTGGCGACGTGCATGCCCTTCGCGTCGCGACCGGCCTCGGGCACCTCGTAGGTCTTCGCACGGTAGACGCGACCCTTGTCGGTGAAGAACAGCAGCCAATGGTGCGTCGTCGTCACGAAGAAGTGCTCGACGATGTCGTTGGCGCGCAGCTGCGCGCCCTTGACGCCCTTGCCACCGCGGTGCTGGGAACGGTAGTTGTCGCTGCGCGTGCGCTTGATGTACCCCTCGCGCGTGACGGTGACGACCATCTCCTCTTCGGCGATGAGGTCTTCCATCGAGACGTCGCCGTCGAAACCGTGCAGGATGTGCGTGCGACGCTCGTCGCCGAAGCGGTCGACGATGCCCGTCAGTTCTTCGCGGATGATCGTGCGCTGACGACCCTCGTCGGCCAGGATCGCCTTGTAGTCGGTGATCTGCGCCTCGAGCTCGTTCGCCTGGTCGATGATCTTCTGGCGTTCGAGGGCCGCGAGACGGCGCAGCTGCATCTGCAGGATCGCGTCGGCCTGGACCTCGTCGATGTCGAGGAGCTTCTGGAGTCCCTCGTTCGCGTCCGCCGTGGTCTGGGACCGACGGATGAGCGCGATGACCTCGTCGAGGGCATCGAGCGCCTTCAGGTATCCGCGCAGGATGTGCATGCGCTTCTCGGCCTCGCGCAGACGGAACTCCGTGCGCCGGACGATGACGTCGATCTGGTGGGAGATCCAGTGCGTGATGAAGCCGTCGATCGCGAGGGTGCGCGGCACGCCGTCGACGATCGCGAGCATGTTCGCGCCGAAGTTCTCCTGCAGCTGCGTGTGCTTGTAGAGGTTGTTCAGCACGACCTTCGCCACCGCGTCGCGCTTGAGCACGACGACCAGGCGCTGACCCGTGCGGTCCGACGACTCGTCGCGGATGTCGGCGATACCGGTGATCTTGCCGTCACGGGCGAGGTCACCGATCTTCACGGCCACGTTGTCGGGGTTGACCTGGTACGGCAGCTCGGTGATGACGAGGCAGGTGCGGCCCTGGATCTCCTCGACGTTGACGACCGCGCGCATCGTGATCGAGCCGCGACCGGTGCGGTACGCCTCGTGGATGCCCTTGGTGCCGAGGATCTGCGCACCGGTCGGGAAGTCAGGACCGGGGACGCGCTGGATGAGTCCCTCGAGCAGTTCCTCACGGGAGATGCCGGGGTTGTCGAGTGCCCAGAGGGCCGCGTCGGACACCTCGCGCAGGTTGTGCGGCGGGATGTTCGTGGCCATGCCGACCGCGATGCCGACGGAACCGTTGACGAGCAGGTTCGGGAAACGGGCCGGCAGGACCGTCGGCTCCTGCGTCTGACCGTCGTAGTTGTCGGTGAAGTCGACGGTGTCTTCCTCGATGTCGCGCACCATCTCGAGCGCGAGCGGGGCCATCTTGGTCTCGGTGTATCGCGGAGCTGCGGCCCCCATGTTGCCCGGCGAACCGAAGTTGCCCTGGCCGAGAGCCAGCGGGTACCGCAGCGACCACGGCTGCACCAGTCGCACGAGGGCGTCGTAGATCGCCGAGTCGCCGTGCGGGTGGTACTGGCCCATGACCTCGCCCACCACACGGGCGCACTTCGAGAACGACTTGTCGGGGCGGAACCCGCCGTCGTACATGCCGTAGATCACACGGCGGTGCACGGGCTTGAGCCCGTCGCGCACGTCGGGGAGCGCGCGTCCCACGATGACGGCCATCGCATAGTCGAGGTAGCTGCGCTGCATCTCCGACTGCAGGTCGACCTGGTCGATCTTGCCGTGATCGTGTTCCGGCTCGGTGCGTTCTTCGTCAGTCATGAATCAATCTCTCTGTCACACATCTGGTCTGAGCCCGCGGGCATCAGATGTCGAGGAAGCGGACGTCCTTGGCGTTGCGCTGGATGAAGCTGCGTCGGGACTCGACGTCCTCGCCCATCAGCACGCTGAAGATCTCGTCGGCCGCGGCGGCGTCCTCGATGGTGATCTGCTGCAGGGTGCGCGTGGTGTGATCCATCGTCGTCTCCCACAGCTCCTTCGGGTTCATCTCACCGAGACCCTTGTAGCGCTGGATGCCGGCGTCCTTCGGGATCCGCTTGCCGTTGTCGATGCCGTGCTTGAGCAGGGCGTCGCGCTCGGCGTCGCTGAACACGTACTCGTGAGCGGAGTTCGACCACTTCAGGCGGTACAGCGGCGGCATCGCGAGGTACACGAAGCCGGCCTCGATGAGACCGCGCATGTAGCGGAAGAGAAGCGTCAGCAGCAGCGTGGTGATGTGCTGGCCATCGACGTCGGCATCGGCCATCAGCACGATCTTGTGATAGCGCGCCTTCTCGATGTCGAACTCTTCGCCGATGCCCGTGCCGAAGGCCTGGATCATCGCCTGGACTTCCTTGTTGCCCAGCGCCTTGTCCAGACGCGCACGCTCGACGTTGAGGATCTTGCCGCGGAGGGCCAGGATCGCCTGCGTGTGCGGATCGCGACCCTGCACCGCCGAACCGCCGGCCGAGTCACCCTCCACCAGGAAGATCTCGCTGATCGACGGGTCCTTGCTGGTGCAGTCCTTGAGCTTGTCTGGCATGGCGGCCGACTCGAAGACGCTCTTGCGGCGGGCGGTCTCGCGCGCCTTGCGGGCGGCGAGGCGAGCGGTCGCGGCGTCGATCGCCTTGCGGATGACGTTCTTCGCCTGGTTCGGGTTGCGCTCGAACCAGTCTCCGAGCTGATCGCCGACGACCTTCTGCACGAACGCCTTCGCCTCGGTGTTGCCGAGCTTGGTCTTGGTCTGGCCCTCGAACTGGGGCTCGCCGAGCTTGATCGAGATGACAGCCGTCAGACCCTCGCGCACGTCGTCGCCGGAGAGGTTGTCGTCCTTCTCCTTGAGGAGGTTGTTCGCGCGGGCGTACTTGTTGACCAGGGTGGTCAGAGCCGCACGGAAGCCCTCTTCGTGGGTTCCACCTTCATGGGTGTTGATCGTGTTGGCGTAGGTGAACACGTTCTCGGTGTACGAGGTGGTCCACTGCATCGCGACCTCGAGCGAGATCTTGCGCTCGGTGTCTTCCGATTCGAACGCGATGATCTCGTCGTTGACGACTTCGGCGTGACGCACCTTGTTGAGGTACTCGACGTAGTCGACGAGACCGCGCTCGTAGAAGAAGACATCACCGGGCTGCTTGGTGACGGTCGCCCCGTCTTCCTCGACCTCGTACGCCGAGGACTCGCGCTCATCGCGCAGCTCGATGCGAAGGCCCTTGTTGAGGAACGCCATCTGCTGGAAGCGCGTGCGGAGGGTGTCGTACTCGAACTCGATCGTCTCGGTGAAGATCGAGGCGTCGGGCCAGAACGTGATGCTCGTTCCGGTTTCCTCGGTCGCCTCGCCCTTCTCGAGCTTCTGCTGCGGGATGCCGCCGTCGGCGAAGCTGTGCCGCCAGACGAAGCCCTTCTGCTTGACCTCGACGTCGAAGCGCGTCGACAGCGCGTTCACGACGGACGATCCGACACCGTGCAGACCACCGGAGACCGCGTAGGCGCCGCCGCCGAACTTTCCGCCGGCGTGCAGGATGGTGAGCACGACCTCGACCGTCGACTTGTTGGGGTCGGACGAGTGCGGATCGACCGGGATGCCACGACCGTTGTCGACGACGCGCACGCCGCCGTCGGCGAGCATGGTCACGAAGATCGTGTCGGCGTATCCGGCCAGTGCCTCATCGACCGAGTTGTCGACGATCTCGTAGACCAGGTGGTGGAGACCTCGAGGACCCGTGGACCCGATGTACATGCCGGGGCGCTTGCGCACGGCCTCGAGGCCTTCGAGGATCTGGATCGAATCCGCACCGTACTCACCAGGCTGCTTCGCCTTGGGTGCGATGGTGCCCTCGGTTGCGGGGGTTCCCCCGGTGTTCGATTCCGTCTCGTCAGCAGGGGATTCAGGCGTCATCAGAGGGCATTCTCCACATCGATATCACGAACTCCCATTCTAGCGGAGTTTCGTCGGGAAATGCCGCTCAACGGCCGTGTGTGGGCCTCTGAGCGTTTCGGACCCCTTGCGTGGTGCCCTACCCGTAGGTATCGCGCGGGCCCCGTCCTGGAACGGCTCTGGGACCCCATTTCCACGAGGGGACGTCCGGTCCGATGAAGCGGAGATTCTCGACGCCCGCATCCGGATACCGTCGGCCGATCTCGGTGAGAATCGTCGCCCGCATGAACTGCAGGTTCTTCGCCCACGCCGTCGAGTCGCACTTCACCGTGAGCAGACCGCGCTCCAGCGAGACCGGCTCGGAGTGCTTGGCAGTGTCGGCACCGGCGAGATCGGCCCACTGGCGCACGAGATCTTCCCGAGCAAGGGTGATCTGCCAGCCGGAATCCCGACTCAGCTTGTCGAGCACCGCACCGAGCGCGCCGGGATCACGCCCCGGAGTGAACGGGGCGTTGTCGTCGTCGGTGGCGATGCGGCGCTTGCGCTTCCAGCTCTTGGAGCTCGGCTGCAGTCCACGAAGTCGCAGATACGTGCCCACCGTCTCCGGCACCTCGGCTGCCGGAGAGGAAGGGACCGGAGTCGATGCCGGGGGAGTCGATGCCGCGTCATTCATCGGATGCCTCCCGCTCATCGCTGATGGTCCCGGCGCTGATCCGCACCACGTGGGCATGCAGCACCTCGGGGATATCCTCCTCCACCGCTGCCGTGACCACCACCTGCTCGTACCCCGCCGTCAGGGCCGCCAGTCGCTGTCGACGGTCGGCATCGAGCTCGGCGAAGACGTCATCGAGGATGAGCACCGGGTCACCGGCAGGCGACTCGCTGCGCAGCAGCTCGGCCGACGCGAGTCGGAGGGCGAGCGCCACCGACCACGACTCCCCGTGCGAGGCGTACCCCTTCACCGGGAGGTCGCGAACCCGCAGAACCAGGTCGTCACGGTGCGGACCGGTGAGGGTCAGCCCGCGATCGAGTTCCTTCGATCGCTTCGCCGCGAGCGATGCCCGAAACAGCTCGGCGATGCGGATCGGATCGCTGAGCCTGTCGACGGACGTACCGGTCGCGGCGACTTCCGCCCCCTCTTCTCCCTCTTCGGGATCTCCGCCGCCGACCGAGAGCGCCCATTCCAGTTGCGGACGATGATCGGCACCGGCGATCGCCTCGTAGGCGTCGGCGACCGGCTGCTGCAGATCGGTTGCCAGACGCTGACGGGCAGTGATGATCTCCGACCCGAGGGAGACCAGCTTGTCGTCCCACACATCGAGGGTGCTCAGGCCTTCACCGCGAATGCCGCGGGCGCGTGCCGACTTCAACAGAGCATTGCGCTGCTTGAGCACGCGGTCGTAGTCGCCGAGCACGGCGGCGAGTCGGGGAGTCCGCTGGATGAGGAGCTGATCGGTGAAGCGACGCCGTGCCGACGGATCCCCCCGCACGATCTGCAGGTCTTCCGGGGCGAACAGCACCACGTGTGCGTATCGGGGGAGTTCGTTCGGCTTCGACGGTGATCCGTTGATGCGGGCCTTGTTCGATCCCTGCCTGTTCACCTGGATCTCGGCGAGCACGCGACGCTCTCCGTGCGACAGTCGGGCACGGATCACCGCGAACTCCTGCCCATCGCGGACCATCGGCGCATCCGACGACACCCGGTGCGACCCGAGCGTGGCGAGGAAGACGACGGCCTCGGCCAGATTCGTCTTGCCCTGACCGTTGCGCCCGACGAGGACGTTCGGCCCACGGTGAAGGGTGAGTTCAGCGGTCGCGTAATTGCGGAAGTCGACCAGGCTCAGGTGTTCCACAATCACGCAGTCAGCCTACCTTCGGGGCCTGACATCCCCCTCCGGCGGATTCGGGCCGGCGACCACTCGATCTCGTCGAGCAGTCGCCGGCCGGGATCACGGAAGCGGTCCGTAGAGCGACGGCGAGGTGCGGGCACCCGTCGTCTGCTCGAACGCATAGGCCAGACCCAGCAAGGTGCCCTCGTCGAAGTCCCGTCCGAGGAATTCCAGGTTCACCCCGCTGCCGGGCAGAGTCTCGCCGGACGCCGTCTGCCCCATCGGAACGGTCACGGACGGCATCCCGGTGTTGGGACTCAACCTCATGTTGGTGCCTTGGGTGCCGTACGCGTTCGTGCTCGGATAGATGATCGCGTCGAGGTCGAGATCCTCCATCATCTGCGTCACGAGGGTCTTGCCCGCCGCGATCTGCACCGTGTGCGAACCTGTCTCGCCCGCCCACGCCTCGTACGTCGCTTCAGTCACGGCGTTGCGTGTCTCGTAGATCGATCGTCGTGAGGTCACGAAACTGTTCGTCGCGAGGATGTCCGACAGCGTCCGTGCTTCGACGGCCGGCCCGAGGTGGGTGGCGATGTACTCGTCGAGATCGTGCAGGAACTCGTTCGTCGATCCGGAGCCCTCGTTCAATACCGCGGCCAGGCCCGCCGGAGGTGTCACGGGCACGACGGTCGCGCCCTGCGCGGTCAAGGCAGCGGTCGCCTCGGTGAACAGTCGAACCGTCCCGGTGTTGTTCCCCACCATCGACGTCACGTAGCCGATACGTGCGCCCTGGAGCGCATCCGTGTCGAGGAACGAGGTGTACGACTCGGGAACCCGACCCTGTTGCCGTGCAGTGACGGGATCCGCACCATCGACTCCGACCACCGCGTCGAGCGCGACGGCCGCGTCGATGACAGATCGTGCCATCGGTCCCCCGGTGTCCTGCGAAAGGGCCAGCGGGATGATGCCGTCTCGGCTCGCCAGGCCCACGGTGGGACGAACACCGACGAGCTGGTTGTACGACGAGGGAACCCGGATCGAGCCACCGGTATCGGTGCCGAAGCCGATCGCGGCGAGGTTCGCCGCGATCGCGGCACCCGTGCCTCCGCTCGAACCGCCGGCGGTCTTCGTGGTGTCGTAGGGGCTCGCGACCAGGGATGTCGAGCCCGGGTCCTGGAACGACGAGAACTCGGAGACGAACCCGTAGGCGAACTCGTCGAGACTCGCCTTCGCAAGGATCACGGCACCGTCAACGCGCAGGCCCGTGACCATCGATGCATCGGTGGCCGTCTGATTCGCATTCCAACACGCGCATCCGCCCGTGGTCACCATGTCGACCGTGTCGTAGTTGTCCTTCAGCGCTATCGGCACGCCCAGCAGCATGCTGGTCATCCCCTCGGACGCACGGATCGCATCAGCCTCCTGCGCATCCGCCCGCGCCTGGGGGTTCACCGTGATGATCGAGTTCAGGGGGCGACTTCCTCCCGGTACGACCGCACGATCGTAGGCCGCGATTCGATCGAGGTACTCCTGGGTGATGCTCTGCGAGCTCGCGATCCCCGCGTTCATGGCCGCCTGCATGTCGATCACCGAGGCTTCGACGAGCTCGAACGGTCCGTCGTCGTAGATGATGCGCCGCGAGAGATCCGCAAGATCGAGAATCGTGACCTCTCCGTCCGCATCAGTATCGACGGTCGACGCGCGCGGCCAATCCGGAGAGGCCGCCGTCAGACCGAGCCACTCGCCCGCGAGCGAGAGATCCGCGACGGTGACCATCGCATCCCCTGTCACATCGAGCTCGCTGTAGTACGGCGGCAGACTCACGGATGCGGAAGTCGGCGCCGCGACTGCCGTACCTCCTGCCAGACCCCCGCCGACGATCGCCGCTCCGGTGACCGAGACGGCGACGATGGTCCGAAGCGTGGTCTTCTTCACGATGTTCTCTCTCCTGTTCTTCGGGATCTGTGTGCTGGCGGGAGCCGTGGTCATCGGATCCTCCGTCGGAGAGCGATGACGACGCCCGCGGCGATGGCGGCGACAGCGCCGGCACCGAGGATCAGCCACGGGGCAGCATCAGTACCCGTGCCCGCGAGTGAGCCGTCCGCTGTGGTGCCCGACCCTGTCCCGGATCGCGGCCCCGAACCGGGACCCGTCCCCTCGGAGCCGTCGACTCCCGAACCCGGCTCCGCTGTATCGACAGCCGAGATCTCCACGGTCGTCGATGCACCCGTCCCATCCGGATCGATGGTGGCGGTCTGCGCGTCCGAGCCCACGATGCGACCAGAAGAGATGGCGATCGCCGCGTCGCCTTCGTCGAGAGCCGTGAATCTGAGCGTCACAAGAGTCTGCGTACCCGTCAGCCCGGGCGAGGTGCCGAGCCGCGTCGCGGTCACGGCGATCTCGGTTCCGCTATCGCCAGTCGATGCGAAGCCACCCGCCGGCAGCAGTTCGCTGTCGGCCACGAAGGCGAGCAGCTCGGGGTCGTAGGCGATGTCGAGCTCGTACGCGTAGGCATCCACCAAGCCGGTGAAGACCGCGGAGACGGTGACGGTGTCGCCGACCTTCACCGCAGACGGCGTGCCCGATAGCGAAACCGTGTCATAGGCGACCTGGCCCGTGGCAGCGGAAGCCGGCGATGCGGCACCGAACGCCAGGAAGGCCATCGCGGCGATCACGATACCGGTGCTGTGCGGGCGCAGCCGCCGGAGGGGAGGAGGTTTCTGGGGCATGCGAACCGTCTTTCGTCTGGAGAGACGAGCGCGGCGGCACGGCTATGCGAGCAGCCGTGCTCTGGGGCACGGCTGACTCTCGCAGTCGGGTGTTTCGCGTTCTGAGCGTCGCTGTTTCCGGCACGTAACGGCCGGAAACTGAAGGCTCAGC
Source organism: Microbacterium sp. NPDC091662 (assembly GCF_044756705.1). Classification (NCBI taxonomy): domain Bacteria; kingdom Bacillati; phylum Actinomycetota; class Actinomycetes; order Micrococcales; family Microbacteriaceae; genus Microbacterium; species Microbacterium sp. NPDC091662. The sequence continues at coordinate 2,443,376 of NZ_JBIVTM010000001.1, read as the reverse complement.
GCAGGAGGAGGTTCGGCTGGAGCAGGTACTTGAACGAATCGAGCCCCGCCTGATCGACCGAGGTCTGGCTCGTGATGAGCACGGGGCTCAGCTTGTTGGCGTTGTCGCTCGACGTGAACGTGACGCGCACGAACTCGCTCTTGACCGCGCCGAGAGCCTCGATCAGGTACTGCGGGTTCAGGCCCAGCGTGACCTCGTCGCCACCGGAGAGGATCGCGTCGACCGACTCGGATGCGCGTGCATGGTCTCCGCCGGAGGCGTCCATCGTGACGCTGTCGTTCGAGAACGTGAAACGCAGGGGAGCGGCACGATCGAGCACGAGTGAGACTCGGCGAACGGCCTCGACAAGGTCTGCGGTGTTCACGACCGCGTAGTGGTCCGTCTGCTCGGGGAACAGTCGGCGTACAGGCGGGAAGTTGCCCTTGATCAGGAGAGATGTGACCGTCTTGTTGCCCGCGGTGAAGGCGATGATCTCACGGTCTCCCGCTCCGGAGAATGCCACCTGGATCGTGCCGGCGTGCCCGAAGGTCTTGCCGACCTCGAGCAGGGTGCGGGCGGGGACCAGTGCCGTCGCCTCGACTGCCTCGCCATCCCACGGCACATCGCGGAGCGAGACGCGGTAGCGGTCTGTGGCGACGAGGCTCAGGCTGTGGCCGGAGACTTCGAGCTGCACGCCGGTGAGGACGGGGGTCACGTCGTCGCGGGATGCCGCGAATCCGACCTGGGCGATGGCAGTGCCGAAGTCGTCTGCGGGAACCACGCCGGACGAGCCTGTCACCTCGGGGATCGACGGGTATTCCTCGACGGGCATGGCTGCGAGTGTGAATCGTGCCGAGCCGCAGGTGACGGCGATGCCGCCGTCTTCCTCGACGGCGATCTCGATCGGCGCATTGGGAAGTCTGCTGGCGATGTCGGAGAGCAGCCGACCGTGCACGAGGATCGTGCCGGGTGTCTCGACCGTCGCTTCGATGGTCGTCCGGGCGGAAGCCTCGTAGTCGAACGCCGAGAGCGTCAGACCGGAACCGTCGGCTTCGATCAGGACTCCGGCCAGGATCGGCTGAGGATTGCGCTGCGGCAGAAGCTTGACGACGAACGACACAGCCTCGCTGAAGACATCGCGGTTGACCTGAAACCTCACGGGTGCTCCCTTGTCGTCGAACTGTGACGCGTTGTCGTCGGCCCTGCCGGTGCAGGGCTTCCCATGCTAGCCCCACAGTCCCGCGTATCCCTACGCCGAGGTTCCTGTCATTCGGTCGACCGGTTCTCCCCACCGTCTGGTGATCGGATCGCGCCTTGAATGACTTAACTCCTTAACGGTGTTAACAGCTGTGGATACTGTGGATAACTCGGTGGATAGCAAGAAAGAGTAGGGAACTACACAGTTGTCAGTTGTGGAAACCCTGAGGAATCCGCGGGTTCCGGGCTTCCGGGTCAGTGCAGGCCCTCCCCGAGTTATCCACAGGTTTGCGGGTTCAGCCCACATTCGTCCCGATGGAATCCACGATCATCCACAAGTTATCCACATGTGCATAGAGGCATCTATCCGATGATCAGAATCCCTGTCGGGGTGACAAAAATGGGGAGGACGGCACCCGATCAGGTGCTGTCCTCCCCATTTCTCGGAGACGCGGCGTGTCAGCGTCGGCCGAGCTGCGTGGTGATCTCGGTGACCTGGTTGTAGATGGAGCGACGCTCTTTCATGAGCTCGCTGATCTTCTTGTACGCGTACATGACGGTGGTGTGGTCGCGGTTGCCGAAGAGCTGTCCGATCTTCGGCAGTGAGAGGCTGGTCCGCTCGCGGCACAGGTACATGGCGATCTGTCGGGCGGTGGCGATCTGCTGCGAACGGCTGGAACCGTAGAGATCGTCGACGGTGAGCTTGAAGTACTGCGCGGTGGCCGTGATGATGTCGGTCGGCGAGATGATGTTGTCCTCTGCCGTGTCGATGATGTCGCGGAGCACGGTCTGCGCGAGGGAGATGTCGAGAGCCGAGCGGTTCAGGCTCGCGAATGCGGACACCCGGATGAGAGCACCCTCCAGCTCGCGGATGTTCGACGAGACGACGGTCGCGATGTACTCGAGAACCTCGTCGGGAATGTGGAGCGCCTCGCTCTGCGCCTTCTTGCGGAGGATCGCGATACGCGTCTCGAGGTCCGGCGCCTGCACGTCGGTGATCAGACCCCACTCGAAGCGGCTGCGCATCCGGTCCTCGAACCCGGTGAGGTGCTTCGGGGCGACATCACTGGTGATCACGACCTGCTTGTTGTGGTCGTGCAGGGTGTTGAAGGTGTGGAAGAAGGCTTCCTGCGTTTCGGCGCGTCCTTGAAGGAACTGGATGTCGTCGATCAGGAGGATGTCCACGTCGCGGTAGCGCGCCTGGAACGCGGCGCCGCGGTTGTTCGCGATCGAGTTGATGAAGTCGTTCGTGAACTCCTCGCTCGAGACGTAGCGGACCTTGACCCCCGCATAGAGGGACTGCGCGTAGTCGCCTATGGCGTGAAGGAGGTGAGTCTTGCCGAGACCGGAGTCTCCGTAGATGAAGAGGGGGTTGTATGCCTTGGCCGGAGCTTCGGCGACGGCCACTGCTGCGGCGTGGGCGAAGCGGTTGGACTGGCCGATCACGAAGTTGTCGAAGGTGTACTTCGGGTTCAGTCGCGACTCGTGGCGCAACTGCGTCGGCTGCTCCATGGGGGATTCGACACGGACCTGCTCGTGGCGCCCGAAGTCTCCGACCGCGATCGGCGCCGTCTGCTGCTCTGCCAGCTCGTGGTTCACGACGACGCGGTAAGACGTGACCTCTTCGCCGATGTGGGAGAGAGCCTCCATGATCGGGAGTCGAAGACGCTTGTTGATCTGGGCCGCGGTGAGGTCGTTCGGCACCTCGAGGTACAGCGTCGCCGACATCACGCCGGCGGGAACGGCGAGACTGAGGAAACCCTGCAGCTGCGGGGTGACACGGTCGTCATCGACCAGTAGCTCCTGCACCGTGGTCCAGATGGGAACATCGGGCTGGGCTGGTGATGACATGACGCTCCGGACGAGGCTCGATGAGAGGCCGCGAAAGAAGGCTGCCCCTGTGGATAACTAAGGATGCCAACGGTAGTCATCACGGCCCCGAACGGCAACCTGCCGCAGAGAATCAGGGTGTGAGAGGGGATCGCCGCAGGTGCGAAGGCTGTGGATAGCTCCTGTGTGTACCGCCCCGTGAAAACCGTCAGTCGGCGTCGTACTCGCAGCTGACGGTTCCGGAATCGGAGGTCTCCTCGACGACGAGCTCGTCGTTCCAGTAAATCTTGCAGCCGACCATCTGGTTCTCACTGTCGCTCGGCGCGGTGATCGTGATCCATGTCGATGACTTCGTCGTGGTGTACTGAGCGCTGCCGACCGCCGGCCAGGGAAGCGTCGGGGATCGGGAATCGTCGCGCCGCGATCGACGGCCGAAGGCGATCGCGACGATGGCGCCAGCCGCTGCGACGACGAAGACGGGAATGATCCAGGGGTTCTGGAGCGTGTAGTACTACTGTCCGCTCCACCCGAGGTGGAGCGCGCTCCCGTCGGCGGGTTCGGATAGAGTTGCGCACGCGTGGATTTGCTCTGTGCGCCGTCAAGACGTACCCTTACTTGGTTGACTTATGCCATTTTTGGCAGTACCCCATGTCTCCGGTCGAAGTGAACCCGGTGGCAGCATTCCCGGAGTGATTCCATGAGCAAGCGCACCTTCCAGCCCAACAACCGTCGTCGCGCCAAGAAGCACGGCTTCCGCGCCCGCATGCGTACGCGTGCCGGCCGTGGCATCCTCGCCGCCCGCCGCGCGAAGGGCCGCACCGAGCTCTCTGCGTAGTCCGCTGTGCTCGCCCGCCCGTATCGGCTGACCCGCGGCAGCGACTATCGTCTGGTCGTCCGTCGCGGATCCCGTTGTGGCGGGGCGCGCATCATCACCTCGATGCTGACGACGGGCGAGAGCAGAACCGCAAGGTTCGGATTCATCATCAGCAAGCAGGTAGGCACCGCAGTGGTGCGCAACACCGTGCGTCGTCGGCTCAAAGCCGTGTGCGCGGAGGCGCTCCCGCGTGTTCCCGAGGGCACGGATGTCGTCATCCGTGCCCTTCCTGCGTCTGCCACCGCCTCCTTCGCGGAGCTTCGAGCCGATGTCGACCGCTGCCTGAGCAGATTGACGCCGGCTCCCGACGCGGTGTCGGCATGACTGCTCTTCCTGCGTCGTCGGTCGGATCGGCGCATCTGCATGCTCGGGACCTCGCGCGCAGCATCCCGGTGATCCCACGCAATCTCGTGCTGGGATTCCTCACCGCCTACCGCAAGGTCATCTCCCCGATGTACGGAGATGTCTGTGCGTACTATCCCAGCTGTTCGGCCTACGCTGTAGGTGCGGTGCAGCAGCACGGTGCAGTGAAGGGAGCGGCGCTCTCGGCATGGCGCATCCTCCGCTGCAACCCCTGGACCACCGGCGGCGTCGATGACGTCCGTCCGCATGACCACTTCCGTTACGACCTGACTGCACACGGTTTCGTCGTCCCTTCCCGAAAGGACTGATCGGTGGGTCTTGACCTTCTGCTCGCCAGTGCGACTCCCAGCCCCGAACCCGCGGCAGGCGGGTTCGATCTGATCGGCACCATCCTGTGGCCGCTCAAGTGGGTCGTCGAGTTGATCCTCGTCGCCTGGCACTGGCTGTTCACCGCCGTCGGGCTTCCCGCGGCATCCGGCATCACCTGGGTGCTGTCGATCGTCGGACTCGTCGTCGTCGTCCGCGCTGCCCTGATCCCACTCTTCGTGAAGCAGATCAAGAGTCAGCGAAAGATGATGGAAATTGCTCCTGAACTGCGAAAAGTTCAGGAGAAGTATCGGGGCAAGAAGGATCAGCTCTCTCGCGAGGCGATGAGCCGCGAGACCATGGCGCTGTACAAGAAGCACGGCACGACGCCGATGTCGAGCTGCCTGCCTCTGCTGGTGCAGATGCCGATCTTCTTCTCGCTGTACAGCGTGCTGAGCGATGTGAGCAAGCACGCGAAGGCGGGTGGCGGTGGTGTCGGACTCCTGAGCCCCGAGCTGACGAAGGAGTTCTACGACGCCAAGCTGTTCGGCGTCGCCTCTCTGCACGAGAACCTGGGCAACGCGATCGACGCGAAGAACACCACGGCGATCGTCATCCTGGTCACCCTCGTCGTGCTCATGATCGCTTCGCAGTTCTTCACGCAGCTGCAGATCATCTCGAAGAACCTGTCGCCCGAGGCCAAGACCGGCCAGGCGTACCAGATGCAGAAGATCATGCTCTACGTTCTGCCGCTGGGCTTCATCTTCTCGGGTGTCTTCTTCCCGCTCGGCGTTGTCGTGTACTGGTTCATCTCGAACCTCTGGACCATGGGCCAGCAGTTCCTCGTCATCCGCGAGATGCCGACCCCCGGTTCGGAAGCCGCCAAGGCTCGTGAAGAGCGTCTGGCACGCAAGGGCAAGGCGATCGACTCCTCGGGCAAGGTCGTCCCGATGGCTGCCTATGAGGCGGAGCAGCAGCGTCTGCTGGAAGAAGTCGAGAAGGCGAAGGCGGAGGCACCGAAGCGCCAGCAGCCGGTGGGCAAGAAGCGCGCGAAGAAGAAGGGGAGCGGCTCATGAGCGAGACCATGACCGAGAACACCGAGCCGACCGTGGCTCAGCTCGAGAACGAGGGCGATGTCGCCGCCGACTACCTCGAGGAGCTCCTCGACATCGCGGACATCGATGGCGACCTGAACCTCGATGTTCGTCAGGGTCGCGCCTACGTCTCGGTTGAAGCAGAGGGCGATGCGTTGGCGCTGCTCTCTGCGCCCGACACGGTGCAGGCTCTGCAGGAGCTGACGCGTCTGGCGGTACAGAGCAAGACCGGCTCCTTCTCTCGTCTGATCCTCGATATCGCTGGCTCGCGCGACACTCGTCGCCGTCAGCTGGAGACGCTGGTCGACGCCGCAGCTGCCAAGTTGGATGAGGGCTCCTCTCAGGCATCACTGCCGTCGATGTCGAGCTACGAGCGCAAGCTCGTGCATGACATCGCTGCCGAGCGCGGACTCGTCTCCGAGTCGTACGGCGAGGGTGCCGACCGTCACACGGTTCTCCGCCGTCGTTGATGTTCCACGTGAAACATCCTGTGGTCGGAGACTCTCTTGAGTGAGCTCGAGCAGGAGCCGGCCGTCGCGGTGTCGCTGTTCGGTGAGCGGATCGACGTGGCGCGCGCTTTCACTGCTGCGCTGGCGAGGGAAGGGGAGGAGCGCGGGCTCATCGGTCCGCTCGAGCTTCCCCGGCTCTGGACGCGACACATTCTCAACAGTGTGATCGCCGCGCCGCTCTTTCACGGTTCGGTTGCCGATATCGGTTCGGGCGCCGGTCTTCCCGGCTTGGTGCTCGCCATTGCCCGTCCTGATGTGCAGTGGACCTTGATCGAGCCTATGGAGCGACGGATCACCTGGCTCAATGAGCAGGTCGCGGATCTCGAGCTCAACAACGTTGTCGTCATGCGCGCGCGGGCGGAGGATGTTCGCCCTGCAGAAGGCTTCGACATCGTGACGGCTCGGGCGGTGAGTGCGCTGCGCACGTTGATCCCCTTGACGGCACCGTTGGTACGCGATGGTGGTGAGCTCATCCTCCTCAAGGGTATGAATGCCCCGAACGAGATCGATGCCGCGCAGAAACAGATCAAGAAGTTCCGCCTCTCGGATGTGAAGATCGAAGTGCTCGGGGAAGGCGTTCTTCCGGAGACGACTCGGGTGGTCCGCGCGCGCGTCCGGTAGTTCCCGATGCCGTGTCGAAAGGGGGTGTTTCACGTGAAACACCCCCTTTCGGTGTCCGTGGGTAGGGAGCCGGGTACGAACACGAGCGAGGGAGCGTCGTGTGGATGTCAGTAACGACAGCGATGAGCGAGCGGCACCGCGCTCCGTGCTGTCGTGCAGGTGGTTCTCTTGATTGTGCCCCGTCAGGTGCCTGTGGGGTGTGGGGTGTGGGGTGTGGCGGTTGTGGTGCGGGCTGTACCGGGTGTTCCTCGTGAAGATTGCACACCTGCGTATGGCTGATGCCTTCGGCCCCTGAGTACGAACGGGGTCAGGTGGAGGGTGAGCGAGCATGCGTTTCACGTGAAACATGCGTCGCGAAAGGCTCCGATGGCCGCGTACGCGCTGATTCCACCGAGGAGGAGTGCGCCAAAGGGAACAGCGCGCCGTTTCGTGAGACTCACTACACCCTCACACGAGACAGCGTCACGGCTTCTGACGCGCACGGCAAGGCCGCCTTCAACATCAGAGAGCTTCAACTCGTCAGAGATTGAACGAGGAGAAGGGCGGTGTTCTCGTCGGCATCCTCCACCCGAAAGACCACGACTACGGGCGCGGCGCGGCCGACCCACGCCCTCCACATGAGAGGACAGGTGCCTGGTCGGGCGTCACCGGCCTGCTCACCAACTCGGGCTCGACGTCCGTGTCTTCGTCCGCCGTCGATGACGCTCGGTGTTTCACGTGAAACACGGCAACAGGAGAGGGCGCCGGCATCTGGGCCTTCAATCGGTCGCACATCATCCGCAGCTGCACTGCCACTTCCCCGCTACGTGGCCTCGTCCTGTATCCCCGGGGTCACGCCCCTCGGAAGTGCGCCGATGAGGATGCTGTTCGGGAGCTGTTGTGTCCTAGGCCGCCTGTCGCTCGACCTGAAGTCGCCGAGGGACCCGCGCTGCGCCGTCCACTGTCTGCCCGGTGCCCGGGGGCGAGAACCAGGCATCCGCGCTCCACGTGACGAGTATCCATGTTTCACGTGAAACGAACGGAGGAATAGTCACCATTCTCCCGATGGAAGGACTTCGTCTCGAGGCGGGCTTGCAGCGATCACGTGGCGGGAGATGTCATTTGTTGCTGTGATCCGTTGCATCTGGCGTGGCGACCTCGCCTCGAAACGCACGCCGAGCGGGAGCGAGCGGGGGAGGGGCGTACACAGCAACGCAAGGGACGTCGTCGTCGCGGTGCATCCTGCGCGTTCGGAGCGTCACCGACCTCGCAGGCCGAAGGCGACCGGTTCGGCTCTCAGAGTGCATGTACGAGGTAGCGACGTCCTTCAGGTGACCATGGTGTCGTAGTTTCACGTGAAACAAGGAGATCTTCTGTTCGACCTTTCCGACACCGATTCCGCTCGCGGGGGAGGAATCACCGCCCCCATTCACCGCGTCGGGGACTGTCGGGCGTGACTGTCGTTCTGGAACGTCGCCGCTTGCGATTAGAGTGGAACGCGGCCCCGAAAGGAGTGGATGTTTCACGTGAAACAATCCGAGAAGACGTCATCGAACGAATCGTTCGGGATGGATACGCCGCTCGCGCGGGAACTCGCAGACCTCTCCGCTCGCCGGCGCGCACTCGAGTCCACCGCCGTGGAGTTCACCGGAGATACCCGCGTGTTGACGGTGTCGAACCAGAAGGGTGGAGTCGGTAAGACCACTACCGCAGTGAACATCGCCTCGGCACTCGCAGGTATGGGGGCGAAAGTATTGGTCATCGACCTCGATCCCCAGGGCAATGCGTCCACCGCACTAGGGGTTCCTCACAGCGCCGAGGTTCCCAGCGTGTACGACGTACTGATCGACGAGCTCCCTCTCGCCGACATCGTCCAGGAGAGCCCGGAGGACCCCCACCTCTTCTGTGCCCCGAGCACGATCCACCTCGCAGGCGCGGAGATCGAGCTCGTTGCGCAGGTCGCACGAGAGCATCGGCTGCGTCGCGCGCTCGAGGTGTATCTCGTCGACAATCCGATGGACTTCGTCATCATCGACTGCCCACCGTCGCTCGGGCTCCTCACCATCAACGCCTTCACCGCAGCGAACGAGGTGTTCATCCCCATCCAGTGCGAGTATTACGCCCTGGAGGGACTGAGCCAACTGCTCGGGAGTATTCAGATGATCCAAAAGCACCTGAATCCGGTCCTTCATCTCTCCACGATCTTGCTCACGATGTTCGACGGCCGTACGCGTTTGGCGCAGCAGGTCGCCGAGGAGGTGCGTGCGCACTTCCCGGAGCAGGTTCTGGAGACGGTCATCCCGCGTTCCGTCCGCGTATCGGAGGCCCCCAGCTTCGGCCAGACCGTGATCGCGTACGACGGTCAATCTGCCGGCGCGATCGCCTATCGCGAGGCCGCCGTTGAAATCGCGTCGCGCACAGCGACGCAGAGCAAGGAGAAATGATGGCGAAGCGCACTGGGCTGGGTCGGGGTATCGGCGCCCTCATCCCCACAGCTGATCAGTCGGAGCGTCCCGTCGACGTGTTCTTCCCCGGGGCGAGCCTGCGGCAGCCAAACACTGAGGTTGCGAAGGACGTGGAGGTCGATGAGCCCGAGCTCGAGATCGTCCCTGGAATCCACCTGATCCAGGTCGACCCGAACACGATCGTCGCGAATCCGCGTCAGCCCCGAACGCACTTCAATCCCGAAGATCTCGCGGAGCTGGTCCACAGCGTTCGAGAGTTCGGTGTGCTGCAGCCTGTCGTCGTTCGCAAGAATGCCGAGGGGCAGTACGAGCTCATCATGGGGGAGCGCCGTACGCGCGCCGCTCGCGAGGCGGGTCTCGATGTCATCCCCGCGATCGTCCGCGACACCGCAGACGAGGACCTGCTCCGTGACGCCCTGCTCGAGAACCTTCACCGGTCGGAGCTGAACCCACTGGAAGAGGCCTCCGCCTACCAGCAGCTTCTCGAAGACTTCGGGATCACCCAGGAAGAGCTGGCCACCCGCATCGGACGTTCCCGTCCGCAGATCAGCAACACGATCCGTCTACTGAAACTCCCGGTGCCGGTGCAGCAGCGGGTGGCGGCGGGCGTGCTGACCGCCGGGCACGCGCGAGCGATTCTCAGCCTCGAGAATCCCGAGTCCATGCAGCGCCTTGCGGACAAGGTCGTGAATGAAGACCTCTCGGTGCGCGCGACAGAGGAGGCGGCCAAGTCGCAGCCCAGTGCCGGCAAGTCGGTCAAGCCGACCCCCGGCGCGCGACGTGCGTACCTCGACGAGGTAGCCGGCAAGCTCGGAGACCGATTGAACACCCGGGTGAAGATCGCTCTCGGTGCAAGAAAAGGCCAGGTCACGATCGACTTCGCTTCGATCCAGGATCTCAATCGTATTCTGGAGGAACTGGGAGAGGGCGGCTACGGCTCGTCGAAGTGATCCCCCGGCGAGAGCAGCGCTAGCCTAGACTCGCGTCATCGTGACGACGAGGGGGATGTCATGTCGAGAACAGCCGGTCCAACAGCCATCAAGCGCCGTGTGATCGCCGTCAGTATCGCGGCCGCGTTGGGTGGTTTCCTCTTCGGATTCGATACGGCCGTGATCAACGGCGCCGTCGATGCGTTGGCGGGCGATGTCTCCGGGTTCGATCTCGGAACGGCCCTGAAGGGCTTCGCCGTGTCGTCGGCGCTCATCGGCTGTGCCGTCGGTGCCTGGTTCGCGGGTCCCGTCTCCAACAAGTACGGACGCATCCCGGTCATGGTCGTCGCCGCCGCGATGTTCTTCATCTCGGCGATCGGGTCCGGCCTCGCCTTCAGTGTCGTCGATCTCATCATCTGGCGAGTCATCGGAGGCCTCGGCGTCGGTGCGGCATCTGTGATCGCACCCGCATACATCGCCGAGGTATCGCCGGCCGCCATCCGTGGACGCCTCGGCTCTCTGCAGCAGCTCGCCATCGTCACGGGTATCTTCGCGGCGCTGCTCTCCGACGCATTGCTCGCCGGTATCGCCGGCGCCGCGGATCAGCCGCTGTGGGGCCTCACCGCATGGCGGTGGATGTTCATGGTCGCCGCGATCCCTGCTTTGGTGTACGGGCTGATGTCGCTCCGGCTGCCGGAATCTCCGCGATATCTGGTGCGCAAGGGTGAGCTGAAGCGTGCTGCTGAGGTTCTCGAGACGGTGACCGGCACCGTCGACGTCCAGGGAAAGATCGACGAGATCACCGGCACGATCAACACCGAGCGCTCGGAGTCGCTGCGTGATCTTCGCGGCAACCGCCTGGGCCTGAAACCGATCGTCTGGATCGGCATCCTGCTGTCGGTGTTCCAGCAGTTCGTCGGCATCAACGTGATCTTCTACTACTCGACCACGCTCTGGCAGTCGGTGGGCTTCGATGAGTCCAGCGCTCTGCTCACCTCCGTCATCACGTCGGTCACGAATATCGTCGTGACGATCGTAGCGATCCTGTTGGTCGACAAGATCGGTCGCCGGATCATGCTGCTGGTGGGCTCGGTCGGTATGACCGTGACGCTCGGGCTCATGGCCGTGGCCTTCTCGTTCGGCACACTCGACGCGCAGGGGACGGCGACGCTTCCCGATCCGTGGGCCACCATCGCCCTGATCTGCGCGAACGGTTTCGTCGTGTTCTTCGGCGCGAGCTGGGGTCCGCTGGTGTGGGTCCTGCTGGGCGAGATCTTCCCGAACTCGATCAGAGCGGGTGCTCTCGCCGTGGCGGCGGCCGCTCAGTGGGTGGCGAACTTCTTCATCTCCACGACCTTCCCGGCCTTCGCCGAGATCGGCCTCACCTTCGCCTACGGCTTCTACGCGTTCTTCGCACTCCTGTCGTTCTTCTTCGTGTTCTTCAAGGTGCCTGAGACCAAGGGCAAAGAGCTCGAGGACATGACCGAGAACATGAAGGTGGAGCGCCGGAGAGGTCCGCAGCCGACGTAGGCTTGAGGTATGACCGAGTCCGTACAGCGTCGCGCCAGCCTGGAAGTGCTGCGTGCCGAAGCGGCAGACGAACTCGCGGTCCTCATCCAGGAGCGCCTTCTCGGGGGAGAGGACCCCTGGGAGTTCATGGAAGAGCTCCCCAGCGTCGATGAGCTCGTCGTCTACCTGCTGCGCGCGGACAATATCAATGCGAATGACGGCGTGCGCCCGAACGCGGCCCGACACTATCGTGTCCTCCGGCAGATCGCTTTGGAGTACCCGGAGCTGACGTCGGCCGTCTGGGGTCTGTTGGGCGAGAAGCAACGCCATCGCCGCTGGGATCCGACCGTCGCCGACGCGTCTTGAGGTGCGTCTGGTTCTCGTTCCCCTACGAACGCGCGAAGCCTCCGTCCGTCTCCGTGTACGACAAGGCCTGACGCGAGAGGCATCGCGCCCGCAAGGCAAGGGCGGAGACGAAGAAAGGGCCGTACCTCCCCGGGAGGTACGGCCCTTTCGTGTGTCAGAGGATCAGCCGATGAAGGCGGCGAGGTCCTTCTCGAGCGCGAACTTGGGCTTGGCGCCGATGATGGTCGTCTTGACCTCACCACCGTGGAAGACCTTCATCGCCGGAATCGACGTGATCTGGTACTTCATCGCCAGCTCGGGGTTCTCGTCGACGTTGAGCTTGAGGATGGTGATCTTGTCGGGGTTGTCGGCCTGGATCTCGTCCAGAACCGGCGCGACCATGCGACACGGACCGCACCACTCAGCCCAGAAGTCCACCAGCACGGGACCGTCGGCCTGCAGAACGTCCTGCTCCCAGGTCGCCTGGCTCGTAGCCTTTGCACTCATCAGAGTTCTCCTTGATTCGAGGTTCGTCTGCTACAACAGCCGACGAGGGGAAAGTGTTCCCGGGCTATGCCGAGGCGGTGAGGATCTCGGCGGCTTCAGCGGCCGGGACCTCGACAGAGGCGTCTTCGAGGTCTGCCAGGAAGTGCTCCGCGTCGAGAGCGGCGACCGTCCCGGTACCGGCAGCCGTGATGGCCTGACGGTACGTGGGGTCGATGACGTCGCCCGCAGCGAAGACACCGGGAACCGAGGTCTTCGACGAACGGCCGTCGACCCAGATGGTTCCCTCCGACGTCAGCTCGAGCTTGTCGTGCACGAGGTGCGTGCGCGGGTCGTTGCCGATCGCGATGAAGAGTCCGTCGAGCGGGAGGTCGCTGAGGGTGCCGTCGACGGTCGAGCGCAGTTGCACGCCCGTCACGGAGTCGCCACCGAGCACTTCGGCGACCTCGCTGTTCCACACGAACTCGATCTTCTCGTTCGCGAAGGCGCGCTCCTGCATGATCTTCGAGGCCCGCAGGGTGTCCTTGCGGTGGATGACGTAGACCTTGTCGGCGAAACGCGTGAGGAACGTGGCCTCTTCCATCGCGGAATCGCCACCGCCGACGACAGCGATCGTCTTCTCGCGGAAGAAGAAGCCGTCGCATGTGGCGCACCAGGAGACGCCATAGCCCGAGAGACGCTCTTCGCCCTCGATGTCGAGCTTGCGGTACGCCGAGCCCGTCGCGTAGATGAGGGACTGCGTCTCGTGCTCCGCGCCGCTGCCGAGGATGACCTTCTTGACGGGGCCGTCGAGCTGCAGCTCGGTGACGTCGTCGTAGACGACCTCGGTGCCGAACTTCTCGGCCTGCTCCTGGAACTTGGCCATGAGCTCCGGTCCCTGGATGCCTTCGGGGAAGCCCGGGTAGTTCTCGACCTCGGTGGTGTTCATCAGCTCGCCGCCGACCTCGACGGAGCTCGCGATGAGCAGCGGCTTGAGGTTCGCCCTGGCTGCGTAGATGGCAGCCGTGAATCCGGCGGGGCCGGAGCCGATGATGATGACCTGACGCATGTGCTCTCCGTCTTAGAAACTGCAGTCGAATGACCTTCGAATGCTTCAACCCATGGTAACCGCGAGGCATTCCCCGCACAGTGTGCGCCGTCGGGCTGGGAGAAGCCCCAGGCTCCGATCAGCGACCCGGGAGGAACCGGCGGATGAGCGTGCGGCCGGCATCGAGCTCGGGGGCGCGCATGACGGCGAGGATGGCGACGTAGACGATCACCACGGCGAGGCCGACGATCGCGGTCGCGAGGGTGGCGGCGATCACACCGGAGGTGGCCCATCCGGTGGTGCCACCGAGAAGCTGGAACACTCCCCAGCCCGCGAATCCGGCCGGCACTCCGGCGATCGCGAAACGGAGGATCGCGAGCATCCAGGATGCGACGCCCAGCCCGCCGATCTTGCGGTGGAGCAACCAGGTGGCGACGATCGTCTGGAGCGTGCTGGCGATCGACTGCCCGAGGGCGACCGCCGCGGCGAGCTGGGTCAGGGCGATGACGTCTGCCGAGAGGAGCGCTGCGGCTGTGAGCGCGGTAACGACGATGAGCACGCACTGGAAGATCGTGAACCAGAACGGCGTGCGGGTGTCGTCGTAGGCGTAGAAGGTGCGCTGAACGATGAAGAGGATGGTCAGCGGAATCAGGCTGAGCAGGTAACAGAGCAGCACCAACGCCGCGCCCTGAGCGTCCGGGGAGCTCTCGGTGAACACACGGGAGGCCGGGATCGCCGCCGCCGCGACAGCGGCGACAGCGGCAACGATGAAGAAGAGGAGAGTTCGGATGCTGCGGGAGATATCCGCGCGCACCTCGTCGTGACGACCGGCCGCAGCATGCTCGCTGATCTGCGTGAAGTACGGCGTACCGATGGAGAGAACGATGACCGAGTACGGCAGCATGAAGATCAGCCATGCGTTACCGGTGACGGCGAGGGAGGCTCCGGTCCCAGAGGCGGCGCTCACGATCCGACCCTGCAGGATGCCAGCCGCCAGCGACGCGAACGCCATCAAGAAGGTCCAACCCGCCAGCTTGCCGACCCCTCCCAGTCCGACGCCGCGCCAGCGGAAGTCAGGCCGTAGCGAGAGTCCGGTGCGCCGCCAGAACAACAGAAGAACGAGAGCTTGGATGGCGATGCCCAGTGTCGCCGTACCGCCGAGCGTCGCGATCATGTCGGGCGTCCAGTCCGCCGATACCCGGGAGACCGGCGAGAACACCCAGCCCAGCAGGAGGAAGCCGATGATGGAGACGATGTTGTTGACGACGGGCGCCCATGTGAACGGGCCGAAGATGCGACGGGCGTTGAGTGCTTCGCCGAGGAGGGCATAGAGGCCGTAGAACAGGATCTGTGGGAGGCACCAGTAGGCCAATGCAGTCGCGAGGGCTTGGGTGGTGGGAGAGAGGCCGCTGGCCACGAGCTGGATCAACCACGGGGCTGCGATCGTCGCAACGGCCGTGACGGCGACGAGCACGACGGTGCCGAGCGTGAAGAGCTTCGAGATGAAGGCGTTTCCACCGTCGGCATCCGCAGCCGCCTTGACGATCTGGGGCACGATGACCGCGGTGAGGATTCCCACGGAGATGAGCGAGAACACGCTGTTCGGCAGAGTATTGGCGGCGGCGAAGGCATCAGCAGGACCCGACTTGTACGAGCCGATCACTCCGACGAGCACGATGCTGCGGAGCAGCCCGGTCAGGCGCGAGACGAGGGTGCCGGCGCCGATGATGGCGCTCGCGCGGCCGAGGCTACTCATTCTTGTCTTCGGTCGCGGTGGCATCCGGTCGTGATTCCACGGCGTCCTCTTCGAGTGATTCGATCTGGGCTTCGAGCGCAGCCTCTTCGGCCGCCTCGTGACGCTTGCGTCGGACGGTCCTGATCACGCCGAGGGCGATGAGGACGACCGCGAGGCCGCCGAAGACGACCAGTCCGATGGTCTCCCATTCCGCACGGACGGCGACGCGGATCTCCTGCTGGTCCTGGATCTGCACGCCGGTGGGGCTGTAGAGGCTGAGCCGCAGATCGACTTCGCCGCTGCCGACGCGCGCCGAAACCGGCACCTTGACCCGTTTCGTCGAGTTCGCCTCGACGACCGTCTCGGTCATCGGTGTGACCTCGAGACGCGGATCGGTCGGCGAGACGAACAGCTGCACTGTCACCGGCCACGGGAGGTCGTTGCGCACGGCGATCGGGAGGTCGGCGTTGGCAGTGAGCAGCTGGATGGTGCTGGAAGGGGGGATGCTCACGGCCGACAGGGTCTCCGTCGTGCGCTTCCGGTGCTTCTCGACGCCGTCGGCGAAGGCCTGATCCGACGATCCGACGGCCAGAGTGCGGAGGATCCTGATGCGCTCGGGGCTCAGCAGCACCTGCGGGTCGGTGAGGATGGAGGAGAAGGACGTGAGCGTGGCCTCGTCGGCGAGGAGGTCGCCCACGGCCGCGGCGCGGGCAGGGTCCGCTTCGGCGGTGACGGTGGCTTCGACCGGTGGCGTCGCGCGGAGAGCGGAAAGCTCGAATCCGATCGAATCGGCGGCCGAGATCGCGTCGCGCAACGCGTCGGCGTCGCGGTTCTCGTCGCGATCGAGTCCGACGAGCAGCGGAGCACCCGCGACGCGATCCTCTGCGAGCATCAGCAGAGCGGCCGCCTCGGCCAGGAGGCGCTGACGATCGACCGGGTCGGCCTCGGAGGCGACGTCGGACAGGGACTCGGACAAGCCGGCGTCCGTGATCAGGAGGTCGTGCCCGCCGGCCGTGGCGTGCGCTGCGCTCTGTCCGCCGACGGCAGCAGAGGAGACGACGGTGGTCGTGCCCTCGCCGAGGTAGCTCGCGAAGGAGGCGAGGTCATCTACTCTGAGGTCGTCTTCCGGCCACAGGATCTGAGGGAGAGCGCCTTCGACGGACATGAGCTCTTGGTCGTCTGGCAGCTGCGGCACGCTGGTGGGACTGGGGGTGGGGCCCGGCGTCGCACTCGGTCCGTCCGTCGGCGAGGTGGTGGCAGGGGCCTGCGGGAAGTTCGCGGTATCGAGGAACGGCGCCAGAGTCGTCGGCTGGAGGAGTGCCGGCAGACCGGCCTGGGCTTGGGCCGTGGCATCCGCATCGCCGAACTGCAATGCGAACCGCGTGTTGGGCAGAGCCTCGAGACGAGCGAGCCACTCCTGCGCGGACTCGGGTGCTGCGGAGCCGAGCACGCGGATGGATGTGAGGATCGAGGGGTCGATCGCGAGCACCGCCGTGGTCCCGGCCACGCCGTCGAGCTGAGCGGTGAGGGAGCCATCGGGGCCGGTGAGCGTGGCGAGCTCGTCGGAGCTGAGCAGCGCGCCACCTTCCGCCGTCGCGGTGAGGGGGACAAGGACGCCGACCTGAGTCGTCTGGGAGTCGGCAACGACCAGCACACTCGTGGCTGTCGCCGCCACCGCCGTCGCCCGATCATCCGCGGTGCTGCCCGTCTTCGCACCGGTGAGCTCCGCCCGCAGCGGGTAGACACCGGGGGTGAGGTCGGCGAGGGTTTCGGCGGGTACGAAGACCGTGGTCGTGGCCGAAGCGCCAGGGTCCAGCGCCGTCGTGGTGTCGGAGCCGATCGTGGCGAAGTCTCCTGGAGCCTCACTGTCATCGAGCCAGCTGGTGACCGAGGCCTCATCCGTCAGGGGCGTCTTGCTGAGCCCGACCTGCACCTGACCGCTGGAGAGCTTCGACTCCGTGTCGTTCTGCACCGTGAGCATCGCCGTGGTGGACGAGCCCGGGGCGACGAGGCCGCGCAGACCGGCGGAGACATGGAACCCCACGTTCTGCTGGTCGTCTGATGCAGATCCGCCGGCGGCGATGGCGGTGCTCGGGATGATGACGCCGCAGACGCCCAAAGCGATCGCGAGAGCAGCGGTCCTGCCTGCGAGCCTTCGCAGGCGCGCACGGAGGCCGTGCTCGGGGGTGATCGCGGTCATGAAGGTCTTCCTCGAACGCCCGGAAAGAGGCTGATCGTGAGTACTGACCTAGTGATTCTAGGAGGCCCAGGGAAGGAGAACCCTGAAGACGCGTAGAGTGACGGCCGTGTCCGACACCCCCGCACCCCGCCCAGACCCGCTTCGCATCGCCGCACTCGCCTCCGATCTCGACGCGGCCGACCTGCGTTCCGTCCCCCTTCGCCGCCTCTGGGGCGAAGAGGCCGACGACGCCCTCGCCCGCGGTATGCGAGAGCCGATCCTCCGGGCGATCACCGGTGACGACGGTGTGCTGGCGACCCTGGGACGTCTTCTCGTGCTCGGCATGCCCCAACCACGGGTCGCGGTCGATGCCGCACTGCCGCACCTCGGAGTCGACGGTCTCGTGGCGCTCTCTCTCGCGACGGCAGATGCCGACACCGTGACCCCGACCGCCCTGCTGCGTCCGCAGTCGTTCGTCGACGCCGACGGGGTCGGGGAATGGTGGATCGCCAGCGACCTCGACGAGGTCGCGCTCGATGGTCCTCTTCCTCCTGACCACGTGCTCGGGGTCGGCGGGGCGTCGCGCACTCTCGCCGAGACGATCGTTCCCATCCACGTCGATCGGGCTCTCGATCTGGGCACCGGTTGCGGCATCCAGGCGCTCCTCGTCGCTCGTCGAGCCGGAACGGTGATCGCGACCGACATCTCAGCGCGTGCACTGGCCTTCGCGGAACTCAACGCCCGCCTCAACGGCGTCGCCAACGTCGAGTTCCGACTCGGCAGCATGTTCGAGCCCGTTGCAGGAGAAGCCTTCGACCTGATCGTCTCCAATCCGCCGTTCGTCATCACACCGCGTGTGGAGGGCGTGCCGGCGTACGAGTATCGAGACGGCGGACTCGTGGGAGATGCGCTCGTCGAACAATTCGTGCGCACGGCACCGGCGTTCCTGACGCAGAACGGCATCGCGCAGTTGCTCGGCAACTGGGAATCGAGGGCCGGGGTCGCCGGTCTCGCACGTCTCGACGCCTGGGTGCCCGGTGAGCTCGACCTCTGGGTGATCGAACGCGAGGAGCTGTCTCCGCTCGCCTATGCCGAGCTGTGGATCCGCGACGGCGGCACCACGCCGCGTGACCCGGCATTCACCCCGCTGCTGACCGCCTGGCTCGATGACTTCGCCGCGCGTGGCGTGACGTCGATCGGCTTCGGCTACGTGCTGATGCGCCGGGGATCGTCGATTCCGGCGCTCCGACGCACGGAGAGGATCGCCCAGTCGGTCTCGAACGTCGGCGCCGCCCTCGGTACCGGTCTGGCCGCGCACGACGCCCTCGCCGACGGCATCCCCACGACCTTGGTGACGGCGTCCGACGTCACCGAGGCTCGACACCTGCTCCCGGGCAACGACGATCCCAGCGTCATCGAGCTGCGACAGGGCGGCGGCTTCTCCCGGACGGTGAACGTCGACCCCGCGCTCGCCGGGTTCGTCGGCGCCTGCGACGGTGAACTCACCGTGACGCAGATCGTCTCGGCCCTGGCCGACCTCTTCGAAGTGCCGCTCCCTGATCTCTGGGCCGAGCTCGAGCCCCGCATCCGGTCGCTCGTGCTCGACGGCATGCTGGTGCCCGGGGAATAGCTACGGGATGCATGCGTTGGAATAGATCATGAAGGCTTTCGGATTCCTCTCCTTCGGGCACTATGCGGATGTGCCCGGCTCAGCGACCCGCACCGCGGGCGACATGCTGAAGCAGACCATCGAGATCGCCGAGGGGGCCGACGAGATCGGTGTGAACGGCGCGTACGTCCGCGTGCACCACTGGGCACGCCAGGCGGCCTCGCCGATGCCCCTGCTGACGGCTATGGCTGCACGCACGAAGCGCATCGAGGTCGGCACCGGTGTGATCGACATGCGCTACGAGAACCCGTTCCAGTTCGCCGAAGAAGCGGCTGCGCTGGATCTGATCTCCGACGGTCGCATCGCGCTCGGCGTGAGCCGTGGTTCACCCGAGACGGCTCTGCGCGGATACGAGACGTTCGGTTACGTGGACGAAGAGGACACCGAGCGCGGCAGCGTCATCGCACGCGAGAAGTTCGACCTCTTCCTGCGTGCGATCGACGGTGAGGGCATCGCCCCCGGCGACCCGCGCATGGTGGGGGCAGGACGCTACCTCGCGATCGAACCGCAGTCGCCGACCCTCCGCGATCACATCTGGTGGGGCTCGGGCTCGCGCCCGACGGCGATCGAGACAGGTCGCAAGGGGCTCAACATGATGAGCTCGACGCTCGTCACCGAGGCCACCGGACAGCCGTTCCACGAACTGCAGCGCGAGCAGATCGACCTCTTCCGCTCGGCGTACAAGGAGGCCGGTCACACCGGCACCCCGCGCGTCTCCGTCAGCCGCAGCGTGTTCCCGCTGGTCTCCGACACGGACCGCGCGTACTTCGGACTGCGCAGCGAGGAGAACGCCGACCAGATCGGCATCATCGACGGGTTCCGTTCCACGTTCGGCAAGACCTATGCGGCAGAGCCCGACGTGCTGATCGAGCAGCTCCGACAGGACGAGGCGGTGATGGCCGCCGACACCCTGATGCTGACGATCCCGAACCAGCTCGGACCGGAGTACAACCTGCATGTGCTGGAGTCGTTCGCGAAGCATGTGGCCCCCGCACTCGGATGGAAGCCGAACACGGAAGGGCCTGTCCAGGGCGACCCGGTCTGACCGGAAGCTGCGTGCTTGACAACACGCGGAGGAACGCCGACGCTGGGTGACGGCGCGTCGACGGACGCGCCGTCACCCGTGCAGCTCCGGAGGCAGCCATGACCCGTGTCCGCGTCGACCTCAACATCTCGCTCGACGGCTTCGCCACCACGACGGACCAGACTCCCGAGAACCCCTTCGGTGACGACTGGGGACGATTGACGGCCGCGTACACGGCGACGCGCACCTTCCACGAGCGCGTCTTCCACGACACGAGCGGGGCGGGCACGACGGGCGTCGACGAGAAGTACGCCTCGCACTACTTCGAGAACATCGGCGCCGAGATCATGGGCGCGGGGATGTTCGGGCTGCACGCCAATCCGGACGATCCCGACTGGCGGGGCTGGTGGGGTGAGGAGCCCCCGTTCCACGCGCCGGTCTTCGTGCTCACGCACACCCCGCGTCCGTCGATCGAGTTCGCCAACGGCACGAGCTTCCACTTCCTCTCCGCCGAGCCCGAAGAGGCTCTCCGCACGGCGGTCGCTGCTGCGGACGGACGTGACGTGCGCATCGGAGGCGGAGCGACGACCGTGCGCGAGTATCTTCGCGCCGGACTCGTCGACGACCTGCACGTCGGCATCACCCCGATCCTGATCGGCAGCGGGATCCGCCTGTGGGACGACCTGCGCGGACTCGAGTCGGGCTACCGGGTGACCTCGGAGGTCGCCGAGTCCGGCGTCACGCACATCACGTTCTCGCGCGAGGGGTGATTCGGGCAGGCGGGGTCGATCTGGAAAGCTGGATCGGTGCGCATCCGACCGTTCCAGCCTGAAGACACCGATGCCGTCGTGGCCCTGTGGGAGACCGCAGGTCTCACGAGACCGTGGAACGACCCGCTTCAGGACATCGCCCGCAAGGCGACAGTGCAGCCGCATCTCTTCGTGGTGGCGGAGGACGAGACAGGGCGGATCCTCGGCTCGGTGATGGCCGGATACGACGGGCACCGTGGGTGGATGAACTACCTCGCCACCCAGCTCGATTCCCGCGGACTCGGAGTGGGCCGGGAACTCGTGGCTCACGTCGAGGCCGGTCTGCGCGATCTGGGCTGCCCGAAGGTGAACCTGCAGGTGCGTTCCGGAAATGCGCAGGTGGTCGACTTCTACCGCCGGCTCGGCTACGAGATCGATGACACGGTCGACCTCGGCAAGAGGCTCATCGCCGACGTGTAGTCGCGAGGAATTCACTTCTCCGCGATCCGGTATACCAGTACTCTGACTCCATGCGTTTTCGCCGCAACGGGATCATCGCCGGCACCATCGTCCTCATCGCCGTGCTCGTCGGCGCCATCCCTGCCGCGGCTGCGGTGACGTCGTGGGCCACGTGGGGTCCGCTCGCCGGCACAGGAGGCGCATACACGGCAACGGTCCAGGTGGCCCCCCAGCCTCCTCTCACGGCCACGATGACCAGTGACTCACGCGCGGGGCAGGTCGGGGTCATCTCCGGGACGTCGACCTGGCTGTCCGAGGGCACACCCATCGGGGCGAAGTACGGATCGAGCAGGGACCAGCCGTACCTGAATCTGCGGCCCAAGGCCGACAACGCCACGAGTCCCTCGACGACGACCTACTCGTTCGCCACGCCGACCCCGACCTCGGGGTGGGCCTTCGCGCTCGGCGACATCGACTCCGACAGCGTGCGCATCCACGCGGTCGCCCCCGACGGCCACGTGTTGAGCGCCGCGGAGATCGGCCTCCGTGACCGCTTCAACTACTGTGCCCCGGGTGTCGCCGGAAAGCCGGCGTGCAACGGTGCGGCGGACGACGTGCCCTCGTGGGATGCCGCGACCCTGACCCTGACCGGGAACGCCGCAGCCGCCGACACCAACGGCTCTGCGGCCTGGTTCGAGCCCTCGACTCCGATCAGCTCCCTCAGCTTCATCTTCACCCGCCGCGCCGGCCTTCCCGTGTACCAGACGTGGTTCGTCTCGGCGGCGAATGACATCACCGGAACGGTCAGCGACCAGGTCGACGGGCCCCTGGGTGGTGTGGCTCTCACGCTCGTCGACGGCAACGGAGCGATCGTCGGAAGGACGACCACCGCGCCCGATGGAACATATTCGTTCCCCGGATTCATCGCGACGAACGGCTATCGGGTGAGCGTGACGGCGCCCGCCGGGAAGATCGCGGGGGGCCCGACGACGAAGCCGGTGGACCTCAGCGGCGGCAACGCCGTCGGCGTCGACTTCGCCGTGCGAGAGATCGTGCCCTCGCCCGTCACCGGACGGGTGGTCGACCGGGGCGGCGCTCCGATCGCGGGGGTCGCAGTCACGATCGGCGGAGAGACCACGACGACCGACGCGGACGGTCGGTACCTGTTCGACTCGGTCCTCGACGGACCGCAGGAGGCGAGCATCGTCGTCCCGACCGGATACACGCTCTTCACCGCGCCAGCGGCCTTTGTGGTTCCCGACGACAATGAGGATCTGATCACCCTCGCCGACTTCGTCGTCACGGCGAATCCGAGCCTGAGCGGGGCCGTTCGATGGAACGGCAGCGGCGTACCGGGCGTCGCGGTCACCGCCGTGCTGCAGGGTGGCGGAACCCTCACGACCGTGACGGGAGCCGACGGCGGATACGCGTTCCCGCGTCTGCCCGCGGGCAGCTACACCGTCACGATGACGACACCCGACGGATACGTCGCGACCTCGCCGGTGAGCCGCACCGAACCCGTGGCGGGAACGGACGTCACGGCGGTGGACTTCGACCTCGCCCGACTGGGGGCGATCGACGGCACCGTGCGCACCGACGGCGGCGCGCCCGTCGGCGGTGCCGTCATCGACGTGACCGGACCCGGTGCCCCGCAGCAGCTCACGACCGAAGCCGACGGCACCTACGGTCTCGGGAACCTCCCGCCCGGTGCCTACGAGCTGACCGTGCGGGCGCCCTCCGGCAGCACGGTCATCGGAGCGGGTACCCGCACCGTCGTGATCTCCGACGCCGGGGAATCCGTCGAAGGGCAGGACTTCACGCTCGCTGCGGTGGTGGTCCCGCCGTCGCCGTCGCCTGACCCGTCGACCGGGGCCGGGAGCGGAGACAATGGCGCCAGTGGACGCCTGCCGGCGACGGGTCTCGGACCGGACACGTTCGCCTGGGCAGCCGGTGGCGCTGCCGTGATCATCCTCGGTGCGACGCTTCTGCTCGTCAGCCGCCGCCGATCCAGGCGGAAGTAGGTCGGCCAAGCCGGAGGCGCGTGGTCAACCCCCGTTCGGGGGCCCGAACAGCTCCTCGCCGTGTTCGTGCAGGAGCCTATAAGCGTCGGCGAAGGTCTCCGGCTCGGGTTCGCCCGGCTTTCCGTATCGCGCGAGGAGCAGACCGAGCAGGCCGCGTGCAGGCGGAGTGAGCGGCTTCAACTGATCCTTCTCGCCAGGCTGCGGGGCGGTGTCCTCCGGGTTGGGCGGCGTGTAGGCCGGGGTGGTCACCGGCCAGTCGGACGGATGCCGCGGCTTGTCGAGGTTCACGACGTTCAGCAGCGTGTTCGCGGAGTCATCCCGGTCGTTGAGGGGCTTCAGGCCGTGCAGCCGGGAGAGGGTCGCGGTCACGGATCCGTGATGCATCTCGTCGTGGATGATGCTGCCACGTTTCGTATAGGCCGAGACGGCGATGGCCGGAACACGGCACCCGAGTCGATCGAAGGTGAAGCCCATCTCGCCGGGGCCGGTGTCGGGCGTCGGCTTCGTCACGGCGGGCGGCGGCACGTGGTCGTAGCAGCCGCCGTGCTCGTCGAAGGTGATGAGCAGCAGGGTGTTGACGGCGTTGGATCCCTTCGGGGAGGCGCTCGTGCGCACCGCCTCATAGATGTCGTGGATCAACCGATCTCCGGCACGCACATCCGAGATCGCGCTGTCGAACACGGCCTCGCCGTCGACGTCGCTCTCGCGGGGGGAACCGAACGGCGGGTGGAAGTCGTTGTGGTCGTAGACCATCCGCGGCTCGATGAAGGCGTAGGCGGGGAGCGTGCCGTCCTGCGCCTCGGCGTAGAAGTCCTCCATCGTGCCGAAGTGGTCGGTGCGCCAGTACTTCTCCAGCACCGCCGCATGCAGCATGCCGGTGAACGAGACGAGTTGAAGCTTGTCGATGTAGATCTTCCAGCTCACCTTCTCGTCCTCGAGCCGGTTGAACACCGTGGGCGCGGCCGGTGCATCCAACCACTTCCGGTAGCCGCCTCCCGCTTGGTTGGTCACGAAACCGTGAGACGTGGAGGCGTGGAAGAACGAGCGGTTGCAGAAGGTCTGCGAGGGGACGCCGGCGTACCAGTGGTCGAACACCGCGAACTCCGAGGCGAGTGTCGACAGCACGGGCAGCATCTCGGGGGAGAACGACCCCATGATGTGCGCGGCTTCCTCGGGCCGGGGATCCACGCCCTTGCGCAGACGTCGGAAGTTGATGATGTAGTCCTCGAGGAACCCCGACATCGTGGCCTTCTCGCCGTGGGTCGGGGCGTTGAAGGGCGCGGTCATCTCGTCGACGAAGAGGTCGGCGTTCGTCGGAGGATCGACCGTGCCGAAGATCTGCGTGTTGACGTGCGGGTACTCCTCGCCCGGGTCCGGGTCGGGAAGACTCATGATCCGGTCGGTATCGCCCTCGTACACGTGCGCGTCGACGACCGTGCCGTCGGAGGCCGTGTTGCTGTAGGAGCCGAAGGAGAGCCCATCGAACTCCTCACCGTCCGGCAAGTTGTCCTTCGAGTACAGGTAGCCGAGCAGATTGTCGAAGGAGCGGTTCTCGCCCATGACGACGACGAGGTGGTCGAAGCCCGGTTCGCTTCGCGGCGTGAGAGCGGCGAACGGGTCGGGATCGGCCGCGAATCCGTCGCGCGTGTGGCCGGCGATGGATGCCCCGATGGCCGCGCCCCCGACACCGCCGACCACGGCGCCGGCGAGGGCGGCACCACCCACCTTGAAGAAACCACGGCGAGAGGCGTCGCGGGGTGCGTCGGGGGAGCGGGCGTCGTCATCGGCCATGCCGAGATCCTATGACGGTGCGGCTTCGATGCCCGGTACGACTTCGGAGATCGCGAGCGATCGGCCTCCGGCCGCGCCTCAGATGTCGCTGAAGTCGTTGCCACCGGTGCTGAGGCGGCTCACGACGTCGCCGGTGATCTTGAGGTCGATGTACTCCACGCCGACTTCTCCGGGGTTCACGAGGGACGACGTGCCGGGAACCTCTCGCACGCCGATGCTCAGGTAGTCGGCGACGCCGTCGCCGTCTTCATCCCACCCGTCCGCCGCTCCTGCGGCCATCGCCTCGGCGCGCGTGGAACCGATGCCGATGCCCTCCGGGGTGCGGAAGATCACGCCGGGGGCATCTGTCGACACGACCAGGTCGATACGGGTCTCGCGGACCGTCGCCTTCGTACCCTGCCAGTCGTATCCGGAGTACACGGCGCCGTAGGGGCCCTCGACGGGTCCTTCCGTCGGAGCTGATCCGAAGGCGTCGGTGAGAGCGTTGACAGCGCCGTCCGGGTCGTCGTACGCGACCACGGCGCCGTCGTCGACCGAGAGGCCGTCGACCGAGATCTCGACGACCCGGTCCGCAGACGTGGGGGACGGAGAGGTGGCGGGCGATGATGACGGCGACGGCGCCGGAGTCGCCGAGCCGTCCGAACTCGCCGGGGCGCAGGCGGTGAGCGAGAAGCCCAGGAGTGCAGCTGTGGTCGAAGCGAGGATGAGGCGAGAGTGACGGCGCATGCCCAGAGCCTAGGGGTGTATGAAAGAGGAGATTGCTGCCCGCGAGCAGCGGAATCCACATCGTTATCGATGTGAAGCCCGTGCCGGGAAAGAGGGTGCCGGCCTGTCCGAAGACGGCACGGCACCCTCTCGTGCGAACTACTCCGCCTCGGTCGTCTCCACCGTGGCGTTCCGGTGACGACGGCGCATCGCGAACAGGCCGAGGCCGGCGGCGAGGAGCACGACGGCTGCGACGATGTACGGCGCGCTGTCGGCACCTGTGGTGGCGAGGCCGCTGCCGGTCGAGCCGCCGTTGCCCGGTGCCACTGCTCCGCCACCGGCGGCTGCCGCAACGGTGAGCGCGGCGGTGACCTCGGTGCCGTCGGGCAGGATCACGGCGAGCGTGTGCGCGCCGGCCGGGGTGTTCGCCGGGATCGTGACCGTGCGTTGGAAGGATCCGTCCGCACCGGCGGTCGCCGTGCCCAGCTGCACCGGGTCGGAGCGCAGCTCGAGTCGCAGCTGCGCGCCCTCAGCGAAGCCGCTGCCCGACACTGTGACCGTGCCGCCGGCCTTCACGGATGCCGCGCCGAGTTCGACCTTGGCCGGAACCTCGGGCTCCGGCGTGACCGGAGGCGTGACGCCGGCCTCGGTGACCCACTTCTCTCCGGCATCCGACTTCGTCACGGTGAACGTGTCGTATACGGCGCCGACGGGAAGGTCGGTGGTCGCGCCAGGCTGCTTCTCCGCGAGGTAGGAGCGGTACACGAGCTGGTTCTTCGAGACGTCGATGACCTGGTACGTCGTGACGCCCTGCCCGCGCAGCACCTGGGTGGCGCCGTTGTTGGTCCAGACGTTCTTCTCGGGAGTCTCCAGGTCGTAGTGCTTCGCGCCAGAGTTCGACACGACGTAGACCGGGCCGGTGGTGAGGCCGGGGGTTTCGGTGGCATCGGTGTTCACGTAGCCGCGGGCGTACGTGTGGTCGTGACCCATGAGCACCAGGTCGATGTCGTTGCGCTGGAAGACCGGGAGCCATTCAGCGCGCAGTACCGGCTCGTC
This sequence comes from Microbacterium sp. NPDC091662, assembly GCF_044756705.1. Classification (NCBI taxonomy): domain Bacteria; kingdom Bacillati; phylum Actinomycetota; class Actinomycetes; order Micrococcales; family Microbacteriaceae; genus Microbacterium; species Microbacterium sp. NPDC091662. The sequence goes on along the minus strand of NZ_JBIVTM010000001.1, from coordinate 2,416,457 downwards.
GCGACCCTCGGAGGCCGAGAACACCGGCTGGTGGAACGTGACGACGTTCCACTTCGACGGGCTGTTCTGCAGCAGCAGGTCGAGCCAGGCGCCCTGGAACCGCGTCCAGAGCACGCCGATCTGCGCGGAGGGGCACTCCGCACCCGTGCAGGCGGGGAGTCCGGCCGGGGTGAGGAAGGTCGTGTCGCGGGTGGCGTTCAACGTGATGAAGCGCACGCCCTGGTAGTCGGTGTAGTACGCGGTCTCGGCGGCGAAAGAGCTCCAGTGGTCGAAGAACGCGCGGTACTGCTGCGCGACGGCGGAGTCTCCCTTCGCGAGATCCGCCAGTTCGCCGATCGAGCTCGTCGACGGGTTGTTGTGCGGGTACTCGAAAGCGGCCTTCCACGCCGTGAGCAGCTTGTCGCCCGAGTACTCGTGGTTGCCGGGGGCGGCCATCACGTTGGTGCGGACGGCGGAGTCCTTCATGCCCTTGAACCAGTTGACCCACTCGTTCTCGTTGCTCGAGGTGTTGATCAGGTCACCCGCGTGCACGGAGCCGATCGAGCGGGGCGCGGCGGCCTCCGCCTGCTTCACGACGCTCGGCCACGTGGTGTCGAGGCCGATCTGCGCGTCGCCGTAGTAGATGAACTGGAAGTCGGTCGCTGCGGGATCGGCGGTGCGGAAGGCGAACCAGTCGCTCCAGCTGCCGGGGAGGCCGACGCGGTAGCGGTACTCGGTCGCGGCGGTCAGCCCGGTGACCGTGGCCGAGAAGTGCTTGTTCGGGTTGCCGTTCACGACCCCCGCGTCATACGCATCGACGGTGCGGGTCTCGCCGCCGGCGGACGGCACGATCTCGACCTGTCCGACCGTGTGCGAGGCGTCGCCGGCGAGCCAGGAGAACGACTGCGAGACGGCGGGCTGCTCGGTCGGGGTGAGGATGACGCGGGTCGGCGGGGCGACGACCGGGATACCGGGGGCGGATGCCTTGACCAGGGTCAGAGACGACATGTCGAAGAAGATGTCGGAGCTGGTCTCGCGGTCCTGGAACAGCGACACCGCGATCGTGTTGGTGCCGTCATGCAGCAGGTCGCCTTCGGCGCTGAACGTGCTGGTGAGCGGGTCGCCGTTGCTGTCGCCGGCGTACTCGACGTTCGTGGTGTCGGTGATGCGGCCGTCGACGTAGCGGGCGACCTCCTCACCGTTGATCCAGACGATGATCGCGTCGTCGTACGTGATGGTGCTCTGCAGGGCCGCGACCTGCTCGGCGACGCCCGCTTCGAGCTCGAAGGTCGTGCGGAAGAAGTAGGTCGGGACGGTCGGGGCCGCCGTGCCGTCGAGGTAGTGGTTCAGAAGGGTCTTCGGCGTCTGCGGGCCGACGGGTGCAAGCTTTCCGCCCTTCGCGCCGAACGAATCGGCAGCGGTCTTCCAGGTGCTGTCGTCGTAGGCGGGCAGCGTCCAGTCGCGGAGCGCTGCCGGTGCGGGAGACGGGTCGGATCCGTCGTCGAGATAGTGCCAGGCGGTGTCGCCGGTGATCAGCGAGCCGGTCGGCACTTCGGGGGCGGGAGCGGCGAGTGCCGCAGGGGCGACGACGGCGCCGCCGAGCAGGGCGAGGAGCGCGACGGACGTCAGTCCGCGACGCCGCCACCGCACCGCAGGGGTGGGGGAGGTCATGTCAGTCCTTCGGGGTGAGGGTCCGTGCTCAGCCGCACGGGGCCCCTCCACCCCATCGAAGACGGATGACCGGGGGCTGGCCACGAAGCGAAGCGCGGGTGAACTCCGCGACCGACGCCCGTCCGGCCGAAACGGAGACCAGACGCACGGGGATCGGCGTGTCGAGGGGTGGCACGCCGGCGCGCGGGCAGTTGGTCTGGGTTTTGGCAGGGGCGCAGACGGCCCCCGGCACGGACGGCTCACCCCGGTACGCTGGAAACCATGCTCAACATGGCTGACGGCCTCGCCCGTCTCGGTGCGCTCGCCGAGAACCCGGTCGTCCGCACCCTCGCGACGGCGTTCGAGGAGGCCGGCTTCGATCTGGCCGTCGTCGGTGGTCCGGTGCGCGATGCGCTGCTCGGACGTGCGACCCACGACCTCGACTTCACGACGAACGCCTCGCCCGACGAGATCCTGACCATCGTCACGCCGATCTCGACCGCGCAGTGGGACATCGGCCGCGCGTTCGGCACGATCGGCGCACGCGTACAGCGCGAGCAGGTCGAGATCACCACCTATCGCGCCGACAGCTACGACGGTGTGACCCGCAAGCCCACGGTGGAGTTCGGCGACACGATCGACGGCGACCTCGTGCGCCGCGACTTCACCGTCAACTCCATGGCCCTGCAGGTGCCGTCGGTGAAGCTCGTCGACCCGACCGGTGGCGTGGAAGACCTCATCGCCGGTGTTCTGCGTACTCCAGCCGACCCCCGGATCTCGTTCGGGGACGACCCGCTGCGCATGCTGCGGGCGGCGCGCTTCAGCGCCCAGCTCGGCTTCGGGGTCGAAGAGGCCACGGCCGAGGCGATCGCCGAGCTCCGCGAGACCCTCAAGATCGTGAGCCCGGAGCGCATCCAGTCCGAACTCGTGCGCCTCATGCAGACCGACGACCCGGTGCGTGGCATCCGTGTGCTGGTCGACACGGGGCTGATCGACGAGTTCCTGCCCGAGGTCACCGAGCTGCGCCTCGAGGTCGACGAGCACCACCACCACAAAGACGTCTACGAGCACTCGCTCACCGTGCTCGCCCAGGCGATCGAGCTCGAGCACTCGCGGCACCCCGGCGCAGCGCCCGATGTGCCGCTGCGCATCGCGGCACTCCTGCACGACATCGGCAAGCCGCGCACCCGCAAGCTCGAGGCCGGGGGAGTGGTCACGTTCCACCACCACGACGTGGTCGGCTCGCGCATGGCCCGCAAGCGGCTGCAGGCGCTGCGCTTCGACACCGACACCACCGATGCCGTCGCGACCCTGATCGAACTGCACCTGCGCTTCTTCGGCTACGCCGAGGGGGCGTGGACGGATGCGGCCGTGCGCCGCTACGTGCGCGATGCCGGCGACCTGCTGGAGCGCCTGCACATCCTCACCCGCGCCGATGTGACCACCCGCAACAAGCGCAAGGCCGGACGCCTCGCCAGTGCGTATGACGACATCGAGGCGCGCATCGCCGCGCTGCGCGAGCAGGAGGAGCTCGACTCCATCCGCCCGGAGATCGACGGCAACCGCATCCAGCAGGTGCTCGGCATCAGCCCCGGCCGCGAGGTCGGCGAGGCCTACCGGTTCCTGCTCGACCTGCGGCTCGATGAGGGGGTGCTCGGGCCCGAGGTCGCCGAGCAGCGGCTTCGGGAGTGGTGGGCCGCGCGCGGCTGACCTGCCTCAGCGCAGTTCGGGGACGATGATCTCGATCTCGCCGGAGACGAGCTCGAAGTCTTTCGGGTTGAAGGTGAGGAGGGCGGCGCCGAGTGCGTAGGCGTGCCCGGCCAGCATGAGGTCCTTGCTCCGAGCATGTGCGGGACGGGTCAGGATCACCTCCGACGCAAGGCGGGCGTATCCCTCCGCGGCTGCCCGATCGAACGGGAGCCAGTCGGCTTCGAGGAGTGAGGAGAGGCGCATCAGTTCGTTGCGGCGGCTGCGGCGAAGAACCGGATCCGTCGCACGCTCGACTCCGAGCTGAAGTTCGGCGTAGACGATGGCGCTCAGAGCCACGTCGTCCGGGGGCAACTGCACGCTGTCGAGCTGGATCAGCACGTTCGTGTCAAGAAGGATCACGACTCTCCCACGGGTCGCGTAGCGGTTCGAGGAAGAAGGGATTCTGCCTGTCCGCCTCCAGCTCCGCCGCCCATTCCCGACGCATCCTGTCATGTTCCGGGGTCGACGGGTTCGCATCTACCCTCGCCATGATCTCGCTTGACGGGACCGACCACCGGCGCGGACGGGCCATCTGCTGCGCCAGGTCGGCTTCGAGCCCGCTCGCGCTGTTCTTCGCCAATCGCGTGAGCACGTCGCGCACCTCGGCCTCCATCGAGCGGGAGTTCTGTCGGGCACGCTCCTTCAGCGCGTCGACGACATCGTCGCTGAGATTCCGGATGGTCACGGTCGCCATGTTCCGCCTCCTGACAGCAGAATGCTAGCAGGCGGATCTCTCTCGCGTCACCCCTCGCGCCGACGCTCCAGCTCGGTGAACACCACGCCGCTTTCGTACGCGACCGTCTGCACGGCGTCGAACCGCTCGGGGTGGTACGGGCGCTCACCGAACAGAGGGATGCCCGTGCCGAACAGCAGTGGCTGTCGTTTGAGGATGAGCCGGTCGATCTCGTCGGCGAGCGACGCGGCGAGAGCCCCGCCCCCGCAGAGCCAGATGTCGGTGCCGTCTTCCTGCTTCAGCCGCCGCACCACGGAGACCGGATCTTCGGCTGTGACCTCCAGGTTCTCGGCCTCTGCGCTCTTCGTGCGACTGAACACGATCTGGCGCAGGTGCGCATACGGGCTGGGCAGGCCGCCCACCTGATAGGTGTTCCACCCCATCAGCACGGTGTCGAACACCTCGCGTTTCTGCTCGATGCCGAGCGCTTCGGCGGCGACGGTGGGGAGGGTGTCGGCGAAGCGCCGGTTGATGCCCTCCATGTGATCGCCCTCGACGAGGAACGCGTCGAACTCGCCGTTCGGGCCGGCGATGTAGCCGTCGAGAGTGACGGCGGCGTAGTACACGAGCTCTCGCATGATTCTCCAATCACTACAGATGTCGCAGTTAACATACAACATGTGTAGTGCTTGCGCTAGTGTTCCTATCATGGTGAAGAACGACTCACGGCGGCGGGCGATCGCAGATGCTGGACTCGCCGTGCTCGCGCGTGAGGGATCGCGCGGGCTCACGCACCGGGCGGTCGACCTTGCCGCTCAGGTTCCGACCGGCACGACCTCGAACTACTTCCGCAGTCGCGACGCCCTGATCGAGGGACTCGTCGAGCGGATCGGAGAGCGCCTCGCGCCCACCCAGGATGATCTGGAACGACGGGCAACGGCCGCGCCCGGCGCCGCCCTGTTCGCCGATTACATCCGTGACATCGTGCGGCGGTTGACCGCGGACCGGGACGTGACCATCGCCCTGTTCGAGCTGCGACTCGAAGGTGGGCGGCGTCCCGAGGTCGCCGCCGTGCTGGGTGCCTGGCAACGCGCCGGTTTCGATGGCGACGTGGCCTTCAACACAGCGGCCGGGCTCCCGGGCGGGCGTCGCGAGATCGCCCTGTTCCACTACGCGATCGACGGACTGCTGCTCGACCGGCTGACCACGCCGATCGATCCGGACACCTCGACCGACGAAGTGATCGACGACCTGGTCGCCGGCCTCCTCCGTTGACGCCGTGAAGTGTTCCCTCGGGGGCGCGCTGCTCGTACACTGAGGCAACGCACGCTCTCGACGATCGGAGACCGCTGTGTCTGCGCCGTGGCAGGTACCCCGTGAGTCCCTTCCCCCGACTTCGCGCCTGCTCATCGAGCGTGCGCATGAAGAACTGCTCGCCGGCAACCTCGACGACCGGCGGCTGCAGGAGGTGCGGCCGCTGGTCCGTGAGTCGTGGGAGAGGTCATGGCGCGGCCGTGTCGGTCCCGAGGGCGCCCCTCCGCTCGAACTGGTCAGTGACGAGCTCGAGGCCTACCGTCTCGCCCACCCTCTCGCCTCGGTGATGGACATGATCCGCGCGCTGCTGCTGCCCGGCGAGGCGGAGGACACCGGAGTGATCATCGCGGTGGGAGACCAGGCGGGGCGATTGCTGTGGATCGAGGGCGACAGGCAGCTGCGCTCGCTCACCGACGGCATGGGCTTCGTCGCCGGGGCGAACTGGTCGGAGGATGCCGTCGGCACGAGCGCCCCCGGAACCGCGCTCGCCCTTGGCCAGTCGGTGCAGATCCGCGGCGCGGAGCACTACAACCGCCTCGTGCATCCGTGGTCGTGCACGGCTGCGCCCGTCCGCGACCCCGAGACGCAGCGTGTGCTCGGAGTCATCGACATCACCGGAGGCCCCGAGGTGGTCTCGCTGCAGGCGCGACTGCTGGTCGATGCGACGGCCCGCGCGGTCGAGTCGGAGTTGATGGTGGCTCGTCTGCGCCGACGGAGCGAAGAGCCCAAGCCGCGACCTGCCGTGACGAAGGGACGCGCGCCGGCGACCGCCCGCGCGACGCTGCATGTGCTCGGCCGCGATCGGGCCCGCCTGGAGACCGAGTCCGCACACGACGAGTCCATGATCGAGCTCAGCGCGCGCCATGCGGCGATCCTGCTGATGCTGGCCGTGCACCGCCAGGGTCTCTCGGCCGAGCGCCTCTGCGAGCTCGTCTACGGCCCCGGCGTCTCGCCCGACACGCTTCGCCCGGAGATGGTACGCCTGCGCAAGGTGCTCGAGCGCACGGCCCCCGACCTCGTGCCCGAGTCACGTCCGTACCGGCTTCCCGTCACCCTCGATACCGACGCGCATGACGTGCTGTCACTGCTCGACCGCGGCGCACACCGGGTGGCGCTCACGGCGTATCGGGGTCCCGTGCTCCCCGAGTCGACCTCGCCCGGCGTCGAGGAGTTCCGGGAGTCCGTGAGGGGAGCGCTCCGCGAAGCGATGCTGTCCGAGGCGAGTCTCGACGTGCTGCTCTCCTACGCCGAGATCCCCGAGGGGCAGGGCGATGCCGAGGCGCTCCGCCTCGCACTGGAGATGCTCCCCGCCCGGTCGCCGAAGCGTGCGGGTCTCGTCGCGCGGATCGAGCGCCTCGAGGCCTGACTGCGCTCTGCAACCGGGCGCAACGTTGCGCACCGGGGCGCAACCCCGGGCGACCTACCTTCGGAGAAGAGCCGCAGCACCGACGCGCGGCCCCGTCGAAGGAGACCCCATGAGCATCGTCGAAGAAGACGTGTCCCTCGCCTACGCGGCCCCGGGCCAGCCGGGCGCCCTCGCGAACTACCGGCCGCGCTACGGCCACTACATCGGCGGCGCGTTCGTCGAACCCGCGAAGGGTCAGTATTTCGAGAATGTCAGCCCCGTGAACGGCAAGGTCTTCACCGAGGTCGGCCGCGGCACCGTCGAAGACGTCGATCGTGCCGTCGATGTCGCCTGGAAGGCGTTCGCGACCTGGGGCAAGACCAGTCCTGCCGAGCGATCCGTGATCCTGAACAAGATCGCCGACCGGATCGAACAGCACCTCGAGGAGATCGCGGTCGCCGAGACCTGGGAGAACGGCAAGCCCGTGCGCGAGACCCTCGCCGCCGACATCCCGCTCGCCGTCGACCACTTCCGCTACTTCGCCGGCGTGCTGCGGGCGCAGGAGGGCGGCATCAGCCAGCTCGACGAGAACACCGTCGCGTACCACTTCCACGAGCCGCTGGGTGTGGTCGGGCAGATCATTCCCTGGAACTTCCCGATCCTGATGGCCGTCTGGAAGCTGGCGCCCGCGCTCGCCGCCGGCAACTGCGTGGTGATCAAGCCCGCCGAGCAGACTCCGGCATCGCTGCTGTTCCTGTTCGACATCATCGGCGACCTGCTGCCGGCCGGCGTCGTGAACATCGTCAACGGGTTCGGCATCGAGGCGGGCGCACCGCTCGCGCAGCACAAGCGCATCCGCAAGGTCGCCTTCACCGGCGAGACCACGACCGGACGCCTGATCATGCAATACGCCTCGCAGAACCTGATCCCGGTCACGTTGGAACTCGGAGGCAAGAGCCCCAACGTGTTCTTCGAAGACGTCGCGCGCTCGACCAGTGATCCGTTCTACGACAAGGCGCTCGAGGGGTTCACGATGTTCGCGCTGAACCAGGGCGAGGTCTGCACCTGCCCCTCGCGTGCGCTCATCCAGCGCTCGATCTACGACGGCTTCCTCGCCGACGGGCTGGAGCGGGTCGCGAAGGTCGTGCAGGGCAACCCGCTGGATCCCGCGACCATGATCGGCGCGCAGGCGTCGAACGATCAGCTCGAGAAGATCCTCAGCTACATCGATATCGGGAAGCAGGGCGGTGCACGGCTGCTGACCGGTGGCGGGCGGGTCGACCTCGGCGGCGATCTGAGCGAGGGCTTCTACGTCGCCCCGACCGTGTTCGAGGGCACGAACGACATGCGCATCTTCCAGGAGGAGATCTTCGGGCCCGTGCTGTCGGTCACCTCGTTCGACGGCTTCGACGACGCGATCTCGATCGCGAACGACACCCTCTACGGACTGGGTGCCGGCGTGTGGAGCCGCAGCGGGGACACGGCTTACCGGGCAGGGCGGGCGATCGAGGCCGGACGCGTCTGGACGAACACGTATCACCAGTACCCCGCGCACGCGGCATTCGGCGGGTACAAGCAGTCGGGCGTCGGGCGCGAGAACCACAAGATGATGCTCGACCACTACCAGCAGACGAAGAACCTCCTCGTCTCGTACGCGGAAGGGCCGATGGGCTTCTTCTGAGCCCGATCCCCGGGCGGGCGCTGCTCCCTCAGCGTCCGCCCGGCTCCAGCCCCGGAAGGCGGCAGTCATGGTCAGCATCGGCACCTACCAGCGCGTGGACGTGACGGAGGCGGCGGCCGCACTGGTGCGTGAGCTGACCGCACAGCACGGGCCGCTGATGTTCCACCAGTCCGGCGGCTGCTGCGACGGCTCTTCGCCCATGTGCTATCCGATCGGGATGTTCATCACGGGCCCGGGCGATGTGCTGCTCGGTGCCCTCGACGTGGGGCTGCCGCAGCCGGTGGAGGTCTTCATGTCGGAGTCGCAGTTCGAGTACTGGAAGTACACGCACCTGACCATCGACGTCGTACCCGGTCGCGGAGCCGGCTTCTCGGTCGAAGGCCCGACCGGGATGCGATTCCTGATCCGGTCCCGGATGCTGAACGACGCGGAGCTTGCGTACTTCGGCTTGTCGACGCGGGCGGTGTGAAGCGGACCGGACGTGCTCAGCGTGGCAGCCGCGGCACGGCATCGACCAAAGCCCGCGTGTACGGGACCTGCGGGTCGTGCAGCACGGCCGGGGTGGCCCCCTGCTCGACCACGCGGCCGTTCTGCAGCACGAGCGTGCGATCACAGGCCGAGGCGATCGCGGTCAGGTCGTGCGACACCATCACGAGCGACAGGCCGTTCTCGCGGCGCAGCCGGTCGAGCAGCTCGAGCACCTGCACGCGCGTCGTCACGTCGAGGGCGCTGACGGGTTCGTCGGCCAGCAGCACCCGGGGGCGTGAGACCACGGCGCGCGCGATCGCGATGCGCTGGCGCTGCCCACCGGAGAACTCGTGCGGATAGCGGCGCGCGGTGTCGGCGGGAAGCCCGACGGAGTCGAGCGCCTCGGCGATGCGGCGTTGGGCATCGGCGCCGGTTGCCAGACCCAGCGAACGGAGCGGTTCGCCGATGATCCGGTCGATGCGTTGGCGCGGGTCGAGAGACGAGTACGGGTCCTGGAACACCGGCTGCACGCTCGCGCGGAAGCGACGCATCTGCGCCCGGTCGCGCAGTGCGAGCGGGGCATCCTCGAACAGCACCTGCCCATCGCGCGGGGCGGCGAGTCCGAGCAGCAGTCGCAGGATCGTCGACTTGCCCGCACCCGATTCGCCGACCAGGCCGAGGGAGTCGCCCTCGTCGATGCGCAGCGACACGTCGTCGAGCACGCGATGGGACCCGTAGGCGAAGCCGGCACCGCGCAGTTCGAGAAGGCTCATGCGCCGCCATCCTTCGTGTCGAGGAAGGCGTCGAGTGCACGCGCGCTGTCGACCAGCATCCTCGTGTACGGCTCGGCGGGCTCCTGCAGCACCTGCGCGACTGTCCCTGCTTCGACCACGAGTCCGTCGCGCAGCACGACGATGCGATCGACCATGCGCGAGACGACTGCCAGATCGTGGCTGATGAACAGCAGCGCCATGCCTCGTTCGTCGACCAGGCGTTCGAGCAGCGCGAGCACGCCGTCCTGCACGGTCACGTCCAGCGCAGTCGTCGGCTCGTCGGCGATGAGCAGTCGCGGGCGGGCCGCGAGCGCGACGGCGATCGCCACCCGCTGACGCTGACCACCCGAGAGCTCATGCGGGTAGGCACGCGCGATGCGGGTGTCCGACAGGGAGACCTCGTCGAGGGCCGCGGCGACGGCGCTCTTCAGCTCGGCCCCGCGCAGACCGAGGTGGCGACGCAGCGGTTCGGCGATCTGGCGGTCGACCTTCATCAGCGGGTCGAGTGCGGTGAGGGGTTCCTGGAAGACGATCTGCGCGACGGGTCCGCGCAGCGGGCGGAGGGCGGCATCTCGCGCGCCGATCACCTGTTGGCCGTCGAGCAGCACCGATCCTGATGCGACGAGCGCATCCGGCAGCAGCCCGGTCACGGCCAGGGAGGTCAGAGACTTGCCCGAACCGGACTCACCGATCAGCCCCAGTCGCTCACCGGGAGCGAGCGCGAACGACACATCACGCACGAGTGCACCCGTGCCGGAGCGGACGGTGAGGCCGGAGACGTCGAGGATGCTCATCGGCTCCTCCGGCGGGTCGGGTCGGCCAGGTCGCGCAGCCCGTCGGCGAGGAAGTTGACGCCGAGAACGAGGGCGATGATGGCGATGCCGGGAGCGATGGCGCCGACGGGGGCTGTGAGCACCGTGCCCTGCGCCTCCTGCAGCATCCGCCCCCAGGAGGCGTTGGGCGGTGGTGCTCCCAACCCGAGGTACGACAGGCTCGCCTCGGCCAGCACGGCAGCGCCGAACTGCAGCGCCAGGCTCACGGCCAGGGTGGGCGCGATGTTGGGCAGCACGTGCTGGAACACGATGCCGAGCGCTCCGGTGCCGCTCGTGCGCGCGGCGGTGATGTACTGCTCCTGCAGCACACGCCGCGCGAGGATGCGCGTGAGGCGGGCGACGACCGCCGACATCGCGAGCCCGATCGCCAGCACCGCCGACCACAGCGAGGCTCCCTGCACGGCGACGACCAGCATCGCGAGCAGAAGCACGGGGAACGCGATCACGACATCCAGCGCTGCGGAGAGGGTGTCGTCGACCCAGGGGCGCGCGAAGGCGGCGAGGAGGCCGATGATCGTGCCGAGGATCGCCGCGATCGCGACGGCGCACGTGCCGACGATGAGGGCGATCCGTGCGCCCCACATCAGCTGTGAGAACAGATCGCGTCCGAGTCGGTCCGTGCCGAGCAGGTGCAGGGCGCTGGGCCCCTCGAGCCGACCGCCGCTGGTGTCGGCAAGGGGATACGGGAGCCAGAACAGCGAGACGACGGCCATCAGCACGATGAGTCCCGTGAGGACGATCCCGATCACCAGGGTCGCCTTCGGCCGCCGGCGCACAGGCACGGACGCGGTGATCAGTTGTTCGGCGACGCGGCTCATCGGTTCCCCGAGACGCTCGTGCGCAGGCGCGGATCGATCAGGCGCTGCACGATGTCGGCGGCGAACCCGACCAGCAGCACGAAGAGGGTGCTGACGACGAGAACGCCCTGGATCACCTGGAAGTCATGCTGTTCGATGGCCGACAGGAGCAGGCTGCCGAGTCCAGGAAGCGTGAAGACGCTCTCGACGACGACTGCGCCGAGGAGCGTCGTCGACAGTTCGATGCCGAGGACGGCGACGACGGGCACCGCGCCGTTGCGCACCCCGTGCCGGACCAGCGCTTCGCCCATGCCGGAGCCGCCGGCGCGGGCGGTGCGCAGATAGTCGCTGCCGAGCACGTCGAGCGTCGCCGAGCGCACGTAGCGACTGAGAGAGGCGCTCATGACGATCACGATCGTGAGGATGGGCAGCGCGAGCGAGCGCAGAGCATCCGCGGGGTCCTCCCAGTCCTTCCGCGGGAATCCGCCGGAGGGCAGCACGCCGAGACCGAGTGCGAACACCCAGACGAGCACGACGCCGACCCAGAACACGGGGACGGCGACGCCGAGCTGCGCGAAACCCGAGAGGGCGATGCCGTACCAGCGGTCGGCCTTCACCGCAGCGGTGATGCCGATGACGAGGGAGACGAGCAGCGCGATCGTGAAGGCGATGAGGGTGAGCGGAAGTGTCACGGCGAGGCGCGACGCGATGTCGGGTCCGACCGGACGTGAGCTCAGGAACGATTCGCCAAGATCGAAGCGGAGCAGCTGACCCGCCCAGGCGGTGAACTGCTGCAGCAGAGGCTGATCGGATCCGACCTGCGCGCGGGCGGCGGCGATCTGCTCGGGGGTGGCGTTCACCGAGAGCAGGGCGTTCGCCGGGTCGCCGGGAAGCAGGCGCAGGAGCACGAAGATCGCGACCATCGCGACGACGAGCGACACCGCGAGGAACGCGAGGCGGCGCAGCAGGTAAGCGAGCATTGATTCTCAGGATGACGTGGGGGATGCCGACGCGCGGCATCCCCCACGCACGTCAGGACTTGACGATGTCGTAGGCGAAGAACTGCGAGTTCAGGCCGTTGACCGGGTATCCGCTGAGATCGCTGGAAGCGACCACGATCTGCGGGTACAGGTACAACCATACGCTCGCGGCATCGGCGGCGATCTTCTCGTTGACCTGCTTCAGCAGAGCCGTCTGCTCGTCGGTCGTGGCGGCCTGCTCGGCGTCGGCGACCCACTTCTGCACGTCGGCGTCGTTGTAGCCCCAGTAGAAGTCGGGGTTGCCGTACCAGACCACGTCGCGGTCGTTCACGTGCTCCTGCAGCGTGGCCTCGAAGTCCTGCTCCTTGAAGACCTTGGTGTACCACTCGTCGGCGCTGATCGTGTTGATCTCGACCGTGATGCCGACCTCGGCGAGCTGCGACTGCAGGAACTCCGCCACGGCGGGGTGCGGGTCGTAGCTCGGGGTGTCGAGCGTGAAGGTGAAGCCGTCGGCGTAGCCCGCCTCGGCGAGGAGCTTCTTCGAGAGGTCGACGTCGTACGGGTTGACCTGCGTGAGGTCTTCGTACCAGGGGTCGGTCGGCGGGACCATCGAGCCGATCAGCGTGCCGTAGTCGCCCCAGATCGACTCGAGGAGCTTCTTCGTGTCGATCGCGGAGTAGATCGCCTTGCGCACGAGCGTGTTGTCGAAGGGGGCGACGCGGTCGTTGAACGCGAGCAACTCCTTCGTGGTCGAGGTGCCCTCGCTCACGACGTAGTCGTCGGAGTCGAACTGTGTGAGCGAGTCGGGGTTCTGCACGCTGGTGATCACGTCGATCTCACCCGTGAGGAGTGCGTTGTTCTCCGCCGTCGCGTCGGTGAAGTACGTGTAGACGACCTCGCCGTTCTTGGCGGGGGTGCCCCAGTAGTCGTCCCAGCGCTCAAGGGTCAGGGTCGAGCCCTTCTTCCACTCGTCGAGCGTGTACGGGCCGGTGCCGTCTTCCGTGCTGGTGATGTCACCGGCCTCGTCGTTCACGATCCAGACGTAGCTGAGGTTGTAGAGGAACGAGATCGAGCGCTGCGACAGCGTGAACACGACCGTCTTGTCGTCGGGGGTGGCGATGTCGGCGATGGTCTTGAAGCTCGACTTGCGGGCGGACACGGAGTCTTCGGCGGTGACGGCCTCGATGCTCGATTTCACGTCGGCGGAGGTCAGCGGGTCGCCCGAGTGGAAGGTCACGTCGTCGCGCAGGGTGATCGTGTACGTCAGGCCGTCGTCGGACACCTGGGCGTCTTCGGCGAGAAGCGGTTCGACCTCGCCGTCGTCGGTCAGGCGGTACAGGCCCTCGTAGACGTTGCCGGTCAGCGCCTCGGTCACGCCCTGGCCACCACCCTGGGTGTTGCTGAGGTTGGTGGGCTCGTACAGCGACCCGATGAGGATCGTGGCGTCTTCGCTCGCGGTGGCGTCGTTGCTCGTGCCCGACGCGCAGCCGGCCACGAGGGCGAGCGTGGCGACGGCGCCGAGCGCGCCGAGGATGCGGGTTCTTCTCATGAGTACTCCAGGGTGAGCGGGTGCGGCGTCACGCCGCGTAGATGTCGAAGCCGTCGCGGAAGACGACGTTCTTCTCGCCTGCTCGGATAGGCAGGGGGAAGCGGTTGGATGCCGGCGGCAGCGGGCAGTTGTACTGGGCGCTGAATCCGCACGGCGGCACGAAGGCGCGGTTGAAGTCGAGCACGACGGAGCCCTCGTCGTCGCGCAGCTCGACGAACAGGAAGCGACCGGATCCGTAGGTCTCCGAGCCGTTCGTCTCATCGCCGAACACGAGCAGCAGCCTGCCGCCGTCGTCGAATGCGGCGAGGGTGTAGTCGCGGCCGTCGAGGGAGAAGTGGATGTCACCGGGGACGACCAGATCGCGAGTGCCGCCGTTGTCGCGGATGTGCTCGAACGACACGCGGCGGTCACCGGACACGGGAGTGAAGCGGCCCTCGAGCACCCACGCCGGGTCGTAATCGTAGGTGTCGATGCGGTCGAAGGCGCGGATGGCGGGGGCGTCGGCATCCCAGACGCGCAGCCCGTGCTCGGCCTCGCCGGTCTCGATGTTCGTGCGCTCGATCGGCGTGACGGTCACCGAGTCGGACGCGGCGCGCTGCTCGGCATCGACGTCGGGGCGCTCGCCGGTCCAGCGGGTCTCGACCAGGGCGAGGTTGCCCGTCGGCGACGTGACGGCGGCGCGGCGCTCGGCCTGCCAGTGGGTGTGTTCTTCGCGTTCAGACATCACCTTCAATTCTCTTGCATGCAGAACGCGGTGGGGTCGGGCTCGTCACCCGGGGTAACGCAGAGTGAGCGGAACTGCTCGTGCGTCGCCGGGATCCGCCTCAGCCCGATGGCGAAGGGCACCTGTCGTCACCCGTTGAGGCGCTCGGTGAGATGCACGGTGACCTCGTCGCCGTCGCCCTTGCCGATGCGTTTGCGGATGGAGGCCGCGACCGGGAGCTTGTGCGTGCCGTCGCCGAGTGCCATGAAGGCGCCGCGGAAGGGCTCGCCGTCGACGGTACCCGCGACCTTGACGAGTCCGCGCGTACCGAAGACGGTCGCGGAGTCGTCGAGCTGAACGCAGGTCCAGGTGTCGCCGTCGCGCACCTTTCCGAGGGTGGCCGTGAATGTGATGTCGAGGGGACTGCTCATGTCGTACTCCTTCTCGGGTCAGACGAACGATCCGACGATCGCTCCGATGATGACGAGCTTGAGGATCCAGTCGAGCAGGTGCACGCCCGCTGCGGAGGGACTGGTGTTCTCGTGCACGACGCCGCCCAGGAGCAGGACGAGAGGGAGCGTGCACAGCGCCAGTCCGAGGAGCGACCCGGAGCCGGCGCCGTGCCAGCCGGCTGCGACCATCAAGCCGGCGATGAGGCACGAGACGATGAGGCTGCGCAGGACCACCGATGCCATCTGCACGACGACGGGGAGGCCGGGTCGGGGAGTGCTCGTCCGAGAGATGAGTGCGGAGACAGGAGGCAGGGCGTAGAGCAGTGCGCTCGCGATGAACGATGCCACCGTGGCGAGGGCGATTGCCGGAACGATCATGTCGGCCTCCTTTAGTACTTCTTGGTACTCAAAGTAGGCCGACCTGGTGGAACTGTCAAGTACTAAACTGAACGACATGACCGCGATGACTCGAACGCCTGGACGTCCGGCCGGTCGCACGGGCGAAGCGCTGCTCGATACCGCTCGTGATGTCTTCCTCGAGTTCGGATATGCGGGGGCTTCGATGGACGAGGTCGCCAAGCGCGCCCGCATCTCGAAGGCGTCGCTCTATCGGGAGCATGCGTCGAAGTCGGCGCTGTACGCCGCCGTCGTCCGGCAATGGGCGCTCGCCGGCCGAGATGCCATGCGACCGGCACTCGAACAGCTGAAGGAGAATCCCGATCTGAGAGAGGGCCTCGTCGCACTCGGCGAGACCATGCGAGCCGGGATGCTGAGCGCGCCGGTGGTGGCCATGCGTCGTCTGGTCATCGCGGAGGCGGCCGCGCATCCGGAGGTCGCGAGGGACTACCTGGCGCAGAGCTGGGACGCGAACATCCGCAATCTCGCAGAGGCCATGATCGATCTCTCCGACGCGCACGGCCTGGCCGTCGATGACGCCGACGCACTCGCGAGCGAGTTCACTTGGCTGGTCGTGGGCGCGTCTTTGAACGCCGGCCTCCTGGGCGTGGAGACAGGGGAGCCACCGGTGGCCAGGGCTGTCGAGCTGTTCTTGGCGGGCTATCTGCCTCGCTAGGACCACGGGAAAGCGCATTCGACCGCATGGATGCAACGGGTTGCAACCTCGCCCGGTATACCATTTGGCCATACGCCCAGCAGCGTCAGTCCCCAGCTGACCGTGGGCGGGGCGGCTCAGCCGTCATGCGGAGGGAGAGTGGATCTCTTTTCGATCCCGAGGGGGGATGGGGTGGGAGCTCGGTCCCCAGCCGGCACCCACCCCCACACTCGGCCCCTCCGCCTCTTCTCTCAGCCCATCGGCTCAGCCCGTCGGCTCAGCCCGTCGGCTCCGTTGACGGGGTTCAGTACAAACGGCTGACGATCCAGAAGCCGATGACCGCGATCACGATGACGACCGGCACCCAGGTGCTGCCGCGCTTGAGTCGTCGGCCCTGCGGCGCGACGCCGGGCGGCGGGGTGAGCAGTCCGGCCGGGGGAGCGAACGGCAGGGACGGAGTCGGCGCCGGAGCCGAGACGAAGGGTCGGGTCTGCGCCGCGAGTCGCTCATCGCGCCACCGCGTCCACTGATCGACCTTCGTCAGCAGGGCTCCGACGGTGCCGAAGAGCCAGGCCCACGTGGCGGGATCGAGGGTCGAGACCTTCCGCTGCGTGTAGAGGAACAGCCAGTCGTCGACGATCTCCACGTCGAGCTCGGCGGCGTTGTCGATGAACCGCGCCATGATGTCGGGCGTGAAGAGATAGAGGGCATCGCGTTCGTACCCCTCGGGGCAGTAGAGCGTGAAGTGCCGATCGAAGTCGCCTTCGAGGGACAAGCGCTGACTTCTCTGGAACGATGCCGGCAGGTTCGAGCCGAAGCCGTTGTTGCCCGTGGCGTCGAGAACGATGTTCGGCAGCGGCACGTCGAGCTTCACCGCCACATAGCCCCACCGGTAGGTCGTGGAGTTCTTCCCCGACTGCACCGTGTACTGGTAGTTGCCGAACTCGACGAAGCGCGGCCGGGTGCCGCGGATCAGATCGGTCGACTGGCGACCGCGACCGAGGTGGAAGATCATGCCGGGCAGGGGAGGGTCGGCGACCTTCGGCTCATAGGTCATTCCGTTCGCCTGCGCGAAGCTGTGCAGTCGGTATCGCCGGGCCTGCGCGTTGCGCACGCCCAACCAGATCATCACGCCGACCGCCGTGAGGAGGATCACGATCAGCACGAGGGGGATCGCCGCCGCGGCGGGGGAATCGCCGAAAGACGCCAGACTCAGGGTGACGCTGACGAGGAGCGGGAGCATCACGACGGCGAAGATTGCTGCCGCGACGATGCCGATGACCGTGGACGCCGTCACGCCGCTCGTCGGTCGTGAGCGGAGTTCTGCGGCGAACGCACGCACCGCGGAGGGATCCACCGCGTCGGTGAGAGGGCGCGCGTCGAAGGTCGGCGGCGGGGAGGTCACCGGTTCACCGCATCCGCATCCCACGTGAGCGCGGCCCCCTCCGGAAGAGGGAGAGCCTCCAGCTGCTCGTCCGCGCAGAGCGCCTCGATCAGGGCAGACGAGCCGGCCACGATCGTCGAGTCGAAGTCGACCTCGCTCACCATGACCCAGGCGTGGTCCTCCGGCCAGAGGAGGCTCGGGCTCTGGGCCGACGGCGGGAACCCGTGCTCCTCGGCGGGGAGATCGCGCCAGGGCACATGCAGCACCCAATCCGGGTCGGCGAACGCGCGCGGCGGAACGGAGAACAGTACGTGGTCCCGCCCCGGCAGCTCGAGCCGAAGCCCCTCCGAGATCTCCCGCGAAAGGATGCCCTCTTGCCAGGTGGGTCGGCGGAAGACGTTGTTGAACGGATCGTGCGCGCTGCGGTCGAGCATCGCCTGATGGTGGGGATCGTCGGTGAAGGTCAGGAAGGAGCGGGAGGGTGTGACACCGAAGAAGCCC
This sequence comes from Microbacterium sp. NPDC091662, assembly GCF_044756705.1. NCBI lineage: Bacteria > Bacillati > Actinomycetota > Actinomycetes > Micrococcales > Microbacteriaceae > Microbacterium > Microbacterium sp. NPDC091662. The sequence goes on along the minus strand of NZ_JBIVTM010000001.1, from coordinate 2,398,575 downwards.
AGCAGCCCACCCCGCCCCTCCCAGAGCGCGGCGAAGCCCGCATCCGGGGTCTGGGTGTGGTCCACGAGGTGAGCGGCGATGGTCGCCAGAAGGGTCGGATCGACCTCACCCTCCATCGGGGCGGTGAACTCGCGACCGTCCGGGGCGATCCGCGTGCGCCAGTCGCCGTCGGGCGGGGTGCGCACCATCCGCTGCCACTGCGCGAGCGGATGCAGGACCGTGCCGAACGCCGCGGCGGTCTGCGCCCAGGAGACCGGCTCGTCGACGAACTCGGCCATGAGCGCGCGCTGCTCGGGCTCGGGCATGCGCACCAGCTCGTCCGCCGTCGGAATCGCTCGATCGGGCAATGATCGGGCGATGGCCGGATGGAAGACGCGTGCGTACGCGGGGAAACCACGGGGCACCACCCCGTGCATGGTCTCGTAGTCGGCGTCGAGCCGCTCGCGCAGCCACGCCCCCGCCGAGGGATCGGACATCCACTCCATGCCCCAACGCTACCCGGCGTCCCTGCTGGCGCGGGCGCCGGGCACCGGTTGTGCAGAGAGCGACTCTAGGCTGACGTCGTGGAGACAGAGACCGAGACCGTCGCGCGGCCGACCCCCGTCGCGCCGCGGCCGGCTCTCGTGTGGTCGATCGGTCGCATCGTGGTCGGAGCCGTGGTCGTCGGGGTCCTCGTATACGCCTACGCCCTGCGCATCGCCGTCGGCGACACGAATCCGTTCGACTACTTCGGGTACTTCACGAATCAGACCAGCCTGATCGCGGCGAGCGTGTTGATCAGCACCGGATGCCTCGGGCTGAACGGTCGAGGGGCTCCGTCCTGGCTGACCCTGCTGCGCGGCCTCGTGACCGCCTATCTGATCGTCGTCGGCGTGATCTACAACCTCCTCGTCCCCGGCACCGGTTCGGCTCCGCCCTGGGTGAGCGTGCTGTTGCACGTCGTCTTCCCCGTGGTCATCGTGCTCGATTGGCTGCTGGTCGGTGATCGCCCGCGCCTGCCGTGGCGCCGGCTCTGGTCGCTGCTGCCGTATCCCCTCGCGTGGCTGATCGTGGTGCTTCTGCGTGGCATGACCGATGGCTGGGTTCCCTACGGCTTCCTGCTCCCGGAGCGGGGCCCGCTGTCGCTGCTGCTCCACATCGTCGGCCTGCTCGCCGCCGTCCTGCTCGCCGGAGTCCTGGTCTGGTCCGCCAGCCGATTCCGCGGCGTGTGGAGCGCCGATCGTCGCATCGACCGCGAGTGATCCGACGCGGTGCTGTGCTGTCCCGGGCCGGGCACTACGGTAGGAACCGCGTCACGCGAGCCGATGGTGGTGGGGGAGAGTTCGAATGCTGAATCAGGCCGAAGCCGTGTCCGGTGAGAGGGTCTTCCGCAGGAATCCGCTCCGTTCGGCCGTCGGGGCGATCGTTCTCTCGGCGGTTCTGTCGGCGGCGACACTCTTCCTGCTCCCGAAGTTCCTGCCGGGCACCATGAAGATCTCGACCCGCGGTCTCGTGGTGCTCGTCGTCGCCGTCGCGCTGACCGCGGCCGTGTTCGCCGGCTTCTTCTGGTTCCGCAACATCCGCATCGTCGTGCGCCCCGATGCGGTCGAGATCGGCAAGGCGGGCAGCCGCGAGACGTTCGCCCGGGCGACGACCGCATTCCGCTCGAAGATCACCGAGCACCGCACGAACGGACTCCCCAGTGGCACCACGCGTGCCCTGATCGTACACACGGGTGATCGGGAGATCACGATCGAACTTCCCGGCTATTCGAGGCCGATGTTCAACGAGCTGATGGCGACGCTCAACCCCATCGCGCAGCCGGTGTTCGACGACCCGGTCGAGGCCGCGCGCGCGGGGGCGCAGCTGCCGACGCAGTTCACGATCGACGCCGAGGGCGAGCGGCGCCTCGCCACGCGGATCACGATCGCCGCCGTCGTGTTCCTCGTCATCGCGATCGCGGTCGGGCTGCTGGTGGCGGTGCCCGGTTTCGTCGAGAGCGATCTCTCGGCGCTGATCCTGCTCGCACCGTTCGCCGCGCTCGCCGCCATCGGCTTCGGGATCGGGGCTGTGCAGCGACGACGCCTGGTACGGTCGATTCCCGCCCACGTCTCGGTCGACCCCCACGGCATCCGCATCGACGGCGTCGACGCTCCCTACTCGCAGCTCGCCCGCATCTGGCTGACTCCGCCCGCGTATCCGGTCAAGCGTCTCCGCCTCGAGCGTGCCGGTGGCAAGACCACGACGCACCTGCTGGCCTCCTCGCGCGTCGGCATCACGCCCGACTACGGCGATCTCCTCCTGGCTGTGCGCGCCCGGACGGCCCATCTGCCCGGCCTGCTCTCCCTGGATCTCGAGTGACGGGGCAGACGGGGCACGATCCCGACTACCCGATCCGCACGGAGCGTCTACTCCTGCGCCCGATCGCCCCCTCCGATGCTGTCGCGATGCATGGGTACAAGTCGGATCCGGATGCCGTGCGATACGTGCCGTATCCACCGCTGGAGCTGGCGGACGTCGAACAGCGCATCGCCACCACCTGGTCGAACACGCGGTTCACGAAGGAGGGCGACGCTGTCTCCCTCGCCGTCGAGGAGCGTGCGTCCGGAGCCCTGGTCGGCGACGTGGTGCTGTTCTGGCGCAGCGAGAACGACCGATCCGGCGAGGTCGGATACATCTTCGACCCGCGGGCGACAGGCCGGGGCTACGCGACCGAGGCGGTCGACGCGCTCCTCGCCCTCGGTTTCGACGGCCTGGGCCTGCACCGCATCGTCGCGCGGCTCGACGGAGCGCAACACGTCATCCGCCCGCGTCGCCGAGAGGCTCGGGTTCCGACGCGAGGCGCGGTTCGTGGAGAGCGAGTGGTTCAAGGATGAGTGGACGACCCTGCTCGTCTACGCCCTCCTCGCCGACGAATGGCGCGAACGCCTCGGGCGGAGATGACGAGAGCGGCGTGCGATCGACGACCGCACGCCGCCCCGACGGCCCCTCCGGCTACTGCTTGAGCATCGCGACGGCGAGCTTGTGCGTGTCGTCGATCAGATGCGAGTGGTCATCGTCTCCGAGGTCGATGCGCACCCACTCGAGCGTTCCGGTGAAGCCGTTGCCCGCAGCCGGGTAGTCGGGCGAGACGGGCGAGGCCAGGTCGCAGCCGACATCGACGGTCTCGTCGAACGTGAACTGGAACGGGATCGTCTTGTGCACGCGCCCCTCGCCGATCTTGTCGTCGCCGGCGTAGAGGGTGACGGTGCCGCCCTTGGCGAGCCCGCCGCCGTCATAGGCGAAGTGCGCCCGCAGCTCCTGCTCGCCGGCAGGGATCGGGTCGTCGGAGCGGATGATGTCGACGTCGATGCCGAGCAGGTTGTACGCGAACGCGAGGCGGCTGTCCTTCGTGTAGAACGACCAGCCGCCGTAGGCGCCGCCCTGCGCGATGAGCACGCCGTCGACGCCGGACTCGGGCACCGTGACCCGGGCGGTGACGGTCCACGACTTGTTCTTGATGTTGATCGTGGTGTTCTCGCTGAGGCGCTTCATACCCGGGTAGAACTTCTGGGTGTCACTCATCGAGAGCACCGGACGACCGGCGAGGTCGGGGTTGAACCGCTCGGCCGTGCGGATGTCGAGCGGAAGCACGTTGAAGCGCGCGGCCTGGATGAGGAACAGCTGCTGCAGGTGGGCGAGTCGCTCCGGTTCCTGGTCGGCGAGATCGTGCGACTGGGTCCAGTCCTCGTCGACGTTGTAGAGCTCCCATCGGTCGTCGTCGAGTCCGTGGTCGGATCCGAGCCACGGGTCCTTGTGCTTCGCGACGGCCGTCCAGCCCTTGTGGTAGATCGCGCGGTTGCCCACCATCTCGAAGTACTGCGTGATGTGGCGCTCCTCGGCATCCGCGTCCGCGAAGGTGTAGTTCATGGGTGTCCCCTCGTAGGGGCGCTGCGTCACGCCGTTCACGCTCGTCGGCTCAGGGATGCCTGCGGCCTCGAGCACGGTCGGGGCGACATCGATCACGTGCGAGAACTGGTTGCGGATGCCGCCCTTCTCCACGCCGCCGTTCGGCCAGCTGACGATCGTGCCGTTGCGGGTGCCGCCCCAGTGGCTGGCGACCTGCTTGGTCCACTGGTACGGCGTGTCCATGGCATGTGCCCAGCCCACCGCATAGTGGTTGTACGAGCTCGGGGTGCCGATGTCGTCGATGTGGTCGGCCACGTACTGCTCGGTCTCGATGTCGTTCATGTGGTTGATCGTGAAGCCTTCGTTCGTCGTGCCGTGCATCGACCCCTCGGCACTCGCACCGTTGTCGCCGATGATCACGTAGACGAGCGTGTCGTCGAGGATGCCGAGCTCTTCGTACGCGTCGAGCAGACGGCCGACGTGGTGGTCGGCGTAGGCGAGGAATCCCGCGTACACCTCCATCTGCCGCGCCAGGGCGGGCTTGATGAGGTCGCTCATGTCATCCCAGGCGGGGATGCCGGGGCTGCGCTCGGTGAGCACCGCGTCGGCCGGGATGACGCCGAGCTCGAGCTGGCGGGCGAAGGTCTCCTTGCGGATCTCGTCCCATCCCTGGTCGAACTGCCCCTTGTACTTGTCCGCCCACTCGGCCGGCACGTGGTGCGGGGCGTGCGTCGCGCCCGGGGCGAAGTAGGTGAACGACGGCACGTCGGGGGCCAGCATCTTCTGCTCTCGCGTCCAGGCGATCGCCTTGTCGGTCATGTCGCCCATGAAGTGATAGCCCTGCTCGGGTGTGCCCCACGGCTCGACGGGCGTGGTGTTCTCGTAGATCGCCGGGTACCACTGGTTGGTCTCGCCGCCGATGAAGCCGTAGAAGTACTCGAAGCCGTTGCCCGGGGTGGGCCAGCCGTCGAACGGTCCGATCGCGCTCGCCTGCCATACCGGCACCTCGTGGCACTTGCCGAACTGGGCGGTGTTGTAGCCGTTGAGCTTGAGGGTCTCGGCCAGTGGCGCGCAGCTGTTGGGGCGCAGCGAGTTGTAGCCGGGAGCCGATGTCGCGATCTCGGTGATGCCGCCCATGCCGACCGTGTGGTGGTTGCGTCCGCTGAGCAGAGCGGCACGGGTCGGCGAGCACAGGGCCGTGGTGTGGAAGCGGGTGTATTTGAGCCCTGCGGCGGCCACGCGGTCGAAGTTCGGGGTATGGATCGGGCCGCCGAAGGCACTGGACGCGCCGAAGCCGACGTCGTCGATGAGCACGACGAGCACGTTCGGTGCATCTTTCGGCGGGCGCACGGGGGTGATCGGCGGGAACGACGTGTCGGGGTCGGTCGCGTCGTAGGTGACCGTGCCCGTGTAGGCCAGATCGGGGATCGGAAGACTGGAACGCTGGGGTTCGGACATGCGCACTCCTACGGCTCTCGGCGAGCAGAGCAGCCCGCTTCGCGCTCAGCCTAGGCAGGGTGGCGCGGGCTGTCATCACCCTGTGCGGGTGACTTCGCGGGTGACTTTCGGCGGGCATAATCAAGGGTGTGACTGCGACTGCAACCCTTCCCTCCCTCGACGGCCGCCGATTCCGGATGGTGTCGTCCACGACCTCTGCGGTCGACCCGGAATCCCCGAGCATCTTCGAGTACTTCGAACGCGACGGCGCGATCTGGGGCGGGTACGAGGGCGACACGGTCACCTTCGGCAAGTTCGTCGGCACGCGCACGGGTGACACGATCTGGGTGTCGTTCGTGCACGTGCTCAAGGCCGACGGAACGGTCGTGACCGGCGACGGCGAGAGCGAGCTGGAGCTGACCGACGATGGCGGCATCCGCCTCGTGGAGCACTACGAGATGCACGGACTCCCGCAGCTCAGCGTGTGCGAGGAGATCTCCGTCTGAGGTCTGCGCCTGAGTGATGGCGCCTCAGCGCGGCGGAAGCGTGTCGCGACCGGGAGAGGCGGGCGTCCACCGGGTCATCCCGAGCGGTGCGGTGACGCTGCTGCGCTCCGGCAGGTCGCCCGGCAGCAGGTAGGGGCGGCGGATCACCTCGTCGAGCACGACGACGCTCACGACCGTGCGCACCTCGGGCAGCTGGGCGATCACCCCGGTGGAGAACTCGTGCACGCCGCTGACATCGACGGCGCGGATGAGCAGCATCGCGTCGTGCTCGCCGGTCGTGATGGCGCACCACTCGACATCGGGCATCTCCAGCACGCGTTCGCGGAACGACGCCCAGGCCTGCGGCATCACAGTGACGAACACGAGTGCACCGATCGAGAGTCCGGCCTTGGCCTGATCGACGCGGGCGCTGAAGCCCGTGATGACCCCGTCGTGCACGAGCGACTCGACGCGTGTGTACGCATTGGCGCGGGAGATCCCGACCTTGTCGGCGAGGGCGGCGATCGAGACCCGACCGTTATCACGCAGCACTTCGAGGATTCTGTATGCCGTCTCGTCCAAAGGGGCAGCACTTCGTCCAGAATGCTTCGATTCTTCCGCATTCTTGCTGGACATATTGTTCCTCACATCCGAGGTTCTGGACAGAGCGTGTCGAGGTGACCCACTCTTGCTGGACACATCGTCGCATATGATGCGAATCTGATCCACGGTCGTCCACATCGGTGGCGGCTCACCCGAATGTACTCCTCGCCTCTGGAGGCCCTCATGTCGTCACGCCGTATCACGCCGGTCATCGCGCTCGGAGCCGCTGCTCTCCTCGCGCTCGCAGGTTGCTCGGGAGGGAACTCGGCGACCGGCGGTGGCCAGTCCGGTTCCGACTCCCTCGTCATCGACACCGCGTTCTCGATCGAGACCACCGACCCGGGTCACACGTACGACCCGACCGGCAACATGATCGCGAAGGCCCTGTACGAGACCCTCGTCGACTTCGAGGGCTCCGACGTGTCGACCCCGGTTCCTGGACTGGCTTCGTGGGAGCAGAACGACGAGGCGACCGAGTTCACCTTCACGCTCGACGGCGACCGCGTCTTCTCGGACGGCTCGCCGATCGAGGCGAAGGACGTCGTGTTCTCGCTGCAGCGCATCCAGGGCATGGAAGACGCCAAGCCCAACTTCCTCCTCGGCGGCCTCACCATCACCGAGGTCGACGACAAGACGATCCAGTTCACGTCCGAGACCCCGCTCCTGCAGCTGCCCGCGATCCTCGCGAACCCGGCGCTCGGCATCGTCAACTCCGACGTCGTGATCGAGAACGGCGGTGCGATCGACGGCACCGACTCGGCACAGAAGTTCCTCGACGGCGCCTCCGCCGGCTCCGGTCCCTTCGTGCTCGACACCCTCGACCTCAGCTCGCAGGTCGTGCTGACCAAGAACGACGAGTACAACGGTGACGAGGCGTCCGACTACAAGCGCGTGGTCGTCCGCAACGTCTCGGAGAGCGCGACCCAGCTCGCCAACCTCAAGGGCGGCGACTCGATGGTCGCGATGGACTTGAACGGCGACCAGGTCGCCGGCCTCGGTGACGACATCACCGTCGACTCCGTCCCGTCCGGGCAGACGATCTTCCTGCTGCTGAACCAGTCCTCGGCCGTCGCCGGCGACCTGGCGAACGTCAAGATCGCCGAGGCGATCCGCTACGCGCTCGACTACGACGCGCTGCTGGAGCTGGCCGGTGCCGGCTCCGTGCAGGCGACCGGCGTCATCCCTCCCGGATTCGAGGGTGCGCTCGACAGCGGCGTGAAGCAGGACCTCGACAAGGCGAAGGCCGCGCTGGCCGAGGCCGGCTACACGGGCCAGACGCTCAAGCTGCAGTTCCCGAACGACTACCCGGTCGGCGGCGTGGAGTTCACCCCGCTCGCCGAGCGCGTGCAGGCGCAGCTCGAAGACGCAGGCATCACGGTCGACCTCGCCCCGGCCCCCTTCGCGACCGAGCTCGACGCCTACGTCAACGGCACTGAGGGCTTCGGCCTGTGGTTCTGGGGTCCGGACTACGCGGACTCCGCGAACTTCCTGCCCTTCGCCCCGGGTCTGAAGGTCGGCCTCCGTGCCGGCTGGGCCGCCGAGGCCAACCCGGAGATCGCCGGTATCGCCGCGGGTGCTGCCGCCGCGACCGACCCCGACCAGCGCACGGCCGCCTTCACCGACTTCGCCGAGGCCATGCAGGCCGAGGGGCCGTTCGTGCCGCTGATCGTTCCCGGCCGCAACATCTCCTCTGCGGACAGCGTGAAGGGTGCGGTGTACAACTCCGTCTGGGAGATGGACATCGCCGAGATCACGCCGGCCGGCTGAACGGACCTCCCATGACGACAGTGGCGGTGCAGAGGCAGGCGCAACGGCGCCGGTCGCCTCTGATCGGATACCTGCTGCGGCGGGCCGGCACCTCCCTGCTCCTGTTGGTGGGCGTGACGATCGTCACGTTCGCGCTCACCAACCTGGTGCCGGGAGACCCGGTCTCGGCCGCGCTCGGTGAGGGTGCGTCGCAGAACCCGGCGACGCGCGACGCGTTCATCAAGGAGCACGGTCTCGACCAGCCGCTGTTCGTGCAGTACTTCATCTATATGGGGAACCTGCTGCGCGGGGACCTCGGCACGTCGCTGGTGACCGGACGCCCGGTCACCAGCGACCTCGCCACCGCGGTGCCCGCCACCATCGAGATCGCGATCGGCGCGATCATCGTCAGCCTCGCGGTCAGCATCGTGCTCGGCACGCTCGCCGCCTACCGCCGCGGACTCGTCACCGACCAGGTCATCCGGGTGGTGACCCTGGTCGGCCTCAGCGTGCCGACGTTCTGGCTGGCGCTCGTCAGCTTCTACGTCTTCTTCCTCGAGCTGCGCATCGCACCGGGTTCCGGTCGCATCTCGCCGTCGATCACGCCGCCGCCGCGCGTGACCGGGCTCTACACGGTCGACTACCTGCTGAACGGAGACGCCGTCGGCTTCTTCGACGCCCTCGCGCACCTGGCTCTTCCCGTCATGGTGCTCTCGCTTGTGACCATCGGGCTGCTGACCCGCTTCATCCGCACCTCGGTGCTCGAGGTGCTCGGCAGTGACTATGTGCGCGCCGCCCGCGCCAAGGGTCTCCCGGCGATGCGCGTGATCCTCGACTACGTGCTGCGCGGCGCCTCGCTGCCGATCCTCACTGTGGTCGGCGTCGCGTTCGGGGCACTGCTCTCGGGCACCGTGCTCGTCGAGTCGGTGTTCGCCTGGCCTGGGCTCGGCACCTACGCCTACAACTCCGCCGCGAACCTCGACCTGCCCGGCATCATGGGCGTCGGACTCGTGGTCGGCATCATCTACCTCCTCATCAACTTCATCGTCGACCTGCTCTACGGCGTGCTCGACCCGAGAGTGAGGATCGCATGAGCCGCATCGCCGCCGCCTCCCCGGCCGGGCGCTTCCGCTTCCGCTGGCCCCGCGCCTGGCGCACACCCCTGGGCATCATCGGCACCGTCATCGCCGGCGCCTGGATCATCGTGGCCTTCACCGCGCAGTGGTGGGTCCCGTATCCGCCGAACGCGCAGGTGCTGCCGCGTCTGCAGCCCCCGGGGATCGACACGCTGCTGGGCACCGACGGCAACGGCCGCGACATCTTCTCGCGTCTGATGACCGGAGCCACCGTGAGCCTCCCGCTGGCTCTCATGCTCGTGATCGCCGCCATGATCATCGGCACGCTCATCGGTGCGCTCGCCGGATACTTCGGCGGCTGGGTCGACGAGACGCTGATGCGCATCACCGACCTGTTCATGGCCTTCCCGACCGTGATCCTGGCGATGGTGGTCGCCGCCTCGCTCGGACCGTCGCTGTTCAACGCGGTGATCGCCGCCATCGTGGTGTCGTGGCCGCAGTACTCGCGCGTCACTCGCAGCATCGTGCTGGGGCTCCGGGGTCAGAACTACGTGATCGCGGGCCGCCTGCTCGGGCACTCGCCCGCCCGCACGCTGTTCGTCGACATCCTCCCGAACATCGCCGGCCCCGTCCTGGTGCTCGCGACGCTCGACATCGGTGCGGCGATCCTGCTCCTCTCCGGTCTCTCCTTCCTCGGTCTCGGCGCTCAACCGCCCACCGCCGAGTGGGGGTCGATGATCTCGGGCGCGATGCAGAACTTCGACGCCTGGTGGCTCGGGGTCTTCCCCGGCCTCGCGATCCTGACCGTGGTGCTGGCCTTCAACTTCCTCGGAGACGCGATGCGCGACGTGCTCGACCCGACGGCCGAGATCACGCACGAGAAGGCCGCCGAGCACAAGGCCTCGGCGACGGGGGTGGCCGCATGAGTGCGCAGAGCGCTGCCGCGCGGCAGTCGTCGACGCTCAGCATCCGCGACCTGACGATCGACATCGGGCGTCCGCTCGTCAAGGGCGTCTCGCTCGAGCTCGAGGCCGGACGCATCCACGGTCTCGCCGGGGAATCGGGTTCGGGCAAGACCCTCACCTCGCTCGCCGTGCTGGGGCTGCTGCCTCGGCAGGCACGGACCGGCGGATCGATCCTGCTCGGTGGCGAAGAGCTGGTGGGGCTGCGCCGTCGCGCCCTCAACCGGGTGCGCGGCAAGCGCATCGCGATGGTGTTCCAGGATCCGTCGGCCTCGCTGCATCCGCAGCTGCCGGTCGGACGCCAGCTCACCGATCACATGCGTGTGCACCTGGGGCTCAAGGGCGCCGCCGCACGGGCGCGGGCGGTCGAGTTGCTCGAGACCGTGCAGGTGCCCAACCCCGCCGAGGCGCTGAAGCGCTACCCGCATCAGTTCTCGGGCGGCCAGCGTCAGCGCATCGCGATCGCCTGCGCCCTGGCCTGCGACCCCGAAGTGCTTCTGGCTGATGAGCCCACCACCGCACTCGACGTCACGGTGCAGGCCGGCATCCTGAAGCTGCTGCGCGACCTCGCGATCGAACGCAACCTCGCCGTGCTCCTCGTGACGCACGATCTGGGCGTGATGAGCGCGATCGCCGACACGGTGGCCGTCATGAAGGACGGTCGGATCGTGGAGCTCGCCGATCGCGAGACGCTGTTCCGCGATCCCCAGCACGAGTACACCCGCATGCTGCTCGCGGCCCTGCCGGGTTCGCGCATCGACGAGGCACCGGAAGGGCAGGCCGCAGATGAGTGAGGTCGCAGTCCTCGACGCGCAGGATGTGGTCGTGCGCTACCCGGGCAACCCGCCCGTGATCGCCGTGAACGGCGTGTCGATCAGCGTCGCGGCCGGTGAGACCGTCGCGCTCGTCGGCGAGTCCGGCAGCGGCAAGTCCAGCCTCGCCCGCGCCGTCGTCGGCATCGAGAAGACCGCCGCGGGGACCGTGCTCTTCCGCGACGCGCCCGTGTCGCCGCTCGGGATCCGCCGTCGTTCGATCGCCCTCACCGGCATCCAGATGGTGTTCCAGGATCCTGCGACCTCGCTGAACCCGCGGCGTCGCGTGGGCGACCAGATCGCGGACGGCATCGCCACCGCCCGCGCGCGGGGTGCCGAAGGATCGACCGTGGACGAGTGGCTCGAGCGCGTCGGGCTGCCGACCACCGTGAGCACGCGCTTCCCGCACCAGTTCTCCGGCGGGCAGAAGCAGCGCATCGCGATCGCCAGGGCCCTGGCCGCCCGGCCGTCGCTGCTCGTCGCGGATGAACCGATCTCGGCGCTCGACGCCTCCACGCAGACGAGTGTCGCCGGTCTCATGCACGATCTGGTGGCGGAGTCGGGGGCGGGGATGCTGTTCATCTCGCACGACCTCGCCGTGGTGCGCCGCATCGCCGACCGTACGTTCGTGATGTTCGGCGGACGCGTGCTCGAGTCGGGGCCGACCGATCAGCTCTGGGCGGCACCGCGGCATCCCTATACCCAGGCCCTGCTCGCGGCGATCCCCGAGCCCGACGGTGCCGGCCGCATCCCCGCAGCACCCTCGGTCGATGACCGCACGGTGTGGGCGGAGATCCCGCCCGTCATGTACTGAGGCCGCTCGCCTTCTCCTCCGAAACGGAGACGACCCGATCATCCCGCGGAGTGTCGTAGACCGACACCCCGCGTCGTGATCGGATCGTCTCCGTTTTCACTTGCGTTCCGAGCATTCGAGGTGGGTAAGCTTAGGCAACCCTTAGCTCAACGAACGGTACCCCCATGCCTCTTACCCGCTCGAAGGCGATCACCGCCCTCCTCGCCGGCGTTGTGACCGCAGCCGCGCTCACGTCGTGCAGCCCCGCGGCCGACAGCACCGGCAGCGCTCCAGCCGGCGACCCCGACGCCTTCCCCGTCACGGTCGAGCATGCATACGGAGAGACCACCGTCTCCGCTCAGCCGCAGCGCATCGTCTCGGTCGGATACACCGAGCAGGACACGCTCTGGGCACTCGGACTCGAGCCCGTCGGCGTGACCGACTGGTACGGCGACTACGACTTCGCCTCGTGGCCCTGGGCCGATGAGGCGCGCGGCGACTCCGAACCCGAGGTGCTCACGACGAGCGACGGTCTGGACTTCGAAGCCATCGCCCTGCTCGACCCCGACCTCATCATCGGCACGAACGCCGGACTGACGGAGGAGGACTACGACCGACTGTCCGACATCGCGCCCACGGTCGCGCACTCGGGCGACTACTCGATGTACTTCGAGCCGTGGGATGTGCAGACGCTGCAGATCGGTGAAGCCGTGGGGATGACGGACGAGGCGCAGAAGCTCGTCGACGACATCGACGCGAAGTTCGCTGAGGCCGCCGCCGCCAACCCGGCGTTCGCCGGCACATCGGCCGTCTTCCTCCAGAACGCGATCTACGACGGTGCCGCGATCGCCTACCAGGACGGTCTGAGCACCGATTTCCTCAGCGGGCTCGGCTTCACGATCCCCTCGGAGATCGACGCATACGCGCCGGCCGACGCCTCGGGCGGTCAGGCGTACATCCCGGTCGAGAACCTCGACGTGCTCAACGCCGCCGATGTGCTCATCTGGGGCACCGAGAGTGAGGATGACATCACGGCGCTCGAGGGGGAGGCCTTCGTCACCGCGATCGATGCGATGAAGAACAAGTCGGTCGTCTATACCGACGGGGTCACCGCCGGGGCGATCTACTTCACCTCGCCGCTCAGCCTGCCCTACGTGCTCGACGCCCTGGTGCCGGCCCTCACCGAGGCCGTCGCCGGGAACGGGCCCGCCCGCACGGCGGAGTGACCCAGAGCACGCGCACGAGTCGCGGTCCGCGCCGATCATCCGCCGGGCGGACTGCGCTCGTCGTCGTGCTCTCCCTGCTCGCGCTGTGCACCGCGACCGGCATCGGGCTGACCGTCGGGACGAAGCTCGTCGGCCTCGACGCGGTGCTTCGCGCGATCACCGACTTCGACGGGAGCGATCTGCAGCTCGTCGTCCGCGAGTCGCGCATCCCGCGCACGGTGCTCGGTCTCGTCGTCGGCCTCGCCCTCGGCGCGGCAGGTGCGGTGATGCAGGGACTCACCCGCAACGCGCTCGCCGACCCCGGAATCCTCGGCGTCAACGCCGGCGCCTCGGTCGCGGTCGCCATCGCCGTCGCGGCTCTCGGCATCAACGCCTTCCCTCAGCTCATGGCGTTCGCGCTCGTCGGCGCCCTGATCGCGACCATCGGCGTCGTGCTGCTCGGTGCGGCCGGTGGTGGCAGCCCCGTGACGCTGGTGCTCTCCGGGGTCGCCCTGGCCGCGGTGCTCGGCGGCATCACCACCGCCCTCGTGCTGCTGAACCCGACCGCGTTCCTGCACATGCGCAGCTGGGAGTCCGGAGCGCTGGCCGGACGCGACCTCTCGATCCTCCTCGTCGCCGGCCCCGCGATCGCGCTCGGACTCGTGCTGGCTCAGCTCATGACGCGGAGCCTCAACCTGCTCGCCCTCGGCGACGACACGGCTGCGGCACTCGGGGTGCGGATCGGCCCTCTCCGCACGGGCGCCGTCGCCTCAGTGACGCTTCTCGCCGGCACGGCCACGGCGGTGGCGGGACCGATCGCGTTCCTCGGCCTCGCGGCGCCTCATATCGCGCGAGGGATCGTGGGTCCATCGCAGAAAGCCGTCGTGCCGCTGTCGGCCGTGATCGGGGCGATCGTGATGGTTCTCGGCGACGTCGTCGGGCGCGTCATCATCGCACCGCAGGAAGTGCCGGTGGGCATCGTGATGGCCTTCATCGCCGCGCCATTCCTGATCTGGATCGGCCGCCGCAGGAACCCGGTGCAGATGTGAACGCCCCGACCCGGACGGGCTTCCGCAACGCGGACATCCGCCGCGCCCGCCGTTCCCTCGGCCGCCGCAGCCGCTGGGCGATGGGGCTTCTCGGCGCAGCGGTGCTCGCCTCGTTCCTCGCGAGCCTGTCGATCGGCGACACCGTGCTCTCGCCGATCCGCGTCATCCAGGCCCTGTTCGAGACACAGGGCGGCGTGCGCATGGTGGTCGTCGACTGGCGACTGCCGCGCGCGCTCGCCGCGGTCGTCTTCGGGGCGGCGCTCGCGCTCTCCGGCACGGTCTTCCAGACCATCACACGCAACCCGCTCGGCAGCCCCGACGTGATCGGTCTCACGACCGGTGCCTACACGGGGGCGCTGATCATCATGACCACCGGCGGTGGATCAGGGCTCACAGTGGCGATCGGCGCGATCCTCGGCGGCTTCGCCACGGCCGCCCTGGTCGCCCTGCTGGTCGCCGGTCGCGGGTCCCTCGGCTACCGGATCGTCATCGTCGGAATCGGGGTGAGCGCCGTGCTCGCCGCGCTCAACGCCTGGATGCTGCTGCGGGCGCGGCTCGAGGTCGCCGTCTCCGCTGCGATCTGGGGCGCCGGTTCGCTCAACGGCGTCGGGTGGAAGCAGGCCGCGCTGCCTCTGCTCGTCGTGTCGGTGCTGATCGTCGTGCTGCTGCTGGCCCGTCGCGGTCTGCGACTCATCGAGCTCGGCGACGACCTGGGCGCCAGCCTCGGCGGACGCATGGGCTTCGCCAAGATCGGACTCGTCGCGATCGCGGTCGGCCTGACGGGCGTTGTCACCGCCGTGATGGGACCCATCGCGTTCATCTCGCTCGCGGCGCCGCATCTGGCGCGGCTCGTCGCGAAGAACGGCACGGCGCACCTCGTGGCGACCGCGCTGATGGGCGCCATGCTGCTCTCGCTGGCCGACATCATCGGACAGAACCTCGTGCCAGGTCACGCGCTGCCCGTCGGGGTGGTGACCCTGGTCCTCGGCGGCGTGTACCTGATCTTCCTCGTCGTGCGGACCGCTCGGCGCCGGTACTGAGCTGTCCGCGTACCGAGCCGGCCGCGTACCAACCGAGCCGCCACCGACCGGCGTCGACACGGAGCGGTGCAACGCACTGCGGGCCGAGGCCACAGCCCCGGCCCGCACTCTCAGCTCCGGATCACAGCGGTGCGACGATGTCCTGCTTCACGTCCCACTCGGTGACTTCCTGGACGCTCTCGATCTTCTGGCCCTCGACCTCGGTCGAGGCGTTGGCCGCGAGCACCACATAATCGCTCGTGAGCTCGAAGACCATCGTGACGGTCGTTCCCTGCGACTCGGACGTGCCGCTGAGCAGGTAGACGTCCTGGCCCAGGCGCGAGCCGGTACCGGTGACCGTGTACTCGCCGGAGAGCGTGTCGGCCACCCCCATCGGATCAGAGGCGTTGACGGCCTTCGCCGCGGTGCTGAGCGTGCTGATCTCCTGGTCGGAGGAGTTCTCGTCGGCGACCTGCCACTCGCCCGTGGTGGACTTGACCCAGGCGTCGTCGCCGATCACGATGACCGAGCCGAAGCTGGTGCTGGTCTCGACGGCCTTGTCGGCCGGGTTGTAGCGAGTGGTCGACTCCATGCCCAGAGTCGTCATCGTCGCCGAGAATCCGGCGGTGTCGGTCATCGCCGCGGTGACGCACTCCGCCAGCACGGAGCCGTCGACGGTCGCGCCCTCCTTCAGCTCGGGGCAGTCTGTCTTCGGCGCTTCCGCCTCCTGCGATGCCCCGGAACTGGGCTTCTTCTCGGCGGTCGTGTCTGACCCGTTCCCCGAGCATCCGGTGAGCAGCACGGCGGCGGCGAGAACGACGCCGACCCCCCATTTGTTGACGCGCATCGCGTCCCCCCTCTGGTCGAATGCCCGATGACCGTCATCGGGCACTCTTTCCAGCATGCCAAACACCGCCGACGTTCGCGCCACTCGCAACCGCTGTGTCGGACGTCATTCGCGGCGACTGCGCGATTCCGCTAGACTGTCGAGGTTGTCTGCCTTGCGGCGTCCATTCGGGATTCCAGAGGCGGGCACGTGCACACACCCTCCTGCTCCCGGGAAAGTCCCGAGAGCCGTTCTAGTCCGAAGGAGGTGGGTAAGTGACGCACCAGTACGAACTCATGGTCATTCTGACCCCCGAGATCGACGAGCGCCAGGTCGCCCCGACGCTCGACAAGTTCCTGAAGGTCATCACCAACGATGGTGGCTCTATCGAGAACGTCGACATCTGGGGAAAGCGCCGTCTCGCATACGAGATCCAGAAGAAGACCGAGGGCATCTACGCCGTCGTCAACTTCACCGCGACCAGCGCCGCCACGCAGGAGCTCGACCGTCAGCTGAAGCTGAACGAGCAGATCATGCGCACCAAGGTGCTCCGCGCTGAAGAGGCTCAGGCGATGATCGCTTCCGAGGCCAAGCGCTCCGAAGAGAAGGCTGCCCGCAAGGCCGCCAAGGCTGCGAAGGCTTAAGCCTCATGGCCGGCGAAACCGTCATCACCGTGGTGGGAAACCTCACGGCCGACCCCGAGCTGCGCTACACGCAGAACGGGCTGCCGGTGGCGAACTTCACCATCGCATCGACGCCTCGGAACTTCGACCGTGCCGCGAATGAGTGGAAGGACGGCGATGCGCTGTTCCTCCGTGCATCCGTGTGGCGCGAGTTCGCCGAGCACGTGGCGGGTTCGCTGACGAAGGGCATGCGCGTCATCGCGCAGGGCCGTCTGCGTCAGCGCTCCTACCAGGACCGCGAGGGCAACCAGCGCACCGCGATCGAGTTGGAGGTCGACGAGATCGGCCCCTCGCTCCGGTACGCGACCGCGCAGGTCACCCGTGCGGCCTCGACCGGCGGTGCCGGCGGTGCCGGCGGCGGTGGACAGTCTCGTCCCGCGCAGCAGCAGGTGTCGGAAGAGCCGTGGTCCACACCCGGTTCGTCGACCAGCGCGGATGCCTGGAGCACTCCCGGCAGCTTCGGCGACGACACCCCGTTCTGAACAACTTCTGGATCCGGCCCACTCGGCCGGCATCCGCTCATCACTAAGGAAAAACTATGGCTGGAAAGTCGAGCGGCGACCGCCGCAAGCCGCGGAAGGGTGGCAAGCCCACCGCTCCCGCGAAGTCCATCCGGGTCGGTGTCATCGATTACAAGGATGTCGCCACCCTTCGCAAGTTCGTCTCGGAGCGCGGCAAGATCCGTGCCCGTCGTATCACCGGTGTCTCGGTGCAGGAGCAGCGTCTGATCGCCACGGCGATCAAGAACGCGCGCGAAATGGCGCTCCTGCCCTACGCTGGCGCCGGCCGGTAAGGGGTATCGAGATGGCAAAGCTGATTCTCACGAACGAGGTCGCCGGGCTCGGTAGCGCCGGTGACGTGGTCGAGGTCAAGAACGGGTACGCCCGCAACTTCCTCATCCCGCAGGGCTTCGCTACGGCGTGGACCCGCGGTGGCGAAAAGCAGGTCGCATCGATCCAGGCCGCGCGTCAGGCACGCGCGATCCACGATCGTGACGACGCTGTCGCACTGAAGAACGCTCTCGAGGGCACCAAGGTGCGCCTCACGGTCAAGGCCGGCAAGGAGGGTCGTCTCTTCGGCTCCGTCAAGACGGACCACGTCGCGGATGCTGTCGCAGCCGCCGGCCTGGGCTCGATCGACAAGCGCAAGGTGCACATCCCGTCGCCCATCAAGGTGACCGGTGAGCACGAGGCGACCGTGCGTCTGCACGACGACGTCACCGCAGTGATCACGCTGCAGGTCGTCGCCGCCAAGTAAGGCACGTCGAGAACGCCCCCTGTCCTTCGGGACAGGGGGCGTTCTGCATTCCTCGCGACGACGGGTCGTCGGCTCACCCGCTGCGACCGTGCACCGGTCGGGCATTCGCCGGGGGTTCTCCGACTTCCTCGACGGTATGGCCGCTGCAGGCCGCGGCCGTCACGCTGGCCCTCTCGACGCGTGACACGGTGAACCACCGCATGGCGTCGCGCAGCCGGCACCATCCGACCAGATACCACTGGCCGTTCGTCGAGGCGAACAGCACGGGTTCGACATCGCGCGTGGTGGTGCTCCCGTCTGCTGCGGTGTAGCGGATGCGTACCACTCGCTGGTCGGCCATGCCCTCCTCCAGTGCCGATCTGATCGCGCGTGAGGGGGCGGGTGCCGTGTCGACCCAGACGCGGTGGGCGAGTTCGTCGGCTCGTGCGCGGGTGCGGGGATCGAGGACGTCGAGGATCTTCCGCACGCCCGCTGTCGCCGAGTCGGCGTAGGGGGCATCGGGCGCGGCGGACACGGCCGCCATGAGCGCCACGGCCTGCGCGGGGGAGAGGCTGACCGGCGGCAGGGATGCCGCCGCAGCCAGCCCGTAACCACCGCCGGGGCCCGGGCGCGACCACAACGGTGCGCCACTGCGCTCGAGCGCGGCCAGGTCGCGTTTGACGGTGCGCACGGAGACTTCGAACTCCCGGGCCAGCCGTTCGGCAGAGCAGCCCCGCGACCCGCTCCGACGCAGCATCTCCGACAGAGCATGCAGGCGCTCTGCGCGCTTCACCGTTCCCTCCGCGACAAATTCATGTCATAGATAGTGACACACTCCTGCCCGCACCACGGAGGAAGCTGGTCGCATGACACAGACGACGAGCAGTCCGACCATCCTTCTCATCGCGGGCCATTGGCTGGGCGCGTGGGCGTGGGACGAGGTCCTCGAACACCTGGGCGCCGACGAGTCTCGCGCGGTCGCGATGACGCTGCCGGGTCTCGACGCAACCGACCCCGCGCGTGCGACGAGGACCCTCGAGGATCAGGCCGACGCGATCCGCGAGCAGCTCTTCCGCCTCGGGGCCTCCGCCGAGCAGCCCGCGGTCGTCGTCGCCCACAGCGGGGCGAACTCGCCCCTCAGTCTCGTGCTCGACAGGCACCCGGCGCTGGTCGATCGTGTGGTGTGGGTCGACTCCGGACCGGTCGCGTCGGGCAGTGTCTTCGCTCCCGAGCTCCCGGAAGAGGTGGACGAGCTTCCGCTACCGCCGTTCGATGTCCTCGCGCAGCAGGCCAGCCTCGACGGCCTGACTCCGCAAGCGCTCGAGCGTTTCCGTCAGCGAGCCGTCCCCGAGCCGGGCCCGGTGCTGCGCCAGCCCGTCGAACTCGCGAACGACGAGCGTCGCACGATCGCGACCACTCTGATCTGCTGCTCGATCCCGAGCGCGCAACTGCTCGAGCTTGCGCGCGCAGGTCATCCCATGTTCGCCGAGGTGGCGACGCTCGAACACCTCGACGTCGTCGACCTCCCGACGGGGCACTGGCCCATGTGGAGCCGCCCCGGCGATCTCGCCGAGCAGATCCACATGGCAGCATCGCGCGGCCGCTGAACCCCTTGCACCGGCACCCCCCCCGCACGCGCCCGCACCGGCACCATCGCGCACGCTGACGGGAGAATGCACGGATGTCGCTACTCCCTGTCGGCCGCGACTTCGAAGATGTCGTTCGACGTCTCGGCCGATGCGGCACGACGCTCCTTGCGCCGAGCCCGACGCTCGGTGCGCTTCGCGATCCGGCGATCCCTGCTGCGCTCCACGAGCGTGTAGAGCACCGGCACCAGGACCAGGGTGAGCAGGGTCGACGACACCAGGCCGCCGATCACGACGATCGCGAGCGGCTTCGAGATGAACACGCCGCCGCCGGTGAGCCCGAGCGACATCGGTACCAGCGCGAACACGGTCGCGGCCGCCGTCATCAGGATCGGGCGCAGGCGCAGGCGTGTGCCGTGCTCCACTGCCTCGTCGAGACTCGCCCCGGCCCCACGCAGGCGGTTCACGAGATCCATGAGCACGATGGCGTTCGTCACCACGATGCCGATGAGCATCAGCAGTCCGATCAGGGCAGGAAGACCCATCGGGGTTCCGGTGAGGAGCAGGCCGAGGATCGCGCCGGTCGCCGCGAACGGGATCGAGATGAGGAGCACGAGGGGGCCGCGGAAGTTGCGGAACGTCGCCACCATCACCAGCAGCACGAGCACGATGGCGGCCAGCATGGCCAGCCCGAGCTGGCTGAAAGCCTCATCCTGCTGCGCGGAGGCGCCCCCCTGCTGGAAGGTGACTCCCGCCGGCAGATCGGTGTCGGCGATCGCCTTGTCGATCGCCCGGCTCGCGGCTGTCAGCCCACCCTTCTCCGGGGTCACGGTCAAGGTGACCTGACGCTCTCCCTCGGCGCGCGTGATGGTCGGCGCCGTGAGCTCCTCCTCGACGGTCGCGATCGCGGCGAGCGGGATCGCCGTACCCGTGACCTCGGTCGCGGCCTTCTGCTCGGCCTCGGCGGCTTCGGCTTCGGCCTGCTGAGTCGCGGCGTCGCTGCGGCTCTGGCGCAGCGCCTTGATCTGTTCGTCCGCCGCCTTGACGCCGGACTGGGCCCCCTCGATCGCACTCTGCAGCGCTGCGAGCTGCTCGGCGCGCTCGGTCTGCGCTTTGAGTACCGCCTCATCATCCGGGCTCAGGGGGTCTTCGGGGACGATCGGTGCCGCCGAGAGCGCGGCGAGCTGCTTGTTCAGGGCGCCGATCTGTCCGGCGAGCTCGGCGCGCTGCTTCGTGGCGGTGTTGATCTGCGAGTTCAACTCGTTCTCTGCTTTGGCCTTGGCCTCGTTGGCCTTCGCCTCCGCTTTCGCCTGAAGAGCGTCCGAGGCGGCCTTCTGCGCTTCTGCGGTCTGCTGCGGGGTGACCGGGAGCATGATCTCGCCGAGCTTGTCGGCCGTGCGCGCTGCGCCCGGGGTGCGCACGATGATGTCGCGCTCCCGGCCCTCGTACATGAGGGTGCCGACCGTGGTGCCAGAGAGCGCCTCCTGCACGGCCTTCGCGATCGTGGCGCGGTCGAAGCCGAGGCGCGCGGCCAGTGGTTCGTCGACCTTCACGCGCAGCACCGGCTGCTCGCCTGCGAGCTCGCTCTTAACGGAACGCACGCCGTCGGCGTCGGCGAGCTGCTTCTCGAGCAGGTCGCTGGCCGTTCGCAGGGCCGCCGGATCGTTGCCCTGGATCTGCAGGTCGATGCCGTCGCCGGCTCCCGCGAGAGAGGCGTCCTGCGAGGCGAGGTCGATCTCACCGCTGTCGGGCAGTCCGTCGAGCGCCGTCTGCACCTGCGACTCGACCTCGGCGACGTCGGCGCCGTCCTTCAGCCGAAGGTCGTACGAGATCGACGCCGGGGTGCCGGGAGTGGGCACAGGGATGGAGGTGGTGATGTCGGCGACGCCGGTCACCTTCCCGAGGGTCTTCTCCACGGGCTCGGCTGCGGCCACCAGGTCGGCTGCGGCTTCCTTCGGGGGTGTCTGGACGACCTGGAGGGTCGCCTGACCCGACGATCCGAGGAAGTCGGTCTGGATGAACGGGGTCATCCCCAGCGTCGCGACGAGCAGCAGCGCGGAGGCGACGAGGGTGATCACCGGGTGCCGGCGGGTCGCGTTCAGCGCCGGCATGAACGTGCGCTGCAGACGGTCGGGGGCGGTATGGATCTCGTCGAGCTCGGACGGCACCTCGCTCTCGGGCGACGGCGAAGCAGCGGCGGCCACCGCGGCGGGAGCCCCGACCGCAGCCGTCGCGGGGGAGGCGGGGGAGGAGTCGTCCGTCGATCCCTCCATGGCGGGGCGGGACGCGTCGGCGTCTGCGGCGCGGTGCTTCGGGGCCTTGTTGAGGAACCAGGATGCGAGTACCGGCACGATCGTGAGCGAGACGACGAGCGAGGCGAGAAGTGCGATGGAGACGGTCACGGCGAACGGTCGGAACAGCTGGCCGGCGATGCCCGAGACGAAGGCGATCGGCAGGAAGACGGCGACCGTGGTGAGCGTCGACGCCGTGATGGCTCCGGCGACCTGGCGCACCGAGGCGACGATGCCGTCGATCGTGAGCGGGCCGTCCCCACGGCGTCTCGAGATGTTCTCGATCACCACGATGGAGTCGTCGACGACACGTCCGATGGCGATGGTGAGGGCACCGAGGGTGAGGATGTTGAGGGTGTTCCCGCTCCACCACAGGCCCACCAGGGTGATCAGCAGCGACAGCGGGATCGACACCGCCGCGATGACCGTCGAGCGCCACGAACGCAGGAAAGCGAGGATCACGAGCACCGCGAAGAGCAGGCCGAGCCCACCCTCGACGGAGAGGTCGTGGATCGACTGCTCGATGTAGGGGGCCTGATCGAAGATGGTGACGAACTCGGCGTCGAGGATCGGGGCGAGCCGGTCGAGCTCGGCGTTCACGCCGTGGGAGATGTCGACGACGTTGGCACCCTGCGACGGCATCACCTGCAGCGTGAGCGACGGCTTGCCGTTGACGCGAGAGATGGTCTGCGCCGGCACGGTCTCGATCGAGACGTCGGCGAAGTCGGCCACCGTGACCGCGCCGTCGGTCGTGGGCACCGGAAGGGCCTGGATCTCCTCCAGAGTCGTGAGCTGCGACCCCACCGTGATCGAGAGGGGGCCCTCGGCAGAATCCGCCTGTCCGGCAGGAAGGGCCGCGCCGTGTGCTTCGAGGATCGGACCGAGCGTCGAGGGCTCGACCTTGAGACGCGTGACGTCGGCGGGGCGGAGGTCGATCGTGATGCGCTGCGTCTCCTGGCCGGCGAGCGTGACATCGCGCACACCGGGCACGCCCTTGAGCGCGGGGACGACGGTCTGCTGCAGTGCATCGCCGAACGCCTCCTGATCGCCGCTGGTGCCGGCACTCAGCGCCATGGCCGGCAGGTCGCCCGCACCACCGGATGCCACCGCGACCTCGGTGTCCGACGGGAAGCTCGGCTTCAACGACTCGGCAGCGTTGCGGATGGTGCGCAGCGTCTCCTCATCGTCTTCGCCGAACGTCCACTCGACGAGGACCTGCGCGTTGCCGCTCGACGTCGTCGAGGTCACGCTCGTCACGCCGGGGACCGCTCGCACCGCCTGCTCGAGGGGCTCGGTCACGCTGCTCGCCATCTCCTCGGGCGCGAGGCCCTGCGACTGCGCGGAGATGAACGCCATCGGCGCCTGGAGCGACGGCATCAGCTCCTGCTTGAGCGACCCCATCGATATCAGGCCGAGCGCGACGACGGCGAGCGTCGCGAGCGAGAGGATCAGGCGGTTCTTGAGACTGCTGCGTGTGAGGAACGACATGGAGCGGTGAGGTGCTTTCGGCTGGGTCGCGGCGGCAGAAGAAGAAGCACACGCGCGACGCGGAAGCCGCCTGTGGTCACCCGACCCTCGTCACTGCGAGCCGGATCCGGTGGCTCCGGCTCAGCGCGACGAGAGGCGACTGAGCTTCGGCGACACGATCGACAGTTCGAGCCTGCCGGGTCGGGGGAGGCGGGGCATCCTCCCGCGGGGTGATCCTCGTCCCCCCGCGGGAGGACTCGGGCGTCCGGGCACGTGTGAACGCGGAGGCGCGGCGGCGAGCCACGACGCGGAGTGATTTTGGATCCAGAATGCAGAGTTCGTGACGATGATCCGATACTGTCGCTCCATGGTGCAATCAGGGAACGCCGCGTCGCCCAAGGAACGGGCCGAGGCTCTGCAGAAGCTCGCGCAGCGACACGGGGCCGGATACCGGTCGGTCGGAGCGATGGCCTACGACATCATCCGCGACGCGATCCTCGACGGCACCCTGCCTCCGGGGATGAAGCTGCGGCAGGAGACGCTGGCCGAATCCATCGGCATCTCGCGACTGCCGATCCGCTCCGCCCTGATCCAGCTCGAGGCCGACGGCCTCGTGGTCTTCCATGCTCGCCGCGGCGCGATGGTGCGCGCACTCTCGGTGCAGGAGGCGACCGAGGTCTACCACCTGCGCACACTGCTCGAGAAAGATGCGCTGCGCCTGGCCATGGCCGAGATCACGCCGGAGCGGGTGAGTCGCCTGAAGGAACTCGCGAAGACCGCGGATGACATCTCGGAGGGCGGCGAGTTCGTCGAGGCCCGCACCGAGTTCTACGCGACGCTCTACGACGCCGAGGCCCGCCCCGTGATGTGGGAGATGATCGAGCAGCTGCGGCTCAAGCTCGGGCGCTATGTGCTCGGCTGGCGGCTGGTGTCACCCGGCGCCCACGACCACTCGCACGGCGAGCTGATCGACGTCGTCGCGGCGGGGGACACGGACGAAGCCCTGCGCGTACTCGAATCGCACCTGAACCACGTGCGCGACGGCGTCATCGCGCTGCTCGACGCCGCCGCGACCGAGGCCGCCGGCGACGGAGCCTGACGCCTGGGGCGAATGCATGACTCCTACACGGATGCATGACGCGGCACACAAGTCCGTTCATCCATCCGGGCAGGAGTCATGCAGGCGTGTGACTAGGTGACGGGTGTCACGTGACGGTGCCGCGACGCGCGAATCGGGGTTCGCGCCAGATCTCGCTGTGCAGCACCTCTTCCAGTGCATCGATCGCATCCCACACGTCGGTGTACGAGGTGTAGAGGGGTGTGAACCCGAAGCGGATGAGGTCGGGGGCGCGGAAGTCGCCGATCACCCCGCGCTCGATCAGCGCCTGCATCACCGCGTAGCCGTCTTCGTGCCGGAGAGAGACCTGGCTGCCACGACGGGCGGATTCGCGAGGGGTCACGGGCTCGATGCCCCAGCGCGGAGTGAGGCGGGTGTCGACGAGCGACATGAAGAGCTCGGTCAGTCGCAGGCTCTTCTCTCGGAGGAGCTCCAGGTCGACGTCGTCCCAGATGTCGAGGCTCGCTTCGAGTCCGGCCACCGAGAGCAGCTGCGGGGTGCCGACCCGGAAACGCTCGATCCCTGCCGCCGGTGCGTAGTCGACGGTGAAGTCGAAGGGACGCGCGTGGCCGTGCCAGCCGGTCAGAGCGGGGCGGGCCGTGTCGTGGTGACGCGCGGCGGCCCAGATGAACGACGGAGAACCGGGACCGCCGTTGAGGTACTTGTAGGTGCAGCCGACCGCGAAGTCGGCGCCGGCGGCGTTCAGGTCGATCGGCACGGCACCGACGCTGTGACACAGATCCCACACCACGAGGGCGCCCGCGGCGTGCACCTTGCGCGTGACCTCGGCGATGTCGTGCATGCGTCCGGTGCGGTAGTCGACCTGGGTGAGCACGACCACCGCGACATGATCGTCGAGCACGTCGTCGAGGGTGGGTCCGTCGTCGGAGATGAGCCGTCGCTCCAACGGGGTTCCACCGCCGAGGAGTTCCTGCACGGCTTCGAGCATGTAGAGGTCGGTGGGGAAGTTGCCGCGCTCCGCGACGATCACACGTCGTCCCGGGCGAAGCCGGACCGCGGCGACCGCGGCCTGGAACAGGCTCGCCGACGTCGAATCGCCGAGCACGACCTCCCCGGCATCCGCCCCGATGAGCGGCGCGATGCGGTCGCCGATCGTGCGCGGCTTGGCGAACCACCCGGCGTCGTTCCAGCTGCGGATGAGGCCGGTGCCCCACTCCTCGGTGATCACGCGCTGCAGGTGCGCGGCGGTGTGCCTCGGCAGCACGCCGAGCGAGTTGCCGTCGAGGTAGATCACGCCGTCGGGCAGCACGAAGCGATCGCGCATCGAGGCCAGCGGGTCGGCGTCGTCGAGGGCCGTGCAGGTCGCGCGGTCGATGGCGGGACGGTCGAGGGAGGGGCGGGTGGAGGTGGTGCTCATGTGGCAGGTCCGTTCGAGGTGGTGCGGGGTCAGCGCCCGAGGAAGCGCAGGGCGTTGTCGCGGCGGATGGCGCTCTTCTGCGCCTCGTCGAGGAAGTCCGCCCGGTCGACGACACCGCCGACGGGTCGCTCGCCCAGGGGGTAGGGGTAGTCGCTGCCCACCATCACCTGCGAGGCGCCGAGGGTCTCGACCAGCACGCGCAGGGCGACGGGGTCGAACACGACGCTGTCGACGCTGAAGCGGTCGAGGTAGGCCGAGGGCGGCCGCTCGCTGACGCCGATGAGGTCGGGGCGCTGCAGCCAGGCGTTCTCGAACCGGCCGAGCCAGAACGCGAACGAACCGCCCCCGTGCGCGAACGCCAGGCGGAGGGTCGGCGGCACGCGGTCGAACACCCCGCCCAGGATCATCGCGATGATCGACAGGTGCGTCTCGGCGGGCATACCGGTGAGCCACCGCGCCATCCAGCGGTCGAGCCGGGGCGAGCCCGGCATGTCCCACGGATGGACGAAGACCGGGATGCCGCTGTCGGCGCAATGCTGCAGGAACATCACCATGCCCTCGTCGTCGAGGTCGCGGTCGCCGACATGGTTGCCGATCTCGACGCCGGCGTGGCCGGAGGCGATCGCGCGGTCGGCCTCGGCGCACGCGGCCTCCGGATCCTGCAGGGGCACCTGCGCGAAGGGGATCAGCCGGTCGGGGGCGGGGGCGCAGATCTCCAGAGCCAGATCGTTGAAGATGCGCGCGACCTTGACGGCTTCGTCACCCGACTTGTCGTACGAGAAGAACAGCGGCGTGGGGGAGACGACCTGCATCTCGACGCCGTCGGCATCCATGTCGGACAGGCGCACCGACGCGTCCCAGCAGTCGTCGCCGACGCGCCGGAACTCGGTCTCGCCGAGCATGATCATCGCCTCGCGCTCTGAGTCCACGCGCAGGGTCGGCCAGACACCCGGCCCGACCTGTGTCGACAGGTCGGGCCAGGCGCTCGGCACGAAGTGCGTGTGGACGTCGATCGTGCCCAAGGGGCTTCAGCCCTTGCCGGGGTGGACGGTGCCGCACTCCGGGCAGGTGCGCCCCTCTTCGCTCTCGTAGAAGTCGCGGAACACCGGCGGCAGATCTTCGACGATGTCGCGCACCTGCAGCTCGACCTCGTGCACCTTGGCGTTGCAGTTCGGGCAGAACCAGGCGAACTTCTCGAGCGTGCCCTCTTCGCGGATGCGCTCGATCACGATGCCGATGGAGCCCTCTTCGGGCCGCTGCGGCGAGTGGAAGACGTTACCGGGGAGCAGCCACATCTCGCCCTCACGGATGTCGATGCGCTGCAGGCCGTCGGGCGTCTGGATGTTCACGTGCATGTTGCCGCGGTACTGGTAGAACCACTCCTCGTACGGGTCGAAGTGGAAGTCGGTGCGCTGGTTCGGGCCGCCGACGACCTGCACGATGAAGTCACCCATCGGGGTCCAGGCGGCCTTGTTGTTCACCGGCGGCTTCAGGAGATGCTCGTTCTCCTTGATCCATGCGGCGAAATCGATCACGGGTGGGATGGTGCTCATTTCTCCTCCTCGAGAGTGGCAGCGGTGTTGCTTTCGGTGGTTTCGGGGCGGCGTGCGATCGCCTGGATCTCGATGCGCAGGTGCGGATGCGGCAGGGCGTGCACGGCGACGGTGGTGCGGGCCGGGCCCTGCTCGTCGAAGTACTCGGCCCAGACGGCGTTGTAGGCCGCGAAGTCGTTCATGTCGACCAGGAAGCTCGTGGCCTGCACCAGGTCGTCGAGTGCGCAGCCGGCGGCGGCCAGGACCTCGCGGATGTTCTCGATGACCGCACGGGTCTGCACGGCGACGTCGAGCCGGGTCGCCCCGAACTCGTCGACTTCGGCTCCGGCGATCGTGTTGTCGGGACGTCGGCTGGATGTGCCCGAGACGAAGACCAGGTCACCCGAGACCTTGGCGTGCGGGAAACGGCCCCGGGGCGTGGCCTTGCCCTCGACGAGGATGCCGTGTGATCCGGTCATCGTGATCCCTCCTCGAGGCTGTCGGGGCCGTCGTGCGTGCGGATGGCGACGCGTCCGAGTCCGGTGATCGTCGCCTCGACCGTGCCGTGGTCGGGCAGCGGGACGGCGGCGGTCGCAGCCCCGGCGAGCAGGATCGTGCCGGCGCGCAGCGTGAATCCGTGGCGGGAAGCGAGGCGCGCGGCCGCGGCGACGGCACGGCCGGGGTCGCCGAGGATGGCGGCGGTGGAGCCTGTGGCGCTGATTCTGCCGTCGACCTCGAGCCGCACGGCCTTGTTGTCGAGGGCGCCGGCCTTGACGAACGGGGTCCAGGGGCCGATCACATAGGCGGCGGCCGACGTGTTGTCGGCGACGACATCGGCGAGGCTGAAACGGAAGTCCCGGTACCGGGAGTCGATGATCTCCAGTGCGGGAGCCACCGCCGCGACGACCTCGCTCAACGGGCGGTCGATGTCGGAACCGTCGATGTCGGCGGCCAGCAGATACGCGACCTCGGGCTCGATGCGCGGGTGGATGGCGGATCGCCGGTCGAACGCCGCTCCGTCGTCGAGGCGCATCGCATCGGTGAGGGTGCCGATGATCACGTCGTGCACACCCATCTGCTGCGCCTTCGCCTGGCTCGTGAACCCGAGCTTGACGCCCGCGATGCGCTCGCCGCGGGCGAGCCGACGGGCGATCAGCGCGTGCTGCGTGGCGTAGGCGGTATCGAGCCCGACCTCCTCGGTGGAGGAGAACTGGTTGATCGCCGTCGCGGTGCGCTGCGCGGTGTCGAGCGCGGCGGCGAAGACGGCGTCGGCGGTCATACGGTCACCCCCGAACGGGCGGCGACCAGGTCGAGGGCGACGTCGACGATCATGTCCTCCTGGCCGCCCACCATGCGGCGGCGTCCGAGCTCCACGAGGATGTCACGGGCATCGAGGCCGTGCTTCTCTGCCGCGCGCTCGGCGTGCAGCAGGAAGCTCGAGTACACCCCCGCGTAGCCGAGAGTGAGGGTCTCGCGGTCGACGCGGACGGGACGGCGCTGCAGCGGACGCACCAGCTCCTCCGCCGCATCCTGCAGCGCGAACAGGTCGCAGCCGTGCTCCCAGCCGAGCAGATCCGCCACCGCGATGAACGCCTCGATCGGGCAGTTGCCGGCTCCGGCGCCCTGCCCCGCGAGCGAGGTGTCGACGCGGTACACGCCGTGTTCGACGGCCGTGACGCTGTTGGCCACGCTCAGCGAGAGGTTCTCGTGCGCGTGGATGCCGATCTGCGTGCCGGGGTCGAGCACCTCGCGGTAGGCGTCGACGCGGTCGGCGACGTCGCGCATCGTGAGTCGTCCGCCCGAGTCGGTGACGTACACGCAGTGCGCGCCGGCCGCCTCCATGATCTTCGCCTGTTCCGCGAGACCGCGCGGGTCGTTGAGGTGGCTCATCATCAGGAAGCCCGAGACGTCCATGCCGTGCTCGCGCGCCCACGTGATGTGCTGGATCGCGACGTCGGCCTCCGTGCAATGCGTCGCGACCCGTACGCTCGCAACTCCCAGGTCGCGGGCCCTGGCGAGGTCGTCGATCGTGCCGATGCCCGGAAGGATCAGGGTGGTCAGGACCGCACGGTCGAGCACCTCGGCCGCCGCCTCGATCCACTGCCAGTCGGTGTGCGCTCCCTGTCCGTAGGCCACGCTCGAACCGCCGAGGCCGTCGCCGTGCGCGACCTCGATGGCATCAACGCCCGCGGCTTCGAGAGCACGCGCGATGTCGCGGACCTGATCGGTCGTGTAGCCGTGGCCGATGGCGTGCATGCCGTCGCGGAGGGTGACGTCCTGCACGTAGACGCGGGGAGTGGTGGTCATGCGGGAACTCCTGTCCGTTCGGCGACGAGTCGCTCGGCCGTGCGCAGGGCGGCCGAAGTCATGATGTCGAGATTGCCCGCGTACTCCGGAAGATAGTGGCCGGCGCCGGCGACTTCCAGCAAGACGCTCACGCGCGTCCCCCGGAACGGGCGATCGAGCGCGGGCACGTAGGGCTCGTCGACCGCGTCGAACTGCACCTGCTGCTTGAGGCGGTAGCCCCCGACGTAGGCCTGCACGGCGGCGACCATGTCGGCGACCGAGGCGCTGACGGCATCCCGATCCAAGGCTTCAGGGTCGCCCTCGACCAGGCAGAAGACGGTGTCGCGCATGATGAGCGGCGGGTCGGCGGGGTTGAGCACGATGATGGCCTTGCCGCGTTCGGCGCCGCCGATCACCTCCAGCGCACGGGCCGTGGTCTCGGTGAACTCGTCGATGTTCGCCCTGGTGCCGGGGCCCGCCGACCTCGAGGCGATCGAGGCGACGATCTCGGCGTAGGCCACCGGAGCGACGCGCGACACCGCGGCCACCATCGGCACCGTGGCCTGGCCGCCGCACGTGACCATGTTCACGTTGGTCGCACCGAGGTGCGCTTCGAGGTTCACGACCGGTACGACGTACGGCCCGATCGCGGCGGGCGTCAGGTCGACCATCACCCGTCCGGCGTTGCGCACGAGGGCGTCGTTGCGGGCGTGGGCGCCGGCCGAGGTGGCGTCGAACACGAGCTCGACGTCGGCGAACTCGGGCATCGCGATCAGTCCGTCCACGCCCTCGTGGGTCGTGGCGACACCGAGTCGGCGCGCACGGGCGAGGCCATCGGACTGCTCGTCGATACCGGCCATCGCGACCACGTGCAGCGTGGTCGAGAGCCGCTTGACCTTGATGAGCAGGTCGGTGCCGATGTTGCCCGAGCCGATGATGGCGATGCCGACGGTCATGCCGCAGCCCCTTCCGATGATGTGCGCGATGCTGTTCCGGATGCCGCGCCGAAGAAGTCGGCGCGCACCTCGCCGAGACCGTCGAGCCGGGCGCGATACACCCCGGCGGTCGCGTCGACCATGGGGCCGAGGGCTCCGGAGAGGATCACCTCGCCCGCGCGCAGCGGCTGCCCGCGGCGGGCGACCTCGCGGGCGAGCCAGGCCACCGCGATCACCGGGCTGCCGAGGCACGCGGCCCCCGACCCGGTCGAGACCGGTCGGCCTTCGCGGTCGAGGGTCATGCCGAGCGCGGTCACATCGAACCCGTCCAGGCGCCGAGGCGTGGCGCCGAGCACGACCGCCCCGCTCGAGGCGTTGTCGGCGATGGTGTCGGTGATGCGGATGTCCCACCCGGCCACGCGGGAGTCGACGACCTCGATGGCGGGCAGCACGAACTCCGTGGCACGGATCACGTCGGCGACATGGGTGGTGGGGGAGTCGAGGTCGCTGCCGAGCACGAACGCGACCTCGGCCTCGGCGCGCGGCTGCAGGAAGCGGGCGAGGTCGATCGGCTCACGGTCGGCGAACATCATGTCGTCGAGCAGCACGCCGTAGTCGGGGCTGTCGACGCCGAGCTGCGTCTGCACGGCGGGGGAGGTGAGGCCGATCTTGCGGCCGACGACCCGTCGTCCTTCGTCGAGGCGGCGGGCGATGCCGAGCGACTGCACCGCGTACGCGGCATCCTGATCCGTCTCGCCGAGCAGGTCGCGCACCGGGGCGCACGGGTGCCCCGACTCGGTCGCGAGCCGCAGCCGTTCGTCCGCCAGGCGCACGGAATCGGGGAGGCCGGTCACAGCTGCACGCACACGTTCGTCGGCTCGGTGTAGAACTCGAGCGAGTGGTGCCCGCCCTCGCGGCCGATGCCGGAGAGCCCGACGCCGCCGAAGGGGCTGCGCAGATCGCGCAGATACCAGGTGTTGACCCACGACATGCCCGTGCGCATCTGCTGCGCCACGCGGTGTCCGCGGGTGAGGTCGGTCGTCCAGGTGACGGCGGCGAGCCCGTAGTCGGTGTCGTTCGCGAGGCGGATCGCCTCTTCCTCGGTGTCGAAGGGGATGAGGGCGGCGACGGGGCCGAACACCTCTTCGCGCACGGTGCGGTGGCTGTTGTCGAGGCCGGTCCACAGTGTCGGCTCGATCCACGATCCGCCGTCGAGTCCGTCGCCGAGCGTGGGGATGCCGCCGCCCGCGAGCACCGTCGCCCCCTCTGCGACGGCGAGGTCGAAGTACGAGCGCACCTTCTCACGGTGGGCCTGCGAGATGAGAGGACCGGTGGTCGTGGCCGGGTCTTCCGGACGGCCCAGACGCAGACGGGCGGCGTGCTCGGCGAGGCCGGCGGCCACATCGTCGAAGACTGCGCGCTGCACGTAGATGCGCTCGGTGCACAGGCACACCTGGCCGGTGTTGAGATACGTGGAGCGGGCGAGTCCTGCGACGGCGGCGTCGAGGTCGGCGTCGGCGAACACGAGCGCGGCGTTCTTGCCGCCGAGCTCGAACGAGACCGGGCGCACACGGGGGGCGACCGCCCGCATGATCGCGGATCCGGTGGACGATTCGCCGGTGAAGGTGACGCCGTCGATGCCCGGGTGCGTCGTGAGCGCCTCGCCTGCGGAGCCTGCGCCGAAGCCGTGCACGACGTTCACGACGCCCGCCGGCACTCCGGCCTCGGCGAGGATCTCGGCCAGCAGGGTGGCCGACGACGGCGTCTCCTCCGAGGGCTTGATCACCACGGTGTTACCGGTGGCGAGGGCCGGGGCGAGCTTCCAGGTGAGCAGCAGGAGCGGCAGGTTCCACGGCACGATCACGGCGACGACCCCGAGAGGCTTTCGCACCGCGTAGTTCAGGGCGCGGCGGCCGTCGGGCAGCTCGGTCAGGAACGAGTCGAGTCCGGCCGTCGAGGCCGTGTCGGCGAAGGAGCGGAAGTTCGCGGCGGCGCGGGCCACGTCGAGGTCGCGGGCGAGGGCTTCCGGCTTGCCCGTGTCGCCGACCTCGGCCGCGACGAGCTCATCGGCGCGGCGGTCGATCGCGTCGGCCACCCCGCGCAGCAGGCGGGCGCGTTCGGCGACGGTCATCCGCCCCCAGGGTCCGTCGAACGCGGCACGCGCTGCGGCCACTGCGCGGTCGACCTGCTCGGTGCCGGCTTCGTGCACCTCGGCGATGAGCGAGCCGTCGACCGGGCTGATCTTCGCGAAGGTGGCGATGCCCTCGACGCGCTCGCCGGCGATCATGTTGTGGATCGCGCGGGGCGCTCGCTCCTGCTCGGAGGCACGGAGGGGAGGCGTCATCGTCTCGGAAGGCATGGGCTCAGGCTAGGAAGGTTCGAGGGATGCCGACAAATACTCTCTTGATGCACTGCCATGCCCGTACGGCTATAGTCCGGAACATGGTCACCGATCGACTGCTCGACGGACGGGTCAAGATCCGCCACCTCGTCCTCGTCACCGCCATCGCCGACGAAGGCACACTGGTGCGCGCCGCCGAGTCGCTGCACATCACCCAGCCGGTCGTCACCCGCGGGCTCCGCGAGGTCGAAGAGGTGCTGGGGGTGCCGCTGTTCGAGCGGCTGCCGCGCGGCGTGCGCCCCACGCAGTACGGGCACTCGTTCATCGAGCGCGCACGCTCGGTGCTCGCCGAGCTGCGCGCCGCGGGGGAAGAGGTGCGGCTGCTGCAGTCGGGGCAGCTCGGCACGGTGACCGTCGGCACGCACCTCGCAGGTTCGAACCTGCTGCTGCCGCGAGCCATCGCCGCGTTGAAGGCCGAGCATCCGCGGCTGACCGTGGTGGTGCGCGAGGGCACCCCCGACACCCTGCAGCAACTGCTGCTCGCGGGTGACCTCGACCTGACGGTCGGGCGGCTCTCGCCGACGGTGCCGGTGCGACTCGAGCAGGAGCGACTGCACCTGGAGCCGATCCGTCTGGTGGCACGGGCCGGGCATCCGGTGCTCGGCGGCGTCAAGGCGAACTCCCTCGCCGAGCTGATCGCGTATCCCTGGATCTTCCCCGTCGCCCAGACCGCGCTCCGGGCCGAGCTCGAGGCCGTCTTCTTCCACGAGGGGCTGCCGTTGCCGCCCGACCGTGTCGAGTGCACCTCGATGCTGACGCTGCGCACCCTGCTGATCTCGACCGATGTGATCGCGGCGCTGCCGATGTTCATCGCCGTCGACGACCGCGAGCTGCGGATCCTGCCCACGCCGCTGAGCTCCATCCGCCGTTCGGTCGGTGTGACGGTGCCGAAGGACCGGGCGCCGTCGCCCGCGGCATCCGCGCTGCTGGCCCATCTGCGCGAAGAGGGTGCACGCCTGGCGGAGCTCGAGCGGGAGTACGCGGAGACGGAGCCGCGGTTCGCCGACTGATATGCCCGGACGGTCATAGCTCTGACCCGTATGGATATTGGACAGCATCGCTCCCGGAGGGTGAACCTGATGAGAACGACACGACGTCGTGACGATCTCACCCGATTCAGCCAATGGAGGCGACATGGCCGGCTCTCCCTACGTGCCCGATGCGAAGAAGTACCGCCCGGAGGATTTCCAGCGCGTCGAGGGTGAACCGGCCGATCCCGATCCCTCCAGCTGGGGCATGCAGCCCGACGGCACGTTCCTGCCGCCGGCGCACACGCCGTCCGTTCCCCGCGACGTCTTCATCGACTGGCCGGGGCAGCTCGACTACCGCGACCCCGAGACCTACGTGCTCAACGCGAAGGCCGAGGCGTTCTATCCGATCGTCGTGAACACGAGTCACTCGTGGCAGTGCATCTACGACTGGGACGGTCGGCGTCTCATGTTGCACTACGGCGGCGGCAACCACTGGAAGCTCTACGACATCACCGACCCGCGCGCCCTCACCATCGTCGACGAGGAGCAGTGGGGCTGGGACGACCCCCGCCCGCAGTTCGGCGCCACCACGGTGCAGTGGAACCAGAAGCTCGGCAAGCACATCGCCATCCAGGCGAGCGAGACCCCGCGGTACTTCCTCAAGGGGCGCGTCGCCAACAAGTGGATCGACGACACCGTCGAAGGCCAGCTGAAGGAATGGGAGGGCCTGCGCGGCTTCCGCACCTGGGAGATGAACGGTCCCAGCCCGCGCGACTGGACGCTGCTCACCGAGGTCTCGACCGATCCGAACCACGGGCCGGACGAGATCCAGGAGGGCAACGGCGTGCTCGACCTGCCGGTCTACTACGGCGACAAGTACCTCTTCGTCGCGACCGCGCCCGACAACACCTTCACCAACCAGCCGTACAAGACCACGCTGTGGACGGCGGGGCACGCGGCCTACGACGTCTCCGACCCGGCGAAGCCCGAACTGCTCTCGAACTGGTGGGTTCCCGGGTCGCGTGCCGGCGAGGAAGCGGATTCCGAGTACCTCGCCGACAACGAGCGCTGGAACAACAAGACCTCGTGGTTCGGTTCGCGCATGGGTATCTTCCTGCCGCGCTCGGTCGAGTCCGGGTGGAAGTACGGCTACGCCGCCCAGGGTGGTCAGGGCTTCTTCGTGCTCGATGTGTCCGACCCCGCGAACATCCACCACGTCGGCTGGTGCCACCTGCCGGTCAGCGTCGCCGGCACCGAGGGTGACAACGTCGACACCACCCAGGTGGAGGAGACGGGCTACGTCTACGTCTCGGGCTACCCGATGAACACCGACTGCTACGAGCCGGCCAAGGAGATCTACCAGATCGACGTGAGCGACCCGGCGAACCCGCGGGTCGTGCGCACGCTGCCCCGTCCGACGCCGCCGGCGGAGGCCGCGTTCACCGACTGGGCGCAGCGTCGCGGGTCGTTCGGGCCCAAGCGCTCGGGCTACTTCACCAACACGGGCACGCCACACGGCGGAGTCATCCCCTACGCGTTCTATGCCGCTGGTCTGCAGATCTTCGACGTGCGCGACCCGGAGAACCCCAAGGTCGGCGCGTACTTCGTGCCGCCGATCGGCCTCAAGGACGACGATGACCTCGCCGCCCCCGTGCACGGCATCTTCGTGGAGTGGGATCGCAACGTGATCTGGCTCTTCGCCAACCACGGCATCTACGCGGTCTCGACTCCGCTGCTCGGCGAACCCGTCGTCGGCCTCCCCGCCGCCGAAGGCTGACCTCTTCCCGGAAACTCCGGTGTCCGTCCTCCGACAAGGGGCTGAGTGGACGGACACCGGCTCCCGACCCCTGACGATCTCTCCCGAAAGCGATCCATGACTCAGACAGTTAGGCCGTGGCCGGCCCTGTGGGCCCTGTGCATCGGCTTCTTCATGATCCTCGTCGACACGACGATCGTGGCGATCGCCAACCCGGTCATCCTCGCGGCGTTCGATGCCGACCTGACCACGGTGATCTGGGTCACCAGCGCCTACCTGCTGGCCTACGCGGTTCCGCTGCTGGTGACCGGCAGGCTCGGTGACCGGTTCGGCCCCAAGCGGGTCTATCTCGTCGGGCTCGTGCTCTTCACCCTCGCCTCGCTCGCATGCGGTCTGGCCGGAAGCATAGAGATGCTCATCGCGGCTCGCGCGGTGCAGGGTTTCGGCGCCGCACTGATGACGCCGCAGACCATGGCGATCATCGCGCGGGTGTTCCCGCCGCGCGGTCGGGGTCAGGCGATGGGGGCGTGGGGCGCTGTCGGAGGGCTCGCGACGCTCGTAGGTCCGATCCTCGGCGGCGTGCTCACCGACACCGTCGGCTGGGAGTGGATCTTCTTCGTCAACGTTCCCGTCGGCATCGTCGCCTTCGCCGTCGCCTGGCGCTTGGTGCCCGATCTCGAAGGACACCCGCACCGCTTCGATGTGGTCGGCGTCGCGCTGTCCGGACTCGGCCTGTTCCTGCTCGTGTTCGGCATCCAAGAGGGCGAGGTCTACGACTGGGGCGTGATGTTCGGTCCGGTCACGGTGTGGGGCGTCATCGTCACAGGCGTCGTGCTCCTGGTGCTCTTCGTCGTGTGGCAGCGCGTCAATCGCGCAGAGCCCCTGATGCCCCTCGGCCTGTTCCGCGACCGCAACTTCTCGGTCGCGAACGCCACGATCTTCCTCGTCGGTGTCGGCATCACCGCGATGCCGGTCCCTCTCGCCTTCTACTTCCAGATCGCCCGTGGCCTCGACCCGACGCTCGCAGCGCTCATGCTCGCACCGATGGCGGTCGTCTCGGGCGTGCTCGGGCCGTTCGTCGGCAAGCTGAGCGACCGGATCGGCCCGCGGTGGGTGACCTTCGCGGCGTTCGTCATCTCAGCGGTGGCGATGGCCTGGTACGCGGTGACGATGACGATCGACGCACCGTTCTGGCTCCTTCTTCTTCCCTCCGCTCTGCTGGGGGTCGGTGTCTCCGGCATGTTCGGGCCGCTCGCGTCGACGGCCACGCGCAACCTGCCACACACCCAGGCGGGAGCGGGATCCGGGGTCTACTCCACGACCAGGCAGATGGGATCGGTGATCGGATCGGCGCTGCTGGCCGTGCTGATGAACGTGACGCTCGCCGCGCACATCACCGGCTTCGTGCCAGGGGCGATCCACCCGGGAAGCGAGCTGTCGGAGAAGGACGGCAGCGGGCTGGCCGCGGCAATGTCGCAGTCGCTGCTGCTCTCGGCCATCGCCTTCGCGGTGTGCGCGGTCGTCGTGGTGTTCTTCGAGAAGCCACGGCCCTGGGGTGCACCGGCCGCCCCGCAGACGGCGGGTTCTGTTGTGAGAGAGGGACGATGATGGCGGCGATCGCAGTGGATCCAACATCCAGAACGAATCCGATGACGAGCAGGAAGCGGGAGAAGACTTCGATGACCGTGAGATCCGGAGGCGGACGACTCGTCGTCGACGCCCTGAAGAAGGACTACGAGTTGGATGGCGCCGCCGTCCCCGTGGTCAAGGACGTCACGTTCACGATCGAGCCCGGGATGTTCTACTCGCTGCTGGGGCCGTCTGGATGCGGCAAGACCACCACGCTGCGCTGCGTCGCCGGTCTCGAACGGAGCAACGGCGGCGTCATCTCGCTCGACGGCGGTGTGCTGTCGACCGGCACCGAGCACGTGTCGCCGGACAAGCGCGACATCGGCATGGTGTTCCAGAACTACGCGATCTGGCCGCACATGACGGTCTTCGCCAACGCGATCTTCCCGCTGCAGGTCGCGGGTTCGAAGCTTCCGAAGCAGGAGGCGCGCAAGCGGGCGATGGAGGCGTTGGAGCTCGTGCAGCTCGACCACCTCGCCCAGCGTCCGGCCACCGCGCTCTCGGGAGGTCAGCAGCAGCGCTTGGCTCTCGCTCGTGCACTGGCCCACCGGCCGCGACTGCTGCTGCTCGACGAGCCGCTGTCGAACCTCGACGCCAAGCTGCGCGACACCATGCGCAACGAGCTGCGGAGCCTGCAGCGCACCCTCGGCATCAGCGCCCTCTACGTCACGCACGATCAGTCCGAGGCGCTGTCGATGTCGGATCGGGTAGCCGTGATGAACGGCGGGCGCATCGTGCAGGAGGCGTCACCCCGCGAGCTCTACGACCAGCCGGCCGACCGATTCGTGGCGAACTTCGTCGGTCGCGCGAACATGATCCCCGCCGTGGTGATCGACCGTGACGGCGCCGGCGACGCGGTGGTCGAGGCGCTCGGCACCCGGCTGCAGACACCGGTGCCCGACGGAGTCTCGATCGGCGACGAGGTCACCCTGACGTTCCGTCCGGAGACCGTGCGCTGGCATGAGACCGACGTCGATCGCCCGAACGTCCTTCCCGTGCGCATCGTGCGCGTGGAGTTCCTCGGCGAGATCGTCGAGTACGAGGCCGAGGTGCTCACCGATGGCGAGCCCGTCGCCACGATCGTCGGACGCGGAGCGCCGCTTGCGACACCCCCCGAGGGCGGCAGGGTCTTCCTCGAACTGGTCCCGCACGCCTGCCGCGTGCTGGGCGCCTGATCCACCCCGCACCACACCCGCAATCACACACCTGATGTCAGAGAGGACATTCAGATCATGAAGAGAACACTGGGAGCTGCCGCCATCACGGCGGTCTTCGCGCTCGCCTTGACCGGATGCAACACGTCGACCGATGCCGGCGGCGGTGACAGCGCGCTCGAGGGCGACGCCGCGTCGGCCACCTGCGACGCGGTGGAAGTCGGAGCGATCACCCGCTGCGAGAACTTCTACGACGATTACTGGCCCGAGATCGACAAGCAGCTGGACGCCCTCTACGAAGAGGCGAAGAAGGCCGACGGCGGCACCCTGGTCATCTGGGACTGGTACGAGCTGTCGCCTGACGTGATCGAGCAGTTCAACAAGCGCTTCCCCGACATCAAGGTCGAGACCAGGGGGCTGACGTACAACCTGTCGTCGGCGATCATCTCGGCGAAGGCGACCGGTTCGCGGAACACCGATGTGGTGTCGGGCTCGATCACCTCGATGGCCGCCATGTACGACGAGGGCTTCTGGGAGAAGGTCGACTGGGAGAGCTTCGGCGTTCCGAAGGAGTTCCTGACCATCGGCGCCCCCGAGCTCATGCCCGACAGCATCAACGGCACGCTCATGCAGTACAACACCGACAAGGTGACCGCGGTACCCGAGACGCTCGACGGGCTGCTCGCCCCCGAGTACAAGGACAAGGTGTCGGTCGCCGGCTACAACGCGGTCGTCTTCGCCGGATACGGCATGGCCGAGGGCGAAGACAAGAT
This sequence comes from Microbacterium sp. NPDC091662, assembly GCF_044756705.1. NCBI lineage: Bacteria > Bacillati > Actinomycetota > Actinomycetes > Micrococcales > Microbacteriaceae > Microbacterium > Microbacterium sp. NPDC091662. Next base: position 2,359,500 of record NZ_JBIVTM010000001.1, on the reverse strand, counting down.
GGTCTCGCTGATCGACGAGCTCCTGTCGTCGGGCAACCTGAAGCTGCTGGAGGATCAGGGCGCTCCGCTGTCGAGCGGTGACGTGCCGATCGCGCTGAACCAGACGCTGTTCAACCCGAACCCCGCGCTCAAGGTCTCGCCGTTCGAGCACGCGGGGGTGTGGGCGCAGTTCTCCGGCGTCAACTCCGACGCCAAGAACAAGCCGGGGGCTGCGCTGTGGACCCTGTGGAACGCCTTCGATCCCGACTGGATCACACTCCGCATGACGGACGAGCGCTTCGCCAGCACCCAGGTGCCGTTCGCCGGGCTCCCCGCCGCGACTTTCGCCGAGTCCACCGGGCTCATGAAGACGAACTCCGACGCGCTGCTGCTCGGCCTCGACAACGGCGCCGAGACCGAGACGCAGGCCACTCGTGACGACTGGCAGGCCATGATCAACGCCGCCGACAAGGCGCTGAACGGATAACGATGTTCAAGGCAGGACGGACCACGGGGCGAAAGCGCCCCACCACGATGACGATCGCGATGATCGTCTCGGGCGCGGTCATCTTCATCCTTCTCGCGGTACCGCTGATCGTCCAGGTGATCACCGCGTTCCGTGGTCCGTTCCTGCCCTTCGGCGTCTCGTCGGCCCAGTGGGGTGTCGAGAACTTCGTCACCCTGTGGCAGCTGCGCGAAGACTTCTGGGGCGTGCTCGGCGCGACCGGCGCCTTCGTCGGCGGCTCCACGCTGCTCACGCTCCTGATGGCTTTCGGCCTCGCCTGGGTCACAGTGCGCACGGATGCCCCGTGGCGTCGCCTCATCTCGGTGCTGGTGATCGTGCCGTACATCATTCCGCCGATCGTGAAGGCGCAGGCCTACCTGCTGATGCTGTCGCCCGAGTCGGGTGTGCTCAACCAGCTGCTGCGGCTGCTGCCGTTCGCGAGCGACGTGCCGATCGATCCCTATGCCTTCTCGACGATGATCTTCATCCAGGCACTCACGAACGTCACGTTCCCGTACCTGATGATCGTGCCGATCCTGACGAACATGGACGGGTCGCTCGAGGAGTCGGCGCGGGTGTCGGGGGCCTCCTGGCCGCAGACGCTCCGTCGAGTGACGCTGCCGATGCTGTGGCCGGGGCTGCTCGGCGTGACCGTGCTGACCTTCATCCTCGGCCTCGGCAGCCTCGAGGTGCCGCTGCTGTTCGGCCAGGAGTCGGGGCGCGACATCTTCGCCCTCAAGCTCTGGACGCTCATCAGCTCCAACGCGGGCGAACTGCCGCAGTATGGTCTGGCCGCCGCGTGGGGGCTGGTGTTCCTCGTGATCACGACCGTCGCGTTCGCGATCTACCTGCGGGCGACGCGCAACGCCGAGCGAAGAGCGTCGGTGTCGGGCAAGGGCTTCCGGCCGTCGACCATGCGGATGGGGCCGTGGAAGATCCCGGTCATGCTGCTGGTCGCCGTGTTCATCCTGCTCACCGGCATCCTCCCGCTGCTGGCGCTGCTGTGGGCGGCGATCACGCCCTATCCGGTGGCGTTCTCGTGGGATGCGATGCTGGGCAGCACCGACTTCGGAGCGTTCGGCACGGTGCTCGCCGACCCGGAGTTCTGGGTGTCGCTCGGACGCACGGTCATCATCGCCGGCGGCAGTGCCACGATCGCGGTCGTCTTCGCCACGGTGCTCGCGTACGGCATCGCGCGCAGCAAGAAGACGGGCTGGGTGAAGGCCATGGACCTGTTCGCCTCGTCGTCGGTGGCGATCCCCGCGACCATCGCCGGTTTCGCGATGTTCCTCACCTTCATGGTGATCAACCCGTACATCCCGATCGCGGGCACGCTGCTCGCCCTCGTGATCGCCTACTCCTACCGGGTGTCGATCGCCTACCGCTCGTCGTACAGCGCGACACTGCAGATCCGCCCCGAGCTGGAGGAGGCGGCGCTCACCAGTGGAGCGAGTCGGTTCGAGGGGTTCCGCCGCATCATCGCGCCGCTGTTGATGCCCACCGTGATGGCGGTGTGGATCCAGATGTTCATCCTCGGCACCAACGAGTTCACACTCCCGGCGTTCCTGGCGACCCCGTCGTCGAGGCCGCTGTCGATGTACATCTACGCGATGATCAACCCGCGGTCAGCCCAGCTCTACGCGCCGGATCAGGGGGCCGCGATGGCGCTGATCTTCACGCTGATGGTGTTCGCGATCGGCTACGGCCTGCAGTGGGCGCTCTCTCGCCGGGCGATCGGCCGGGCCCGCAAGCCCGTCGCCGCCGGTCTCCCCGACCTCGCCGCCGCCTCTCCTGCTCCCGCTGCCGCCGATTCCGCGACCGTGACCTTGGCCGTGCAGCGTCACAAACGCTGACCCCGTCCGCCCCGCCCGTCCGCCCGCCCCGTCCGCCCCGCCCGTCCGCCCGCCCCGTCCGCCCGCCCGTCGAGTGCACGGCTTCCTGTCGAGTGCACGGCTTGCTGGCGTGAAGAAGCCGTGCGCTCGTCGAGATCCCGTGCTCTCGACGCCACCCCCGAACCTCTCTCTTGACTTTTGGATCCAGTATCCATTCAATAGGAACAGCAGGAGAAGAAGGGTGAGGAGGCCGCATGCACATCGGGTACGCCGCGATGCTCGAGCAGATCGAGCCGACCACCGTGATCGCGAACTGCGTCCTCGCCGAGGCGCACGGGTTCCGCGGGATCATGGCCACCGATCACTTCCAGCCCTGGCTTCCCCGTCACCGCAACGCCGCCCACGTGTGGACCATGCTCGGCGCGATCGGCGCGCACACCACCGGCGACCTGGGCCCCGGGGTCACGACGCCCGGCTTCCGCACGCATCCCGCCGTGGTCGCTCAGGCCGCGGCGACACTGGCGACGCTCTACCCCGGCCGAACCTGGCTCGGGGTCGGGTCGGGGGAGGCGCTGAACGAGCACATCGTCGGCGACTACTGGCCCGAACCTGCGGAGCGCATCGACCGCATGTTCGAAGCCGTCGACCTGATCCGTAAGCTCTTCACCGCCTCTCTCGCCGGTCGCGATGCCCGCCACCGCGGTGAGCACTTCCGCATGGAGTCGACCCGGCTCTGGACCATGCCGCCCACCGCGCCGCCCGTCTACGTCGCCACCGCGGGTCCCGCCACCGCGCGTCGAGCCGGCCGGAACGCCGACGGGCTGATCACGACCTCCGCCGAAGTGGAGCGTCTCGTCCCGCTGCTCGCCCGATTCGCCGAGGGAGCGCGTGAGGCGGGTCACGACCCCGAGGCTCTCCCGAAAGTGCTGCAGCTGCGTCTCTCGTGGGCACCGACCGACGAGCAGGCCCTCACGAACGCGCTCTCCGAGTGGCCGATCGCCGGACTCCGGATGCGCCGGGGCGACGTGCGCTCGCCGTACGATTTCGAGCAGCTCGTGCGCGGAGTGACAGCCGACGACATGCGGGCGTCGATGCTCATCTCGGCCGACCCCGACGCGCATCGCGCGCAGATCCAGCGCTACGTCGACCTCGGCTTCACGCGCATCTACCTGCACAACGTCGGGCCCGACCAGCGGGAGTTCCTCGAGGTCTTCGGTCGCGACGTCCTCCCGAAGGTGCACGCATGAGCGCCCCCGCGATCACCGTCTTCGCCCTCACCGGCATGGGTGAGGTGCGCCCCGGCGACGACCTCGTTGCCCTGGTCCTCGCCACCGGCGTCGAACTCGCCCACGGCGACATCCTCGTCGTCACCTCGAAGATCGTCTCCAAGGCCGAAGGGCGCTACGTGCAGGCTGCCGACCGGGAAGACGCGATCACCGCCGAGACCGTGCGCCTCGTCGCCTCCCGTACCTTCGACGGCCACACCATGCGCATCGTCGAGAACCGGCTCGGCATGGTGGCCGCGGCCGCCGGCGTCGATGCCAGCAACACCCCGGACGGCTGGATACTGCTGCTTCCCGAGGATCCCGACCGGTCGGCACGTGCGCTCGCCGCGGGACTGCGTGCAGCCACGGGGGCCGAGGTGGGCGTGATCCTCAGCGACACGCTCGGCCGTCCCTGGCGCGAAGGACAGACAGATGTGGCCATCGGCGGCGGGGGCGTGCGCATGATCGCCGACCTGCGGGGCACGACCGACCAGGCCGGAAAGGTCCTGAGCGTCACGACCCCGTGCGTCGCGGACGAGCTCGCCGCGGCAGCAGACCTCGTCAAGGGCAAGGCGAGCGGCAACCCGGTCGCCGTGGTGCGCGGTCGGGGCGACCTCGTCGGACCCCTCACCCTTCCCGGTGCCGCGAGCATCGTGCGCGCCTCGGAGCGCGACCTCTTCTGGCTCGGCACCGCCGAAGCACTCGACCAGGGATACCGCGACGGCTACGCCGCCGGGCTCCACGCACACGCACAGCAGGAACCCGACACGAAGGATGCGACATGACACTGACCCTCGGATACAAGGCCAGCGCGGAGCAGTTCGACCCGCGGGAGCTGGTCGAGATCTCGGTTGCGGCCGAGGCGCACGGCATGCAGTCCGTATTCGCGAGCGATCACTTCCAGCCCTGGCGGCACACCGGAGGCCACGCTCCGTTCTCGCTGACCTGGATGGCGGCGGTCGGCGAGCGCACGTCGAGCATCCGCATCGGCACCTCGGTGCTGACCCCGACCTTCCGCTACAACCCGGCCGTGCTCGCGCAGGCGTTCGCGAGCCTGGGCTGCCTGTACCAGGACCGCATCATCCTCGGCGTCGGTTCAGGCGAGGCGCTGAACGAGATCGCGACCGGATTCCGCGGCGCGGGGGAGCAGGAGTGGCCGGAGTTCAAGGAGCGCTACGCGCGGCTGCGCGAATCCGTGCGCCTGATGCGGGCGTTGTGGTCGGGCGACCGGGTGAACTTCGACGGCGAGTACTACTCCACGCACGACGCCTCGATCTACGACCGTCCCGAGGGCGGCATCCCGATCTACATCGCGGCGGGCGGACCGATGGTCGCGCGCTACGCCGGTCGCGCGGGTGACGGCTTCATCTGCACCTCCGGCAAGGGCCAGGAGCTCTACGTCGACCAACTGCTCCCGGCCGTGAAGGAGGGGCTGGAGCAGTCCGAGCGCTCGTTCGACGACTACGACCGGATGATCGAGATCAAGCTGTCGTACGAGGAGACCCGGGAAGCGGCGTTGGAGAACACCCGCTTCTGGTCGCCGCTGTCGCTCTCGAAGGAGCAGAAGCACGACATCACCGACCCTGTCGAGATGGAGAAGGCCGCCGATGCGCTGCCGCTGGAGACGATCGCCAAGCGCTGGATCGTCGGGGACGACCCGGATGCCGTGGCCGCCGAGATCCAGCAGTACATCGACTGGGGGTTCAACCACCTGGTCTTCCACGCGCCGGGTCACGACCAGCGGCGCTTCCTGCAGCTGTTCGAGCGCGATATCGCCCCGCGGCTGCGCGACACGGCGGGGTTGCGCGACACTGCCACCGCGCTGCGCGGCTGAGGAGGCGGAGATGATCCGCGGTTCGGGAGTCGGGGTGTCGCTGCCGGGAGTGCCCGCGCGCGAGTGGGTCGTGGTGATCCCGGTGAAGCGCGCCGAGATCGGCAAGTCGCGGTTGCGCATCCCCGGCGTCGACCGCGAGCCCCTCGCCCGGGCGATCGCCCTCGACACGGTCGAGGCGGCCACGGCCTGCGAGCGCGTCGCCGAGGTCATCGTCGTCACGAGCGACGAGGTCACGGCGACCGCTCTGCGTGTGCTGCCGCGGGTGCGCCTGGTGCGCGACCGCGGCGAGGGGCTGACCGCCGCGATCGGGCTCGGCGTGAGCGCGGCCCCCGACATGCGACCGCGTGCCGTGATGCTCGGCGACCTGCCGGCGCTGCGCCCCGATGAGCTGGCCAGGGCGCTCGCGTTCGCCTCATCGCACCCCCGGGCCTTCGTGCCGGATGCGGAGGGGACCGGCACCGTGCTCGCGACGGCTCGCGCGGGCTTCGACCTCACTCCGTGTTTCGGGGCGGACTCGGCCTCTGCGCATCGCGCCGCCGGCTTCGACGAGGTCGGGTTCCCCGTCCTGAGCGGTCTGCGACGTGACCTCGATCATGCCGAGCACCTCCGAGCCGCCCGCCGGGCAGGCCTGGGTCCGCGCACCGCGGCGCTCGTGGACCGTCCACTCGTGCTCGCGTCATGAACGGGGCGATCGCCGCAGGTGTCGATGCCGCTCACGCCCAGGCTCCGCGCATCGTGGTGCTGGCCGGCGGGGTGGGGGGATCGAAGTTCGTGGTCGGGGTGCGTGAGGCTGCGCGGCGACGGTGGCCGGACGCGGCGGGAGGCACGCATGCCGAGATCACGGTGATCGCGAACACCGGGGACGACCTGTGGCTCAGTGGCCTGCGGCTGCAACCCGACGTCGACTCGATGATCTACGCGCTCGCCGGCGTCAACGACACCGAACGCGGATGGGGGAGGGCGCAGGAGAGTGAGCGCGTCGCCGCCGAGCTCCAGGCGTGGGGAGCCGGCTGGCCGTGGTTCACCCTGGGCGATCTCGACCTCGGCGCACACATCGCGCGCACCGGGTGGCTTCGCGAAGGCGCTTCCGTGACCGAGGTCGTCGATCGCCTCGCCTCGCGATGGCCGCTCGGAGTACGGCTGCTGCCCATGACGGATGCGGAAGTCGACACGCATGTGACCACCGTGCGGGGGCGGATGCACTTTCAGGAGTGGTGGACCCGGCACCGCGCGACCCTTCCTGCGCACGGGTTCGATGGGCCGGGGATCGCGCAGTCCGCACCGGCGCCGGGTGTGCGCGAAGCGCTCGCCGCCGCGGACATCGTCCTGTTCGCCCCGTCGAACCCCGTGGTCTCGCTCGGGCCGATCCTCGCGGTCCCCGGCATCGCCGAGGCCGTGCGTGCCGCACCCGGCGCCGTGGTCGGGGTGTCGCCGATCATCTCCGGCGCGCCCGTGCGCGGTATGGCCGACGCCTGTCTCGCCGCTGTCGGTCTCGCTGCCACGGCCGATGCGGTCGGACGCCACTACGGCGCGCGGGCGAAGGGCGGGCTGCTCGATGCGTGGCTCATCGCCGAGGAGGACACAGCCCTCGCCGACGGGCTCGAGGCGGTCGGGCTGCGTGCGCCGGTGCGACCACTGTGGATGCGCGACTTCGACACCGCTGCTGCCCTCGCGATCGCGGCCCTCGACGCGGCCGCCTTCGAATCCACGGCACTCGAGGGGTACCAAAAGTTATAGTCGCACGTCTCGAAAGACTGGCCGAAAGTTCCCAGGTTTTCGGCGTAATGACCGGGCCTCCACCGCCGTCTCTCCACTGTGAGGGTCGTCCGGCCGAAAGGGGGCCGGGCTGTGCGAGGGGTGAGGGAATCGTGAGTGGTCGAAGTCGAGTGGACCGGCTCTTCGAAGAGTTGGAGGTCGAGTGCGGCGCGAGTGTGCAGTGCATCACGGAACGGGCGTCCGCCCTGTTGGGGCTGGACATCGAGGTCGACGTGTTGAACGAGGAGGAGTGGCGGGCCGTTCCGCGGTTCGTGCTCGTCGACGGTGACCGTGCGAGGATTCCGGTCCGCCGCTCCGATCCGCAGTGGTATCGGCTGCACGTGGTGATCCACGAGCTCTCGCACCTGCTGTGCGGGCACACGCGATGCGAGACGCTGCCCATGACCTTCGATCAGCTGCGCACGCCGGCGCAGGTATGCGCTCTCGCCGGGGTGGGCGGCGGTGTCGGCTCCGCTGCTCTCGACGACTGCCAAGAGTCGGCGGACGACGAACAGACGGATCCGCGGCAGGTGGCTCTGGAGGCCGAGGCGGAGGCTCTGGCGCACCGCCTGGGCTCATTCGTCCTCGTGCCGCAGTTCGCATCCGCCGAGCTCGTCTGACTCCGGTTCGCTCGGCCGTGGTCAGCGTGCGACAGCGTGGTCCGCGTCGAACACGATCAGCGGGCGGTCGCTGCCCGGTCGGATGAGCACCTCGGCGTCGACGCGCCAGACGCGGGCGATGAGTTCCCGGGTCAGCACCTCGTGCGGGGAGCCTGCCGCCTGCACGTGGCCGTCGGCGATCACCACGACGTGGTCGGCGAAGGTCGCCGCGTGGTTGAGGTCGTGCAGAGCGGCCAGCACGGTCATGCCGTCGCGCGCGAGGGAGGCGAGGAGGACGAGTGCGTCCAGCTGTGCCCGGATGTCGAGGTGGTTCGTCGGTTCGTCGCACAGCAGCAGCGCCGGTCGCTGCGCCAGAGCCCTCGCGAGGTTCACGCGCTGGCGCTCGCCGCCGGACAGGGTCGCGGCATCGCGCTCGGCGAACTCGAGTGCCCCCGCGCGGACGAGTGCCGCATCGGTGGCGACGGCATCCGTCTCCGCCCCCTCGAACGACAGCCACCCGCGGTGGGGGAGCAGTCCGAGCCCCACGATGTCGCGTCCGGTCATCCCTTCGGCGGCCGACCATTCCTGTTCGACCAGGGCGACGCGCTGCGCGCGCTCCCGCCGCCGCATCGCCGGCAGCGACTCGCCGTCGAGCGCGAGAGTCTCGACCTCGCCCCGCAGAGTTCCGGCGATCAGCCGCAACAGTGTGCTCTTGCCCGAGCCGTTGGGTCCGAGGAGCGCGGTGACCGAACCTCCGGGAGCGGTGATGTGCAGGTCGTCGCACAGCACCCGACCGCCGTGTCCGAATCGGATGCATCGGGCGTCGAGTCCGTCCTCCCGCACCCCGTTCACGCGCGGATCTTCCGCATGCGCAGCATCAGCAGCGCGAACACGGGGCCGCCGATCAGGGCGGTGACGATCCCGACCGGGAGCTCGCGCGGCTCGAAAACGGTGCGGGCGATGGTGTCGGCCCAGATGAGGAACACCGCCCCCGCGAGGAACGAGACCGGCAGCAGCGCGCGATGCCGGGCGCCGACGACCGCGCGCACGGCGTGCGGCAGGATCAGTCCGACGAAGCCGATCGAACCGCTGACCGCGACGAGCGCTCCGGTCAGCAGAGCCGTGCACACGAAGAGCAGCACGCGCAGTCGGGTCACCGGAACACCCAGCGCCTCTGCCGCCGTATCGCCGAGCACGAGGCTGTCGAGCGGCCGGGCCGCAGCCAGCAGCGGGATGGCGCAGACGAGCACGGCGGCACCGGCCAGTGCCGCATCCGCCCAGTCCGCCCCGCCGAGCGAGCCGAGCAGCCAGCTGAGGATCTCGCGGTAGCTGTCGTTCGTCGCGCTCCAGAAGATCACGAGACTGGTCAACGCGGCGAGCACGGCTGAGACGGCGAGACCGGCGAGCACGACCGCGGTCGGGCCGGCGGAACCGGCCGCGCGCGCGAGGCCGAGGGTGAGGGCCAGCGCGAGCAGCGCACCGGCGAAGGCCGCGAACGGCAGCGCCACCGCGGCCCCGAGCACGATGACGACCACCGCGCCGGTCGAGGCGCCGGAGGACAGCCCGAGCAGGTAGGGATCGGCGAGCGGGTTGCGAGTGAGGGCCTGCATCACGGCACCGCACAGGGCCAGGCCGCCTCCGACCGCGGCCGCCGTGAGCACGCGGGGTACTCGTCCCTCCCAGATGATCGCGTCGCGGAGAGGAGTGATCCCGCTGGCGGCCCCGGTCAGGTGCGACCACACGCTCGCCACGAGCTCGGCGGGGGTGATGTCGGCCGGACCGATCGCGACCGCTGCGACCACCGTGCCCGCCAGCACGAGCAGCAGCACCGCGATCGCCGAAGCGGTGCGCCGCCGTCGAGGGCGGGAAACGGATGCCGCTGCGACCGGGAGGACCGTCCGCAGCGGAGCCGTGACGCTCACTGTTCTCCGAGCTGCGCCACGATCGACTCCACAGCTTTCACATTGCGGATGCCGGCCTCGGTCGCGGGGAACTCGACGGTCACGAACCGCTCGTTCCGCACCGCGTCGAGCTGTGCGGTCACCGGATTCGAGGTGAGCAGCGCGATCTTCGACGCGGCGGTGTTCCACGCGGCGTCCACCAGCACGATCACGTCGGGGTCGGCCTCGGCGATCAGCTCCCACGAGCTCGACGTCCAGGTGTCGTGCACATCGGCGAAGACGTTCTCGAGCCCGGAGGCCGACATGATCATTTCGGGAGCGCCGATGCCCGCGCCCACGAAGGGCTGGTCGGTCCCGGACGAGTACCAGAGCGCCGTGAGGCCGCGGTCGTCCGGGGTGATCGCGTCGAGCTCCGCGCGCTGCTCGGCGATCAGCGCGCTCGCCGCATCCGTCTCGCCCAGCAGCTCGCCGGCCTCCGCGAAGCCGTCGAAGACGGTGTCGAACGTGAGCGGGTCGGGCATGTATCCGGCGGCCTTGCAGGCCGCGGGGGCGACGTAGGTGGTGATGCCGAGCTTCTGCAGGTCGGCCCGCTCGCCGGCGCCGTCCACCGAGAAGTTCGACTCCCAACCGGCGAACACCAGGTCGGGCTCGAGGTCGAGCACGGCCTCCTTCGACGGCACCTTGTCGGAGACGACCGGGATCTCTTCGGCCTCCGCCGCGAGGTCGTCGGGCAACGGGCCGTCGGAGAACGCCGAGCCGATGATCCGATCCCCGGCACCGAGTGCCAGCGCGAGTTCGAGCGTCGATGACTTGACGGTGAGGATGCGCTGAGGGGTGGAATCGAGTGACACCTCGGTGCCGCAGTTGTCGAGCACGATCGGCTCCGCGCGGGGGGTCTCGGCGGCGGGTGCCTCCGCCGAGGTGGCGGGGGCGCCGGCGCATCCGCTGAGTCCGGCGGCGAGGAGCAGGGCGAGGACGGGGAGGGCGCCGAAGGCGCGGGCGGTGGCAGGCATGGTTCTCCGGGAGACGAGGACGGGAAGGGCGCAAGAGAGAGCACGTTCGCAGTCCAGGTCGGGACCACCGGCATCGGCCAATCGGGCCGAAGTGATGGGGTCATGTTAGCCCGGATACTGGATCCAAATCAATACTGGATTCTGGATCCAAAATGGGTGAAGATGAGAAAGCCCCACCGCAGCGGCGCACATCGCCGATCGCGACGCCGCGTTCAGCCGAGAGGAACCCATGCAGACCACACCCGTCTCGTACTTCAGCGAGGGTCAGCGCATCTCCGCCGTGTGGCGCACGCCCGATCATGAAGGCCCGTTCCGCGCGATCGTGCAGGGTCCAGGTTGGCTCGGGCTGAAGGACGCCAAGCTCTACGTCCGCTACCACGAGGCGCTGGTCGACGCCGGCTTCGCCGTGCTCGTGATCGACTACCGCGGCTTCGGCGACTCCGAGGGCGACCGCGGCTACCTCTCGCCGGCCTGGCAGCTGCAGGACCTGGTGAACGCCGTGACCTACCTCACCACGCGTGACGACGTGATCGCCGACGCGATCGGCGTCTTCGGCACCGGCGGCACCGGAGGTGGCAACGCCGTGCTCCTCGCCGACGCCGACCCGCGCATCAAGGCCGCGGTCAGCCAGGTGCCCGTCGCCGACGGCGAGGATTGGCTGCACCGCATGCGCAGCGAGTACGAGTGGCTCGATTTCCAGAAGTCCCTCGAAGAGGACCGCCGCCTGCGCGTCGCCACGGGGGAGGGGCGGATCGTGCATCCCCGCGAGGAGATCATGATCCCCACGGCCGAGCGTCGGGCGACGAAGATCAAGGCCGACGTCGACGACCGCATCCCCACCGCCGTTCCGCTCGCGTGCGCCGAGGGCATCATCGCGTATCGGCCCATCGAGGCGGCCGCGCGCCTGACCACACCGCTGCTCGTGATCGGCGTCGAGGGCGATGCGACCACCCCCACCGACCACGCCGAGGCGCTGTACGAGGCCGCGCGCGGTCCGAAGCAGCTCATCATGCAGCGGCACACCACCCACTACGCCGCGTACGACGCGTACTGGGAGCAGACCACGCCGGTGATCGTCGGCTGGTTCGACCGGTACGTGCGCCCGGCGCATCTCATCCACCGGTCGTCGCCGTCGCCCGCGATCGGCGAGTCCGTCACCACCGAATCCGTTCCGACAGAGTCCGTCAGCAAAGAGGAGGTCGCGCGATGAGCGTGGATCTGAAGATCACCGGTGGCACCGTCGTCACCCCCGCGGGGCCGGTCCTGGCCGACCTGCTCGTCGCCGACGGCAAGGTCGCCGGCATCGTCGCAGCCGGCACCGAGATCACGGCCGAGCGCACGGTCGACGCCGCCGGCAAGCTCGTGCTCCCCGGCATGGTCGACGTGCATGTGCACACCCGCGAACCCGGCTACGAGCACAAGGACGACATCTACACGACGAGCCTGCAGGCTGCGGCCGGCGGCGTCACCACGATGTTCGGGATGCCGAACCTCAAGCCGCCGACCACCGACGTCGCGACCCTGACCGACGTGTTCCACCGGTACGAGGAATCGTCGATCGTCGACTGGAACCACAATCCCGCGCCGACCAAGTTCGACGAGATCGCCGGCATGAGCGAGATGGGCATCCGGGCCTACAAGATCTACATGGTCGTCGACACGGGCCGTGACTACCCGCACCCCTCCGGCACCGGCATCCACAACCACGGGCACCTGCTCGAGATCATGGATCACATCGCCCAGACCGGCAAGCGCTTCATCGTGCACCCGCACGACCAGGCGCTCATGGACTACATCGAGGGGGCCTACCTCGCACGCGGCGAGAACACCCCCGAGGGCTACGCCTCCGCCTACGCCGCCCGCGAAGGCGTGATCTGGGACACCGCGATCGACGTGGTGCTGCGTCTGGCCGAGGCGTCCGGCTGCCCCGTGCACATCGCCCACATCCAGACGCGGCGCTCGATCGAGGCCGTGCGCCGCGCCAAGCAGAACGGCATCGACGTGACCTGCGAGGTCAACCACTGGGCGCCGTTCCTGTCGACCTGGCACGACGTCGAGACCCTCGGTCCGTACGCGCTCAGCTACTGGGTACCCGACGACAACCGCGCGGCCGTGTGGGAGGGCATGCGCGACGGCACGATCGACATCGCCGCCAGCGACCACGCCCCGCACACGCGTGAGGAGAAGGAGGTCGGGTGGACGCAGATGTGGAGCTCGCACACCGGCACCCCCGGCATCCAGTACTACTACGAGCTCATGCTCGACGCCGTGAACAAGGGCGAGCTCGACCTGCAGCGCGCGATCGACATGGTCGCCCACATCCCCGCTGCCAAGTTCGGCCTGGAGGGCGTGAAGGGGTCGCTCACGATCGGGGCGGACGCCGACATCGTCATCGCCGACCTCGCCGACGAGTGGACCATCACCAACGACGGCGTGCTCTCGAAGATCGGCTGGACCCCCTACGACGGGCGCACCATCAGCGCGCGCATCCAGCGCACGCTCGTGCGCGGTGTCGACGTCTACATCGACGACGAGGTCGTCGGCGACCGCACATTCGGAAAGCTCGCCGCATCGGCGGAAGACAGGGCGGCATTCGCCGCAGAGAGGAACTGACATGAAATTCGGACTGCTGCTGCCGCACTTCGGCGAGGAGGCGAGCAAGGAGAAGCTCCTGGAGGGATCGAAGCTCGCCGAGAGCTTCGGATTCGACTCGGTCTGGGTGCGCGATCACCTGGTGTTCGAGCCGCACGGTGAGATGGAGAAGCCGAACCGCACGTTCTACGACGCGCTGACGACGCTCACCGCGATCGGTGCCGTCACCGACAAGATCGAGCTCGGCACCGGATCGCTCATCCCGTTCCGCCACCCGCTGGTCACCGCTCTCATGGCCGGCACGATGACGCAGCTGCTCGGCCCCCGCCTGATCCTCGGATTCGGCGCCGGCACGTTCGATCACGAGTTCGACGCGATCGGCTGGGGTGACCTCGACCGCGTGGAGATGGTGCGCTCGAACGCCGAGATCCTGCGCCGGGTGTTCACCGAGAACGACGTCACCTACGACGACGGCATCTTCAAATTCGAGAACGTCACGATCGAGCCGAAGCCCGTGGGCGGACGCATCCCGTTCTGGTACTGCGGCGCGACCCCGCGTTCGGCCCGTCTCGCGGCGGAGTTCGCCGACGGGTGGATGCCGGGACGCACGGGCCTGCTCACGATGGAGAAGCGCATCAAGACCATGCGCGAGATGACCGACGAGAACGGCCGCCCGATGCCGACCATCGCCGTCATCCCGCCCACCTCGATCGAGGACACCCGCGAAGAGGCGCTCAAGCACGTGAACATCCCCGGCCTTCTCGCCTGGGCGAACAAGGCCAAGTTCGCCGTGAAGCCGCCGTCCGGCTCCTTCGAGACCGTGGAAGATCTCGAAGGACAGCTCATCGTCGGCAGCCCCGACGAGGCGGTCGAGCAGATCAAGCGGTTCGAGGAGGTCGGCACCGAGCACCTGGTGTTCGATTTCCGCTTCAAGTTCGATCGGTTCTTCGAGCAGATCGAACTCCTCGGTACCGAGGTGCTTCCGAAGCTGCGATAAGCCGCGCACCGACGCGCGGCGATGAGACGAGAGGTCGACGATGACTGACGTGAACGACACCGCACGGGACTCGGCGGATCCGCTGATCTCGGTCACCGGGCTCTCGGTGAGCTACGACGTCGCGCGGACGGGGAAGAAGCTGATCGCGATCGAGGATGTCGACCTCGACGTGTTCGAGGGCGAGTTCATCACGGTGCTCGGCCCGTCGGGGTGCGGAAAGACGACGTTCATGAACGTCATCGCCGGCCTCGTCGCGCCGAGCACCGGCTCGGTCCTCGTCGACGGGAAGCAGGTCGACGGCCCTGGTCCCGACCGGGCCGTGGTCTTCCAGGACTACGCCCTGCTGCCCTGGCGCACCGTGTTCGACAACGTGAAGTTCGGGCTCGAGATGCAGAAGGGCCTGCGCACCGCCGACTGGCGCGACCGCGTGCAGGAGGCCATCGACATGGTGGGTCTCAAGGGGTTCGAGTCGTCGTACCCCCGTGAGCTCTCCGGTGGCATGCAGCAGCGCGTGGGTCTCGCTCGCGCCTTCGTGGCGGAGCCGCGCATCCTTCTGATGGACGAGCCGCTCGGCGCCGTCGACGCCCTCACCCGCGAGGTGATGCGCGACGAGATCGAGAAGCTCATCGAGGCGACGGGCAAGACCGTTCTCTTCATCACGCACTCGATCGAGGAGGCCATCCTCCTGGGCGACCGCATCGTGGTCTTCAAGAGCCATCCCGGCGCGATCAAGGAGATCATCACCACCGGCATCCCGCGTCCGCGCTCGGAGCGATCGGTGCAGCACGATCCGCGCTTCCTCGAACTCCGCGACCACCTCTGGGAGGCGCTGGAGGGTGAGGCCACGGCGGCTGCGGTGTCGAAATGACTGCACTTCTCGCCACCGGGCCGAACCTCGGCAGGGGTGGTCTCGCCGCCTGGCTCGCAGGTCTGAGCACCCGGGGCAAGGCTGCCGTCATCGCCGTCGAGGTCGTCATCCTCCTCGTGCTCTGGCAACTGGTGGTGGGGGTGTTCGGGTGGATCAGTCCGGTCTTCCTCCCGCCGCCCCTCGCCATCGCGCAGGGTTTCGGCGAGATCGTGGCGAACGGGTCGCTCGCCGCCAACGCCGGCATCTCGGTTCAGGCGTGGCTGACCGGTTTCGCGCTCGCGGTGGTCGTCGGCATCCCGGTCGGACTCCTGATGGGGTCGTCGCTCCCGGTCGACCGCGTGATCGGTCCGATCGCGTGGACGATCTACGCCACCCCGTCGATCGCCTATCAGCCACTCGCGAAAGCGTGGTTCGGCTTCGGGATCGGTCCGGTGATCTTCCTCGTGACGATCAGTGCGATCTTCCCGATCCTGCTCAACGTCGCCGCGGGCATGCGCACCACGAACCCGTCGATCATCCGCGCGGCCCGCGTGTACGGCGCCGGACGGATGCGGCTGTACCGCTCGGTGTATCTGCCGTCGACGATCCCGTTCCTGTTCGCGGGGCTGCGGCAAGCGGTCGTGCTCGCCACGATCGGCATGGTCGTGGCCGAGCTCGCGGGTTCGTCGAGCGGCATGGGCGCGCTCATCATCCGCGCATCGAACACCTATCAGACCGACCAGGCGTTCGCGGCGATCGCCGTCGTCGTGCTGTGGAGCGTGGGCATGACCCAGGTGGTCACGGCCATCGAACGCGGGGTCGCGCCCTGGACGAGGAAGGGCAAGCGATGAGCGTCGTCTCGGCAACCGGAACCGTCCGCATCGTGCGGCCGCGGCGTGTGGTGCGCTCCGGCGAGGGCAAGTGGACGCTGCTCCTGATCGCGGTGGTCGCTGCGGTGCTGCTCCTATGGGAGGCCGCCGTCAGCTGGTTCCACTGGATCCCCGCGGCGTTCCTGCCCGCACCGACCGCGGTGGCCGTGGCGTTCGGGCAGCTCATGGTCGACCCCGAGTTCTGGAGCGCCTTCGCGTTCAGCGTCACCAACCTGCTGATCGGACTTGCGATCGCGATCGTCGTCGGTGTGGTCGTGGGGCTCGCGGTCGGCTGGTCGCCGGTGCTGCGCTTCATGGTCGCGCCGTTCCTGTGGGTGTTGTACTCGACGCCCAAGGTCGCGCTCGCCCCGCTGTTCATCCTCGGGCTCGGGCTCGGCAGCGAGTCGAAGATCGCCCTCGTCATCCTGCTGGCAGTGTTCCCGATCCTGCTGAACACGATGGAGGGCGCGGTCACCGTGAACCCCTCGCTCGTCAACGCGGCCAGGGTCTACGGCGCGAAGGGGATCGGGCTCGGCTGGAAGGTGATCTTCCCCGCCACGCTGCCCTACAGCCTCTCCGGCATCCAGCGCGGTGCGGCTCTCGGCTTCACGGGCGAGGTGCTCGGAGAGTTCCTCGGCGGTACCGGCGGCCTCGGCCACCTGCTCGAGTTCGCGGCCTACCAGTTCCGGATGGACGAGGCGATCGCGATGGTCGTGGTGATGGTGATCATCGCGAACCTCACGCTGCTGCTCATCTCGATCCTGCGGCGCCGGCTCGCGCCCTGGTACGACGAGCGCAAGATCGTCGGCTGACCCCCGCCGCCCCGACTCCCGACCCCCGTCTCATGCGCGACGGGGGTCGGGTCTGTCTTCCATCGTTTCGAATCGCGCGAATGGTCCCATCCGTCGTCGAACTACGGCCATTCGCGCGATTCGAATCCGGCTGGCGTAGCGTTGCCGCGTGTCGATCGATCGAAGCCACATCCGGGTCAAGGCGATGCTCGTCGCGCCGAACGCGCAGGGAACCGCGCATGCGGTCAGCGTCAACGCCGCGACCGCGGAGAATCCCGACGGATATCACCGCCTCATCGGCGGCAGCGTCGAGCTCGGTGAGACCCACATCGACGCGGTCCGGCGCGAGGTGCGCGAGGAGCTGTCAGCGGCGATCCATGATCTGAGCTACCTCGGGGTGGTGGAGAACATCTTCCGGATCGATGGCGAAGTCGGACACGAGATCGTGTTCGTGTACACCGGCCGGCTCGACCCGGAACCTGCGGCGGAGGGCGCGACGCTCACGGAGAGCGACGGAGCGGTGGTTCCCGTCGTCTGGCGCAGTTTCGATGATGACGCCGAAGCGTTGCCTCTGTATCCCGCCGGGGTCATGGGGCTGTTCGCTCAGCGGTAGATCTCGTACCATCCACACACGAAGAGGCCCCACCGCCATGCGCAACGGTGGGGCCTCGTCGTGCGAGTCAACGACTCACGGGTAGGTCAGCGTGGCCGGTCCTTCGTTGTCGAGGCCCAGCAGCTCCTGCGCCTTGCGGAGGTAGACGAGCTGCTCGTCGTCGAACTCCAGCGGTTCGAGCTTCTGCGTCTCGATGGTGGTGTCCCACGCCTCGCCGTCGAAGTACAGGTTCGGGCAGGCGAGGTGTCCGTCGAGGATCCAGACGCTGTCCGAATCACGCAGTTCCGCGACGTCGAAGTCGTTGGCCTCGTAGATGTCCAGCGCCTCCTCCGCGTTCTCGGGGAACTCGCCGGGTGCGGGCGCCGTCATGAAGTCGGTGCCCTTCAACGTGGCCCGCAGGAACCGGACGAGGGTGTTCGGGTTCTCCTGCGCCCACTTCGTGCCGGCGATCTGCACGTCGTTCGCCCAGTTGCGCAGCGACTCGACCACGATGTTCGCGCCGTGCTCCTCGAGGGCTGCCCTGTCGTCGGCGTAGAACGGCTGCAGGCTGATCTTGTCGTTGACGAAGAACTCGGTCCACGACTCCGATCCGGGGCCCGGGTAGACGATCTCCGTATTGACGGATGCGACGTCCCAGCCCTCCTCTTTCAGCACCTGGGCGCGCTGGAACTCGGCAGGATCGCCGGGAGTGCCGGCCAGCACGATCGACGTGCCGTCGAGGTCGTCGACGCTCTTCACGTCGGACTGCACCGCGAAGTCGAAGTTCTGTCGGCAGTAGTGCCCGGAGACCAGGTCGACCTCGACGCCGCCGCGGATGGCGTCGATCACGGTGCCGGTGGATTCCACGCCGATATCGGCGCTGCCGCTGGCGACGGCGGCCGTGACGTTGTCGGCGGTGATGACCTCGACGGTGAGGCCCTCGTCTTCGTAGTAGCCGAGGTCGGACGCGAGGACGAACATCGAGTACATCGTGATGTCGGGGAAGGGGATGGCCACCGTGATGCTGGTGTCCTCCGCAGCTCCGGGTTCGCCGTCGCCGAGGTCGACGGGTCCTTCCGGTGTCGGTGTCGGCGAGGCGCAGGCGGCGAGCAGCGTCAGTGCTGCTGCGCCTCCGACCACGGCGATCCCGAGTCTGTTTCGTGTCGTGCGCATGACTCTCCATTCGGGCAAGTGCGTGCGACTCCTCCGTGGAGTGGGGCGCCTCACGCGGATTTTGGGATACGGTATCCAATTTGGAATCGAGTGTCCATGGTTTGCGGGATATCGTGCTCGAACAGGGTCTAGACGGCCGTGATGAAAATTGGATACAGTATCCCAAACAGATTCCCGCGATGAAGAGGTGAAGATGCGTGCCGCCGTGCTGAGCCGTCATGACCTGGACGGGCTGACCGTCACGGAGACGGATGTGTCGGCACCCGGCGCCGGCGAGGTGCTCGTGCGCGTGGAGACTGTGGGCGTGAATCAGCTCGACCTCAACGTCATCGCTGGCATCGGCCCAGGCTCACAGGCGCAACTGCCACGCATCCTCGGCATCGACCCTGCCGGCGAGATCGTGGCGGTCGGCACGGATGTCGATCAGAAGCGGATCGGCCAGACCGTCGTGGTGAAACCCAACATCCCTTGCGGGCAGTGCGCGCATTGCGAGGCCGGAGACGAAGCCGACTGCCCGAACCAGACCGTCGTCGGCGTGCACCGCGACGGGGGAGCGGCAGAGTACGTCGTCGTCCCCTCCCGCAACGTGATCGACCGCCACGGCCTCGATGCGGCACAGGCGACCGCCGTGGTGCACAGTGCCTCGATCGTGATCAACGCCGTGCGCACGGTCGCGCTCGCCGCGGGAGACAGGGTGCTCGTCACCGGCGCGGGGGGCACCCTCGGCCGTGCGGCCGCGGCCATCGCGCTCGCTCGCGGCGCCCAGGTCGTCGCCGCGTCGCGCCGCGCTCTCGTACCGCTCGGAGACGAGCAGGTCGTGCAGGCCTCGGGTGCCGCGGCTTTGGCTGCTGCGCTCGACGGGGGAGAGGGCTTCGACGTCGTGCTCGATGTGTCCGGCCACGCCCCCACCTTGAGCGTCGGGATCTCGGCGCTGCGGTGGGGAGGTCGGGCGGTGTTCTGTGCGGCATCCGTCGACAGCGACCTGCACGTCGACGCCCGCGACTTCTACCTGCGTCGCAAGCGACTGTTTGGTGTGGCCAGTGCTCGGTACGACGATGTGGCCGAAGCGCTCGCGCTCGCTGCCGCGGGGGCACTGCCCTCGCTCGTCGGCCGCCGCTACGCGCTCGACGACATCGCCACGGCGTATCGCGATTTTCCCCGCAAGGGCGACGGGAAGGTCGTCGTCGATGTGCGCTGACCGCCCTCGGTATCGAAGAGGAGACCAGAAGTGACGAGTACTGCATCACCGGGCGCGGGAGCGCTGGCCGGGATCCGCGTGGTCGAGCTGGGCCAGTACATCTCGGGTCCGTTCGCCGCGAAGCTGCTCGCCGACCTCGGCGCCGACGTCGTCAAGGTCGAGTCGCCAGAGGGCGACCCGATGCGTCGATGGGAGGGGCGGGCGGCCATGAGCCCGCAGTTCGCCGCCTACAACCGGGGCAAGCGCGGGGTCGTTCTCGACCTCAAGAGCGCCGAGGGGCTCGCGGCGCTGTTCGGCCTGGTCGACGATGCCGACATCGTGCTCGACAACTTCCGCCCGGGGGTCGCCGATCGCCTCGGGTTCGGCCCCGCCGCCCTGCATGCCCGCAACCCGCGGGTGATCACGTGCTCGATCACCGGTTTCGGACCCACCGGGCCGGCCGCGAAGCGCCCCGCCTACGACACCGTGATCTCTGCGACCGGCGGCATGTACAGCCAGGTGGTCCCGGCCTCGACGATCCGTCCGCTGGGTCCGGCGTTCTCCGATCTGCTGTCGGGGATGTCGGCCGTGCAGGCCGTGCTCGCCGCCCTGCATGCCCGTGATGTGAGCGGTGTGGGCGAGCATGTCGAGGTCACGATGGTGGGGGCGCTTCTCGACTTCCTCACCGAGTCCGCGTCGGCGTTCCTCGAGACCGGACAGGTCTCGTCGCCCGACTCGCGTCCCCGCCGCGCGCAGGCCTACGCCTGCCGGGGGTCGGACGACAAGGCGTTCGTCATCCACATGTCGGTGCCCGAGAAGTTCTGGACCGGCTTGCTCGACGTGCTCGAGCGGCCCGACCTCGCCGACGACCCGCGCTTCTCGACACGCGAGGGGCGCGTGCGCAACTACGACGAGCTCGACGTCGTACTCAAGGAGATCGCGGCGACGCGCCCCCGCCAGTACTGGCTCGACCGGCTCGCCGCGCACGACATCCCGCACGGCCCGCTGAACACCATGGGCGACCTCTTCGACGACCCGCAGATCGCGAGCATGGGTCTGGTCGAGGAGATCGAGGGGCCCGACGGCGCATTGCGCGTGCCGGTGCCCAGCATCCGGTTCCAGCGCTCCGGCCGGCCTGAGCTGCGATACGCCCCCGCGCTCGGCGCCGACACCGAGGAGATCACCGGGCTGCGCACCGGATCCGAATCCGAACCCGCACGAGCGAAGGAAGGGGCAGCCTGATGTCCGGCATCGACGACCTCGTCGCGATCGACGTGCACACCCACCCGCAGACCGAGGAGTTCATCGCGGCGATGGGCCAGCGGCACTCCCAGATGTCGGCCCACTTCGGACGCGAGCGGCCGGTGGTGTCGTTCGCCGAGCAGGCCGACCAGTATCGCGACCGCAAGATGATGGCCGTGATCGTGAACTCCGACTCGGAGACCACGAGCGGCATCAAGGGCGCACCCAACGACCTCCTCGGCAAGGCGCAGCAGGATCACCCCGACGTGTTCCTGGCCTTCGCCGGCATCGACCCGTGGAAGGGCGAGGCCGCGGTCGCCGAGATCCGTCGCATGCACGCCGAGTACGGCATCAAGGGCGTGGGCGAGCTCAACCCGTCGCGGCAGAAGTTCCTCGCCAATGACCGGCGATTCTTCCCGATCTGGGAGACGTGCGCCGAACTCGGACTCGTGGTCATGTTCCACTCCGGATTCCCCGGCGCCGGTGCGGGCACCCCCGGCGGTGGCGGCTATCGGCTCGAGAACGCCCGCCCCGTGCCGTACATCGACGACGTGGCCGCCGAGTTCCCCGAACTGAACATCATCAGCGCGCACCCGGCCTGGCCGTGGCACCTCGAGAACCTGGCGATGGTGTGGCACAAGTCGAACGTGTACCTCGACCTGTCGGGCTGGGCGCCGAAGTACCTGCCGCCCGAGGTGGTACGCTACGCCGACTCGCTGATCTCCGACCGGGTGCTGTTCGGATCCGACTGGCCCGTGATGACCGCCGACCGCTGGATGGCCGAGTTCGACGAGCTCGGCCTCAAAGAGGAGTCGCGCCGCAAGATCCTGCTCGACAACGCACGCAAGCTGTTCCGACTGTGAGGGCGAAGGAAGGAGCCGATCGTGGCTGAACTGGTGATGGCCGCGGCGACCCCGCACAACCCACTGTTGTGGCGGGCGATGCGTGAACCGATGCCCGATGATCTCGCGGCGGTCGAGGCGAACTTCCGTCGCATCCGTGAAGCGATCACGGATGCCGGCGTCGACACGCTCATCGTGCTCGGCACCGACCACGTGCGGCAGTTCTTCTCCGACAACTCGCCCGCGTTCATCGTCGGCAAGGCCGCGTCGTACCACGGCACCTACGAGAACGAGGTGCGCACCTTCGGCATGGAGTACGCCGAACTGACTGGCAACCCGGAGCTGGCGACGCAGATCACCGGCCGCGAGGTGCTGCCCGAGACGATCGACTTCTCGGTCTCGCACGAGTGGCGGCTCGACCACAGCTTCGTGCTGCCGCTGCAGTACGTGCGTCCGGAGCTCGACCTGCCGATCGTGCCGATCCATGCGAACTCGATCCTGCCGCCGCTGCCGACCGCCGCGCGCTTCGCCGCTCTCGGACACCACCTGCGCACCGCGGTCGAGTCCTGGGACAGCGACGCCAGGGTGGGGCTGCTCACCTCCGGGCACATGGCAACGGATGTCGGGGGACCGCGCACCTTCAACGGCTCGCCCGATCCGGAGTTCGACGCCGAGGCGGTCGGGTGGATGCGCGACGGCGACCTCGACGGGGCGATCGCCGGGTGCCGGTTCGACCGGATCATGGCCGCCGGCAACGTCACGTATCAGTACGTGAACATCGTGGCCGCGCTCGCCGCGATGCAGGGGCGTCCGGCCGAACTCGCCGAGGCGACGACCTCGCGCTTCGCATCCAGTCCGTTCTTCCTCTGGAGGGCAGCATCGTGAGCCGGTACATGATGAACAAGTTCATCCGCGCCGTCGAGATGAGCACCGCGAACGTGAACGCCTACGTCGCCGACACCGAGGGCTTCGTCGACGCCTGGCTCGCCGGGGGAGCGGGGCCCGACGCCGTCGGCGACGACCGGGTGCTGACGCCCGAGGAGCGCACCGCCTTCGTGAACCGCGACTACGGCGCGCTGTACGGTCTCGGCGCGCACCCTTATCTGCTCTGGCACTTCACCGAAGCGGTCTACGAGCACGAGTACACCGAGGGCTTCGGATGGCGCGACCTCGTCGAGCGCTACCGTGCCGCGATCATCCCGCACGGCGAGGTCGACGACATCCCGTGAGCGGAGCCCTCGGCTAGCCGGTGAGGCCGAGTTCGGCGGCGCGGCGAGGATTGGCCGGCAGTGTCGGATCGATGTCGACCGACCGCGACCACCCTTTGTCTTCGACGGGCACGCCGCGGGAGACGAGCGTGCGGACGGCGTCGTCGACCCCGTCGACGAAGTCGCCGCCGACGTGCGATCCGGCGACGAGCGAGACGATCACTCGGGCGGTCTGCGGGTCGACCGCGCCGATCCAGGTGACGGCGACGCCCCGGGCGGACAGCGGACCGAGCCTGGTCGTGATCGCGGAGAGCCCGCTGCCGCCGATCAGCACATCGCCAACGACGGATCCGCGTCGGTGGAGGCGCTGCACCCCCGCGTTCGGGTCAGCGGCATCCGCGCGGAAATGGGCGGCCTGCATCGCGCGGTCGATCTCGAAGAGGGCGACGTCGACGGCATCCGACGGGATGCGGAACGTGCGGGCACCGTTGACCGCCCACCGCAGGCGCCGCGCATCCTCGGTCACCGCGGCCAGCCCTGAGCGAGCGAACGCTCGAGGTCGCGCAGTCCCGTTGACCACTCCTCCGCCAACTCTCCCGCGGCCTTGGCGATGGCGGCGAGCTCGCGCATCTGCGTCGTCCATCGGCTCTGCACTGCCGCGTAGGCCTCCTGCGCCTCTCCGCTCCAGCGGTGCGAGAGGTCGTCAGACATCGACTGCAACCGCGAGAGCGCCGCGCTGATCTCCGCACTGCCCGACGCGATCTCGGCTGCCAGTGCCGTGATCCTCGTGGGCTCGGCTTTGAGCACCGCCATCAGATCCGCCCCTCACGAGCCGCCATGTCGCGCAGCATCGCATCGATGCGGGCACCGCGGGCGGCGGTCTCCGCATGCAGGGCTCGCAGCTCCGCTCCGGGGTCGCGCGGATCCCCGGGCGCGGTGCGACGGAGAGCATCGACGAGCGCCTCCGACTGTCGGGCTCCGGTCTCCCGCACGAAGGTCGCCTCGACCGAGTCGTCTTCGCCGGACAGCACGGCCTCGCGGGTGGTGAGGTTCAAGTCGATCCGTCCCTGCAGCACCTGCCATTCGCGGCCCAGCGTGCCTGCACGTGCCTGCGCGGCGAAGGCCTCCTCGGCCTCCTCCGCTTCGCCAGGGGGGAAGAGGTCGTCGAGTTGTGGTCGGACCGCCGCGAGGCGTTCCTGCCAGGCGGCCGGGTCGTTCACCGATGTCATGCGTACTTCCTCGCGGTCTGGACGAGGACCTGGGCCAGATCCTCGAGGCGGAGAAGGTTCTCCACCAGCTGGGCGCGGGCCGTCACGACGCTCTCGATCACGTCGTAGATGATGTTGATGATGGAGTAGATCAGGCGGATCACGCCGAAGATCTTGGTCGCGGCGAGGGCGCCCTCTGCCGCTGCGACGATCCACCCGGCGATCGGGACGGTGGCCTCGAGTGCCATGCGGAGCAGGGTCTGCGAGAGCTGGTTGATCGCGAACCCGATGGTCGCCGCCGCGGTCTTCGACGCCAGCACCAGCTGCCCCACGAGGCCGGCGACCGTGTCGGCCACGCTGCCCAGGCCGAAGGCGCCGAGCCCGATCGCGGTCATCCCGCCCTGATAGGCGGTGCCGGCATCCCCCTCCCAGAAGGCCGCCGTCTCAGCGAGGCCGGCGCCGTTGTCGGAGATCGCCCGCATGGCTTCACCGACGTGCGACCACGCCTGCTGCACCTCCTCGATGCCCGTCCAGTCGCCGGCGAAGGGCTTCATGATGACGTCTTCGAGCAGGCTCATGCCGATGAGCTGCTCGATGAGCCAGTCGACACCGCCCAGGATCGGTCCCGCGCCCCACCGCATGTTCTCGATCTCGCTCTTCGCGGCGTTCGGGGCGACCAGCCACGACGATGCGTCCGATCGTTCGGTCACCGCGCCGCCGCCCGGCCATCCGCCCAGGCGCGAGGTCGCGTCGTCGTAGAGGCCGGTGATCCCGTCGGAGATCGCTCCCGGAGTCTGGATGATCTCCACGATCAGGTTGGGCTCCGCGCCGCCGTGGTCGGCGGGAGCGGAGGAACCCGCGGAGCCGAGCGTCGGCGAGGACGACAGCGGGCTCTGGTAGGGAGGGAGACCCTGCCCGATCTGCTGCATCAACTGTTGTGCGGCCTCGTAGGCCTGCTGCTCGTGGGCTTCGTACGAGCGCGCGGCATCATCGACCCGATTCGCCGCCAGCGAGCAGACCTGCCCGAACATCTCGGCCGCCTGCACTCCGAGCACGGCGACCATCAACGAGACGCCGGTGAACGGGAGCATGACGATGCCGGTGTCCGAGGGAGTGAGGACGCCGTAGCGCTGGATGTAGTCGGCGATGGCTCGCGTATGAGTGTCCTGCTGTCTCCGCAGCACTTGCGACGCGAGCGCCAGCTGACCGTATTCGACCTGCATGATGACCTCCGTGAGCGATTCTAGGCGTACGGTTGCGCCGGCTTCCTGCTGAGAATGCAGCGGCGTCGGGGCGCAGCGGATGCCCCGCGCTGGGGACGCGGGGCACCCACTCTTCCCGACCGCGTGGCGGTGGACGCCGGAGTGGGACCGGGACCTCGTCCGCCCTGCTCGACGCGGTGAGGCGCCGATGGCGCCGTGTCTCCTCCCTCCCGGACACGGCACCATCGGCGGTCGCGCTACGCCGTCGTGCGGCGGCGCAGCAGGCCGAGGCCGATCATCATCAGCAGGATGGCGGCGGCCGCCGGCAGATAGGCGGTCGCACCACCGGTGGTGGCCAGCACCGCGGCATCACCTGACGCGGTCGCCATACCAGCGGCGCTCACCGCGCCGCCTGCCGTCGAGCCGGTGGTCGGCTCCGAGCCGGGGCCCGTTCCCGGATCCGTCCCGGGGTCCGTTCCCGGGTCTGTTCCCGGGTCGGTTCCCGGGTCGGTTCCCGGGCCGGTTCCCGGGCCGGTGCCGGGATCGGTCACCGTCGCCTCGCCGATCACGGAGATGGCGTTTCCGCCCAGCGTGATCGGAAGGCTGATCGGCAGCCCCAGTTGGGTGCCGCCGAGGATGCCGTCGGTCCCGGTGGTGGTGTTGCCTCCGGTGGCGGGGGCGGTTCCTCCGGTGCCGGAGCCGGTGCGGGTGACGGTGGCGTCGTCGAGGACGGAGATCGCGTTGCCGGTCACGCCCACGGGGGCGGTGACGGGTGCGGTGATCTGGGTGCCGCCGAGGACGCTGTCGGTTCCGGTGGTGGTGTTGCCGCCGGTCGCGGGCGTGGCCGGTGCGGTGGTGCTCGTCCCCGCGGTGCGGGTGACGGTGGCGTCGTCGAGCAGCGAGATCGCGTTCCCCGACACCGTCACCGGTGCGGTGACGGGCGCAGTCGCCTGCGTGCCGCCGAGGATCGCGTCGTCGCCCGAGGTTCCCGCCGAGGTGGCGGGAGCGGGGGGAGTGGTCGAGCCGGCGGTGCCGGTTCCTGTCGACCTCGTGTCGCCGAGCAGCGAGATCGCGTTGCCCGACACCGTCACCGGTGCCGTGACGGGCGCGACGACCTGTGTGCCGCTGCCGATGCCGTCGTCACCCGATGTGGTCGCACCGACGGGAGCGGAGGATGCCGGTGCTGCGGCCCCCTGCCCGTTCGGCGCGGTGCTCTCGGTGTCACCGACCAGCGACACGGCGTTGCCCGTGACGGTGATGGGCGCGTTGACCGCGAGCAGCGCCTGGGTGCCCGAGAGCACGCCGTCCAGACCGTTCGTGGTCACGAGAGGCGCCCCGGCCGGTGTCCCGGCCTGGGGAGCCGGGCTCTGGGGAGTCGCAGCCGGGGCGCTGGTCGTCGACGTGTCGAGCACGCTGATGGCGTTGTTCGTCACGGTGACGGGGAGATTCACGGAGACCGAGGCCTGCGTGCCGGACGCCGTGCCCGAGTCACCGCTCGTCTGTGCGGGTGCGGGTGCGGGTGCGGGTGCGGGTGCGGGTGCCGGAGCGGGCGCGGGGGCAGGCGCGGTCGACACGGCGTCGCTCAGCACCGAGATCGCGTTGTTCACGACCGAGATCGGTGCGGTGATCGCTGTCTCCACCTGTGTGCCGGAGAGCAGGCCGTCGTCTCCGGTCGTCTCAGCCGCGTTCGCGGCCGTCGCACCGAGGAGCGTGATGCCCCCGGCGATGAGCGTGCCCCAGAGGGCTCGCTTGATGAAAGTACGCATGATCGTTCTCCTGACTGGATGGATCGTCTGATGGGTGCGCGCGATCACATGCGCGCGCAGCACGGCATCTGTCGTTCCCGGGGGAACGACGTGACGATCCGTCAGTCAGGAGAGACGTCGGTGTCGGCGACCGTCGACGAGGGAAGCTCGTCGTCGGAGGCGCCGGATGTCCGCTCGCCAGCACGGAGCGGAGAAAGGTTCGCGTCGTTGAGGCGCGCGGGGGATGCACCGCTCCCGCCGCCGGAACCGGCAGAGGAGGACGCGGGGACTGTGGTGCCGTACGGGCTCCCGGGCGGAGGTCCCGCAGGCACAGGGGTGGTGTCGTCGACGGCTCGGGTGGAGCCGTCGAGCGCGGAGAGTGAGCTCGACGGCGAAGATCCGGCCGAGGACGCAGCCGTCGATGAGGCCGGTGGAGTCGTCGCGGCGTTCTCCGTCGACAAGACGGCCGCCGTCGTCCCCCCGGGTTCGGCGATGCTCGCGGAACCCTCGCCGGGTTCCGGGACGGTCGGTGTCGTCGGGTTGAGCGCTTCGAGCACGGGCGGAACCGTCTCGTTCGTGACGTTCCCGAGAAGAGCAGTGGTGTCGTCGACCACGCCGACGACGTCACCCACCGCGGAGATCAGACCGAGGTCGGATGCGAGTCCGCCGACCACCGGGATGCCGGCGACCGCGTCGAGGATGGGATCCGTGATCTGCGAGACGGGCGCGCCGGTCAGCGTATCGGTGAGCGGGGTCACGACCGCCGTCGCGGTCTCCGTGACGGCGTGCACGACGGGTGCGACCGCCGGGCCGACGACCGGAGCGTTCACGATCGGCGTGGTCACGGTGGCGACCACGGCCGGCACCGCCTGCTGCACGGGTGCGACCACCTGGGTCACCACGGGGGCGACGACCTGAGTGACGATCGGGGTCACGGGGGCCGTGACAGCCGACACCGTGTTGCTGACGAGCGAGGTGAGCCCGTCGAGAGGACCGTCTTCCTGGTCGTCCGCATGTGCGGATCCGCCAGCGAGAAGAACGGTGAGCGTCGCCCAGGCGAGCACGCCGAGGCCACCCCAGAAGACGACGGCAGGTACGCCGCGTCGGGTGGCCCGAGCGTCCACGTCAACCTCCCCCTCCGAAGGCAACGTACGTCGACGCAGCTGCGTCGATTGGGGCTGACGATACTCGCGCGAGGGCACCGTGTCTAGGGGGTTATCCGCGCGTTTCCGGCGATGTCCGGATGTGACGCGCCCGGAGAAATCTCGGCTTGACTTTCCCCAAGTTCTACACATCCTCTCCCCGGAGAGGGCAACCTTCAACACCCGATTTAAACTGATTCTCATCCACAGGCTGGGGAAATGAAAAATACCTGATCATAACCGGTAAAAAAGTTTGGTTTCCTGGTCCTCCACGGGGTTATCCACACCCGTTGTGCACAGACACTCCGACTTTGTTCGCACGCTCTCCACAGAGTTATCCACAGGCCATCTTGCATGTGGAAACAGTCGCTCGTAGCGTGGGCGAGCGACCGAATGTCGGAGGCACCTGTTTTGCTGTTCAGGGTGGCGTGAGGGCCGAGTTCCGCACCGGCCCCGCCGTCGAAGCGTCTCATCAGGACATCGCATCGGAAACGTCGCATCGAAGGGAAGACTGTGTCGATCGCTGACATCTCAGAAGAGCGCATGGGCGCGAAGCGCGCACCCGAGCGCACGCCTCCCCACGACCTTCTCGCCGAACAGAGTGCGCTGGGCGGAATGCTCCTGTCGAAGGACGCGGTCGCCGATGTGATCGAGACGCTCAAGGGCGCCGACTTCTACATCCCGAAGCACGAGCTCATCTTCGAGGCCATCCTCTCGCTGTACTCGCACGGTGAGCCCACCGACGTCGTCGCCGTCACCGACGAGCTCATCAAGACCGGCGAACTCGGTCGCGCCGGCGGCGCCGACTACCTGCACACCCTGACCTCGATCGTCCCCACGGCCGCCAACGCGGGCTACTACGCCGGCATCGTCTCCGAGCGCGCGATCCTGCGCCGCCTCGTCGACGCCGGCACGCGCATCGTGCAGCTCGGATACGCCGGTGAGGGCGATGCGACCGACATCGTCAACAACGCGCAGGCCGAGATCTATTCGATCACCGGATCAGAGACCGCCGAAGACTACGTCCCGCTGCAGATCGCCGTCGACGCCGCGCTCGAGGAGATCGAAGCCGCCAGTGGCCGCGACGGATCGATGACCGGAGTGCCGACCGGCTTCAAAGAGCTCGACGAGCTGACCAACGGCCTGCACGGTGGGCAGATGATCGTCGTCGCCGCTCGACCAGCCATGGGTAAGTCCACGCTCGCGCTCGACTTCGCGCGTGCCGCATCCATCGGCCACAACCTCCCCTCCGTCTTCTTCTCCCTCGAGATGGGCAAGAGCGAGATCGCGATGCGTCTTCTCAGCGCCGAGGGCGCGATCCCGCTGCAGAACATGCGAAAGGGAAACCTCGACCCGCGCGACTGGACCACCGTCGCCGCGACCCGAGGGCGCATCAACGACGCCCCGCTCTACATCGACGACAGCCCGAACATGACGCTCGTCGAGATCCGCGCGAAGTGCCGTCGACTCAAGCAGCGTGAGGGCCTGCGCATGGTCATCATTGACTACCTGCAGCTCATGACGTCGGGCAAGCGGGTCGAGTCGCGTCAGCAAGAGGTCTCGGAGTTCTCGCGAAGCCTCAAGCTCATCGCCAAGGAACTGCAGGTTCCGGTCATCGCCCTGTCGCAACTGAACCGTGGTCCCGAGCAACGCACCGACAAGAAGCCCGCGATCAGCGACCTGCGGGAGTCGGGCTCGATCGAGCAGGACGCCGACATGGTCATCCTGCTGCACCGCGACTCGGTCTACGACAAAGACGTGCGTCCGGGCGAGGCCGACCTGATCGTCGCCAAGCACCGTAACGGTCCGACCGCGACCATCACCGTCGCGTTCCAGGGCCACTACTCGCGCTTCATGGACATGGCCCCCGGCGGCGACTTCAACTGAGCGTTGGGTCTCGGCTCACAGCGCAGCCAGGACGAGCGGCGTGAAGTCGATGGGGTCGACGACCTGGCCGCCCCGAGCCCCGGAGCCATTCGACCGCCGCGTGCAGGTCGTCGCCGATGTGTGTCAGCGAGTCGAAGCGGGTGGTGTGGAAGATCGGCAGTTCGCCGTCGTCGTCTCGGTCGCCGGTGTCCCAGGCGAGGTAGTCGCCGTTCTCGCTCGCCGTCGCCCAATCCGGCGGGAACAGGCGTGTAGATCAACCAGAGTCCGAACAGGCGGCCCCATCCGAACTCGCGCACGAACGAGATGTAGGAGGGTGGGAACCCCGCGCCGTCCGGAAGCCGGTGATGCTCGACCGCGTGCTCATCCACCTGTGGCGCAGCCGCTTCAGCGACCCTGAGGTTCCATCGCTGTCCGCGTTCCATCCCTGAAGGCTACCGACCGAAACGCATACGCTTACGCAACATCGGGTGCGGTGAGGTGGGCGTATGGCTCACTCCGCTCACTCTCGCCCGTCGTCCGGCCCGCGGGTACTCGTGGCGGGTCTCGCGATGCTGACGGTGATCGCCGTCACGCTGACGCCGCGCCGGTTCGCGGGGCCCGCTCGTGCGCTCTTCATGGACCTCGCCCATGTTTTCGCGGCACCGCTGGTCGAGCCGATGACCTTCATCGAGTTGGAGAGCACCCTCAACGCGTTGCTCTTCGTCCCGCTCGGAGCCGCGATGGCGATGGCGCTCAGCAGGCGGCTTTGGATCCTCGCGCCCCTGCTCGTGTTCGGTGCATCGTTCGCGATCGAACACGTGCAGGCGACCATCCCGGGACGTGTCCCCGACGCGCAGGACATCGTGTGGAACACGGTGGG
This sequence comes from Microbacterium sp. NPDC091662, assembly GCF_044756705.1. Taxonomy (NCBI): domain Bacteria; kingdom Bacillati; phylum Actinomycetota; class Actinomycetes; order Micrococcales; family Microbacteriaceae; genus Microbacterium; species Microbacterium sp. NPDC091662. Next base: position 2,328,444 of record NZ_JBIVTM010000001.1, on the reverse strand, counting down.
CGGAGTCGTCGGCGCGGTGGCTGTGGGAATCGTGCGCGCGATCTGGGCGTCGTTCCGGCGGCGCTCCTGAGCCACGCGGCGCGTCCGGCGCCTATCGGGCGGCGTCGTGTCGTGGCGTGGTGTCGTCCCACCGGGGTGACGGGAGGTGCAGCAGCACCAGACCGATGCCGGCGATCACCGAGTTGCGGAAAGCGGGGTCGAGTCCGTTCCACGACGTGGAGCGCCACATCTGGAACCACTCGCCGCCGATCGAGATGAACCCGCCCACGAAGAGCAGGATGATCATGACCAGGCCGATCGACGACCACACGCGCGCGGCGTGGAAGCCGTGGCCGAGGAATCCGCGCACGAAGAACACGACCGCGACGATCAGGACGATCGCGCTGAGCGACTCCCAGAGGATCACCCCGATGTAGGCGATGTTCCACAGCACGGGGTTGTCGATCGCCCGCCACATCACGTCGGGGTCGAGGCCTTTTCCGGCCTCTTGGCCGAAGTTCGTGGTGTCCATGGCGAGCACATGCTGCACGAAGTCGAAGTTCGTGCCGTAGTCGGTGATGTTGCCGAGCGCCACGAGGAAGATGTAGAGCCCGTTTACGAGGACGAGAGCGGCCGCGGCGAAGGGCAGCGAGCCGAGAACGTGCCAACGAGGTGAGCGCTCCGGTGCGTCGGTCGTGGTCATGACCAGACAGTATCGGTCGCCGCATCCTGGCGTCGAGGGGTGAGGTCGACGCTGTGGATGGCGTCGGTGGCGCCGGATACCGTGGAGGTCGGTGATCGTGAGCGGACGGTGAGGGGAGAGCCATGGCGAACGACTCCGGGAGCGATGCGCGCATCCGAGACGGATACGCCGCGCGCGCCGTCGAGTACACGGCCCTGTTCGGCGACATCGGGCAGATGGACGACGTCGACCGCGAGCGCATCGGACGCTGGGCGGACGGCGTCGACGGTCGCGTTCTCGATGCCGGATGCGGCCCCGGGCACTGGACCGCCTTCCTCGTCGATCGAGGAGTCGACGCCGAGGGCATCGACCTCGTGCCGGAGTTCATCGCCGATGCCTCCGCACGTTTCCCCCAGGTTCCGTATCGGGTGGCATCGCTGACCGACGCCGACGTGCCGGCAGGCTCACTCGGTGGCGTGCTGGCGTGGTACTCGCTGATCCATGCGAGTCCGGATGAACTGCTTCTCCTGCTCACCGCCGCTCGACGCACGCTCCGCGAGGGCGGGCGCCTGCTGATCGGCTTCTTCGACGGGCCGGACGGCGAGGCCTTCCCCCACGCCGTCACCACGGCGCACTTCTGGTCGGTGACGGGGATGACGGCGCTGCTCGAGCGCACGGGCTTCGCCATGATCGACAGCGAGGCGCGGGTGCAGGACGGGCGGCGCCCGCACGCATCGATCAGCGTGGTCGCGATCTGATCGAAGCGTGCGGACGTGCGGTGTCGATCAGGCGAGACTGCGGAAGAACTTCCGGATGTCCTCGGCGAGAAGCTCCGGCTCCTCCATCGCCGGGAAGTGACCGCCCTCGGTGAACTCGCTCCAGTGGCTGATCGCACCTGTCGGATCCATCGTGCGCCGAATCAGCGGATGGGCGTCGAAGACAGCCCAGCCGGCCGGTACCCCCGCGGGCATGGCGAAGTCGAGCTCGGCGTGCTCCGACTCGTAGAAGAACTGTGCGACGGAAGCGCCACTGCGGGTGAACCAGTACAGGCTGACATTCGTCAGGAGCTGGTCGCGGTCCACCTCCGGTGCCAGGAACCCCTCATCGGTCCTGCGCTTGAACTTCTCGACGATCCACGCGAGCTGGGCGATGGGCGAGTCCGTGAGCGCCGGACCGATCGTGTCCGGTCGATGGTTGTGCATGCCGATGTAGCCGCGCTCCGCAGCGCGTGCGGTGTGTGCCGTCTCGAGCTGGGCGAGATCTTCGTCGGATAGGCCGTCGGGGGCGGGGAACATGTCACCGACCAACCCGAGCCACACGCGGTCGCTGGCGAAGTGCGTGCCGATGACGCGTTCCGGATGCACCGCGGCGAGTCTGCCGATGATGCCGGTGCCGACATCGCTGCCATGGGCCGCGAACCGGTCGTAGCCGAAGCGCGTCATGATCTCGGCGTAGGCCTCCGCCGTCCGTGCGAGGTCCCACCCGGTACTGGACAGCGGGTTCGAGAAGCCCAGGCCGGGCAGCGATGGGATGACCACGTGGAACTCGTCGGTCAGCAACGGGATCAGTCGCTGGTACTCGACGAACGACGCCGGCCAGCTGTCGCTGAGGAGCAGCGGCGTGGACTGCGGGGTCGCCGACCGCGCGTGGAGCACGTGGAACGTCTGGCCGTCGATGACCGTCGTGAACTGCTCGTGCATGTTGAGGGTCGCCTCCTGCGCCCGCCAGTCGAAGCCTTCGCGCCAATACTCGGCGAGATCCTTCAGATACGGGAGCGGGATGCCGCGTCGGAAGTCGGTGCGCTCCTCGCGTCCGGGAACGGGAAGCGGCCACCGTGTACGGGTCAGGCGATCGTGAAGGTCATCGACGGCGCCGTGCGGGATGTCGATGCGAAAAGGGGTGAGGGAGGTGTTCTGGGTCATACTGTTCACGCTCGCAGGCAATGCGGAAGACCAGCTTCCGCATTTGCTGAGAGGATCAGACATGCTCGAGACTTCGGCCCGTCTGCTGGAACTGCTGTCGTTGCTTCAGCTCAGACGAGACTGGACCAGTTCCGCATTGTCCGACCGACTGGGTGTGAGCACGAGGACCGTGCGCGCCGACATCGGCAAGCTGCGTTCGCTCGGCTATCCGGTGAACGCGCGTCCCGGCGTCGCCGGCGGGTATCGGCTGGCCGCGGGGACGGCGATGCCTCCACTGCTGCTCGACGATGACGAAGCCGTCGCCGTCGCGGTCGGGCTGGGGGCGGCGGCGACCTGGCGGCTCGGCGTCGAAGAGACCTCTCTCACCGCCCTCGCCAAGCTGGAACAGGTGATGCCCGCCCGCCTCCGCCGCCGTGTCGACGCGATCCGGAAGGCGACCAGCGTGGTTCCCGGGGCCGAACCCCCACTCGATCTCGCAGCACTCAGCACGGTCGCCTCCGCGATCCGCGGTCACGAACGGCTCCGCTTCGGCTACACGAAGCCGGGTGGCAGCGAAGAGCCGCGGCATACCGAACCGCAGCGGCTGGTGAGCTGGGGGCCGGTCTGGTACCTGCTCGCCTGGGACCTCGATCGAGACGACTGGCGCATCTTCCGCGTCGATCGCATGGTTCCGCGGACGCCGACCGGGGTGCGCTTCCGGCCCCGCGCGATCCCGGAGGGCGACGTCGTCGAGTACGTCGTGCGTCGTGTCACGGAGACCTCCACTTCGTGAAGCTCAGGCGGGAGCACCCGGCAGGCGGAAGGTCGTCCGGGGGATGTCGTCGACGAACCGGTGCGCCAGCGCGAAGGCCTGCTCCTCGGTCAGCCGGTGCTCGGCGACGAGAGTGGCCAGGTAGCCGGCGTCGAGTCGTCGGGACATGTCGTGGCGAGCGGGGATGGAGCAGAAGGCCCGGGTGTCGTCGACGAACCCGCTCGTCTTGGTGAACCCGGCGCTGTCCGTCACCGACCTCCGGTAGCGGGAGATGGCGTCGGGGGTGTCGAGGAACCACCACGGCGCACCGGCGTAGACCGACGGGTAGAAGCCGGCGAGCGGCCCGATCTCCCGGCTGAACGCGGTCTCGTCGACCGTGAACAGCACCATCCGGAACGTCTCGTTCGTTCCGAAGTCGTTGAGGATCGGGGTGAGCGGCCGCGTGAACGCGGCGACATCCGGCAGGTCGTGTCCGCTGTCCGGGCCGAACTGCGCGAGCGTGTCGCGGTGGTGGTTGCGGATCACACCGGGGTGCAGTTGCATGACGAGTCCGTCCTCGGACGACATCTCGGCCAGCCGGTACAGCATGTTGCGGCGGTAGGCCGTCGCGTCTTCCGCGGTGACGTCCCCCCGGAGCCCGGCAGCATGGATGCGCTCTGCGTCGGCACTCGTGAGCGGCTGCGAGCCGGCATCGAGCACGCCGGTGTCGGTGGCCGTGCCGCCCGCCGCCCGGAATGCAGCCCGCCGGCGGCGCAGGGCGTCGAGCAGCCCGGCGTAGTTCGCCGCATCGGTGCCGGCAGCTTCCGACAGCTCGGCGATCGCTGCGGGCCACCCCGCGGCAGACGGGTCCATGTAGCGGTCGGCGCGGAACGTCGGCAGTACGTGCCCCCGGAAAGACGGATCGTCGCGCAGTCGGGCGTGGGCGGAGAGATCGTCGGCGGGGTCGTCGGTCGTCGCGAGCACCTCGATGCCGAACCGGTCGAACAGGGCCCGCGGGTGGAAGGAGGGGGTCTGCAGCTGCGTGTCGATGTGGGCGTACAGCTCGTCGGCGTTAGCGGCGCTCGGCTGTTCGGTCACCTCGAACACCTCGGACAGCGACGACTCGAACCAGTAGCGCACCGGCGTTCCGAGGAAGACGTCCCAATTCGCGCAGAACGCCCTCCAGACCTCCTGCGGGTCGGCGGGTGCGGCCCCGCGGCCCAGTGCGCCGAGGGGAACGCCGACGGCATGGAGCAGACGCAGCACGTAGTGGTCGGGCGTGATCAGCAGCGTCGCGGGGTCGGGGAAGGGCTCGTCGTCGGCGAGCAGCGCGGCATCGACGTGCCCGTGCGGCGACAGGATCGGCGCCGCGGCAACGGCGTCGTACAGCCGTCTGGCGAGTTCGCGCACGCCCGGATCGGCGGGGAGGAGTCGGTCGGCGTGCGGGCTGAGCACAGTGCTCATGAGTCTCCTCCAGGGGTACGGCGGGGTGCGGAGCCGGTCGACTCGCGCACGGTCAGGTGGGTGGGCAGTGCGGCGATGTGCCGTCGGTTGAGCGCGCCCGCGCCGATGCGCTCGCTCTGCAGGCGGTCGAGCAGCATCGAAACGGACAGGCGTGCGGCCTGTTCGATCGGAGCGGTGAGGGTCGTCAGCGGCGGGTTGCAGAAGTCGGCGCCGAAGATGTCGTCGCAGCCGACGATGCTCATGTCCTCCGGAACGCGCACGCCGCGTTCCTTGAGCCGGATCAGCATGCCGATCGCGAGGAGGTCGTTGAACGCCACGCAGGCGGTGGCGCCGGTGTTCAGCGCGGCGTCCGCCGCCGCCGCTCCCGCCTTCGTGCGGGGCTGGTACGGACCCACCTTCGTGTGTTCGATCCCCAGGCGTTCGCACGCGGCCGCCACGGCCCGCCAGCGGAGATTGCTCGCCCAGCTGGTCGGAGGGCCCGCCACGTAGCAGATGCGTCGATGGCCCAGGGAGGCGAGGTGCTCGACGGCCTGATCGAACCCGAGCGGCGTATCGATGAACACCGATGGCACTCCGGGCACCGCCCGGTTCAGGGCGACGAGGGGGAGCTCGGCGCTGAGCTCGGCCAGCCGCTCGTCGGACAGGCGGGACGCGGTCAGGATCGCCCCGTCATAGGAGCTGCGCAGCTCTTCGAGGGTGCTCTCCTCCATCTCGGGCGACTCCTCGGTGTGCACCAGGATCTGCGAGTAGCCCGCCACACGCAGGGCCTGCTGGGTACCGCGGATGATCCCGAAGTAGAACGGGTTCGTGACGTCGGACACCAGCACGGCCACCATGCGGGTCGACGGCGTCGATGCGGTGCCGGATGCGGCTGTGGGCGTGTAGCCGAGGTCCTTCGCGATGCGGATGATGCGGTCGCGGGTGTCGGGGTTGCCACGGCCGGGGACGGCGAGGGCGCGCGAGGCCGTGGAGATCGCGACGCCGGCGGCATCGGCCACATCGGCGAGCGTCGGCCGATGCGAAGGCGGTGTGGGGGGCGACATGGGGCAACAGAATCACAGGATGGCAATTACTGGCAATGGATTGCTAACAATTGCCACGCTTGCCTACCTTGGCGAAGACGCAGTCACGTCCACTCACTGTCTCGAAGGAGAGTTCAATGAAGTCTCGACCCCTGATCGCCCTCGGGGCGATGGCCGCAGCAGCGATCGTGCTGACCGCATGCTCGGGATCCACCGCCGGCACGGACGACGGCGACGCCGGTGGCACCGTCGACGGGACCGGCCAGACCCTCACGGTGATGATGGCCGCGAACGGTCTCTACCCCGAGCAGCAGAAGGAGTGGTTCCAGAAGGTCTCGGATGCCTTCGAGGAGAAGACCGGAGCCAAGGTCGAGTTCGAGACCTTCGCGAGTGCCAACGACGAGCTGACGAAGATCCAGACGTCCGTGCTCTCCGGTCAGGGCCCCGACGTGTACGGACTCGGCACCACCTTCACCCCGACCGCGTACGCGACCGGCGCCTTCGTGAAGCTCACCGACGCCGACTGGGACAAGGTGGGGGGACGCGACCGCTTCGTGCCGTCGACCCTGGGCATCTCCGGCCCGAGCGAGAAGGATGAGATCGCCGTTCCGTTCGTGAGCCGCCCGTTCGTGATGGCCTACAACACCGAGCTCCTCGCCGCTGCCGGCATCGACGAGCCGCCCACGACGTGGGACGAGCTGACCGCCGCCGCTGCGAAGATCGAATCCGGAGACGTGCACGGTCTCGCGATCGGATACGCCGACAGCTTCGACCCCTGGAAGTTCGTCTGGGGCATGAGCGTGCAGGCGGGCAATCCGCTGATCGATGTCGACGCCAAGAAGGCGGAGATCGACGATCCCGCCGTGGCCGCCGCCTACGACACCTACTTCGGCTGGTACCAGGACGGACTCGTCGACCCGGCAGCCATCGGGTGGAAGAACGCCCAGGCCGTCGCCGCCTTCGCCGAGGGCAAGGCCGCCTTCCTCCCCATGACCTCGGCGAACTCGAAGCCCACGTTCGCGGACTCTCCCGTCGCCGACTCCTACGCCTACGCCCTCCTTCCGACCATCCCGCCGGGGGAGACCGAGCTGCCCAAGGGTGGAGAGGAAGCGGCCAGCATCCTCTCGGGAGACAACCTCGTCGTCGCCCAGTACTCGCCGAACCAGGACCTCGCGTTCGCGTTCATCGAGATGCTCACCAGCACCGAATCGCAGCTCGACTACTTCGACACGTTCGGCGAGCTGCCGACGGGCGTGGAGGCGGCGGCCCAGGTCGAGAAGGACAACCCCGATCTGAGCGCCAACGTGCAGGCCGCCTCGCAGTCTGTCGCCACTCCGTTCACGGGCGCCTGGGGCGACACGCAGCTCGCGCTGACCAACGTCGTCGTGCAGTCGCTGCCCGCGCTGCAGGGGGGAACGCTCAGTGAGAGCGACATCGCCGCTGCGATCGCCGAGGCTCAGGCGAGCTCGCAGTCGGCGCTCGACAAGTCCAAGTAACGACGCGAGGACCCGCACATGGCGATCGCCACCGATACGCGTCGGACACGCACCGACGACACCCCGCCGAGCGAGCGGCCCCGCCCGCTGTGGATGCTGCTCCCCGGCGGGGTGCTGATGACACTGCTGATCCTGGTGCCGCTGCTGCTGGCCTTCTGGATCTCGATGCTCGATCTCGACCAGTACACGATCAGGCAGTGGCTGCAGGCGCCGTTCGTGGGCCTCGGCAACTTCGTCGAGGCGTTCTCCACCTCTCCGCTGCTGCGCGGCATCTGGTTGAGCGTGAGCTACGCGCTGATCGTGTCGGTGGCGGCGATTCCCCTCGGCGTCACGGCGGCCCTGGCCACGCAGAACGCGTTCCGTGGCCGCGGGCTGGTGCGCTCGGTGTACCTGATCCCGTACATCCTCCCCGCGTTCGTCGTGGCGACGGTCTTCCGGGCGATGTTCCAGCCCGAGGGAGTGGTGGACGAGACCTTCGGCGTCTTCGGTGTCGATCCGGGACTGTGGCTGAACGGACCGCAGAGCTACTGGACCCTGGTGATCACGCAGCTCTGGGTGAGCTGGCCGTTCGTGTACCTGCTGACCCTCGCCGGTCTCCAGGCGGTGGACGCGGAGGTGCACGAGGCAGCGGCGCTCGACGGCGCCGGGTGGGGGATCAAGCTGCGCAAGGTGATCCTGCCGTATCTGCGCGGATCGATCCTGCTGGCCTTCATCCTCACGTTCCTGCACAGCATCAACGCCTTCACGATGCCGTTCGTGCTCTTCGGGATCCCGGCTCCCGTCGACGTCGAGGTCCTGCCGGTCCTCACCTACGTCACGGCGTTCCAGAGCTTCCGGTTCGGTCTCTCGGCGGCGATGGCGGTCGCCTCTCTCGCAATCGTCGCGATCCCCCTGTTCGTCTACCTGCGCGCTGTGCGCCTCGACACCGGAGAGGACGCGAAGCGATGAGCGTCACCACCACGATCGCACAGGTCAACCCGCGCCGAAGCCGCCCGGGCGGTCACAGCCAGGTCGATCGCCTGCTGCCGCGTCCGCTTCTCGTGGCCGCGAACGTCGTCCTGTGCCTGCTGGTCTTCGGGCCGGTCTCGTACATGCTGTTCGCCTCGATCAACGCCGACGTCGCGGTCGCCGGCGGTGCGTACTGGCCGACCGAGCTGCGCCTCGACAACTACATCAAGGTCTGGCGCAGTGTCGATCTCGCCGGAGGTCTGGCCAACAGCCTGCTGATCTGCGGAGCGGTCGCGGTGGTCTGCGCGGCGGTGGCCGTGTCGATGGCGTGGGTGCTGGTGCGGTTCACCTTCATCGGACGCGTCACGATCCTTCGGGGTCTGCTCGGCCTGCAGTCGGTTCCCGGAACCCTCATGCTGCTGCCGGTGTTCGTGATGTTCTCGACGCTGTCGTCGGTGCTGCGCATCCCCACGATCGGCACGCACTGGTCGGTGTTCGTCACCTACCTCACCTTCGCGCTGCCGTTCTCGACCTGGGTGATGGTGACGTACATCCGCGGGCTGCCGCGCGAACTCGAAGAGGCCGCCCGCATCGACGGCGCCTCCAACTTCCGCGTCCTCACCCGCATCGTGCTGCCGCTGAGCTGGCCCGGGATCGTGGTCTCCGCGATCTTCGCTTTCCTGCAGGGCTGGAACGACGTGCTGTTCGCCTCGGTCATGACCAACCGCGACAGCCGGACCGCCGCGGTGGCCCTGCAGATCTTCGGCGCGACGCAGGAGACGGGGGCGGTGCCGCTGTACGGACAGATGATGGCGGCCTCGCTCATCTGCGCCATCCCCGTCGTCGTGCTGTATCTCGTGTTCCAGCGTTATCTCGTAGGCGGTCTCACCGCAGGAGGAGTGAAATGACCCCGTGGAAGCTCTCAGGATTCGGTGACGAGATCGATCCCGATCCGGCCGTGCAGATCGCCGTGCTCCAGGCGCTCGGCGCGCAGCACATCGAGGTGCGCAGCGCCTGGGGGGTGAACATCGTCGATCTCGATGAGTCTCAGCTCACGCAGCTCTCGGCCGTCGTGCGCGAACGCGGCATGGCGGTCTCGGCGGTCGCCTCGCCGATCGGCAAGGTCGATGTGTCCTTGCCGGTGGAGCACGAGGTCGGTCGACTGCAGCGGGCGATCCGTGCGGCCGACGTTCTGGAGACCCCGTATATCCGCATCTTCTCGTTCTTCCGCGACGAGAACCTCTCGGCCGAAGACATCCGCGACGACGTGCTCGTGCGCATGGCGGCGCTCGCTCGCACCGCCGAGGCGGCCGGGGTCACCCTCGTGCACGAGAACGAGAAGGACATCTACGGCGACATCCCCGCGCGCGTGCTCGACGTGATCGAGTCGGTCGGATCGGACCGGCTGCGCATCGCCTGGGACAACGCCAACTTCGTGCAGGTCGGCGTCCGTCCGTTCACCGACGGCTACGCCATGCTGCGACCGCACCTCGAGTATCTGCAGCTGAAGGATGCGCTCGCCGCGACCGGCGAGGTGGTCCCGGTGGGCGAGGGCGACGGCGAGCTGCGCGAGACCCTCACCGCCCTGCGCGACGACGGCTATGCGGGGTTCGCCTCGCTCGAACCGCACCTCGCCGACGTCAACGCCCTCGGCGGGTTCTCGGGACCTGCGGCCTTCGGCCGCGCCGGCCGGGCCCTGCGTACCCTCACGGACGAGATCGGAGTGACCCTCTCATGACCGACGCAATCCTCGACGTCGCCATCGTCGGATGCGGCATCATCGGCGTCAATCATGCCCGAGCGATCGCGAGCACTCCCGGCCTGCGCATCGTCGCCGTCGTCGATGAGGTGCCGGCGGCGACCGCACGGCTGGCCGCCCTCGTCGTCGACGAGCTGGGCGGCGCGCGACCGTCGGCCCACACCGAGATCGCATCGATCCCCGATGACGTCGCTGTGGTCGTGATCTGCACTCCGAGCGGCTCGCATGTCGAGCTCGCCGAACGGGCGGTCGCGCGTGGGATGCACGTGGTGCTGGAGAAGCCCCTCGACGTGTCGATGGAGCGCGGTCGTCGCCTGGCGGAGATCGCCAGGGAGGCGGAGACGCGCGGCATCCGGATCTCGGTGATCAGCCAGCATCGCTTCGACCCCGGTGCGGTGGCCGTCGCCGACGCCGCCCACTCGGGACGCCTGGGGCGGATCACGAGCGCGGTCGCCTCGGTGCCCTGGTGGCGCTCGCAGGAGTACTACGACTCGGGCGCCTGGCGAGGCACCTGGGAGCTCGACGGCGGAGGGGCCGTCATGAACCAGGGCGTGCACACCGTCGATCTGCTGCTGTGGTTCCTCGGCATGCCGGTCGAGGTGTTCGCCCACACCGCGCTGCTCGCGCACGAGCGGGTCGAGGTCGAAGACGTCGCCGTGGCCACGGTGCGCTTCGAATCGGGGGCGCTCGCCGTGCTGCACGCCACGACCGCGGCCTTCCCCGAGCAGCCGGTGCGGCTGGCCGTGCACGGTGCGCAGGGGACCGGCATCATCGAGAACGACCAACTCGCCCGGCTGTGGCTCGACGGCGAGCCGACCGACCGCAGTGCCGACTGGGTGCCGGAGGGGCATCGACTCGGCGACGACCGGAATCCGCAGGCGTTCGCCGAGGGACACGCCCGTCAGTATGCAGACATCGTCGAGAGCATCCGCGACGGGCGGGCCTCCCGCGTCGGGGTGCCCGAGGCGCTGCGCGCGCTCGCCGTCGTGCGCGGCATCTACGTCTCGGCGACCACCGGCTCCCCGGTGCGCATCGCCGACCTGATCGACGGCACCGTCGACGACACGAACGTGCGGACAGGAGGCATCGCATGAAGTTCTCGGTGTTCACCGCGGCGACCCCCGACTGGGAGCCCGCGGAGGCGGCCCGCCGCATCGCCGCGATCGGCTACGACGGCGTCGAGTGGCGCATCACCGACCAGGACGAGGCGGACCCGCCCGGATTCTGGGCCGGGAACCGCGCGACCTGGCCGCTCACCGGGCTCGAGGGGGCGGTCTCCGAGATCGCCCGCATCACTCGCGAGGCCGGGCTGGAGTTCAGCGGCATCGGCGGCTACGCGCTCGCACCCGACCGGGACGACGTGCTGCGCACGCTCCGGGCGACGGCAGACCTCGGTGCGCGTCAGGTGCGCGTGCGCATCCCCTTCAACGACGCCGAGGACTATCGCACGGTGTTCGCGCAGACCAGGGACGACCTGGAGTGGGCAGCGGACGAGGCGGGGGAACTCGGCGTGAAGGTGCTCGTCGAGCTGCACCATCAGACGATCTCGTCATCGGCTTCTGCCGCTCTCCGCCTGGTCGACGGTATCGATCCGCGCACCATCGGCGTGATCCACGACCTCGGCAACCTCGTGATCGAAGGGCAGGAGGACACTCGCGCCGGCCTGCAGCTTCTGGGTGAGTACCTCGCTCACGTGCACGTGAAGAACGCGGTCTGGCAGCGCACCGGGCAGACCGGGCTCGATGGAGATGTGCGCTGGGAGTCGGTGTGGGCGCCACTGCGCGAGGGCATCGCCAGTGTGCCGGACTACTTCCGCGCGCTCGCCGAGGTCGGGTACGACGGCTGGGTGACGCTGGAGGACTTCTCGACGGAGGCTCCGCTGGAAGAGCGACTTATCGACGACCTCGCCTTCCTCCGCGCGTCTGCCGGCGCCGCGGGCCTCGGATCGTGACCGGGCCGGCGCGCACGCAGCATCCCCCGCTCCGTGCCGCTCATCTGGGCCTGGGAGCCTTTCACCGCGCCCATCAGGCCTGGTATACCCAGCAGGCGAACGACCGCGCAGGCGCGGACGACGGCTGGGGCATCGCCGCCTTCACCGGACGCACCCCCGAGGCCGCGGAGCTGCTGTCACGGAACGACGGCGTGTACACGGTGCTGGAGCGTTCGGCCGAGGGGGATCGGGCAACGACCGTGCAGTCGATCGTGCGCGCGGTTCCCGGATCGGATGAGCGTGCCTGGCTCGACGTGCTCGCCGATCCGCAGGTCGCCGTGCTGACCGTCACCGTCACCGAGGCGGGATACTCCGCCGGTTCCGGGGTGCCCGGGCGCATCGCCGACGGCCTCGTCGCTCGGGCGGATGCCGGTGCCGGTCCCATCGCGGTCGTGAGCTGCGACAACCTGCCGGGGAACGGCCGGGTGCTGCGCGACGCGGTGCGCAACGCCGCCGGTGCCGAAGCCGGGCGCATCGCGGACATCGCGTCGTTCGTCGACACCGTGGTCGACCGGATCACCCCGGCCGTCACGGCGGCCGACATCGACGCCGTGCGGAAGCTCACCGGCGTCGACGACCCCTCCGCCGTGGTGACCGAGCCGTTCACGGAATGGATCCTCGCGGGTGGGTTCCCGGGTGGTGCCCCCGACTGGGCGCAGGGCGGAGCACGAATCGTGGACGATGTCGGGCCGTACGAGGAGCGCAAGCTCTACCTGCTCAACGCCGGACACAGCTTCCTCGCGGCCGCCGGTCGGCTGCGAGGATACGAGACGATCGCCGAGGCGTTCGACGACCGCGACCTCCGTGGCGACACCGAGGCGCTGTGGGCAGCCCAGCGCACGGCGGTCGATCTGCCCGCCGCAGAGCTCGACGCCTGGCTCGAAGACTTGCGCATCCGCTTCGCGAACCCGCGCATCGCCCATCGGCTCGACCAGATCCGCCGCGACAGCCCGATCAAGGTGGCGCTGCGGCTCGTGGCTCCCGTGCGCCGGCGGCGTGAGGACGGCCTCGCCGTCGACGGAGCACAGGTGCACGCCCTGGAGACCTGGATCCGCTCGCTCCTCGAACTCGACCCGACCGACGAGGCGACGGTCGCGGTCGCCCGCACCATCTCGGCCCTGCCCGAGACCGACCGCACGCGCACCGTCATCGACCACCTGACTCCCGAAGGGACCCTCGCATGAGCATCGACAAGGCTGAGGTCATCGTCACCAGCCCCGACCGGAACTTCGTCACCCTCAAGCTCACGACGGCCGACGGCATCTCGGGCCTCGGCGACGCGACCCTCAACGGGCGTGAGCTCGCGGTCGTCGCGTACCTCACCGAGCACGTCGTCCCGCTGCTGATCGGCGCCGACGAGGACCGCATCGAAGACACCTGGCAGTTCCTCTACCGGAGCGCGTACTGGCGGCGCGGCCCCGTCACGATGGCTGCGGTCGCTGCGGTCGACATGGCGCTGTGGGACATCAAAGGCAAGAAGGCGGGGATGCCCGTCTACCAGCTGCTGGGCGGCGCATCGCGCACCGGCCTGCTCGCCTACGGTCATGCCTCGGGCAAGGAGCTGCCCGAGCTCTTCGATTCCGTGCGCGCGCACCTCGATCAGGGGTATCGGGCGATCCGCATCCAGACGGGCGTCCCCGGCCTCAAGGCCATCTACGGCATCGCCTCGCAGGCCCGAGACGCCGGGGGAGGAGAAGCCCGCTATGACCACGAACCGGCCCGCCGAGGTGCGAAGCCGGTCGAGGAGGACTGGGACACCCGCGCCTATCTGCACCACCTGCCGGGGGTGTTCGAGGCGGTGCGCAACGAGTTCGGCCCCGACATCCCCCTGCTGCACGACGGACACCACCGGATGACGCCCATCCAGGCGGCGAAGCTCGGCAAGGCACTCGAACCGTACGACCTCTTCTGGCTCGAGGACTGCACCCCCGCCGAGAACCAGGAGGCGCTGCGGCTGGTGCGCCAGCACACGACCACGCCTCTTGCGATCGGCGAGATCTTCAACACCGTCTGGGACTTCAAGGACATCATCCGCGATCAGCTCATCGACTACGTCCGCGGCGCGGTCACCCACATGGGCGGCATCAGCCCGCTGAAGAAGACGCTCGACTACGCGGCGATGTACCAGATCAAGTCGGGCATGCACGGGCCCACCGACATCTCGCCGGTCGGCATGGCGGCGGCGATGCACCTCGGTCTCGCCATCCACAACTTCGGCATCCAGGAGTACATGCAGCATGGCTCACGCACCGACCAGGTGTTCCAGCAGTCCTTCACCTGGCGCGAAGGACTGCTGCACCCCGGCGACAAGCCGGGCCTGGGCGTCGAGCTCGACGTCGACGAGGCCGGCAAGTACCCGTACGAGCGGGCCTATCTGCCGTACAACCGGCTGGCGGACGGAACGGTGCACGACTGGTGACCACCGCGCGTCGGCCGATCGTCGTCATGGGGGTGTCCGGGGTGGGCAAGACCACGGTGGGTCGGGAACTCGCACGCCGGATGGGTGTCGCGTTCATCGATGCGGATGATCTGCACGGACCGGCGAACATCGCGAAGATGGCAGCCGGAACCCCACTCGACGACGACGACCGATGGCCGTGGCTCGACCGGGTGGGGGCGGCGCTCGCCGCGGACCCGGCGGTCGTCATCGCGTGCTCGGCGTTGAAGCGCAGCTACCGTGATCGGCTGCGAGCCTCGGCCCCGGCGGCCGTCTTCGTGCATCTCGACGCGCCGATCGAGCGGGTCGCCGCGCAGGCGACCGCTCGCCGCGACCATTTCATGCCGCCGGCGCTGCTGGCGTCGCAGCTGCAGACGCTGGAGCCGCTCGGGGCGGACGAGCAGGGGCTCACGGTGACGGTGGATGCCGCGCCCGAAGAGCTCGTGGAACGCATCTGCCGGAGCACGAACGAGCTATTTCTCCGGTAGCCGGTAGGCGGACACCAGCATGACTGATGAGTCGGTCACCGCATCCTTCGTCCACGTGGAGTACCGTCCCGCAGGTGCGAAACCGGCAGCCCTTGCCATGATGTCGAGTTCAATAGGTGTGAGTAGGTGGTTCTGTTCGGCGAAAGTCATCGTGCCCCCGGGCATCACCATCGAGCGAACAAGAAGCAACCGCATCGCGATGGCATCGACATTGACGATGTCCATGAGGATCTTGTCTCCCCGACCCACCGGAGCGAACTGGTATCGGCGTCGTTCGCCGCGAAGGTACGGATATGGGGAGGCAGTCTCTAACAACAGGTGTCCGCCGGGCTTGAGGTTGGCGGCGGCGTTCAGGAACACCCGCTGCCGCCGCTGATCGTCGAGCACCATGGGAAGCGTGTTGTTCAGGCACACGACCAAGTCGAACTGGTTGGTTCCTGACACTTCCGTGAAGTCTCCACGAACAAGTGTGATGCGATCTTCGACGTCCTTCGCGCGTAACTCGGTGAGCATCGCTTCAGAGATGTCCACACCGACGACCTCGTAGCCCGCGAGCGCAAGCGGAAGAGCGGTCCGGCCTGTTCCGACGCCGAAGTCCAGGACGCTGGCGGCGGGGGACCGTAGCTCAGATACGAACTTCACCATCTCTGGGATATCTGCAGGCGGATAGAGAAGGTCATAGTAGGAACTGACCGCGTCGCCGTAAAGGCTTTCGTTCTCTGAAATCTCAGGAGTCATACGGGATGCACCGCCGATGCGAAGAGGGGAACCAGACTGTGATGGTTGTCGTCGGTGCCGCTGCTGTTGACGACCATGAATTGGATGTGTGTGACACCTGGCTGTCTGCCGTGCGCCGTAGCAATGTTGAGTAGTACGGCGTAGGCGAAGGATCCGGTGACCTTTTCTGGAGAGTCGTGCTCACCCAACTGCCGTTTGATGTCGCCAATGGCATCAAGCATGACCTTCTCAAGTCGGCGGTTCGGGTGATACAGCATGTGAGTCCATCTCCGCGGTTCGTACATCGCAACGTGCCGCCAGCTACTGGGCCCTGCCGAAGCTGTGACACGGACGACGAGCTCCGCGTCCAAGGTGCCCGGAATAGGGCCGAAAAAGGTCCATAGCGGGAGCCATGCTCCGTACTTGTCGAATCTTGACGTGACTCGCCGAAACTGCTTCATCTGGTGCATGGCCGACAGGACGAGCCACCCTCCGAGCGCGGTCGCCACAGAGAGTTCGCCAATCGATGGTCGCGTCATGCGATTCGCCGTTCGACGACCTGCGTGAGTACCCAGTCGATAGCTTCGTTCACTGCCCGGGAATACTGTTCATCGAAGAGGACAGTGGCATGCGAGGCGCCTTCGACTCTGAATCGCTGACTCTTCGAGCTGCCATGCAGAATTCTCTCCTCGAATGTGTTTTGTAGCGAGTGCTCGTGTGCGGACACATCGCTAGATACCACCGCAACAGGTCGTTGCTCGACATCAGGGAACAATGCCGACCCCAGCCACTGGGAGCCAGCGCTCCTCGACTCGCGGTAGGCGTTCATCCAATACCGTGGGGGCGTCATCATCTCGACAGCCCGTGTCCGCGCTGCCGCACTTAGATTCGAAAAGTCCGCGGTCTCGGCGGCCGTGGGAGCCTGGCCGAACACGGCGCGCACGGTACGAACGGCCAGCGATTGATTGAGGCGTAGGTACTGGAAGTCCTGGTCGACGCCGGGCGCGAATTGAGATGGTGGCGACGGATCGACTAGCACCATGCCCACAACCCGTGAGCCGAGCGCGTTCGCGTGTGCGCGGACAAGCAGGCCACCGATGGAGTGCCCGATGGCCACCACAGGGACTCCGTCCAGCAGGTGTGGCCGAAGCCGTTCCAATACGCTGCGATAGTCCATTCGGCGGTACGCGGCATCGAACAGCGAAGGTGCGCCACGGTCTCTGTTGACGACAGCAACATCGTTGGGAAGTCGGCGCTCCACCCAAGTCCAGGAGTATGGCCCTGAAATGGCTCCGCTCTCGAAGAGGAGCAGTACCGGTGGTACTGTCATCGGCGCACTCCCCTCATCTTTTGGCTCATGCGTTCGACGACGTACGCCATCGGAGGCTGCATCGCAGCGAAGCTCCAGAAGAAACGGTTCAGCCCCATGAACCGGGCAATGCTTCCATGCATAGCCAGCAGGCCGAGATGCCAGATTCCCCTGACCCACTTCGGCAGGAGCAGTTGCAACGGGACGGCCGTCTCTCCGACGATGACGCCCCATGCGGCGGCCCTCTCGAAGGCCGGGTAGGCGCGGAAGAACCGATAGACACGGCCCTCGCCGTACGAAGAAGTGCGCATGACCCCACTCATCGCTTCTCCTGCCCGCCATACCGGGGAGATCGCTTTCACGTACCCAGATGCGAAGTACGACAACAGGGCCTGAGCGCCGAGGAATTCCACTGCCAACTTCTCCGTCCTGCTACTGGGCGCTGCGAATGCCGCGATCAACTGTGCGGCGTCCTGCACGACGAGAGCGTGGTCCGAGCCATCCCGTCCGAGCCCGGCAGTCCGAGTGTGCTGATAGATGTGCGCTGCCAACTGCATGACACGAGTTGTCCGACCGATCACCGACTTCGGATCAGCGAGCAGAAGCACAACCCCTGAGGCGAGTTTCGTAGCGCTGATGGTGCGCTCTGCCTGAGAGGAGAATAGAAGCGCGCCGACGCGGCCGCGCAGTAGTTTCGGAGCAATCAGGCGTGCAAGGCGCCACTGGAACAGCTCGGATTTCGCATCGATGTGCCCCGGCGCCAGCTCCTCCAACGCGCCTACGATAACGGTGACTTGGCCGAGCCGGTCTGACGCGCGTAAGGTGCGCGTGGAATCCAGCCGAGAGGATTGTCGAGAGCTGATGCGGCACATCGGGGGTCCGTTCATTTGGGCAGATACGTAGCGAAGGGCACGGTGATCGTCCGCATGGCGGCTGCGCGGAGCACATACTCGACCGCGTCTGCGAGTGCCAGCTCTTGCGGGCGCAAAGGTAGGTTCGAGAACGCGTATGAGCCCACGATGAGGTCGCCATCAGCGTCTCGCCGCACGAGAGCACCTGCCCTGTGCCCAGGTAATTCACCGAGTTTCCCGATGACCTCAGTGGCGCCATAGACAGGGATGCGCGGTAGGTACTTGAACAGCCGTTCGTGGTCTTTGTGGCGAGCCACGAACTGTGCGGCAGACGTGAGTGTGGTGACTGGGGCGGTATGAGTGTTCCACCCGGCCGCCGCACCCGCCGGTGTCACCGGTTGGTTGAGGTGTCGCCACTTGCCGTCCACGCCCCGGAACGCATCGATGAACTGTGTGCTCATCCGAGGAGGAAGCTCGGTTGCGATCTCTGCGTCCGGCGTGCGGCTGACAACGGCGTCTGCCAAGGCATCTACAGCCGCGTTCGAACTGTGGTGCAACGCGTAGACCAGCAGCCTGCTCACGCTAAGTGTTCCTGACGAGGGGCCGCTCGCATAGATGCCGTCAGCCAGGAGCGCACGTTCGTGAGCTCCTGCATCGGTCCCCGCAAGAAAGTGTGATTGTACGTCGATAAAAGGAATGGGCGCGGTAAGGAAGTCGATGTGAGTTTCAACGTGTTCAGCCACGGCGGCGAGTACGCAGATCTTCTGCGCAGAGGCCAACACCCGGTGGGTGCCAGCCTCTACCGCCCATGTCTCGCCGGATGATTCGCCGTGGAGCGACGCCTGGCTTCGGTGCTCATGCAACCAGGCGATGGCTTCCGCTCTGAGGTCGGTCACTCTCAGCGAACGCCGGCGTCACGCCGAACGGTCCTCGTGCATCGAGATCAACTCTTCGAGCGAGGGTGCCTCACCCTTCTCCGCCGTGATGCCGCTGGCGAGTTTATCCGCGCCGCCAGCGGTGAATCCTGACACCCACTGCAACGCAAAGGTCGTGAGCGTGATGAGTGTGGGGGTCCCCATCACCAATGCGTTGCCCTCTGCGATGGGCTGGAACCCGTCACCGAGGAGCTTCACCTCACTTGCGCGCCGTTCGAGCCGCTCCGCAATTTCTTTCGTCATGGTTATGCTCCCTTCACAAATGAGCCCGCGGTTTCGGGGCTTATCCGAATGCTATGGAAGCGACATGAGTCGACCCAACGAATTGGTACTTCCTTGTCACGGATTCCCCGATTTCGTTGCCGCGAGCGATCGGCGAAATTGCGAAGTTGGCCGCTGGTCGAGGGCTACGCCCGGCTACGCCCTTTGCGAGGCCGGTCCATCCACATCGATCTCAGCGATTCGGCGGCCCGAGATGCGGCGTCACCGAGTGGGTTGTCTGTGATCATGTACGTCCACGTCGCGGAGGGCCTGCGAGCCCGGATGGTCGCGACGGCGGCTTCGAGATCGAACTCGCCTGTGGAATACAACGCCTGCCGAGTTTCGTCATACGCCCGCTCGAAGAATTCTTCAAACTCCACCAGCGCGATGCGGTGGAACTCGTCGAGAGGGTCCTGACCACCGAGGGCGCGGAGGTGGATGCCATCGCGAGTCGCTTGCAGCGATGCCAGGTGCTCGCACCAGAGATCGTCCAGGCTAAAGGCCGCGAGTTCGCGGAGCGCTCTGCTCTTTGCCGCGTCGGAGCGGTCAAGGGGAAGATCTGGCAATCGTGTCCACAGAAAGTCGTCCGAGTGAGTGACAGCAAAGCGTTCCCGTAGAACGGCAGAACGTTGCATCGCTATGGCGCGGTTGTAGCCCCACGTCGCACGATGCTGGTCCGCGCGGACGGCCTCGGCGATGTCCTGGGCGGTGTCAAGAATGCGTTCTTTTGCCCGGCGGGTGAGGCGCTCGGGGTACTCGATCTGAGCGCGTATGGAGCGCGTCGCGGTTGTTGTGATGAGCTCGTCCCGCAAGCTTGCAATGCGCACAGAGGTTCCAGGATCGCCTTGACGGCCTGCACGCCCGCGGAGCTGGGCGTCGAGACGTCGGGACGGATAGAGCCCGACTTGGATGACGACAAGGCCGCCACGCCGGGTGATGTCGCCGCGACCTCCTCCGTCGACACCACCGAGGACTATGTCGGTGCCACGCCCTGACATTTGAGTCGAGATGGTGATGGCGTCGAGCTCTCCGGCGCGGGCGATCGTCAGAGCCTCTGCCGCATCGTTCTTCGCATTCAAGACCCGCACGTCGTGACCTCGTTCGGTCAGAAGCTTGGCGAGTGTCTCGGACTCGGCAATGCTCTGAGTGCCCACCAGAACTGGCTGACCTCGTGAGTGGTGCTGCTGAACGGCCTCGGAGACCGCATCGAGCACTCCTGCCTCAGAGTTCATGATGACGTCAGGTTCATCGACTCGCGCCTGCGGAAGTCGGCGTTCCACGCGCCCGGAGCGGAGCGCATAGAATTCCAGGAGCTCCTCGGCAACTGGGACTACGGTCCCGCTCATGCCTGCAAGCGTTTGATACTGCGTCACAAGATCTTGGATCGTGATCATGTCCAACACAACGCCGGGGCCGCTCGTCTCCAGGCCCTCTTTGGCCTCTACCGCGGAGTGCATGCCATCCGGCCACCGCTGACCCTCCGTAATGCGGCCACGCGTCGTGTTCACAAGCCGTAGCACATCATTCTCAATGACGTAGTCGACATCGCGTTGCATCAGCACTTGCGCGTGCAGTGCGAGGTTCAGGCCGGTGAGTGTCGGGATGTGCTCAGGTGCATACAGGTTCACGCCGCCGAGCTCCGCCTCCAACGCGTCAAGCGCGCCATCAGTGAACGTGACGGTCGATCCATCCTGGTCGACGACATAGTCAGAGCCTTCTGTAAGGCTTCGCACCAGAAGTGCGGCCTTTGAGGGTTCAGCGACCTCCGATTGAGCGTTACCTGCGAGCACCAAGGGAACGATGGCCTCGTCAATCATGACGGCGTCGGCCTCGTCGACGATGGCCACATCCATCGCTGGGGCAACGCGGTCTTCGTCAACGATGCAGAACCGGTCTCGGAGGATGTCGTAGCCGATCTCGCTGACGCTTGCGTAAATGACGTCTGATCTGTAAGCGGCACGCCTCTCATCGGTCGTGCTCGCTTCAGAGACTGCGGCCACGGTGAGTCCTAGCGACCTGTACAGCGGGCCCATCCATTCAGCATCACGTCGTGCAAGGTAGTCGTTGACGGAAATCACGTGAACAGAGCGGCCCTGGAGAGCGTAGGCCGCGGCCGCCAAGGCGCCGGCAAGGGTCTTCCCCTCCCCGGTGTCCATCTCCACCGCGCATCCCTCCAGCATCGCTGCCGCTGCGAGAATCTGATGCCTGAAAGGCATCACGCCCAAAGAGCGTTCCGATGCTTGAACTCCCGCTGACAACAGATCAGCGGGAGTCGACGCTTTTCCCCGAGCTATCTCGACGAGGGTGGCAGTGGAGAGGCCTCGGCGTCTCTCGTGATTCGACAACACGTGATCGACAACGGGCTCTAGTAGAACGAACGATGTCGATCCGGGCATCCTTAATGCACGCCGCGCCCAGTTCGGTACCTGCATCCTCACTCCCATCTGACGCCAGTGCGGAATGCGTCCAGACTATGCGCGGAGTGCGTCGTCGTCTCAGCCTGTGCTCAGCCTTCGGAAATGCTGCGTCAATCCCGCCAGTGTTAGACGCCGATTTGGGGTCTCCGCGTCGACGTCGCCAGGTCGGACGCGCGTGAGCGGCGAGCGGCTGCGAGTTCACTCTGAGACCTGGGCAGGGGGACTCCGCCGCGTGAGTTCGGACAACTTGACGCATTGGCTACGAATCTCCCGACTTCCCATCCCGAGAAGGCGTCGCAGGTGCTCGCGCATCGTTCCCGGATCTACGAATCCTGCCCGTCTTGCGACCTCGGGCGCCGGGAGGCCGCGGTCGTTGAGGAGCAACGTGATCGCTGCTGACGTGCGGACACGGCTGATGATCTCCGACGGGCTTTCGTGGCCGACAAAACTCCGGTACAGCTGTCGGACCGAGAGGTGAAGCTCCTCGGCGACCGAACTGACACTGCACTGAGGCTCACGGAATCTCTTCTGGATGACGGCAAGTGCGGCTGCTCGACGTGCTTCATCGCGTCGATCTCGAGCCGAACTCGTCGCCATCGTGCTCTGCCCGCCGAGCCGTGCATCATCGGGCGTCGACATCGCTCACCCGAGTATGACCGTCGGTTCCATCATCGGAGCTAGAAGTGACCGTTTGGTCAAGCGCCCGGAGCATGGGTCCGTCGAGGTGCAGGACCGTAAGTACACGCATGAGTGTGCTTAGTTTCGGGTCCGAAAAATGGCCTATCTCAGAAGTGCCAAGCTCCAGCTGGCGATAGGTCGGAATTGAGCAACCAACTATGGCTGCTGCTTCTTCCTGTGTGAGGTTCTCCGAATTGCGATATGCCTTCAGCGCTCTCGCAACGATAACCATGACACGTGACGGCATTGCTCACATCCCCCCAAGGCTGCTTGGCTCTCACCCAAGCAGGCATTGGAAGGTAAGTCCAGAAAGTGCACTTTCTAATCGCCGAGTAACGCTCGTAGGGGAGCTGGCATGTGCAGCAGCTCCGCGCAGCGTCCGCTCCTATCCATTGATCTGATCGCCTGTGATCAGCGCGTGTGACATCTTCGGCGGGATCGTCGTGGAGCGCATCCGTTGAGCCTCGTCTGAGAACTCTCGGCGCCTTCGCGCCCCACTCAGGGGATCGGTACAGCCCGATCCGCACCGAGCCGCTTCATCACCATGGTCGAGGTGAGTCGCTGCACACCGGGCAGGGTGCCGAGCGTGTTGTCGTAGAGCTCCTGATACGCGCTCATGTCGCGGGTGAGGATGCGCAGCATGTAGTCGGGGTCGCCGAACAGGCGCTGGGCCTCGACCACGGCGGGGATCGCCACGACGGCCTCCTCGAACGCCACGATCGTGTCCTTGTCGGTGCGTCCGATCGTCACGAACACGATGGCCTCGAATGTGAGGCCGACGGCTGCGGGCGCGACGACCGCGCGGTATCGCTCGATCGCTCCGGACTGCTCCAATTCCTTGAGTCGGCGATGGCACGCGGACAGGCTCAACCCGACCTGGGAGGCGAGGTGGGTCGCGCTCATCCGGCCGTCATCCTGCAGTAGCGAGAGGATCTCCCGGTCAAGTGCGTCCATGGCGACAATTCTTGCAGGTGAAGGGCGCGATCACCCGAAGAATCGGAGCACCTTTCGCGTGATCCTTCGTAGTCTCTTCCTCGGATTGAGGAGGACCGATGGATATCGCTCTGGTCATGCAGTTCTGGGTGGTCGCCGTGATGCTGGCGCTGACCCCCGGCGCGGACTGGGCGTACGCGATCTCCGCAGGCCTGCGCGCCCGATCGATCGCGCCGTCCATCCTCGGGATGATCGCCGGATACACCGTCGTGATCGTCGCCGTCGCGCTCGGTCTCGGTGCGCTGGTCACCGCATATCCGGTCACCCTCACGACCCTCACCGTGGTCGGTGCGCTCTACCTGATCTTCCTCGGCGCGACGACTCTGGCCAGTCGCCCGGCTCCCCTCGCGGAGAGCGGCGAGCCGATCGCCACCGGGGGGTGGGGGCAGTTCCTGCGCGGATCCGGTGTGAGCGGCATCAACCCGAAGGGGCTCCTGCTGCTGCTCGCCCTCCTCCCGCAGTTCACGAGCCCGCACGGCTGGCCGTCGACGGCGCAGATGCTCGCCCTCGGCGGGTTGCACCTGCTCAACATCGCGATCGTGTACACGACCGTCGGGCTGCTCGCTCGTCGACTGCTGCGTACCCGGCCGCGTGCGAGTTCTGTGGTCACGCGGATCGCCGGCATCGCCATGACCGTCATCGGGGTGGGAATCCTCGCGGAGCAGATCATCGAGTGGCTGTGATCATCTCCCCTAATTCCCCGGTGGATACCGTCGGCGGCCCCGCTCTCCCGAGGTAGCGTCGAAGGGCGGACGATGATCGGCGGGAGATGAGGACTGCGTGACTTCCATGGTGCGGACGACCACGGCGCTGCGGCTGCTGCTGCCGGCGTTCCTGCTCGGTGCGATCATCGCGATCTCGTTCCTCGAGGCGCCGCTGAAGTTCATGGCTCCCGGCGTCACGATCCCGATCGGGCTCGGCATCGGGAGGCTCGTGTTCACGGCGCTGAACGTGCTCGCCGGCGTCGTCCTGGTCCTGCTCACGGCCGTGAGCGTGCGGGCGAAGGCGGGGCGAACGCCCCTGGTGATCCTCGGCGTGATCTGGGTGGTCTTCCTCGTCGAGGTCGCCGTCATCCGACCCATGCTCAACCAGCGCAGCGACCTGGTGATCGCGGGGTCGGAGGCGCCGGGGACCAGCGGGGCGCACTACGCGTACATCGCCGCAGACGTGGCGATCATCGGACTCCTCGTCGCACTGATCGTCGTCACCGTGCGGCGCGTTCTGCCTGCGGAAGACCGCTAGGTCGAACGGTCAGGGGCGGACGCGCACCGTGCGACCCTCGAACGACACCAGGTCTCCGTCGTGAAGCTGGCGTCCGCGTCGACGATCCACCTCGCCGTTCACGGTCACGTACCCGTCGATGATGACCTCTTTGGCGTCGCCGCCCGAGTCGAGGAGGCCGGCGAACTTGAGGAACTGCCCGAGGCGGATAACCTCACCGCCGATGGAGATGTCGTCGATCGGTGCGGAGTTCGTCATCCTTGAATGCTAATCGGCTTCGGGGCCGTCCGGATGCGACGATGCCGCCGACCCCGGGGTGGGGCGGCGGCATCGTCGTCTCGGGCGTCTCGGGTCCACCCGACAGGACGGGGATCGGTGGATCGCTCAGTCGATGTCGGTACCGACGATCGCGAAGTCGGCGCTGAAGTCGATGTCGATCGAGCGGTTGTCCGAAGTGAGCACCGAGGCGTCGTAGGGGCTCACGTCGTCGCCGTCGACATCGAGGTCGGTGATCATGCCCTCGGCCTCGGCGAGTGCCGCGGAGACCAGGGAGCGGATCGCCTCGTCGTCGAGGGTGAGCGCCGGGCCGGTGTCGTCGCCGTCAGCCGCATCGGTCGAGATGACGGATGCCGCGAGGGCTTCGTCGACGCGGACCTCGGTCTCATCACCCGCGGTCGTCGTCAGCTGCACCTCCCAGGTGCCGTCGCGCTTCGCGTCGATCGAGGTGACCTCGCCGTCGGCGGCTCCGCGTGCGGCATCCGCGATCGCGATGAGTTCGTCGGCGGACGCCGTGCCGATGCCGGTCACCGGGCCGCGGCCGTTCGAGGGGGCGTCGCCTCGGTCGTCGTCACCGGCGTCGTCGCGCTGGCCGTGGTCATCTGCGTCGTCGTGGCGGGGACCGTCGGACATCGAGGAGCGGTCGTCGTCGCCGAACTCGTCGCCGATCGCCGCTCCGATCGCGACGCCACCGCCCGCCAGGACCACTGCTGCCGCGATGCCGCCGCCGATGAGGAGTGCGCGCTTGCGCCCGGGTTTCGGTGTGGACGCCGCGGGGGCCGCGACCGGCTCCGCGGCGGGGAACGTCGGGTGCTGACCGGCGCCGGGGGTCGGGGCTGTCGCATCCGGGGTCGGGGTCGGGGCCACCGGCACGGTCTGCGCATCCGGGGTGCCCTGTGCGGTCTGGTCGCGAGTGGGCGTCTGGTCGGGAGTCGGCGTCTGGTCGGGAGTGGGTGTCTTGTCGTCCATGTCTCGATGGTGCCGCGCAGGCGCTGAAGCCTCCCTGAAGCGTCCTGAAGACCTCTTCAGGAACCGGAGTTCCGGCTGGTCACGCGCCGAGGGGGAGGGTGAGGACGAAGCGCGCGCCGCCCCAGCGGGAGTCATCGACCGTGAGGGCTCCGCGGCTGCGGGTGGCGATGCCGCGGGCGATCGCGAGTCCGAGGCCGCTGCCCCCGGCGTCGCGGCTGCGGGCTTCGTCGAGGCGCACGAAGCGCTCGAAGATCCGTTCCCGCTCCTCGGCCGGCACCCCGGTTCCGTCGTCTTCGACCGTGACGAACACGTGTCCGTCCGAGGAGGTCACGCCGATCGCAATGCGTCCTCGGCTGTGGCGCACGGCGTTGTCGGCGAGATTGCGCACCAGCTGGCCGAGCAGTCGCGGGTCGCCGTGCACGCGCGCTGCGCGGATGCCGGAGCCGTCGACGTCGATGCCCGCCGCGCGAAGCCGGCGCACCTCTCCGAGCGCGATGTCGTCGAGGTCGACGGCCTCGTGGTGCGTGCTCGCGCCTTCGTCGAGGCGGGCGAGTAGCAGCAGCGACTCCACGATCCCCTGCAGGCGCAGCCCTTCCTCCGACACGACCTCCGCGAGCTCGCCGATGCTCGTCACATCGGGGTGAGCCTGGGCGAGCTCGGCGTGCTGGCGGATCGTCGCCAGCGGAGAGCGCAGTTCGTGCGAGGCGTCCGACACGAAGCGCCGCTGCGCGGTGGCCGCGGCGTCGAGCCGGTCGAGCATGCCGTTCATGGTGGTCGCGAGCGCGGCGATCTCATCCGCGGTCTCGGGCACCGGTACGCGCTGGTGGAGCCGCTCGGCGGTGATGCCGTCGACCTCTTCGCGGATGCGTTCGACCGGGCGGAGGGCGCGCCCCACGACGAGCCAGGTGGTCACGGCCACGAGCAGCAGCAGCAGCGGGACCGCGATGGCGAGAAGCGTCGCCACCGTCGCCAGGGTCTCGGCGTCATCGTCCATCGAGACCGCGAGCACGAGCGTCTGGTCGTCGTCGAGGTCTTCCGAGACGACGACGAAGGTCTCGCCGTCCACGGTGGTCGTCTGCGGATCGTCGTCGACCGGGAGGGGCGTCGTCCCGAGCTTCTCTCTGGCGTCTTCGCTGGCGGCGCGGACCGATCCGTCCGATCCGATGAGCTGCAGGATCTCGTCGTCGAGCGCGTCCACTCCCTTGCCGCCGGGGCCGCCGGCGCGTTCGGAGAGCTCGTCGAGGCGCTGCTCCGCCGCGCGCTCGGTGCTGTCGTGGATGCTGGCGCTGAGCACGCCGTAGAAGGAGAAGGCTCCGATCAGGAGGGCGACGGCGACGACGACGGTCGCGCCGAGCGTGGTCCTGCCGCGCACCGAGCGCCAGCCGCGGCTAGCCACCGTCGGCCGCCAGCCGGTAGCCCGCACCGCGGATGGTCTCGATGGCCTCGCGTCCGAAAGGCTTGTCGAGCTTGCGGCGCAGGTGTCCTACGTAGACCTCGACGATGTTCGGATCGCCGTCGAAGTCGTCGTCCCAGACGCCGTCGATGAGGGTGCGCTTCGACAGCACCTGACCGCGATGGCGCATCAGGTACTCGAGCACCGAGAACTCCCGGGCGGTCAGGGTCACGGGAGTCTCTCCGCGCCAGACGCGGTGGGCGGCCGGGTCGAGCCGCAGGTCGCCCGCTTCGAGGATCGCCGGACGGGCGACGGCCCCGCGGCGCACGAGGGCGCGCAGCCGTGCGACGAGGATTGCGAACGAGAACGGCTTGGTGACGTAGTCGTCGGCCCCGGTCTCGAGCGCCTCGACCTGATCCCATTCGCCGTCCTTCGCGGTGAGCATCAGCACGGGCGTCCAGTTCTCCTCGGCCCTGAGCGCCTCGCACACCTTCCACCCGCTCATGCCGGGCATCATCAGGTCGAGCACGATCGCGTCGTACCGTGTTTCGCGTGCGCGCCAGAGTCCGTCGACCCCGTTGTGCGCGACGTCGACGGCGAAGCCCTCGGCCTCGAGCCCGCGACGCACGCCCTCGGCGAGGCGCACCTCGTCGTCCACCACCAGGATCCGCATTCCTCCAGTGTGGCCGGTCGACGCTGAATCGGGGCTGAAGCGGTCTCACTCGACGGCCGACGAGAGGTGCGCCTGCAGCTCGCGGATCACCTCGCCGAGGGGACCGGACGAGAGGAGCCCGGGGCCGAGCGGGCCGGAGGGGTCGGTGCCCAGGAGCGGGAGGGTGCGCAGTGCCGCAGCGGCTTCGGGAGAGAGCTGCGCGAGCTGCCAGCGCACTTCGTCGGCACGCGCTTCGGGGTCGTCCGGGTGTGCCAGCTCGACGGCCCGCGCTGCGTAGGTGGCTGCCCCGAGAGCATGCGCGCCCATGTGCGCGACCCCCGCGGCCTGCGCTGCGGAGCGGGCGGCCGCGGTGCCGGCGGGAGTCGCCGCGGCGTGAGCGGCCCTGCCGGCCACGAAACGACGACGGATTTCGCCCGCAGCCGTGAGCTCGCCCCGGGCGAAGGCACGTGTCCTGGCGATGGCATCACGCGCCCGGTCGTCGTCCGGTGCCTCCCTCTCGAACAGAGGCAGCACGCGCTCGGCGCAGTCGGCAGCCCACACCGCGACGATCCGACGGTCGGTCTCGGTCATGCCCTGTGGAGTCGTCTTGCTCATCGTGCCCGGCGCTCAGCGCGGGATCGTGCCGCCTCGTGCGCCTCGCGGAGAAGGGCGAGCACCGCATCCGTCGTCCGTTCCGCAGGGTTGATCACGCACACCCAGCCAGACGTGCCGTAGAGCGGATGCCGGTGGAACACGTCGGCCGCGGTCGGATCGGCGTCAGCATCCACGATCGACTCGGTCTGTGCGCGCCCGACGTGGATGTTCACCCGGAAGCGTCCCGGAGCGTCGAGGGCGGATGAAGCGTCGTCGGGGTAGTCCTTCGTGATGATCGTGCCGTACGGCTGAGTGCGCTCCGGCATCCGTCCGTCCGGCGCGTAGTAGAAGTACGCGTCTCCCCACGACAGCTCCGGAAAGTCGCTTCCGGCCTCCGGGGCGACGACGAGGACACCGTCGTAGCCGCGGACCGTCTCGATGATCTTCTGCATTTTCATCCTTCAATGGTGAGGTGGAAGTGCTTATGTGGACTTCGGCCTGTAGATGAAAGGGAAGAGGATGCAGAACCCTCAAGAGATGACGTTCACGACGGCGCAGCTCGGACGGCTGGTCGGGTACTCGACGCAGCAGGTGCGCGATCTGGAGCGCCTCGGTGTCGTCCCCGCGGCTGCACGCGGTGCGAACGGGTATCGCCGGTATCGGATGCCGCACGTCACGGCGCTGCGGGCGTATCGTGCGATGGCGGCCGCGCTCGGCCCGGTGCCTGCCCGCCGGCTCATGCCCGAGCTGGTCGAGGGTTCCGTCGAGGGAGCCGCCGAGCGGATCGACGATCTGCACGCGGACCTCTCCCGCGAGCGTTCTCGGGTGCGGGAGGCGTTGAGCGGACTCGAGGTGGCCGTGGCCGAGGCCGACGACGTGTTCGCCGAGGGGGACGCGATGATGATCGGCGAACTCGCCCAGGCGCTCGGCATCCGCGCGTCGGCCCTGCGCCACTGGGAGCGCGAGGGGCTCGTGCATCCGCTGCGGGGTGCGGCGTCGACCCGTTCCTACGGTTCCGTCGCGATCACCGAGGCGAGGGTGGCCGCTGCTCTCCGCTCCGGCGGCTACGGCATCGCGGCGATCACGCGCATCCTCGACGAGGTGCGCACGCACGGTCGCACCGTCGAGGTGCAGCGCCTCCTCACGGAACGACTGGCCGACCTCACGCGTCGCAGCGTCGCCCTGCTCGGTGCGGCAGGACACCTGCACGACCTGCTCGCCGAGCGTCTCGCAGCGGGAGTCCCGTCGGTCACTCCTGACCGCTGATCAGCACGATGAGCTGCTCGGCGATCGGATTCGCGTCGAGCGGATCGGTGATGATCGACGCGATCGCCTCGAACGGCAGGACAGGAAAGCGGGCGGCGGTGCCGACCTTCTCCTCGCTGGCCAGCACCACGGTCTCCGTGCACCGCGAGGCGAGTGCCCGCTTCGTCACCGCGTCGTCGAGCTCGCCCGTCGTGAGGCCGTGCACGGGATCGATACCGGTCACGCCGAGGAAGAACTGGTCCGCGGAGAGGTGCTGGATGGCCTCCATCGCGAGTCCTCCACCGGCGACCAGGGAGTGCCGGGTGAGCTCTCCGCCGATCATGATCACACGGGCGTCAGAGTGCTCGGCCACGGCGAGAGCGACGGCGGGACTCGGGGTGATGACCGTGATGCCGGCGCCTGCGGGGAGCATTCGAGCCATCGCGAGGGTCGTGGTCCCGGCATCCAGCACGATCGTCGACCCGGGGCGGATGCGCGTGACGGCCGCACGTGCGACCCGCTCCTTGCTCTCGGTCGCGAGGTCGTGCCGTTCGCGCACCGGGCGTTCGGGCGCGGGGATCGGCAGGGCGCCGCCGTACACGCGCTGGAGCTTCCCCTCTTCGGCGAGCTCACGGAGATCCCGGCGGATGGCGTCTTCCGACACTCCGAGGTCGTCGGCCACCGCTTTCGCGACGACGCGTCCGTCGCGGGCGAGAAGGTCGAGCAGGTGGTCTTTGCGCTGAGCAGCGAGCATCTGTTTCCTCACGAAGTTGCACGATTGTGCATGATTCAGACTACAGTCAACTCCATGACGAAGCCACTCCTGATCCTCATCGCCGGCCCCTACCGCTCCGGCACCGACGGCGACCCCGTCCTCATCGCCCAGAATCTCGCCCGCCTCGAAGAGGCCTCGGGTCCGATCTTCCGTCTCGGGCACGTGCCGATGATCGGGGAGTGGGTCGCGCTCCCGATCCTGCGCACGCTCGATGCGGATGCGGATGCGGATGCCGGGGCGGAAGGCGACGTCATGTACGAGACAGCGCACCGCCTGCTGCAGCACTGCGACGCCGTGCTGCGGCTGCCGGGCGATTCTTCCGGTGCCGACAAGGACGTCGAGATCGCCCAGGAGCGCGGCCTCCCCGTCTACCGCTCGCTCGAGGAGATCCCCTCGGTCATGACTCCGTAGGCTGGAGGCATGACCAAGAACATCTGGACCATCCTCGGCGTCATCCTCGCCGTCGTGATCGCGTGGTGGATCGTGAGCGCGCTGTTCTCGGTCCTCTGGTTCATCGGGAAGCTCGCGATCGTGGCGGTCGTCGCCGTCGTGGTCTTCCTCGTGCTCCGTGGGATCTTCGCCCGCAGCGACGACTGAGGCCTGACGCCTCGCGCTCGGCGGTGTCGCCGGACCTAGGCCTTCGCGAACGCTCCGACACGGTACTTCGCGGCGCGGTGCGTGTCCTGCACGCGGTTGCCACGGCCGTGCAGCTTGTTCCGCAGCGTGCCCGGCGCGTACTCCTCGGGGTACGCGCCACGCTCGCGCAGCACCGGGATCAAGTGCTCGATGATGTCCTGCCACGTGCCGGGGGTGACCGCGTAGGCGAGGTTGAAGCCGTCGATGTCGGTCGCCTCGACCCACGACTGCAGCTCGTCGGCGATCTCGGCGCCGGATCCGACGATGGTGGGCCCGAGGCCGCCGATCGCGTTGTGGCGCCCGAAGTCGCCCACGGTCCACTCGCGCCCGAGGTCGGCCTCCTCCTTCAGGTGCTGCAGCACCGACTGGATCGCGTTCGACTCGACGTTGCCGACCGGCTCGTCCTCGGCATACTGCGACAGGTCGACGCCCATCCACCCCGACATGAACGTGAGCGCACCCTCGGGGCTCGCGTAGGAGAGGTACTCGGCGTGCTTCGCCGTCGCCTCTTCGCTCGTCGCGGCGGTGATCACGGTGAGCAGCGTGTAGATGCGGGCGTCGTAGCGGTCGCGCCCCGCCGCTTCGAGGGCGTCGCGGATGCGCTTCACGGTGCCGGCGAGCACCTCCTTCGAGGGGGCGGCGACGAAGATGGCCTCGGCGTTCTCGGCCGCGAACTTCACCCCGCGCGGGCTCGCACCGGCCTGGTAGATCACCGGCGTGCGCTGCGGTGACGGCTCGGAGATATGGATGCCGGGAACGCTGAAGTGCTTCCCCTCATGCCCGATCGGGTGCACCTTGGCCGGGTCGGTGAAGATGCCGCGCTCACGGTCCTCGACCACGGCATCGTCTTCCCACGAGCCCTCCCAGAGCTTGTAGAGCACCTCGACGTACTCATCCGCGTGGTCGTAACGGTCGTCGTGGGCGAGCTGATCCTCCTGGCCCATGTTGCGCGCGGCGCTGGGCAGGTAGCCGGTCACGACGTTCCAGCCGACGCGACCCTGCGTGAGGTGGTCGAGCGTGCTCAAGCGGCGTGCGAACGGATAGGGGTGCTCGAACGCGGTGCCCGCCGTGATGCCGAAGCCCAGGTTCTCGGTCACAGCGGCCATCGCGCTCACCAGCAGGATCGGGTCGTTCACTGGCACCTGCGCACCGTTGCGGATCGCGGCCTCGTTCGTGCCGCCGTACACGTCGTAGGTGCCGAGCACATCGGCGATGAAGATGCCGTCGAAGGTCGCGCTCTCCAGCAGCTTCGCCAGATCCGTCCAGTACGAGAGGGTGTTGTACTGGCGGGAGCGGTCGTCGGGGTGCCGCCACAGGCCGGACGACTGGTGGGCGACGCAGTTCATGTCGAAGGCGTTGAAGCGGATCTGACGGGTCATGCCCCCATGAAAGGCGAAGGGCGCGGGCGAATCCAGGGTCTCCGAAATGCACGGACACATTCCGGATGCGGCGCCCCGCGCTCTGGCGGGCGGCCGCCTCCGTGGGCTCTACCCTGGACTGGTGACCGACGAGACCGCGACAGCCCAGCGTCTGGTGCGCCGCTTCGCCCGTGAGACCAACCTGCTCGTCTCCGGTCGGGACTTCTCTGTCGTCGGGACGGATGCCGTGGCCGAGGAGCTGCGCCGGCTGCTTCCTGCGCTCGGCGCTCATCTCGGCGATGCGGGTGTCGTGTTCGCGCCCGGGGAGACCCCCGAGATCCTGCTCGACGGCCACGCGCTCCCGGTGCGCGAGACGGCGGAGGATCGCGTCGACGCCGCAGGACGGCACATGCCCGTCGCGACCGCTCTCGCGACGCGACTGCGCGAGGCCGGAACGGTGCGCGGGGTGCGGATCGGCATCGCGATGGTGCTCGAACCCAAGACCGCCCAGCTCGCCCTGCTGCTGCGGGATGCCGGAGCCACGGTCGCCGTCTATGCGCACCCCGACGAGATCGACCTCGAGGTCGCCCAGGTGCTGCGCTCCCGCGGTATCCCCGTCGACGGGGATCCTTCACTGTCGGGAGCGGCGGAGCGCGCCGCCGCGGTGTCGTTCCTGCGCCGTGGCTTCGACCTGCTGCTCGACGACGGCTCGCACCTGATCCGCCTCTCGCATGAAGAGGGTCTCGCATCGGAGCTGCGCGGCGCGGCGGAGGAGACGACGAGCGGGCTCACGCCGCTGCGCCTGATGGAGCGGGAGGGCGTGCTCGAGATCTCCGTCATCGCGGTGAACGACGCCCTGACCAAGACGTCCTTCGACAACCGCTACGGCACCGGCCAATCGTGCGTGTTCGCGATCGCCGACGCGTTGGACGACGTGGGCATCGACCTCCGCGACCAGCCTGCCGTCGTCGTCGGCTACGGCCCGGTCGGTGAGGGCGTCGCCGCGCACCTGCGGGCCCTCGGCGTGCAGGTCGGCGTCACCGAGACCGACCCGGTGCGTGCCCTGCGGGCCGCGCACGACGGCTACCGCATCGGCCGACTGCACGACCTCGCCCCCGGAGCCCTCGTCGTCTCGTCCACCGGGGCGCCGCATACGGTCGACGCCGAGGTGCTGCGTGCCGCGGCGATCGTGGCGGTCGCGGGCGGGGTTCCGCACGAGGTCGACCTCGACCCTGCGACGCTGCGACCGTACGCGGGAGCGAGCGGCGAAGCCTCTCCGTTCGTCGAGCGCGCCGGCGACGGTGCGCTCGTGATCGCCCGAGGCGGCTGCGTGAACCTGGCTGCCGGCGAGGGCAACCCGATCGAGATCATGGACCTGTCGTTCGCCGTGCAGCTGTACGCCGTCGAGCACCTGCTCGCCCACGAACTGCCCGCCGGTGTCCATGCCCTTCCCGCCGAGGCCGACACCGCCATCGGCACGGCCGCGCTCGCCCTGCGCGGCGAGCACATCGACCACCGCAGCCCGGCGCAGGTCGAGGCGCAGCGCGAGTGGCGCTCGCCGCGATTCCGAGGAGCGTCGGCATGACCGCCGTCACCGTCTACTCGGCAGGACTCGTGGTGCCGATCACGGCCCCCCCGATCGTCGATGGCGCGGTCGCGGTGCGCGACGGCCGCATCATGCACGTCGGTGAGCGCGAGTGGGTGCTGCGGTCGTTGTCCGAAAGGGGCATCGACGCCGACGAGGTGCACTGGCCCGGGGTGCTCACCCCCGGGCTCGTGAACGCGCACACCCACCTGCAGTACACCGGCATGGCCTCGGTCGGTCGCGGGCAGTACGACGGCTTCGACGACTGGGTGCGCGCTTTCGACCCGGTGTACGAAGGCGGTCGCGACTGGGCAGCGGATGCGGCCGACGGTGCGGCACAGGCGCTGCGCTCCGGCACGACGGCCGTGGCCGATGTCGTGACCGATCGCGCGGCGGCGACCGCTCTGCACGATGCCCGACTGCACGGCATCACCTATTGGGAGGTGATGAGTTGGACAAACGCCGACTGGGCCCGTACCGGACGTGCGCAGGTCGAGCAGGCCCTCGACGCGCTGCCGACCCCGCCGGGGACGGGCCTCTCACCCCACGCTCCCTACTCGCTCGACATCGAGCCGCTGCTCGAGATCCCCGACATCGTGCGCGAGCGAGGCGGACGCATCCACATCCACCTCGGCGAGGCCGCGTTCGAGAGCGAGTTCGCGCATGAGCATCCGCAGGCGTGGCACACGGCCGGGCTCGCCAGCTTCCAGGAACTGCGCAAGGCCGGATTCGGCACCAGCGCCACCGAGTTCGTCGATCAGCTCGGCGTGCTCGGCCCCGACTGCCACATCGCGCACGGCGTCTACATGAGCGCCAGGGACCGTGCCATCCTGCGGGAACGCCGCACGACGGTGGCCCTGTGCCCGCGGTCGAACGCCGTCATCGGACTCGAGGAGCCGCCGATCGCCGCGTACCTGCGCGAGGGCAGCCCGATCGCCGTCGGCACCGACTCGCTGTCGTCGAGCCCGTCGCTCGACGTGCTGGCCGACGTGGCGGAGCTCGCGCGCATCGCCCGCTCGCAGGGGTACACCGACCGCGACCTGCACGCGCGCCTGCTCGGGGCCGCGACCCTCGGCGGCGCTCACGCCATGGGGATCGACGTGGGCCCCGACCGCACGGGCTACCTCGCCGTGGGTGCCCTCGCCGACCTCACGCTCTTCGACGTCCCGGCCGGCCCCGATGCGGTGGTCGAACTCGTCGAGCACGGGGAAGGCCGCACCGCTGCCACGATCGTCTCCGGCGAGGTGCGCTACGCGATCGACGCCTTCGACCGTGCAGCGGTCGCCCCGTGACCGTTCCGGTCGCACCTCCTGTCGCCTACAGCGCCGGGAACCGACGGAAAGTGCGACCGGAATGACCCTCACCCCTGGATCTGGAGCTCTCTCATGACACAGCGCCCCGCGACCGCCGAGCGGCTCGACCTCGCCCCGCATCCGGAGGGCGGCTGGTTCCGCCGCACCTGGACGAGTCCGCTTCCCGTCGAGACGCCGAACGGTCAGCGGCCGGCGGCCACCTGCATCCACTACCTCCTGCTGCCGTCGGAGACGAGTGAATGGCACGTCGTGACCAGCGACGAGCTGTGGCTGTGGCACGGGCCGGGCCGGCTCGAACTCCGCCTCGGCGGAGACGGTGCGGAACCGGGCGAGGCGACGGCGATCGTGCTCGGCCCCGGTGAGGCGGCGCAGGTGCGTGTGCCGGCCGGCGTCTGGCAGGCCGCACGGCCGCTCGACGCCGACGAGGTGCTGGTGTCGTGCTTCGTGTCCCCAGGTTTCGACTTCGCCGATTGGCGACTCGCCGCATCGCCTACTCTGTAGAGGCAGACCGTGTCTGCAGAAGCAGACCCGTCCTGCCTCGCCGTCTTCTCCATACCCTCCCTCGCCCTGGAGTCATCGTGCCCTTCGCTCCCACCCTCCGCCGCGCCGCAGCCGTCGCCGCTGCTGCTGCCGCCATCGCCCTCACCCTCTCTGCCTGCAGCTCGCCGTCCGCCGACTCCGGCAGCGGAGACGGCTCGGGCCTTCCGACTGTGACCGAGGGCAAGCTCACGATCGCGACCGGCGAGCCCAACTACGAGCCGTGGTTCGTCGACGATGACCCCTCCAACGGCGAGGGCTTCGAAGGCGCGGTCGCCAACGCCGTCGCCGAGCAGCTCGGCTACACGGCCGACGACATCGTCTGGGTGCGCACCACCTTCGACGGCGCCATCGCACCGGGCCCCAAGGACTGGGACATCAACCTGCAGCAGTTCTCCATCACGGATGACCGCAAGAAGGCCGTCGACTTCTCGTCGCCGTACTACACGACCACGCAGGCCGTCGTCGCGGTCGGCGGCTCGCCCGCGGCATCGGCGACCACGATCGACGAGCTCAAGGCCACCAAGGTCGGCGTGGCCAGCGGAACCACCAGCTACACGGTCGCCAAGGCCCAGCTCGGCGAGGCGAACCTCAACGTCTTCAACTCGGTCGACGACGTGGTGCTCGCGCTCAAGGGCGGCCAGATCGACGCCATGATCACCGACCTCCCCGGTGCCTTCTACGTCGTCGGCGCCCAGCTCGACGACGGCGTGGTGACCGGGCAGTTCGCCGAGGCGAACGGCGGAGACGAGTTCGGCATCGTGCTGCCCAAGGGCTCGGCACTCACGGCCGATGTCACCAAGGCCGTCGACGCCCTGCGCGACGACGGCACGCTCGACGAGCTGCAGCAGAAGTGGCTCAGCGACGCGGTCGACGTCCCCGTCCTGAAATGACCTCACAGTCCGTCGACGCGGAGTGGCAGCCGAGCGCACTCGAGCTGTCACGCCGCGTTCTGCGGCGCCGGGCGACCACCCGATCCATCCTGATCGCGTTCGGCAGCAGCATCGCTCTGTTGGCGGTGGTGATCGTGGTCGTCGTCAACACCCCCGGTTGGGCGATCGTCAGCCAGACCTTCTTCGACCCGCAGGTGGCGCTGGAGAGCATCGGTCCGATCTTCCAGGGACTGCTCGTCAACCTCCTGGTGCTCGTCATCGCCGTGGTGTGCGTCGCGATCCTCGGCACGCTCCTGGCCACCATGCGCTCGCTGCGCGGACCGGTGTTCTTCCCCCTGCGCGCGCTCGCCGCGGCCTACACCGACTTCTTCCGTGGCATCCCGCTGCTGATCGTGCTGTACCTCGTCGGCTTCGGCATCCCCGCGCTGATGATCTTCCCGCGCATGCCCCCGATGTTCTGGGGCACGATCGCGCTGGTCCTCACCTACTCCGCGTACGTCGCCGAGGTGCTGCGTGCGGGCATGGAGGCCGTGCATCCCTCGCAGCGCATCGCCGCGCGGTCGCTCGGGCTGACCCACGGGCAGACGCTCCGGATCGTCGTCATCCCGCAGGGTGTGCGCAAGGTCGTCCCCGCCCTCATGAACGACTTCGTCTCGATGCAGAAGGACGTGGGGCTGATCTCGGTGCTCGGCGCCGTCGATGCGGTGCGTGCTGCGCAACTGATGGTCGCCGAGACGTACAACTTCACGCCCTACGTCGTCGCCGGCCTCATGTTCATCGTGCTCAGCTGGCCGATGATCCGCCTGACCGATGTCGTCACGGCGCGTCTGAACAAGCGCGAGCAGGCCGGAGGAGTCGTATGAGCGTGCCGGTGATCGAGGCCAGGGGCGTGCGCAAGCGCTTCGGCGATCATGACGTGCTGCGCGGCATCGATCTCGCGGTCGGAACGCACGAGGTGGTCGTGCTGATCGGCGCGTCCGGCTCGGGCAAGTCGACCCTGCTCAAGACCATGAATCTCATCGAGGGCATCGACGACGGGCAGATCTTCCTCTCCGGCGAGGACATCACCGACCCGCGGGTGGATGCCGATGCGGTGCGGGCCCGGATCGGGGTCGTGTTCCAGCACTTCAACCTGTTCCCGCACCTGACCGTGCTCGACAACGTCACGCTGGCCGCCGTGCGTGTGCACGGCATGCGCAAGACGGAAGCGCGTGCCCAAGCGCGTGCGTTGCTCGACACGCTCGGCCTCGGCGCCAAGGCCGATGAGTACCCCGACCGCCTCTCCGGCGGTCAGCAGCAGCGCGTGGCGATCGTGCGCGCGGTGCTCACGCAGCCCGAGGTGCTGCTGCTCGACGAGATCACCAGCGCCCTCGACCCGCAGTTGGTGGGCGAGGTGCTCGACCTGGTGCGACAGCTGAAGCAGCAGGGGGCCACGATCGTGATGGCGACCCACGAGATGTCGTTCGCACGCGAGGTCGCGGACCGCATCGTGTTCCTCGAGCACGGTGTCGTCGTCGAGCAGGGGCCGCCCTCGCAGGTGTTCGATGCCCCGCAGCAGGCGGCCACCGCGGAGTTCCTGGCGCGCGTGCAGCACTGACTCCCGGCGGCACCGACGCTCATCCGCTCGACGGATCGAAGCGGTACTGAGGGTGGATGCGCGCCCTCGGAGGCGCGTGCTGAGCTTGAGGTCTCCGCCGATTCCTCGAGAGGTCCCCACGTGAGCACGCCCCACATCATCCCGTCTTCCGCCGCGCCGACGGCCGACGCCTCCGCGTCAGGCTCGGGCGGCCGCCTGCGCCGCGGCGAAGGCGCCCCCACGGGGAGGCGCCGCATCGTCGGCGTGGACGTCGCGCGCGGGCTCGCCCTGGTCGGCATGTTCGGCGCGCACCTGATGATCGCGAGCGGTCCCGACCTCACCCTGACCGACCCGTCGACGTGGCTGGACATCGTCAACGGCCGCTCCTCGATCCTGTTCGCGCTGCTGGCCGGGGTGTCGCTTGCTCTCATGACGGGCGGCGCCCGCACCGCGACACCGGACGAGCTCCGGAAGATCCGGTTGCGCCTGGTCGGCCGCGGGGCGGCGATCTTCGTGATCGGGCTCGTGGTCGAGCTGCTCGGCTCGGGAATCGCCGTGATCCTCACGCTCTACGGCGTGCTGTACATCCTCGCGGCGTTCACGGTGCACCTGCGCACCCGGGTGCTGGTGATCGCCGGGGCGGCTCTCGGCATCCTCGGGCCTCCCCTGCTCGCCCTGATCGGCACGCTCTCGCCGGATCTGGGCGGCCCGGGACTGTCGCTCGTGCTGTTCGGCACCTACCCGATCACGGTCTGGGCCGCGCTGCTCTGCGCGGGGCTCGTGATCGGACGCCTCGACCTGACCCGGGTGAAGACGGCGGTCGTCATGCTCGTCTGCGGAGGGCTGATCGCGATCGGCGGCTACGCGCTGGGCGCTCTCCTCACGCCCCCGCAGCAGGATGCCGCGACGTCGAGTTCCGCTTCCGGTTCCGCTTCGGCTTCGGGTTCGATGAGCATGATCCCCGGGGACGAGGTCGACGTCTCCGGACTGACCTGCCAGACCAGCGACGGCGTGGTCGTCTGCTTCGCACCCGAGAAGGCCTCGCTGTTCGGTGGCGACGGCGGCGGCATCGACGAGGGGCAGTCGTACTTCGATCGCGTGGCTTCGCAGGACCCGCCCGCGAAGATGCTCGAAGCTGTCACCAGCGTCTCAGCCCACTCCGGCGGGGTGCTGGAGGTGCTGGCATCCGGCGGATTCGCGGTGGCCGTCCTCGGTCTGTGCCTGCTGGTGACCCGCTATGCGCGGTGGGCCGTTCTCCCCCTCGCCGCCTACGGCGCGGTTCCGCTCACCGGCTACGTCATCCAGGCGATCCTCATCCTGGCGGGAGCGGCGACCTGGTTGTCGAACCCGGTGCTGCCGTGGATCGCGCTCTCACTGCTCATGATGGCCGGCGCGCTCATCTGGACGCGCACGGTCGGCAAGGGGCCGCTCG
Organism: Microbacterium sp. NPDC091662; assembly: GCF_044756705.1. Taxonomy (NCBI): domain Bacteria; kingdom Bacillati; phylum Actinomycetota; class Actinomycetes; order Micrococcales; family Microbacteriaceae; genus Microbacterium; species Microbacterium sp. NPDC091662. The sequence goes on along the minus strand of NZ_JBIVTM010000001.1, from coordinate 2,288,911 downwards.
AACGACTCACCGCGCGGGCGGCCGACGCCATGGCGCTGACCTCGAAGGGCGGCGTCACGGGGAAGCACCCGGACTGAGAACGACCTCGTGTCGAGGAGGGGCGACATCGAGGCGGAGGGGGATGCCGGGGGAGGGGGAGCTCAGGTGAGCTCTTCCTCCTCCGGGCGCCGAGGGCTCGGATCGGGTGGCAGTATCTCGATCGGGTGCGCGGCGCTTCGCTGCGCCCGCCACCAGATCACGAAGCCGATCGCGGTGAAGACGCCGTAGAAGACGTACATGAAACCGGTGGCGTAGTAGCCGGAGCTGAACAGCAGCGGCACCCCGACCACGTCGACGGCGATCCAGATCAGCCAGAACTCTGTCCAGCCCTTGGCCATGCCGTACGTGGCGAGCAGCGATCCGACGAACGTCCAGGCGTCGGCCCACACCGGCTCCCACGATCCCAGCAGGCGGAACAGCGGGGTCAGGGCGACCGTGCCGACGATCATCACCAGCACCATGCCGATCCGCGCGCTCGTCGGCGCCCAGCGCGGGACCACGCGTCCGCCGTCGAGATTGCGCCAGCGGATCCAGCCGTAGATCGCGACGGCGATGAACATGATCTGCCGCCCGGCCTGACCCAGCAGGTGCGGCAGGGACGGGTCGGGGCTGAGGGCGGAGCCCAGGAAGACCGTGAGCAGCAGCAGGTTGCCGACGATGCCGACCGGCCACGCCCACACCTTGCGCCGCATGCCACCGAGCGCGCTGGCCAGACCGAACGCGTTGCCCACGACCTCCCGCACCAGGAGCGTCTGCCCGCCGGGCAGCATCCACTGCGAGTTGAAGGCGTCGACGAACCACTGCAGCAGGTTCATGGTCAGGATCCGGCGTCGGGTTCGGGGCGGTCGTCGAGCACCAGCTGCAGCATGCTCAGGTCGAGCCAGCGCCCGAACTTGGCACCGACCTGCGGCATGCGTCCGACCTCGACGAAACCCAGACGCTCGTGCAGGGCGATGGAGGCGGCGTTCCCGCTCTCGATCCCCGCGATCATGACGTGCATCCCCGCGTCCTGCGCGCGATCGATGAGCGCCGACATCAGGGCGGTGCCGATGCCGCGACCGTGCTGGCCGCCGACGACGTAGACCGAGTGCTCGACCGTGAGGCGGTAGCCGCTGTGCGGGCGCCATTGCGCATAGGACGCATAGCCCAGCACTCCCGTGTCGTCGACCGCCACGACGACGGGATAGCCGCGGGCGGTGCGATCGGCGAGCCAGGCGAGGCGGTCGGCGAGGTCGACCGCTTCTTCGTTCCAGATCGCGGTGGTGTGCAGCACGGCATGGTTGTGGATCGCGGTGATCGTCTCGAGATCGGCGGTCTCGGCATCCCTGATTCGCACGGCTGTCATCGGCGGGCGGTCTCTCTTCTTCTGCGCTTCGGGTGCGCATCCTTCTTCGGCGCTCGGGTGCGCATCGCCGACGCTAGCAGGAGGAACGGGCGTCGGGCGTGCTGCGACCGAACAGTTACAGAGCTCAGCGTGCCGCTGTCGTGCTCACGGCCTCGCGCACGAGGATCGCTCGCCGCATGTCGGCCATGATCGGGTCGAAGAAGCGCTCCCGGTAACGGGCCTCGCTCACGGCGGAGAACACGAAGGGGAGCGCGGCGATCACCGAGAGCAAGGTGGCGGCCTTGAGTAGGTTGACGGTGAGCGGCAGCTTGGCCCCGAAGAACTCCAGGGGCTGCACCGCGAGCGGCTGGGCGGCGCTGCCGGATCCGAGCCAGATGCCGACGACGCCCGTGGGGACGGCGATGCCTCCGATCACGATCAGCAGCGCCGCGAGGAGGCCGGCGAAGAACAGGGCCTGCACCAGTTGCGCCACGGTCATCGCGAGCAGGATGTTGATGCGCTGCGGTGCGCGCAGTCGTCCCGGAGCGCCGGGGGCGACGGGGCGGCCCTCTGCGGGCGTGCCGATGAGCAGGGCGGCTCGCTGTTCGGCGCTCGGTGCCTGCGCATCATCGTCGATCTCGGAGGCACTGACCCGCAGCACGACGATGCCTGCGAGCACCGCGACGACGAGGCCGAGCAGGGCGATGGATCCCCAGGAGAGGGCGGATGCCATCTGCCAGACCTCGGCCGAGAAGAACGAGAACACGACGAGCATGAGGATGACCGGGAGGGCGATCGACGCCATGTGCCCGATCGCCGAGGCGTTGCGCACCGCGAGGCGCGAGGCCCAGGAGATCATCGCGCCACCGCCCATGCCGGTCACCAGGATGCAGAGGCCGAGCACCAGGATGGTGCGCAGGACCGGGCCGACGGTCGCGTCGGGCTGGGCGCTGTATCCGTAGACGATCGTGAAGGCGAGGCACGCGGCGATCAGGACGAGCGCGACCGCGGTGCCGATGCCCACCGGGAGGCGACGCAGCAGGGCGCGCACGAGGTAGTAGGCGGCCCACGCGAGCCCGATCGCGAGCAGGAAGATCACCACGGCGAGGAAGACGAGCACGATCTCCCATTCCGTGGAGTCGTCGTCGAGAGCGAAGTCGAAGACGACCTCGATCCCGTCCTGGAAGAGGTACGCGGCCACCGCGACCCACGCGATCAACGGTGCGACACGGCGGGGGAGGTCGGTGAACCAGCGGCGCAGCGGAACGAACGTCGGAAGGCCCTGTTCACGGAACCAGCGGTCGGCATCGCGCTTCGTGCTGCGCAGCTTCGGGGACGCGGACATGGCGATGAGACTACGGCAATGACGAGGCGCGGAGTTATCCACAGGCCTTCTTGAGATTCGAACATATCTTCTAAGATGGAGGTATGGCGAACCCGCATCTGAACCCGCTCCTCGAGGCGATGACGTACCTCGAAGACGCGTGGGGCGATGCGACGAACGCGGCCGATCTGAGCCGCGCGCAACTGCTCGATGCGCACCGGGCGATGGGACTGGTACAGCGTCGACTCGACGGCATCCATGCCGAGATCGCGGCGGGCATCGCGCGGGAAGCGCGTCCGGAACTGGGGCCTGCGGGTCTCGCGAAGCAGCAGGGATTCCGCAACCCGGCGACCATGATCGCCGCCACGACAGGCGGATCGACGGGCGACGCGGTGCGGCTCGTCAAGGTGGGGGAGGCGACCGCGCCGCGGGCGAACCTCATCGGCGAGAAGCTGCCCCCGCGGTACCCCGAGGTGCAGCGGGCGATCGGCGCCGGCGAGCTCAGTGCGGCGGCCGCGGCGCTGATCGTGGCCCTGCTCGACCGGGCGCGCGTGAAGGCCGGGATCGAGCGGATCGTCGATGCCGAGCGACTGCTCGTCGAACGTGCGGCAGGGCTGTCGCTCGATGACGTGCGCAAGCTCGTCGTGCACGCCGAGGCCTGGCTCGATCCCGACGGTGTGGCTCCGCGCGAAGATGAGGCCCGGTCGCGGCGCTCGCTGACGATGTTCGAGCGCGACGGGTCGCTGCATCTGACCCTGCAGACCGACATCGCGTCCGGCGCTCCCGTGAAGGCGGCGATCCAGGCGTACGTGACGGCCACGTTCCAGGCGCGGGCGCACGTGCTCGACCCCGCGGCGCCTGATGCCGACCGTCGCACGGTCGCGATGATCCAGGCCGATGCGCTCGTCGAGATCTGCGCGCATGCGAGCGGATGCGACAACGGCGGGCTTCCGGTATCCGGTGCGACCGTCGTCGTCCGCGTGGGGCTCGACGACCTGACCGCAGGCACCGGATTCGCGACGGTCGACGGCCTCGATGAGCCGGTCAGCATCGCCTCATGTCGTCGGATGGCGGCTGGTGGGGGCATCATCCCCGTCGTGCTCGGAGGTGACGGCGAGATCCTCGACTGGGGGCGCGAGAAGCGGCTGTTCACCCGCGCCCAGAGACTCGCGCTCGTGGAACGCGACGGCGGTTGCGTGATGTGCGGGTTGCCCCCGCAACTGACCAGGGCGCATCACCTGCGCTGGTGGCAGCGGGATGCCGGACCGACCGATCTCGACAACGGAGTGCTGCTCTGCGAGAGCTGTCATCATCGCATCCACGACAACGACTGGGAGATCAGGATCGAGGGGCGGGGGTTCGCGGCGCGGGTGTGGCTCATCCCCCCGCCGAACGTCGACCCCGAGCGCAGACCGAGGCTCGGCGGCAGAGCCCGGTACGACATCGCGGCGTGAGTGCGTCGTCTCCTCGGGCAGACACCTTCGTCGCGCTCGTCCGGTGGACTCAGCCCGACGAGGTCGGGGCGTTCTCGATAGATTTCAGTCGGGAGGTGAGGGCGGCGAACCCCGCTGACCAGGCCGCGCCCAGCCCCGCAGCAGTGGCGCTGGCAGCAGTGAGCTGGCCACCGGACTCGCCGATGGCGGCGAAGACGAACCAGACCGCGGCCGCACCGATCCCCACGATGGCGATGGCGGAGATCAGGCGCCGGGTCCGACGCAACTGCGTGGCGTGATCGGTGCTCATGCTCCGATCAAACCGGAGCGGACGGCGGGCCGCATCCCCCGCGCGGCGGATAGCGACGACTCGGGCTGGGGCTCGGGCTGGGGCTCGGGCGGGGGCTCGGGCGGGGCTCGGGCTCAGACGTGGACGTCGGCGGGGGATTCTTCGCCCTCGTGGAAGCTGGGGGTCTTGCCGAACAGACGCGCGACGCCGAGCACGATCCCGACGACGAGCAGCCCCAAGATGAGACCGGCGATCGCGGAGATGATGGTGTCCACGATCCAGACCACGACCGGACCGAGGCCATGGAGCGCGTCCTCCACCGCGTGCAGCACGCCAACCGGGAAATGCCACCCGACCTCGCCCAGGTTCACGAGCACGAGGTGGCCGCCGACCCAGAGCATCGCGACCGTGCCGAGGATGCTGATGAAACGGAACACCGCGGGCATCGACCGCACGATCCTGGTGCCGGTATGCCGCACACGCTGCACCGGGTTCTTCGCCATCTTCAGGCCGATGTCGTCGATCTTCACCAGCAGGGCGACGGCGCCGTAGACGACACCCGTCATAAGGAGGGCGATCACGGCGAGGATCGCCAGCGTCGCCCAGATGTCGAGCCCCTTCTCGAGGCTCGCGAGCGAGATGAGCATGATCTCGGTCGAGAGGATCAGGTCGGTGCGCACCGCCCCGAGCACGAGCTTCCTCTCATCGCGCGCACCCTCGTCGGCGTGACCGTGCTGCACGCCGAACCACTCGAGCACCTTCTCGGCGCCCTCGAAGCACAGGTAGGCCCCGCCCAGGATCAGCAGATACGGCAGCACCCACGGAGCGAACGCGGTCAGCAGCAGCGCCACCGGGATGATGATCAGGAACTTGTTGGCCAGTGACCCGAGGGCGATCTTGCCGACCACGGGCAGCTCCCTGGCGGGCGTGAGGCCCTGCACGTACTGCGGAGTCACCGCGGCGTCGTCGATCACGACGCCGGCCGCCTTGGCCGACGCCTTCATCGCGGCGCTCAGGATGTCGTCGACGACGGCCAGAAGTCCAACGGACATGGGCGGTATCCCCTCGTGGTGTGAAGTGCGGAGGCAACTCTATCGAGTCGGAGGGGCACGACTGTCGAGTCGGAGGGGCACGGCTGTCGAGTCGGAGGGGCACGACTGTCGAGTCGGAGGGGCACGGCTGTCGAGTCGGAGGGACGCAGCTGTCGAGTCGCTCAGGCGGTCAGGCTCCCCACCGGATGTATTCAGACGCAAGATAGACATCCCAGGCCACGACCCACGGAATGAATGGCCCCAGCCACATGAGTCCTCCGGAGCGTGCTGTCACCAAGGCGACGCTCGCCAACCACGTTACGAGGATTCCCTTACGTGACCGATAGTCCGGGAGCCACGATCGAACCTTTCCGATTGCGACCAGTCGCGATCGGTTGGTTGAGTGACGGAAGTCCCAACCAAGACGCCACCCGACGACGATGGATCCAAAGGCGAGGGAAATGGTGAGGATGGGCCACGTGAGACTCCAGATGGAGGCGAGCGAGAATTGTTCGCCGGGTGACTGGGCGCTGAGCACTGTGTTCGCCCACACGCCGTAGGTCGCCGCTGCCCCGAAAAGCAGCGCGCCACCGGCGACTTTGAGGAGATCTGCAACTCGCGCGGCCAGAGCGGACGATTCTCGTAATGGCCCGGTCGGAGGCAAGTACGCCGCAACGGCCAACATCAACAGGAGAAGGACCGTAAGGGTTCCTCCGATGACCGTTCCTCCGATCAGCGGGCCGAATCCGATCGTGGAAAGAAGAGAGACGGCAAACCAGGCGGCCAGCAGGCCTCGATCAGGCGCGAACGTCGCTTGCAGGAGCCGCAGAACCCGCAGCCGGGCCGGCATCGGTCTCCCCACGGTCATCGTGGCAGTCATCGTTCTCCTTCGCTCTGCGTCGGAGGATACGTGCGGCTACCGACATCCCGGAACCATCCACGTCCGAAATGCCAGCTGAGGCGACCTCGTAACAGTCACCGCAGAAACTCACAGCCCGCTCCCAGGGCTGCGGGACCAAAACGGGCCGCTCGTCGGTTCTCCTCTAAGACGCCGCAGCCAGCGACGTCGGACAAGGAGTCAGATCATGTCGAACGACTACGGCAAGACCCCCGAGGCCGTCAGCGGCCTCACCCCGCTGCAGTACGAGGTGACCCAGCAGGACGCGACCGAGCCGCCGTTCCGCAACGCGTACTGGAACAACCACGACGACGGCATCTACGTCGACGTCGTCTCCGGTGAGCCCCTGTTCTCGTCGACCGACAAGTTCGACAGCGGCACCGGATGGCCGAGCTTCACCAAGCCCATCGATGCGGACGCCGTGACCACGCGCACCGACCGCTCGCTGTGGATGAAGCGCACCGAGGCGCGCTCGGCCGTCGCCGACAGCCACCTCGGGCACGTGTTCGACGACGGCCCACGCGCCGAGGGCGGACTGCGCTACTGCATGAACTCGGCGGCTCTCCGCTTCATCCCGGCCGACAGCCTGGAAGAAGAGGGGTACGGTCGCTACAGCGCCCTCTTCGCACGCCCCACCACCGACACCCCCGCACCTTCCGACACCTCTGAGGAGCAGTCATGACCGACACCGGAACCATCACCCGCACGCCCGGGACCGAGACCGCCGTTCTCGCCGGCGGCTGTTTCTGGGGCATGGAGGACCTGATCCGCCGCCAGCCCGGCGTGCTCGGCACCCGGGTCGGCTACACCGGCGGCTCGAACGACCACGCGACCTACCGCAACCACCCCGGTCATGCCGAGGCCGTGGAGATCGTGTTCGACCCGACGAAGACGACCTACCGTGACATCCTCGCGTTCTTCTTCCAGATCCACGACCCGTCGACGCTGAACCGTCAGGGCAACGACATCGGGTCGAGCTACCGCTCGGCGATCTTCCCGCTCACCCCCGAGCAGGAGACCGTCGCGCGCGACACGATCGCCGACGTCGACGCCTCGGGCCTCTGGCCGGCGAAGGCCGTCACCACGATCGAGCCGGCCGGCCCGTTCTGGCAGGCCGAGGAAGAGCACCAGGACTACCTGATCAAGTACCCGAACGGCTACACGTGCCACTTCCCGCGTGCGGGATGGGTGTTGCCGAAGCGCGACGAAGCCGCCGCCGTCTGACGCGGATCCCGAGCGTGGCCCGGTCGCCTCTCGGTCGGGCCACGCCGCTCGGCGAGCCCCTAGGGCTCGGCGAGGAACGCGAGGGCCGCTTCCTTGAAGTCGCGCGATCCCGGGGCGTTGAAGTGGTTCCGGTTCGGGATCTCGAAGAACCGCCCGTCGGGGGCGGCTGCAGCCAGGGCCCGCGAGCCTTCGATGATCGCGTCCTTCGAGCCGGTGGCGAAGAGGATCGGCCGGGTCGGCGCGTCCGAGGGGTCGGGGTCGATCATGCCCGACGCGCGCATGCCCTCCGCGAGCGCGACCAGCGCCTGCAGGTCGTTGCCCGGCACCCGCTCGGTCAGGGCGATGTAGTTCTGCGTCGTCTGATCGGCTACCGGGGTGCCTTCGGCGATGTAAGCCCGCACCTGGTCGAGGTCGAGTCGCGCCAGAGGGATACCGTCCGGCACCCCTCCCAACACCGCTCGTCCGATGCGGTGCGGCAGCTCGCGCACGACCTCCCACCCCACGCGGGCGCCGAGCGAGTACCCGATGTAGAAGGCGTCGTCGACGAGGTACGTGTCCATCACCGTCTCGACATCGGTCACGAGCGTGCGGATCCGATAGCCGTCGGGGTCATGCGGCTTCTCGCTGAGGCCGTGGCCGCGCTGATCCAGTGCCAGCACGCGATAACCCGCGCGCGTCAGCTCGCGCACCCACCCGGTGAGCACCCAGTTGTCGCGAGCGTTCGACGCGAAGCCGTGCACGGTGACCACGACCGGGGCGTCGAGCGCGCCCCACGTGTAGGTCGCGAGCCGGGTGCCGTCGGCGGCGTACACCTGCTGGGGCTCGGGCATGCTGGTCAGGTCGGAGAGAGGGACGGCCACCTCTCCATCTTGGCCCTGTTCTCCGGGGGGAGGCTCAGAGCACGACGAGGAAGCCGAGCGCCGCGCTCGCGACTCCCAGCACCGCCAGCACGATGGCGGGAGTGGCAGGCTCCTTGCGGCGCAAGTGCACGACGACGGCTCCGATCATGATGACCGCGATTCCGGTGCCCGCGAGAGCGGCGAGGATCGGGGCGATCCCGGTCGCCAGCGGAAGGATGAGCCCGAACGCACCGATCACCTCGAGCGCGGCGATGGCCTTGATGGTCCCGGCGGAGAAGTCCTCCGTCCATGTCATGCCGCGTGCGGCGAGCGTCGCCTTCGGGGTGACGAGCTTCATGAAGCCGCCGCCGAGCATGGCGAGGGCGAGCAGCCCGTTGACGATCCAGAGGGCGATGAGCATCCGAGGTTCCATTCTGTGTCTTTGTTACGATCAGTAACCGACCGATCATCAACCAACAATGGAGGATGCGGATGAGCGCTGCAAAAGGCACACCGATGTCACCGAGGCACATCGAGGAGACCGCGCTCGCCGGTTTCCCCGGCTACGAGAGCTCCTGCTCGATCGATGAGAACGCCGGTCGCGCGATCCGCGAGGTGCTCGACCGCGTCGGCGACAAGTGGTCGCTGCTGGTCATCGCCACCCTTCGGAACGATCGCCTGCGCTTCAGTGAGCTGCTCCGGCACATCCCCGGCATCTCGCAGCGGATGCTCACTCTCACGCTGCGCCAGCTCGAGCGCGACGGGCTGATCGTCCGCACCGCCTACGCCGAGGTTCCGCCGCGCGTGGAGTATGAACTGACCGCACGCGGCGAGACCCTGATCCCGATCGCGAAGAGCATCGGAGACTGGGCACTCGCGAATCATCCGGCGATCGAGGAGTCCCGCGCACGCTACGACGCGACGCGCGAGGCCGTAGCCGCCGCGCGTCGCGCCGCCGGGAGTGTCAGCGCGTCGACTTGATCGGCCACACGGCGAACGCGCCGAGCACCGACAGCACGATGCCCACCGGGAAGAGCCCGGCGAAGCCGAACGCGATCACGATCAGACCTGAGACTCCGGGAGCCAGCGTCTGGGGCAGGGTGGCCGCGATGTTCACGACCCCGAGGTCCTTCGCGAACGACTGCGCCGAGGGCAGCACCTCGCTCATCAGCGCGGTGTCGACGGCCTGGAACATGCCGAACCCGAGCCCGGCGATGAACGACATGATCATCCACGACTCGATCGTCGGCGAGATCCACGGCAGCAGCAGCGCAAGACCGGTGACGACCGACGAGGCGAACACGAAGGGCTTGCGACGCCCGACCTTGTCGGAGAGCGGGCCCGAGATGATCGTGGAGATCAGGATGCCGGCGAGGCTGAGAAGCCCGACCAGCGGGATGACCGTCTCGGGCTTCTCGATGTGCAGGTAGTCGGTCATGATGTAGAGCTGGTAGCCGGTCACGGAGAAGTAGCCCGTGAACAGCAGCAGGCGGCCGAGGAACGCCCAGAAGAAGTCGGGGTGCTTGATCGGGCTGACCCAGAAGGTGCGAAGGAACACGCCGAGGTCGAACGGCTCGGGCGTGATCCGTTCGCTCGAGTAGTCCGGGTTGAACACGACGAACAGCGTGATGACGACGAGAGCGAAGACCGCGAAGACCACGTAGCCTGCGGCGATGCTGTTGAAGAACAGGGAGCCGACGATCTGACCGCCGAGCGAGCCGACCATGAGGCCGATGCCCGAGAGGGCGGCGAAGGTCCCCCGGCGCTTGAGGGGCACGCGGTCGGGCATCACCGCAGACAGCGGGCCCTGGGCGAAGTTGTACGCGATCTGCACGAGGGTCCACGCGATCGCGATGCCGATCAGCGAATCCGCGAAGGCGAGGCCGACGAGAGCGAGGCCGCCGGCGAGAACGCCGACGATCATCCACGGAGCGCGACGGCCGAAACGAGACCGCGTCCGGTCGGAGATCTGCCCGGCGATCGGCTGCGCGATCATCGCCGCGAATGCGCCGATGGTCGCGATGATCGCGAGATTGGCGACCTTGTTCTCCTCACCGAGCGCGACCGTGACCTGCTGGGGGAGGAGGATGCCGGGGACGGCACCCCAGATCAGGAAGATGCCGAGGTTGGCGGGGATGATCCAGCCGAGCAGGCGCCGGATCCCTTTGAGGGGCGGGGGTGGGTCGTCGTTGCCGGCGGCGGTGCGGATGAACGTCGTCTCCGTTATCGGGACGGTGCTCTCGGGGACGGTGCTCTCGGGGACGGTGCTCTCGGGGGTTGCGGGCGTTCCAGACATCGTCGTCATGGTCCTCTCGGGTCGGGCAGAACGGGCGGGCAGAACGGGTCGGGCAGAACGGGTCGGGCAGAACGGAGGTCAGGCGGGGAGTGCCACCAGGCGGGAGCGCAGCGTGTCGATCGTCTCGGCCGGCAGGGTGGCGCCGGCGAAGCCGAGGACGGTGTCGAGCGGCATGTTCTGCGCCGCGGCGAGCATGGGGTTGCCCGGCAGATCCGGGACGACCTCGGTGATGATCGCGAGCGCTTCGGCGTCGGCGAGCACCTGGGCGACGGTCGCACGGGTGAGGTCGAAGCGTCCGCCGGGCGCGGCGACATCCGTCACCTCGACCGTCGTGGACGCGGGGTCGGGCCGGACGGCAGGCGACCAGTCGACGTAGCGGAGGCCGTGACCGAACACGAACGACGGGTCGACCGTGTCCGACGGCACGTCAGGGCGGCTCGCCGCCACGGCTTCCATCGACGATGGCACCTCGAACGGCAGTGAGCCCTGGGGCTCCGCGGCGCCGAACAGCACGTTCACGAGCGCGGTGTCGGAGGCGCCGTAGTTCGCGATGATCGTCGAGGCGACGTCGAGAAGCGGCGCGAGGATCGCCGGACGGTCGAGGTAGACGTCGAGCACGAGCGGCACGCGAGCGGCCAGATCACGCAGGTGCGCGAGTTCGTCATCGTGGAACTCGAGGGATCCGGCGCGGAAGAACGATTCGATGTCGGCCCCGTTGCCACGCGGCTCCCACGGAGCATCCGTGCGCACGATCGCGACATCGGCGCGGTCGGGGTCGGTGACCACGTCGGCCCAGCCGGCGAGCTCGACCGGGTCGAGTCCCTCGACGTAGACCGTCGGGCGCCCGTGCAGCGGCAGCTTCGCCGCCCCGCCGCCGTTCGCGAGCAGCGTCAGCGAACGCGCCTGGGCTTCGAGCCCGGCGGCGCGGGCGTCTTCCCTCCCGACGATCGCATCCGCGGCTTCGGCGTCGACGAAGCGGGCGTCGTCGAACAGTCCGAGGCGGAACTTCTCGCGCAGCAGCCGGCGCACCGAGGTGTCGAGCCGAGACTCGGGTACCGACCCTGCCCGCACGAGCCCGATCAGGGCCTTCGGGTTGAACTCGCCGCCGAACTGATCGACTCCGGCGTCGAGCGACTTGACCATCCGCTCGTCGTAGGTGAGCGACTCCACGCCCCAGAAAGTGCGGGACAGGATGCCCCAGTCGGTGCACACGATCCCGTCGAAGCCCAGCTCGTCACGCAGCAGGCCCTGGATGATCTGCTTGTTGAAGCCGAAGCCGACCTCTTCGTACTCGGTGCCGATCGGCATGCCGTAGTAGGGCATGATCTGCGAGACGCCGGCCGCCAGCAGGTCGCGGAACGGCTGCAGGTGCAGGTCGAATCGTCCGCCCGGGTACACCTGCTCGCGGCCGTAGGAGAAGTGCGGATCCTCGCCGTCGAGCTGGGGGCCGCCCCCGGGGAAGTGCTTGGCCATGGCCGAGACCGACTCCGCACCGAGCTCATCACCCTGCAACCCGAGCGTGTAGGCGACGCCGAGACGGCCGGTCACCTCTGCACTCTGGCCGAACGTGCCGGAAGCCCGTGCCCAGCGCGGCTCGGTGGCGAGGTCGATCTGCGGGTGCAGGGCGGTGCGGATGCCGACGGCCAGATACTCGCGACGCACGACCTCGGCGAAGCGGCGGGTGAGCTCGGGGTCGTCGATGGCGCCGAAACCGAGGAACTCCGGCCACTGCGAGAAGGGGCCGGCGATGAGTGCGGCGGCGGGGTTGTTCGAGAACGAATGACGCGGATCGCTCGACAGCGAGAACGGGATGCCGAGGCCGCGTCGCCGCACCTCCTCCTGCAGGGCGTTGTGCCAGGCGGCGATCTCTCTCGCCGAGGGGGCCTGCAGGATGTTCACGTGCGTGATGCCGCGGTCGATGATGGTGCGCATCGACGGGGAACCGAACAGGCCGGGGGCGTCGAGGTCGTCGCCGAGGGTCGCCATCGGCTGGAACATCTGCCCCGCCTTGTCCTCGAGCGTCATCCGGGAGAGCAGATCCTCGACGCGCTGGTCCACGGTCAGGGTGCGGTCCTGGTACGGGTGCGCGATCTCGCTCACGGGAACTCCTTCGTTCGGGTACGGCGGTGCGATTCGGGTGCGGCGGGTGGTTCGGTTAAATATCTACACTTGTGTCGGTTTTGTCAAGAGCGGTGCTACCGTTTCCCCCATGGCCGATGCGACGACGCTCCGAGGGCGCGGATACGCGAACGGTCGAGCGCGCCGCGAGGAGATCATCCGCGTGGCGTCCGATCATTTCGCGGAACGCGGCTTCCTCTCGGCGACGATCCTCGAGATCGCCGCCGTGTGCGGCATCTCGCGTGCCGGGCTCCTGCATCACTTCGCCGACAAAGAGGCACTGCTCGAAGCCGTGCTCGAAGCGCGCGACATCGAGGATCGGGAGCGCTTCCGCCCGTACGCCCGCGGTTTCGGAGGGATGGGTGTGCTGCGCGGCATGGTCGACCTCGCCGCCCACAACCGACTCGTCCCTGGCCTGATCGAGCTCTTCGTGCGGCTGTCGTCCGAAGCGTCGGCCGCCGATCACCCGGCGCACGCGTACTTCCGACGCCGCTACGAGCGGATCCGGGCCGGCACCGGCCAGGCGATCGCGCTCGCCATCGACGCCGGCCAGCTGCGGCCCGACATCGATCCGCACGACGCGGCACTGCGCCTCACCGCGACCATGGACGGCTTGCAGACCCAGTGGCTGTTCGATCGGTCGATCGACATGGCCGGCGCCATCCGCGCGATGCTGAGGGAATGGATGACCCCGGCGGGGGAGGCGGCTTTCGAGACGATCGTCCCCGAGGCGGAACCGGTCGGCGCCTGACGCGAGCGGTAGCGCAGGACACGACGAAACGGCCTCCTGGAGACCGGGGTCCCCAGGAGGCCGTGGTGATCAGCCGATCCGTGCGGATCGGGTGAGCGTCGGTCAGACCTGTTCGCGCAGCGCGGCGCCGAGCGTGACGTCGACGTTCGTCCAGTACTGGAAGAAGCGCTCGCGGATGGCGTCGACGGTGATCGAACGGCCCTGACCGGTGAGGGTCTCCAGGAAGCGTGCCCGCTGCTCGGCGTCGAACACCTCGCGGTAGAGCGTGCCGGGCTGCCCGAAGTCATCGTCCTCGGCGTGCAGGGTCGCAGCGGAGCGCTGGATCTCGCCGTCGGCCTCCCAGTTCACCTCCACGCCCTTGGCAGGGTCGGCCTCCGGGCCGCCGGCTGCTCCGTAGGAGTTCGGCTGGTAGGTGCGGTGCGCGGCATCGTTGAACTGGTACCGCATCGACCCCTCGTGCTGGTAGTTGCGCGCTTCGCTCGCGTGCGGCTGGTTCACCGGAAGCTGGTTGTAGTTCGCGCCGATACGGTGGCGCTGGGCGTCCGGGTAGGCGAAGATGCGCCCCATCAGCATCTTGTCCGGAGAGATGCCGGTGCCCGGCACCTGGTTCCCCGGCGAGAAGGCGGCCTGCTCGATCTGGGCGAAGAAGTTCTCCGGGTTGCGGTTCAGGGTCAGGGTGCCGACCTTGATGCGCGGGTAGTCCTTCTTCGAGATCGTCTTGGTGAGATCGAACGGGTTGAACCGGTAGTCCTTGGCTTCGTCGTACGGCATGATCTGCACGTAGAGGTCCCACTTCGGGAACTCGCCGTCGGCGATCGCGCGGAAGAGGTCGCGCCGGTAGTGGTCGGCGTCCGACCCGGCGAGCTGCTCGGCCTCTTCGTTGCTCATCGCCTCGACGCCCTGCTGCGACATGAAGTGGTACTTGACCCAGAAGACCTCGCCCGCGGCGTTGACCCACGAGTAGGTGTGCGAGCCGTAGCCGTTCATGTGCCGCCAGCTGAGGGGGAGGCCGCGGTCGCCCATCAGATACGTGACCTGGTGGGCGCTCTCCGGAGACAGTGTCCAGAAGTCCCACTGCATGTCGGGGTCGCGCAGACCCGAGTCGCCGAGGCGCTTCTGCGAGTGGATGAAGTCGGGGAACTTGATCGCGTCGCGCAGGAAGAACGTCGGGGTGTTGTTGCCGACGATGTCGAGATTGCCCTCTTCCGAGTACATGCGGAGCGAGAACCCGCGCACGTCACGCCAGGTGTCGGGAGAGCCCTGCTCGCCGGCGACCGAGGAGAAGCGGATGAGCGTCTCGCTCGTGGCCCCCTGCTGGAAGACGGCCGCGCGCGTGTAGGCCGACACGTCTTCGGTGACGACGAACTCGCCGAACGCGCCGCCGCCCTTCGCATGCGGGTTGCGCTCCGGCACCCGCTCGCGGTTGAAGGCCGCGATCTTCTCGACCAGGTGGTGGTCATGCAGCACGGTGGGGCCGTCGGCGCCGACCGTGAGCGAGTGCGTGTCACTCGCGATCGGGGCCCCGGCCTGCGTGGTGGTGGCAGGTTTCGTCATGGTGTTCTCCTTCTCCGCGCAGGCGCGACGAATACCCCCATCCGTGGATGGGTGATCGGCGGACTGCTATTGCGCGGCGTTCTGGCAACTGGGGCAGAGGCCCCAGAAGGTGACTTCGGCTGTCTGGACGGTGAATCCCCCCGTCGACGACGGGGTGAGACACGGCGCTTCACCGACGACGCAGTCCACATCGCCGATCGCACCGCAGGAGGTGCAGACGACGTGGTGGTGGTTGTCGTTGATGCGCCGCTCGTAGAGCGCCGCGGAGCCTGCCGGTTCGATCCGGCGGATGAGACCCGCCGTCGTCAGGTCCGCGAGGATGTTGTGCACCGACTGGATCGACGTGGTCGGCAGCACCTCGGACACGGCCCGATAGAGCCGTTCCGCATCCGTATGGGCCATGGAGTCGAGAGCCTCGAGAACGGCGACGCGGCCCGCGGTCGCCCGAAGCCCGGCAACGCGAAGCGCCGAGTCGAGTTCTGTCTCCATGCCCCGAGTGTACCCCGTTATTTGAATAACTCAAAAGAACAGCATGCCGGGATGTCAGCGCCCTCCGTCACGCAGCGCGCGTCCCCACGGCTCGGCGGGATCGTGGATCGCCACGGCCAGCGTCGTGTCGGACTGGCCATAGTAGGCGAACCACTTTCCACCGAACTTCACGAGCCCCTCGACGAAGGTCACGTTCGAGACGAGCCCGTGGGTGTCCTCGAAGGTCTGCGGGCGCAGCCACGGCTCCTGCAGGCGGGCGATGACGGTCGTCGGCTCATCAGGGTCGATCGCGATCTGCCCGCAGCGGTAGTCGACGTCGACCGTGCCGTCGTCGTGCACCGTGCGGGTGGCACCGTTGGTGAGGAAGAGCAGCAGTCCGTTGTCGGTGACGACCGGGGAGGCGCCGATCTCGACGAGTGCCTCGTCCCAGGTGCCGGGGGTCGGCGAGTACATCGGCTCGGTGTCGGGGGTGCCGGGCGTCCAGTGGATCAGGTCATCGCTGGTCGCCCAGTAGATCGCCCCCTCGCCGAAGTACATCCACCACTTGCCGTGCATCCGCTGCGGCACGATGACACCGGCCTTCGACCAGTTGAATCCGCGGGGGTCCATGGTCTTGAAGGTGTCGAAGTCGTCGAACAGGGGGCCGTGCTTCGTCCAGGTGCGCAGGTCGGTCGAGGTCGCCAGGCACAGCTGTGCGCTGCGGCGGTCCCAGCCCGTGTAGGTCAGGTAATAGGTCCCGTCGATCAAGGCGATCCGAGGATCCTCGCATCCGTAGGTCTCATAGTCCTCCGACGGCGAGAGGATCGGCGCATCTTCCCGGGTGAAGTTCACGCCGTCCTTCGAGCGCGCCAGGCCGATGTGGGAGATGATGTCGTCGGCGTGCGCGCGATAGAGCAGCACGACCTCGTCGCCGTCGACGAGCGCGGCCGGGTTGTAGAGGTTGGCCGATTCCCAGCTGTCGCCGCGCGGGCGCAGGATCGGGTTGCCCTCGAACGGGGTGAACGGACCGAGGGGGAACGAGGCTCCGGTGAACATGGATGCCCTTTCTGGCTGAGTGGTGGGTCAGCCCTTGACGGCTGCACCGAGGTCGGTGGCGCGGAAGAACCGCTGGAAGACGATGAACAGGATCACGACGGGGAAAGCGAGCGCCGTGGCGCCGGCGAGGATCGCACCGTTCGGGTTGGCCGTGGACTGCGCCACGTTGGAGATGTAGTTCGCGAGGGACACGGCCAACGGCTGCAGACTCGCATCCTTCGTGATGAGGAAGGGCCAGAGGAACTCGTTCCAGGGGCCGATGAACGTGACCAGCACGACCGTCACGAGCACGGGACGGATCAGCGGGATCGCGACCGACGTCAGCAGACGGATCTCGCCGGCGCCGTCGATGCGCGCCGCCTCGAAGATCTCCACCGGCAACGCCTTGAAGAACTGCACGAAGATGAACACCGCCGTGGTGTTGATGAGGAACGGCAGGATCATGCCCATGTACGAGTCGCCGAGGCCGTAGTTGCGGGTGATCTGCACGTAGAGCGGGATCATCAGCAGCTGGAACGGCACCATCTGCACGAGCAGCATGAGCACCCAGATCACCCCTCGTCCGCGGAAGTCGAGGCGTGCGATCGCATAGCCGGCGAGCAGCCCGAACACGACGGTGCCCAGCAGCACCCCCGCGGTGAAGATCAGTGAGTTGACCAGCGAGCCGACGAGGTCGATGCGCGAGTCGATCGCGATGAAGTTGTCGACGGTCCAGCCACTCGTCGGGAACAGCTCGCTGGGGGAGTTCGTCGGATTCTCCTGGAACGCCCCCACGATCATGAAGTAGAACGGGAAGGCGAATCCGATGGCCGCGATCGTGAGCAGGATGATGCTCAGGATGCGGGGCAGTGAACGCTTCTTTCGCATCATCGCTCCCTGGTCGCGCGGTTGGCCGCCAGCGAGAGCATCCCGACGAGGATCACGAGGATCATGCCGATGGCCGCTGCGGTGTCGGGGTTCTGCTGCTGGATGCCCAGCTGGTAGATCAGGAGCACCGGGGTGGTCGATGCGCCGTCGGGGCCGCCGCCGTTGGTGAGCAGGTAGGGCTCGGTGAAGAGGTTCGCCCCGGTGATGATCGACAGGATCAGCACGAGCGTCGTGGCGCTGCGCACTCCGGGGATCGTGACGTGCCGGAAGCGCGAGAACACCCCGGCTCCGTCGGTCTCCGCCGATTCGTACAGCTCCTTGGGTACGTTCTGCAGCGCCGCCAGGTACAGCAGGATGTAGAACCCGAGCTGTTTCCAGGTCACGTAGAACGCGATCATCGGCATCGCGAGCCCGCTGTTCACGAGCCAGGACGGATCGGGGGCGAGCGGGCCGAGGATCGTGTTGATCAGCCCGTTGCCCGAGAACAGCAGCATCCACACGCCCACGAGCGAGACGCTCGCTGTGAGGTACGGCACGTAGAACGCGACGCGGTAGGCGGCGACCCATCGGATGCCCGTGTTGAGCGCCGCCGCGAGCACGAGGGCGAGTACCGCCGTCAGCGGCACGTTGATGACCAGGAAGATCAGGGTGTTGCGGAAGGATCCGAGCACCCGTGGGTCGGTGAGCACCGTGACGAAGTTGTCGAAGCCGACGAACGGGCGGTCGACCTCGGTGCCGGGAGCTGTGAAGAAGTAGTCGTGGAAGGCGATGTAGACCGCGAACGCGAGCGGATACGCGAAGATCGCGATCACGAACACGAAGTACGGCAGCGCGAACAGTCCGCCGATCGGCTGCGCACCCAGCCACCGGGTGCGCAGCCGCTTCCGTTCGGTCATGACGTCACTCGGCGACGAGGTCATCGATCTTCGATGCGGCGTTCGTGAGGAAGTCGTCGATCGACTCCTTGTCGAAGATCACGGCCGAGGAGTACTCGTCGCGGAACGCCTGCCATGCCTCAACGGAGTTCGGGATGCTGGGGACGTCGGCGGTCTTCTCGGCCTGCTCGGCGAACGCCACGTAGTTCGGGTTCGCCGCGAAGTAGTCGCCGTAGGAGTCGGTGAGTCCCGTACGCATCGGCATCTGACCGGTGGCCTCGAGCAGTTGCCCGTCGCTCTCCTCGCTGGTGGAGAACTTCAGGAACTCCCATGCCGTCGCCTGGTTCTCGCACGAGGTGAACATCGACACGCTCTTGGAGTCGGCGAAGGTCGTCGGGGCCTCGCGGCCGTCGCTGGTCGGCACCGGCATGAAGCCGACGTCGACCGTGTCGGCGTAGGAGGGGATCGCCCAGGGACCGGCGAGCTGCATCGCGGTGGTGCCTGCGGACATCGCGTCGTCGGTCGACGCCTCGTTCGGCGAGAGCTTCTCGTCGTAGAAGGTCTTCCAGAACTCGGAGACGGTGCGGCCGGCATCCGAGTCGAAGGTCGACTTCCCGTCTTCCACCAGCATCGTGCCGTCGGTCTCGGCCAGGTAGAGCGGGTAGAAGTCGAACCACGGCTGATAGAACTCGCTCGTCGGCGCGGGCCAGATCGCGCTCTGCACGCCCGAGGCGACGATGGCTCGTGATCCTTCGAGGAACGCGTCGTACGTGTTCATCTGCGGGTCTTCGGGATCGATGCCCGCCGCCTGGAAGATCGCCTTGTTGTACATCACCATCACGGGGTTCGACTTCCAGGGCAGCTGATAGAAGCTGCCGTCGCTCGCGTAGGCGTCGACATCGCCGCCACGTTCGGTGATGTAGTCGCTGCCGCCGTCGATCTTGCTGAGGTCGACGAGTCCGCCTTGCTTGACCCAGCCCGACACCGCGGCGGGTGCCACGTTGTAGACGAGGCAGGGTGCGGTGCCGGCGGTGATCGCGGCGGTGATCGCCTCCTCTGAAGAGGATCCGGCGGGGATCTCCTGCGCTGTCACCTTCTCGTCGGGATGCTCGGCGTTCCAGGCCTCGACGACGGCCGTGCCCCACGCGACTTCCTGTTCATTGTTCGAGAGCCAGACCTTGATGGGCCCGGTGCCGTCGGCTGAGGCTTCGCCACCGCCGCCCGCCGAGCATCCGGTGGCGACGAGCGCGGTGGCGCCGATCAGTGCGATTGCGCGGAACTTCTTCATGATGTCCTCCTTGACGCTGCGGGTGAAGCGGAAGTCGGCTACGCGGTGCTCTCCCGGAAGTGCACGACGTTGCAGTCGACGATCTCGGTGCGTGGCTGCGCCCCGAGGATGTCTGCCCGCAGAAGGCGGGCGGCGGCGCGGCCTCGGGCCGCGGGGTCGGATGAGACGCTGGTCAGCGCCGGAGACAGGTGGGCGGAGAGGTGGTCGTCGTCGAAGCCCGAGATCGCGAGGTCGTGCGGGATCGACAGGCCCTGCGCACGTGCGTAGGAGAGGCCGGCGATCGCCATGGTGTCGTTCGAGTAGAGGATCGCGGTCGGCCGCTCTGGCAGCGTGAGGAGCTCGGCTGTGCGCGTGCGTCCGCTCGCGGCCGTGAAGTCGCCTTCGCGGAGCAGCTCGTCGTTGCCGATCGCCTCGACGTATGCCTGTGCCCTGGCCTTCGAGTGCACGTAGTCGAGCGGGCCGGAGACGTGCGCGATGCGCTCGTGTCCGGCGGCGCGGAGATGGGTGATGATCTCGCGTATCGGGGCCGCGTCGTCGGTGCGGACGCACGAGAATCCGTTCGGCTGGTCGTAGGCGCCCACCAGGACGGTCGGCAGGCCGAGGTCGTCGAGGAACGGAATCCGCCAGTCGTCCGTGCGCAGGTCGAGCAGGAGCGCTCCGTCGGCCCGGCCGTGGGTGAGGGTGCGGTACGCGCGTTCCTCGGCTTCGCGGCCGGAGACGACCTGGAGGAGCAGCGCCGTCTCGGTCTCGGCGAGCACCGACTCGACGCCGGCGATGAACGCCGGGAAGAAGGAATCGTTCGCGATGACCTCGGGGTTGCGGGCCAGCACCACGGCGACCGCATTGGCCTGCCGGGTGGCGAGCGCCCGTGCGCTCTGGCTCGGTGCCCAGTTCAGCTTCGCAGCCGCGGCGAGCACCTTCGCCTTCGTCTCCTCCGAGATCGGCCGGTTGCCGCTCAGGGCATGCGAGACCGTGGCCTTGGTCACGCCGGCTTCGCGGGCGACATCGGCGATGGTCGTGCGGCTCATGCCATCTCCTCGGAATTCGCGCTCGCCGACGTGCTTGTCGGTGAACCGGTTTGACGAGTGTAAACCGGTTTGATTGCGGCTGTCAACGGATCAGCGGGCGCTCCGACTCGCAGACGGTCCTCGGCGACCGCTGATGCGACCGTTTGCGTGATTCGAGGGGCGGGGGCTGCTCAGACGAAGCGGACGGTCTGCTGCAGGCGGGTGCGCACGTCGAACAGCTCGTTGCCGCCGATGGCCCGTGCCTGCGGGACGCCCTGGCGCAGCACCATGGCCAGCGCACTGCGGCGCACCACGACGACCGGCACGCCACGGCTCGTGCCGAGCGGGGTGACCGCCTGGGCGAGGTCGTCGTCCGGCAGCACGATGATCGCGCCGCTGAAACGCACGCGTGCGGCCTTGGCGACCACGCGCATCCTGCGGAGCGCCGCGGTGACGGGCGCACGGGTGCCGAGGCTCGGGCCGGTGATCTCGCCGCGGCGGAAGCCCACGACTCCGCCGAAGTCCTCCGACATCGTGCCGTACAGCCCGGAAGGGCCCAGCACCACGTGGTCGAGCTTGTCGTCGGCATCCGCTCCCACGGCGACGTCGTGCCACACGGTGAAGCCCATACCGAGATCGGAGACCGTGCGCGCCGTCGCCTCTTCCGCCAGGGCGTCGGCGAGGAGGCGGCGCAGATCGCGCGGAGCCGAGCGCACGAGGGCGGGGTCGTAGGGGTCAGGGACGTCGACGCCGCGGCCGGCCCATTCGCGGATCAGCGCGAGGTAGCGTTCGCGGCGCCATCCCCCGGGGTGACCGTAGGAGCGTGCGCGCGGTCGGGTGTCGGTGCGGGCTGCGGGCGGCCGCCATCCGCCCCATTCCGCGCCGGAGTCGGGAGTCGTTGCTCCGGACACCCCGGTACGGCGGTCGTAGGCCGCGCGGCTCTCGACGGTGCCGACCAGCTCCCACGCGCGTTGCACCTGGATGAAGATCGCCGCGTCGCCGCCGGTGTCCGGATGCGTCTGCCGCAGGCGCAGACGATAGGCGCGACGCAGTTCGCCGTCGTCGACGGTGGGGTCGACCCCGAGGACCTCGTATGCCGAAGCCGAGAGCGGACTGTCGAACATCGCTCTCCTTCCGCGACCGCGGCATCCAGGATATCCGCCGCTCGTTGTGCGTTCGCCGATCCCGGTCCTCGTTCGAATCGCGCGATGCGCCCCATCCGACCGGGGATCGCGCGCGTTGCGCGGTTCGAGTCCGGCAGACCTCAGGCTGGCACGTCGACGATGCGTTCGGCGCCGACGACAGGGACGATCGCACCGGCGGATGCGGCAGCCAGATCGGCCGTGAGACGGGGGAGTTCCGACGCCGGCGCCCACAGCTCCAGCGTGGCCTTCGCCGAGTACGTCGGTTCGCCGAGAGTCGCGCCGTGATGCGCCGCCCAGTCGCGCAGCAGGTTGTCGTAGCGGCCGGCTTCTGCGTGCGGAACCTCGAGCGTCACCTGCCGGAGCGCGGCCCGTTGCACGAGGGCTGCCAGATCGAGGGTCTCGGACACGGCGGAGGAGTAGGCGCGCACGAGGCCACCCGCGCCGAGCTTCACGCCGCCGAAGTACCGCGTCACCACGGCGACCACGTCGGTCAGCTCGCGCCGGCGCAGGACTTCGAGCATCGGGATGCCCGCGGTGCCCGAGGGCTCGCCGTCATCCGACGAGCACGCCTGGTCGCCGAGCAGGCCCGTGACCATCGCGGTGCAGTTGTGGTTGGCGTCCCACGCCCGCTTGCGGATGCCCGCGATCACGGCCTCGGCCTGCTCGATCGAGGAGACGGGCTCGATGCGGGTGAGGAAGCGCGACTTGCGGATGACGGCCTCGTGCTCGACCGCGGCCGCGATGGTCGCGGGATAACTGCGGGCGGAGGTCACCCGCTTCACGATACCGAGGCCGCATCCGGCTCAACGATCGACGAAGGCCATCTGCTGCGGGTTGTAGCGGTCGCCGCTCACGCCGATGCGGGTCGCGAGGGTCGAGAGGTCGGCGACCTCGTCGGCCGACAGGGCGACGGCTGTGCTCCCGGCGTTCTCCGCGATGCGCGCGGTGCGCCGCGTGCCCGGGATCGGCACGATCCACGGCTGCTGAGCGAGCAGCCAGGCCAGAGCGATCTGCCCCGCAGTGGCGCCTTTCGCGGTGGCCAGCTCGGCGACGTGCGCCACGAGCGTCTGGTTCGTCGTGCGGTTCTCGGCCGTGAAGCGCGGGATCGTGGCGCGGATGTCACCGGCGGCGAAGTCGGCCGACGGGTCGACCGTGCCGGTCAGGAATCCCTTGCCGAGCGGGCTGAAGGGGACGAACCCGATGCCCAGCTCGGCGAGCACCGGCAGGATCTCGGCCTCGGGTCGCGGGTCCACAGCGAGTACTCGCTCTGCAGGGCGGTGACCGGGTGCACCGCATGTGCGCGACGGATGGTATCGGCCGAGGCTTCCGAGAGCCCGAAGTGGCGCACCTTCCCCTCGGCGATCAGCTCGCCGACCGTGCCGGCGACTTCTTCGATCGGCACCTCGGGATCGACGCGGTGCTGGTAGAAGAGGTCGATCACGTCGGTGCGCAGGCTCCGCAGCGATGCCTCGGCCACTCGACGGATCTGCTCGGGTCGGCTGTTCAGGCCGACGCTCTTGCCGTCCTGGATATCCCACCCGAACTTCGTCGCGAGCACGACCCGGTCGCGGATGGGCTCGAGCGCCTCGCCCACGAGCTCCTCGTTCACATACGGTCCGTACACCTCGGCGGTGTCGAAGAAGTCGACGCCGTGATCGACTGCCGACCGCAGCACCGCGATCATGTCGTCGCGGGTGCCCGGGTTGGGGCCGTAGCTCTGCGACATGCCCATGCAGCCGAGTCCGACCGCCGAGACCCGGAGGCCCTGTCCGAGGGTGCGCGTGTGCATGAGTGGTCCTTTCGTCGTGGCCGCAGACGGGTCGGCGGCCTGGCCCCGACGCTACGCGCGAGTGCGGCGACGGGGGAGGCCCTGGCGGAACCCCGTTGGCGGGAACCCCTCTCGTGCAGAGGCCGACACCTCCGGGGCGCCGTGTGGATCCATCGAAGGGTGGAGACCCGTCTCCGCCCCCTGCGCGATCCGGGCGCGGGCGGCGACGACTGGACTGGATCCATGCTCCGCACCTTCCGCTCCCTTCCCCTGTGGCTCACGTCCCGTCGCGGGGGATGGATCTCCCTGCTGATCGCGGTGGTCGCCTTCACCGCCCTCCTCGGCGCGCTCGGACGGGCATCGGTCCCGACCGGCAACGATGTCGCTCCGCCGGACTCCGAATCCGCTCGGGCCGCCGTGCTCGCAGAACAGTTCCCCGACGCGGACGAGCACACGGTACTGCTGGTCGCCTCCCGCGACGACGACGGGCAGCTTCGCGACGCCGACCTCGCCGCCCTCGGTGCGCTCTCGGGCGATGTCGAAGCGGAGACCGGGCACGCAACCCACGGTCCGATCGTCAGCGACGACGGCGAGGCCGCGGTGCTCCAGGCGACGCTGACCCTGGACGACGACGACGCCTCCGCCGCTGAAGCCGTGCACGGTCTGCGGGGCACCGTGGCGGAGCATCCGATCGACGGAGTGAGCGTGCAGGTCACCGGTGGTCCCGCGTTCGGTGTCGACGTCGCGTCCGCGTTCGACGGTGCCGACTTCACGCTGCTGATGGTGACCCTCGGGATCGTCGCGCTGCTGCTCATCGTCACGTATCGCTCGCCCGTGCTCTGGATGATCCCGCTCGTCGTGGTCGCCCTCGCCGATCAGCTGGCGAACAAGGCGACGGCGGCGATCGGTGCGGGGCTCGGGCTGCAGTTCGACTCCGGGATCGTGAGCGTGCTGGTCTTCGGCGCGGGAACGAACTACGCCCTCCTGCTCATCTCGCGCTATCGCGAAGAACTCGCGCGCGAGACCGATCATCGCCGCGCCCTGGTCGCCGCGTGGCGTGCCACCGCACCCGCGATCGTCGCCTCGAACGTCACCGTGGTCCTGGCCCTGTCGACTCTGGCTCTCGCGGTGATCCCCGGCACGCGCGGACTCGGCATCGCTTCGGCCGTGGGCCTGCTGATCGCGCTCGCCGCGGTGCTGCTGGTGCTCCCGCCCGCTCTCGCCGTGTGCGGTCGTCGGCTCTTCTGGCCGTTCGTGCCGCGCGTGGGCGCTGCGGCCGCCACGGGTCGCGTGTGGGGAGCGGTGGCACGGCGCGTCTCGCGACGCCCGTGGGTGCCGCTGATCGGCGGACTCGCATTGCTCGGCGTCCTGACCGGTGGACTCGCCGGAGCGTCTGTCGGGCTCACCCAGGTCGAGAAGTTCCGGGTCGCGTCCGAGTCGGCCGCGGGTCTGACGGTACTCGGCGATCACTTCCCCGCCGGAGAGGCCCAGCCGATGATCGTGATCGGTGAAACGGCTCAGGCCGATGCGCTGATCGCCGCGATCGACGATGTGTCGGGCGTGCTCCGCGTGTCGATGACGGGCGAGAGCAGCGACGGAGCGCTCACCCGTCTGCTCGTCGTCGGTGAGCCGGCGCCCGGAACGCCTGCGAGCCTCGACCTGGTGAGCGCAGTGCGCGACGCCGCGCACACGGTGCCGGATGCCGACGCCGTGGTCGGTGGCCCGGTGGCGGCCGATCTCGATGCGCGCGAGGGCAATCTCCGCGACCTTCAGCTGGTGGTCCCGCTCGTGCTCGCGGTCAGTCTGTTCGTGCTCATCGTGCTGCTGCGCTCCCTGGTGGCACCTCTGCTGCTGCTCGCGGTGAACATCCTCAGCGCGGTCGCCGCGATCGGTGCCGGCACGTGGCTGAGCAGGGTCCTGTTCGGATGGGATGCGCTCGACCTGCAGGTGCCACTGCTGTCGTTCCTGTTCCTGGTGGCGCTCGGGATCGACTACACGATCTTCCTGGTGCATCGCGCGCGTACGGAGGCGCGGACGGTCGGCACGCGGCAGGGCATGGTGCGCGCCCTCGCCGCGACGGGCGGCGTGATCACCAGTGCCGGTGTCGTGCTCGCGGCCGTGTTCGCCGCGCTCGGGTTGCTGCCCCTGGTCACGCTCGGTCAGATCGGGCTCATCGTCGGGATCGGCGTGCTCGTCGACACCTTCGTCGTGCGCACGCTCGTGGTCCCCGCGATCTTCGCGATCGTCGGCGAGCGGATGTGGTGGCCGGGGAAGGTCGGGGGAGCCGGATCCCGTAGGGATCGACATGTGGATCGACACGGAGACCGGCCGCACGGGGGAGAATACGAGGATGCCGCAGTCGCCATCCCCGCAGACGCGGACTGAGCGTCCCGGCCGCGTCGACACCGCGGCGGGGATCCGCACGCCGCGCACCTGGGCGAGCCTGGTCGGCTCCATTCGTGTCGGCCAGGCCGTCATCACCGTCGTGCTGCTCGTGATCGGTGCCTGGCGTTCCGCGGCGGACGGTGTGCCGCTGCCGTGGGTGCTCGCCCTCTCGCTCGTCTTCCTCGGCTGGTACGGCGGCGGATTGCTGCTCGGCGAACGCACCGCCGACCGTCGCCTCGCGACCTGGTGGCTGCTGGGATTGACGCTCGTCTGGCTTGGTGCGGTCGTGGTCTCGCCGGAGTTCGTGTGGCTCGCCTTCCCGCTGTGGCTGCTCGCCGGGTTCGTGATGCGTCTGCGGTGGGCTCTGGTGCTCAGCGGGGTGATCCTCGCCGTGGTGGTCGCCGCTCCACTGGTGCACACCGGCACGACGAGCTACGCGAACGTGATCGGCCCGCTCGTGGGCGGCGTCTTCGCACTGGGGATCTCCCGCGGATACCTCGAACTCGTCCGCGATGGGCGTGAGCGCCGTCGACTCATCGCCTCGCTCGTCGCGACCCAGGAGGAGATGGCTGCGCTGCAGGACGAGCTCGCCCGCACCCAGCGCGAGTCGGGCGCGAGCGCCGAGCGCACGCGGGTGTCGCGCGACATCCACGACACCGTGGCGCAGAGCGTGTCGTCGATCGGGATGCTGGCGCGATCGGCCCTGGAGGCGGACGATCCGGCGCAGCGCACTCGCGCCCTCGAGCAGATCGGTGCTCTGGCCGCGGAGGGGATGGCGGATGCGCGGCGCATAGTGAACGCGCTGATGCCCGCCGAACTGGAGTCCACGGCACTCGGCGACGCCCTCGCCCGGATGCTGGAGCGCCTGACCGAGGAGACCGGGATCGAGGCCACGCTGCACGCCGACGACGACCTGCCCTCGCTCGGCATCGATGCCGAGGTCGCCATGCTGCGGACCGCGCAGTCGGCCCTCGCGAACGTCCGCTCCCATGCGTCGGCCTCCCGTGTCGTGGTCACGCTCGCTGACGCCGGCGACGCGGTGCGCCTCGACATCGTCGACGACGGGATCGGGTTCGATGCCCGGCACTGGGACGCGCAGGGCGGCGTCGGCAATCGGGGCGGCGGCTACGGGCTGCGCTCCATGCGGGCACGCCTGCGAGAGCTCGGCGGAGGACTCGATGTCGAGAGCGCCCCGGGCGACGGCACCGCGCTCTCGGCGCACATCCCCCTGGGGCGTCCCGCTCAGGGTCTGGGCGGCCCCGCTCAGGGTCGCGGATCAGGAGAAGACGGATGACCCCGGTGCGTGTGCTGCTCGTCGACGACCACCCCATCGTGCGCGCCGGCGTGCGCTCGCTCTTCGACCACAGGGACGACGTCGAGGTGGTCGGTGAGGCGGCGTCGGGCGAGGAGGCCGTGGCGCTCGCGCGACACCTGCATCCCGATGTCGTGCTGTGCGACCTGCGGCTCGGCGAGGGCATGGACGGCGTGCAGACGACCGCCGCTCTGCGTGCGCAGGATCCTTCCCCGGCCGTCCTGATCCTGACGACGTTCGACCGCGACGCCGAGATCCTCGGTGCGATCGAGGCGGGAGCGGCGGGGTACCTGCTCAAGGATGTCGCCCCCGACGACATCGTGCGCGCGATCCGGCAGGCGGCGTCCGGCGGACTCGTGCTCACTCCGGAGCTCAGCGAGCGGGTGGTGCAGGTCATGCGTGCGCCGCGGGTGCGTCTGACCGACCGCGAGCTCGACGTGCTCCGCCTGCTCGACACGGGAGCGTCGAACCGCGAGATCGCCAAGACCCTGTTCGTGACCGAGGCCACAGTGAAGACCCACCTCGTGCACGTGTTCGAGAAGCTCGGCGCCGACAGCCGCGCGCGGGCCATCGCCATCGCCCGCGACACCGGCCTGCTCTGACTCGCCTGCTCCGAGCCGACCTGTTGTACGGGCCCGAACCTCTCAACCGTTCGATGGATCCCCGAAGAGGTCGCGGCGCCGAGGCTGGGATCAGACCGAAAGGATTCCCGATGCGCAGGCTCTTCACCGCCGCGTTCGCCTACATGCTCGTGGGCGTCGCCTCCGGACTCTTCTACCGAGAGTTCACCAAGCTCAACGGCTTCCCCGAGGGGGAGGCGACGCAACTCGGCCTCGTGCACACGCACCTGCTCGTGCTGGGCTTCATCGTGCTGCTGATCGTCCTGCTCCTGGAGAAGGCGTTCGCGCTCTCTGAGAGCCCCCTGTTCGGCTGGTTCTTCTGGCTGTACAACGCGGGCCTCGTGCTCACGTCGGCCATGATGATCTGGCACGGCTGCCTCACGGTGCTCGGACAGGAGTCGTCGAGCATGATCGCCGGTATCGCGGGCCTGGGTCACATCCTCCTCAGCGCCGGCATGGTGCTGCTGTTCCTCGCCCTGCGAAAGCGTCTGTTCGTCGCCGAGCCGGAAGCCGCCTGATTCGAAGCGCGAACCGTCAGTCCGCCTCGACCGAGTCGTCGCGCAGGTGGGCGATGTGCGCCGCATGCCGGGCCAGGTGGTTCGGTGAGCGCCGCACGAACAGCCACGCCACGAACAGCACCACGAACCAGATCGGCGTCACGAGCAGCGCGGTCAGCGTGTCGGGCTGCGTCGTGAGGGCCCACAGGATGAACACGAAGAACGCCAGCACCACGTAGACCATGAACACGCCACCCGGAAGCCGGAAGGTCGATGCGGCGACCTTGTCCTTGCGGGTGCGGCGGTACACGAGGTAACTGCACAGGAAGATCGTCCAGACGAACATGAAGCAGAGGGCCGAGACCGTGGTCACCATGTCGAACGCCGTGCCGATGTCCTTGCCCGCGTAGAGCAGAACGACGCCGGACAGCAGCAGGATGCACGACAGGAACAGCGCGTTCTGCGGCACCCGGCGGCGCGAGAGGCGAGCGAACATCCGCGGGGCGTCGCCGTCCTGCGCGAGACCGAACACCATGCGCGAGGTCGAGTAGATGCCCGAGTTCGCGCTCGACATGGCCGAGGTCAGCACCACGAGGTTCACCACGGTCGCGGCGATGCCGAGCCCGGCGAGGGCGAACATGGCGATGAAGGGACTCTCGCCGGCGACGTACTCGGTCCACGGGGTCACCGCCATCAGCACGATGAGCGCGCCCACGTAGAACAGCAGCACGCGGATCGGGATCGCGTTGATGGCCTTGGGCAGGTTGCGCTTCGGGTCCTTGGTCTCGGCGGCGGCCGTGCCGACGAGTTCGATGCCGACGAACGCGAACACGGCGATCTGGAAGCCCGCGACGAAGCCCATGAATCCGTGCGGGAACATGCCCCCGTGATCCCACAGGTTCGAGAAGCTCGCGGTGCCGGCGTCGTGCTGGAATCCGGTGAAGATCATCACGAGTCCGGTGATGATGAGCGCCACGATCGCGACGATCTTGATCAGCGCGAACCAGAACTCCATCTCGCCGAAGGCGGCGACCGTGGGCAGATTCAGGGCGAGCAGGATGACGATCACCAGCACGCCGGGGATCCACAGGGGGATGCCGGGGATGAGGGCATCCGTGTATCCCGCGATCGCGATCACGTCGGCCACGCCGGTGACCACCCAGCAGAACCAGTAGGTCCATCCGGTGAAGAAGCCGGCCCAGGGTCCGAGCAGGTCGCTCGCGAAGTCGCTGAACGACTTGTACTTCAGATTCGACAGCAGCAGCTCGCCCATCGCCCTCATGACGAAGAACAGCATGAAGCCGATGATCATGTAGACGAAGATCACCGATGGGCCGGCGACCGAGATGGTCTTGCCGCTGCCCATGAACAGGCCGGTGCCGATGGCCCCGCCGATCGCGAGCAGCTGGATGTGGCGGTTGCTCAGCGCTCGCCGCAGGTGCTGCTCCTCTCCGTCCGCGGCGACATCGCGCTCGCGTCCGGTTCCCCCCGTGTACTGCTTCGTCACTTTTCTTCCTCCGGTCATCGTCGACGGTTGCCGTCCGACGGTACCTGGAGGAGGGGCCGAGTCCAGAATCGAGTTCGGGTATTCCGCTCCACCGAATCGATTCGATAGGCTGGTGGCACCCCCCGATCATCCCCCCAGTTCTGCGAGCCGCTCCTTCATGGCCACCTCCCTCACCACTGGTCGTCCGTGGCGCGTCATCCTTGCCTTCTCCATCCCCCTCCTCCTCGGCAACGTGGTGCAGCAGCTGTACCAGTTCGCCGACGCCATCGTCGTCGGCCGGCACCTCGGCGTCACCTCGCTCGCGGCTGTCGGAGCGACCGGTAGTCTGCTGTTCCTGCTGCTCGGGTTCGCCTGGGGTCTGACCAGCGGTTTCGCGATCCCGATCGCGCAGGCCTTCGGCGCGAGGGACGATGCTGCCGTGCGCCGATCGGTCGCGACCGGCGTGCTCCTGAGCGCCATCGCGAGTGTGATCCTGACCGTCGGGGCTCCCCTCCTCGCCGGCCCCATCCTCGCCCTGCTGCAGACGCCGCCCGAGCTGATGGCCGAGGCCACGATCTTCACGCAGATCAGCTTCCTCGGCGCGAGCGCGACGATGTTCTTCAACTACCTGTCCGCGATCATCCGAGCGATCGGCGACTCGAAGACGCCGCTGGTGTTCCTGACCGTCTCGTGCGCTCTGAACGTCGGGCTCGTCGTGCTGATGGTCGGACCGCTCGAATGGGGCGTCGGCGGAGCGGCGCTCGCGACCGTGGTCGCGCAAGCCGTCTCGGTGGTGCTGTGCCTGGAGTTCGTGCGTCGGCGCCTGCCGATGCTGCACCTGCGCCGAGCCGACTGGCGCATCACCCGCGGCGACCTCGCCGAGCACCTGCGACTCGGCCTGCCGATGGGGTTCCAGGCGTCGATCATCGCGATCGGCACGCTCACGGTGCAGGTCGCGTTGAACACCCTCGGCGCCGATGCGGTCGCCGCCTACACCACGGGCTCCCGCGTCGACAGCCTCGCGGTCGCGCTGCTGTCCTCCCTCGGCCTCGCGGTCTCGATGTACGCCGCACAGAACCACGGTGGTCGTCGGCCCGACCGCATCCGTCGCGGTGTGGTCGAGGCGACCTGGATGGCCATCGCGGCCGGAGTGGTGCTGGGTGCGCTGCTGGTCGCGTTCGGCGCCCCGATGGTGCGCCTGTTCATCGGCGAAGGATCCGACATCGTCGTGGAAGACGCGCATCGGATGCTCATCATCAACGGCTGCGGGTACTGGGCGCTCGGCATGCTGTTCGTGCTGCGCGGCGCCCTGCAGGGACTCGGTCACACGCTCGTGCCCACCGTGACCGGCGTGATCGAGCTCGTGATGCGCGTGGGGGCGGCGATCGTGCTGGGCGCATGGATCGGGTTCGACGGTGTCGCGTTGAGCAATCCGCTCGCATGGCTCGGGGCGATCGTGCTGCTCGTGCCCGCCTACATCCGTGCCCATCGGGCCCTCGGTCGGCTGCCCATCGATCCTGCGGAGGCGACCGAGACCTCGGCCATCGCGATCGTCGGACCGACCGACGGATCGATGGTCGTGGATGCCGTCGTCACCCAGCCGGTGCGGGTCGCGCGAGCGCGTCGACTGCGCTGGCCTCGTCGCCGCTGACACCACACGGGCCGTGCGGATTCCGCGGTGCCACTCGCGCAGATATCCGCCTCCAGGATGATGCGAGTCGCACTTGAGGCGGATGCCCTTTCCGGGGGACACTTCTAATGTCGAATGAGTGGAGTAACCACTGACGGGGGGTCGTCATGACGACATTGAGAATGGCCAGTGATCTGGCTGCGGTGATGGTGCCGATCGGTTACGTGGGTGCGGCGATCGCCGCCATCTTCGCGATCGTCGCGGCGGTCGCGATCGTCCGAGGAGCCGGTGGTCTCGCCGGGGGCGCGGTGGGTCTGTGGATCGTGGGCACGCTGATGAGTTTCGCGGCGTCGTTCGCTCGGGAGTGGACGCCGCTGATCGTGGCGTGCGGCTCGCTCGTGGCGATGCTGGTCATCGGGAGCGTCGTGCGCGCGATCGTGAACGCAGCCGGTGCCGGACGCACCGACCGCACGGTCGAGGTGGCGCTGCCGAAGGCGGTACCCGCGTCGAAGGCTTCCACCGCGCCGGTGTCGAAGCCCGCGCTGACGAAGACGGGGCCGTCGACGGCCACGATCGCCGTCGTGCGCTGACCTCAGCGGTAGTCGCGGTCGCGGTGCTGCCCGGCCTCGTCGCCGGACTGCACCCGCGCGGCTTCCCGTGCCCGCAGCTCGACGCGTCGGATCTTGCCGGAGATCGTCTTGGGCAGTTCCGGGACGAACTCGATGATCCGCACCCACAGATGCGACGACAACCGTTCGTGCGCGTGCGCGAAGATCGCGCGCGCCGCATCCGAACCGGCGGCCGTGGCCTCCGGGGTCAGGCAGATGTAGGCCTTCGGCACCGCCAGGCGCGTCGGATCGGGACTGGGGATCACGGCCGCCTCGATAACGAGATCGTGCTCGAGCAGCACCGACTCGAGCTCGAAAGGCGAGATCTTGTAATCGGAGGCCTTGAACACGTCGTCGGAGCGACCGACATAGGTGAGATAGCCGTCGTCGTCGCGCACCGCGATGTCGCCGGTGTGGTGGTAGCCGCCAGCCCGTGACTCCGCGGTCTTGTCAGGGTCGTCGTAGTATCCGGCCATGAGTCCGAGCGGAGGGCGGGACAGGTCGAGTGCGATCTCGCCCTCCTGCGCGACGACCTCGCCGGTGACGGGGTCGAGCAGAACGACCGGGTAGCCGGGCAACGGGCGTCCCATCGACCCGACCTTGACCGCCTGGCCGGGGGAGTTGCCGATGCACGCGGTCATCTCGGTCTGCCCGAAGCCGTCGCGGATCGTTCCGCCCCAGGCATCGCGCACCCGGTCGATGACCTCCGGGTTCAGCGGCTCACCGGCGCCCACCAGCTCGCGGGGCGGATGGGTGAGCCGGGCGAGGTCGGCCTGGATCAGCATGCGCCACACCGTCGGCGGCGCGCAGAAGGTCGACACCTGGTGGGTGTCCATGACCTGCATGAGCGCGTTCGCGTCGAAGCGGGCGTAGTTGTAGACGAAGACGGTCGCCTCGGCCAGGAACGGTGAGTAGAAGCTCGACCACGCATGTTTGGCCCAGCCCGGCGAGGAGATGTTGAGGTGCACGTCGTCAGGGCGCACCCCGAGCCACCACATGGTCGACAGGTGTCCGATCGGGTACGAGACGTGGGTGTGCTGCACCAGCTTCGGGCGGTTCGTCGTGCCCGAGGTGAAGTAGAGCAGCGCGGTGTCGGATGCGGGGGTCGGGCCTTCGGGGTCGAAACCCGCCGGGGCGGCCGTGGAGTCGTCGAAGCGCGCCCAACCGGAGGGCACGTCGTCGCCCACACCGATGCGAAGGATGCCGGAGTCGATGCCGTCGAGGCGATCGTCGAGTGCTCCGAGCGTGATGACCGCCCGCGCGCGTCCGTGATCGACGCGGTAGGCGAGGTCCGACGCCGACAACAGGGTCGAGGTCGGGATGGAGACGGCGCCGATCTTCGTGATCGCCAGCATCACCTCCCACAGCTCGATCGTGTTGTTCAGCATCACGATCACGTGGTCGCCGCGACCGATGCCGAGCGTGCGGAGCCAGGCGGCGACCTGGTCGGATCGCACCGAGAGCTCACCGTAGGTCCATGAGCGCAGGCTGAGGTCGGCCTCGACGATCTGCACGGCAGGTCGGTCGGGGTTCTCGCCCGCGACCACGTCGAACCACTCCAGCGCGAAGTTGAACTCGTCGACCTCGGGCCAGGCGAATCCGTCGCGGGCCGCCGCATAGTCGGTGGCGTTCGCGAAGAGGAAGTCCCGCATCTCGCGGATGGTGTGCGTTGCGGCAGTGGCGCTGCGGCTCATGGTGCTCCCTTGCTCCTTGCTGGCGTGCCCTCCATCCTCGCGCACGCACCGACGCTCCGCTCGTTCCGGTCGCACTTCGTGCCGTCTGAAACCGAATCGGACGGCACGGACTGCGACCGGAAGGGTCAGGTGGAGAGCACTCCCGGGCCGTCGCGCAGTTCGAACACGAGCTGGGTCTCGGTGCCGCGCACGACAGGGTGGACCGTGATGTGCTCGAGCACGATGTCGCGCAGTGCCGTGGCATCCTGCACGGCCACATGCACGAGGAAGTCGTCGACGCCGGCGACGTGGAACACCTGCAGGACGCGTGGGATGTCGACCAGAGCGTCGAACAGCGCCGTGACCTTGGCCCCTGTGTGGTTCGCGAGCCGCACCTTGATGATCGCCTGCAGCGGGAAACCCAGAGCGGCCCCGTCGACGCGGATGCGTGTGTCGCGGATCACCCCGCGCTCGCGCAGCGCCCGCACCCGATGCGCGCAGGTCGACTCGGCGAGGCCGAGTCGATGCGCGAGCGCCTTGTTCGTCGTCTCGGCATCGCGACTGAGGATCGCGAGCAGCTGCAGGTCTGTCTCGTCGAGTTGTGCTTTCGCCAACGTCAGGCCTCCTCACCCGTCGAGTTCTGCACAGAATAGCGTTCTGTATCGAAATCGTGGCGGCTTCTGTCGAGTTCCTGCGGTTTCATCGTGATTCCGGCAACGTGGAGGCATGACTGCACCGCTGCATCCTGACACCGTCGCCGTCCACAGCGGGCGCTCCGACCTCGAGGGTCTCGGCGTCCACGCGCTGCCGATCGACCTGTCGACCACCAACCCGCTCCCCGACATCGAGCGCGGCGGCGACTCGTACGAGGCCATGGCGACGGGCGGGCGTCCCCCGGCGGACGGCAGCATGGTCTATGCGCGCCTGTGGAACCCCACGGTCGCCCGCTTCGAGGAAGCACTCGCCGAACTCGAGCATGCCGAGGCCGCCGTCGCCTTCGCCTCGGGTATGGCGGCGATGACGGCGGTGATCCTGGCGCATACGGGAGCGACGGGCGCGCGCCACGTCGTCGCGGTGCGTCCGCTGTACGGCGGCACCGACCATCTGCTCGGCTCCGGCCTGCTCGGCGTCGAGACCACCTACTGTCACCCCGACGAGGTCGCGGCGGCCGTGCGTCCGGATACCGGCCTCGTCGTCGTGGAGACCCCGGCCAACCCCACGCTCGACATCGCCGACATCGCCGACGTGGTACGCCAGGCCGGCGCGGTGCCGGTGGTCGTCGACAACACGTTCGCGACTCCGGTGCTGCAGAACCCGATCGACCTGGGGGCCGCGATGTCGTTGCACAGCGCCACCAAGTACCTGGGTGGGCACGGCGATGTGATCGCCGGCGTCGTCGCGTGCAGCGAGGAGACGGCGGAGGCTCTGCGCCGCGTGCGGGCGGTGACCGGAGGGCTGCTGCATCCGCTCGGGGCCTATCTGCTGCACCGCGGACTCACGACCCTGCCGGTACGGGTGCGGCACCAGCAGGAGAGCGCGCGACGGATCGTGCAGTGGCTGATCGACCGGCCGGAGGTCGCCGAGGTCTTCTATCCGGGACTCGACGGCGATCCGCGCGGCATCCTGGAACGGCAGATGCGCGGCACCGGCGCGATGATCGCGATGCGCATGCGTGGCGGATTCGCCGCGGCCTCTGCAGTCACGACCGCGACCGCCCTGTTCACGCACGCGGTGTCGCTCGGCGGAGTGGACTCGCTGATCCAGCATCCGGCGGCCCTCACCCATCGCCCCGTCCCGCCGGAGGCACGTCCGGCCGCCGACGTCCTGCGTCTGTCCATCGGTCTGGAGGATGTCGACGACCTCATCTCCGACCTCGCCCAGGCCTTCGCCGGCGTTCCGGCCTTCGCGGTCGACGCGCCCCTCTCCGACCGGGTCACCTCCTCGAGCGCGGCACACCGGGGGGCAGTTCGCGCCTGAGGAGGTGACTCGGCGCTCTCGAGGTGGGTCAGCGGGGTCGCGGATCAGCGGGAGGGGAGGCGGATCGTGCCGGTGGCGATGCGCTCGGTCGGCATCCGGTCGCGGTCGTAGGTGATCTCCGTGTAGCCGTGCGGGGTCGGCACGCCCTCGTCGTCGAGGCTGACGAACACGATCTTCTCGATCGTGAGGATGCGCTTGCGTGTGATCATGTTCCTGGCCACCGCCCGCATGGTCAGCGACGTGGTGCCGAAGTGCGTGGCCTGCAGGCCGATCTCGATCAGGTCACCCTGCACCGCCGAGGCCTCGAAGTTGATCTCCGAGATGTGCTTGGTGACGGCACGGTAGTTGCCGAGTTGGACGATCGCGTAGATCGCCGCTTCCTCGTCGATCCACTTCAGCAGGCTGCCACCGAACAGCGAGCCGTTCGCGTTGAGGTCTTCC
Source organism: Microbacterium sp. NPDC091662 (assembly GCF_044756705.1). Classification (NCBI taxonomy): domain Bacteria; kingdom Bacillati; phylum Actinomycetota; class Actinomycetes; order Micrococcales; family Microbacteriaceae; genus Microbacterium; species Microbacterium sp. NPDC091662. The sequence continues at coordinate 2,252,688 of NZ_JBIVTM010000001.1, read as the reverse complement.
GGACGCACCCACTTGCGCGTGCGGAAATTGAGTCCGTCCTCCGACCACTGCCACGCCGGTGCCTTCTGCTTCGCCATGGGCACGAGGCTAGGCGGGTCGTGAGTCCGCGATGTTACGGCCTCTTTTCGTAGAGGACACAGGGCAGGGCACGCCCATTTGTGCATTAGCGACAAGAAACTGAGTTCCATCGGCACTGAGACTTGGTTTCGAGCGGCAAATCCGGGAGTCGCGAGGCGGGGCGCCCATACAGTCGCCGGTGGCAACGACGCCACTGACCCCGGGAGTCCTCAATGACGAGTACCACGCCCCATTCGCACGGAATCGGCATGCGCATCGCCGTGATCGTGCTCAGCCTGCTGCTGGCCGCGATGGTGATCCTGTTCTTCGTGACGACGAGCAAGATCGCCGCCGGTGCTTCCGAGCTCGCCGACGGAACGACGTCGGCGAAAGACGGATCCGCAGACCTGGCCGCCGGCGCCGCAGACCTCTCGGCCGGTGCATCGCAGCTCGCCGAGGGGACGGGCGAGCTCTCCGCGGGCGCGGCGAGCGCGCAGGAGGGTTCTCAGAAGCTGAGCGACGGTGCCACGACGGCCGCGACCGGGGCCGCGACCCTGGCCGAGGGTGCGAGCAGTCTCGCCACCGGCGCATCGACCGCGGTGGTCGGGGCCAGCAAGGTCAGCGGGGGAGCACAGACCGCGCTGGCCGGGGCTCAGGAGCTCTCGACGAAGATGGCGCAGGCGGATGCCGGGGCACAGACGCTGGCAGCGGGGGTATCGACTCTCGCCGCCGGCGTCAACGGAGCGCACGCGTATGCCGGTCAAGTGCTCGTGGGTGCGAAGGGCCTCAGTGACACGCTCGGTGCGAAGGTGGACGCGAGCGTGATCGCGCTCGCGCAGCCCGAAGCGAAGACCCTCCTGCAGGGAGTGGCATCCACGGCGCCAGGGCATTCGCAGCAGCTTGCCGACGCGCTCGCCACGATGTCAGCCGCCGACGAGCAGAACCTGCAGCTCAAGGCGCTCGCCGAACTGGCTGCCGGCGTCGATCAAGAGGTCGATGCGATGGCTCCCGTGGCGGCCAAGGGGTCGGATCTCGCTGCGGGGCTCGCCGCCGCCGCCGGCGGGTCGGCGAAGGTCACGGCCGGTGTCAACGGCCTCATCAACGGCGACGTCGCGAACAAGTGGCCGGGCACCGTGGCGCTCGTCGCTCCCCAGGGGGCACCGGCCCTCGTCGCGGGCGCGCAGTCTTTGCACTCCGGCACGTCGCAGCTCTCGGCCGGCGCCGCCAAGCTCGCCGCCGGACTGCAGACGCTCTCCACCGGAGCTTCTTCCCTGTATTCGGGCACCGCCGATCTCAGCGCCGGCGCGACCCGCCTGAACGACGGCGCCAGCACGCTCGCCACCGGCGTCGGTGCGCTGCAGGCCGGGGCAGGCGATCTCAACATCGGCATCGAGAAGCTCTCCGCCGGTGCGGCGACGGTCGCAGACGGCTCCGGCGATCTCGCGGACGGCGGCGACAAGCTCGAGGTCGGGGCCGCCGACCTCGCCACGGGGAACGGGCTGATCGCCGACGGCTCCGGAACCCTCGCCACCGCCACCGCAGGGGCCGCACCATCGATGCTGCCCTGGATCCTCGGCATCGCCCTGGCCGGGCTGATCGCGATCGGCTTCTGGGTCGGGCACCGCATCACCCACCGCCGCTCGCTGGCGTTGGCCGCCTGACCCCGCCGCCGCCCGATCCCCAGAGCGGATGCCGCCCCCACGCACCGGCATCCGCTCTGAACTTCACGGCTCTGAACCTCACTGCTCTGAACCTCACTGCTCTGAACTTCACTGCTCTGAACCTCACTGCTCTGGGCAGAACCGCCCAGGGCAGAATCCGCTCCGCACAGATGCGCGGCGACGGAGGCTGGGGGCATGAGCGAAGACAACCCCATCCCGCAGTTCGGTCCCGAAGCACGGCGCGCACTCTTCCACGAGCGGGTGCTCGTGCTCGACGGCGCTCTCGACGACGACAACGGCACACTGTTGATGACGCAGTTGCTCGCGTTGTCGGCCGAGGATCCCGTCGCCGACATCGCGCTCTGGATCCACTCGCCCGGCGGCTCCGTGCCGTCGATGCTGGCCATCCGCGACATCATGCGGCTGATCCCCAACGACGTCGCCACCCTCGCGCTCGGGCTCGCCTGCAGCGCGGGGCAGTTCCTGCTCTCCGCGGGCACCCCCGGCAAGCGGCGGGCACTGCCGCACGCGCGCATCCTCATGCATCAGGGATCCGCAGGCATCGGCGGATCCGCCGGTGAGCTCGAGACGCAGGCCGACGACCTGCGGCACATGCGCGACACCGTGCTCGGGCTCATCTCCGACGACACGGGGCAGCCCATCGCGCGCATCTTCGAGGACTCCCTGCACGACCGCTGGTACACCGCCGCGCAGGCGCAGGACTACGGCTTCATCGACGGGATCGTGGCCTCGATCGCCGAGGTGATGCCGCGACGACGCGCGCGCGTCGGACTGGGGGCGGACGCATGAGCGGCTACACGATCCCGAACGTCATCGCGCAGCATCCCCGAGGGGAGCGCATCATGGATGTCTACTCGCACCTGCTCGCGGAGCGGGTGATCTATCTCGGCACCGGTATCGACGCGGGGGTCGCGAACGCCCTCATCGCGCAACTGCTGCACCTCGACGCGGACAGCCCCGAATCCGGCATCCAGTTCTACATCAACAGCGAAGGCGGTGACCCCGGCGCGGCGCTCGCGATCTACGACACCATGCAGCACATCCGTCCGCGCATCGCGACGACGTGCGTCGGACAGGCCATCGGCCCGGCGGCGCTGCTCGTCGCCGCCGGAGCCCCAGGGGAACGCGCCGCCCTCGCCCATGCACGCATCGTGCTGCATCAACCGGCCGGGCAGTCCCGGGGCGCGATCCCCGACCTGATCCTCGCGGCCGACGAGGTGGTGCGGGTGCGCTCCGACATGGAGGAGATCCTCGCCAGGCACAGTGGTCGGACCGTCGCAGAGCTCCGAGTCGACACCGACCGCGACCGGGTGTTCACGGCCGCCGCCGCGCTCGACTACGGGCTGATCGATACGGTGCTGGGCGCGCGCAGCTGATCTGCAGCCCGGGCTCGCGGACGGATGCCTGAGCGGCGGACGACTGCATGACCGATGCGGTACCTGTGGTCATGCATCCGTCCGTCGATCATGCAGATGACGGCTCCGGGATCAAGCGGCGAGGGCGAACGCGCCACGCGAGGGGGCCGTCGATCGCAGACTGTCGGCGACGTCGCTCGTCAGTTCGATGAGGCTCGTGTCGAGGGCTCCGGCGATCGCGGCGATCATCTCGCTCGACGGCTCCTTCAAACCGCGCTCGACCTCGGAGAGATACTGCGGAGAGACGCCGGCCTTGTCGGCGGTCTCGGAGAGGGTCTCCTCGCGGTCGTGACGTCGGCGGCGCAGCTGGTCACCCAGCAGGTGTCGCCACAGCGGTTCGGGATCGCTCGGACGGGGGCGGTCGGATCGCAGGCGGTCGGATCGGGTCCGGTCGGAGCGAGGGGTGCGCGGGAACGGGAGGAGGTCGGCCATGCCTCACGATAATCCGCGGCCTTCGGCGGCCTCGAGCGGTTCTGCTCAGAGCAGAACCGTGGTTCAGGCGTCTGCGCGCCCCGAGGTGTGGTCGGGAGCGGGTTCGGGCTCCGCGGCGACAGGAGCGGTCGCATCGGTCGCCGCCCAGCTGGCGAGCATCCGCAGCTTGTCGGCCGATGGCGTACCCGGCTCGGCCGTGTAGGTCGACAGGTGGAGCCCCGGATCGGCCGGCAGCTCGAACGCCTCGTAGGTCAGTTCCATCTCTCCGACCACCGGATGCGCGATGCGTTTCACGCCGGTGCGGTGGAAGCGCACGTTGTGGGCCGCCCACAGGGTGCGGAATCGCTCGCTCCGCGTCGAGAGTTCGCCGACGAGATCGGTGAGCTTCCGGTCGAACGGATTGCGGCCGGCTTCACCGCGCATCGCCGCGACGAGCTCCTGCGTGTTGCGGTCCCACTCCGGGTAGAACTCCGGTGCCGCCGGATCGAGGAAAGCGAAGCGGGCGCTGTTGGGCTGCGGCTGTGCGAACACGGGCGCGTAGAGGGCACGGCCCAGAGCGTTCGCAGCCAGGTAGTCGAAGTAGTTGTTCCGCACGACCGCCGGCGCCTCGGTCATGGCATCGAGCAGGCGCAGGATGCTCGGCCGCAGCTCCGTCGCCTTCTTCCGCGGCGCTCGCGCGACCGGCGAGGCGTTCGCGGCGCGGGCGAGGTCGAACAGGTGCGCGGTCTCGGCCTCATCGAGCTGGAGCGCGCGGGCGAGCGCATCGAGCACGCTGTCGGAGGCGCCGGACAGGTCGCCGCGTTCCAGACGCGTGTAGTAGTCGACGCTGACGCCGGCGAGCAGCGAGACCTCCTCGCGGCGGAGCCCCGGGACCCGACGGTTGCCGCCGAACGCGGGCAGCCCTGCCTGATCGGGGGTGATGCGTGCGCGCCTCGTGGAGAGGAACTCGCGCACCTCGCTGCGGGTGTCCATACCTCTGACGGTACGCGCTCAGCGACCGTGGAGGGAGGTACTGGCGGTACCGGTGACCGACTCGCCGCGACTCACAGCGCTGCCGTCACGCCGGGCAGCAGCTTTCCGAGGATCGCCCCCAACTGTTCACGCTCCTGAGCGGTGAGCGGATCGAGCACGAGCTCGCGCACCTGCTCGACGTGCACGGGCGCTGCCGTGCGCAGCATCTCCCGTCCCGCCGGGGTCAGGGCAGCCGAGAGCGTGCGTTTGTCGGAGCCGCACGAGGTGCGGGCGACCCAGCCGCGCTCTTCGAGCGAGTCCAGAGCGTGGCTCAGGCGCGACCTGCTGAGGCCGGCGATACGGGCGAGCTCGGTCATGGTGACGGCGCTCTCGCCCTGACCCGCGAGGGTGACGAGGATCGCGTAGCGGGCGTGATTGAGTCCGACCTCTTCCTTCAGCGTGCGATCGAGCACCTGCGGCAGCAGCTGGACGAACCGGATGACGGGGAGCCAGGTCTCCATCTCGGTGTCGTCGAGTCGACGCGGATGCTGCGGCTCCGCCGTCATGCCGTCCTCCTGGGGTGTCACGCGGGATGTCACGCTGCCGACAGGTCGAGCGTGTGCGCGGTGTGGTCGCGCTTGGCCTGCAGGTAGCGGGTGTTCGCCTCCGACAGGTGCACCTCGGTGCGCACGCGCTCGGTGACGCGGATGCCCAGCGCTTCGAGCTGCACGGCCTTGTCGGGGTTGTTGCTGAGCAGGCGGATGCCGTCGACGCCGAGCGCGTTCAGCATCTGGGCGGCCACCGTGTAGTCGCGCTCGTCCTCGCCGTGGCCCAGGGCGACGTTCGCCTCGTAGGTGTCGAGGCCTGCATCCTGCAGCGCGTAGGCGTCGAGCTTGGCGTAGAGGCCGATGCCCCGGCCCTCCTGGCGGAGGTAGAGCAGGAATCCGCCCTCGTCGGCGATGCGCTCGACGGCTTCGCGCAGCTGGGGGCCGCAGTCGCAGCGCTCCGAGCCGAACACGTCGCCGGTGAGGCACTCGCTGTGCGGGCGCACGAGCGGCGCATCTCCGCCGTCGATCGCACGCTCGAGGGCAGTCCGCCAGTCGCCGAGTCCGAGCAGCAGGTGCTCGCGGCCGTCGACGAGGCCGTCGAAGGTGACCACATCGGCGGTCGTGGAGAAGCCGTCGCCGAAGCGCAGCGGCACGCGGACGCGGGTGCGTTCCGTGGCGACCGGAGCGACGGTTGAAGTTTCAATCATGCCGGGTGCAACGCGCGATCCGTCGGAGTATTCCCGGATCCCTGGATTCGGGAGGGGTTCCGTCAGGACCTCCCATGCGTGAGGGATCCGGTGTGGACTGGGGTCCACGCGACAGAAGGAGCATCACGAATGCGCGGAGTAGTCATGTACGCCCCCGGCGACGTCCGGGTCGAAGAGCGCGAGAAGCCCACCATCACCCGGCCCACCGATGCGGTGATCCGCATCGCCGCGACCTGCATCTGCGGTTCGGACCTGTGGCCGTACCGCGGCGCGAACGAGGTCGATCACGCGCCGATGGGACACGAGTACGTCGGCGTGGTCGAGGAGGTCGGCGCCGAGGTGCAGACGCTGAACGTCGGCGACTTCGTGGTCGGCTCGTTCATGGCGTCCGACAACACCTGCGAGATCTGCCAGGCGGGCTACCAGTCCCGCTGCGTGCATGTCGTGCCGATGGGTCGTTACGGCACGCAGGCCGAATACTCGCTCATCCCGCACGCCGACGGAACGCTGGTCGCGACCCCCGGTCAGCCCGACGCCGATCTGATCCCCTCGCTGCTCGCCGCATCCGACGTCCTGGGCACGGGGTGGTTCGCGGCCGTGGCCGCCGAGGTCAGACCGGGAAAGACCGTCGCCGTCGTCGGGGACGGAGCCGTGGGACTCCTCGGCATCCTGGCCGCGCGGGAGCTGGGTGCCGAGCGCATCATCGCTATGAGCAGGCACGCCGACCGGCAGGCGCTGGCCCGCGAGTTCGGCGCGACCGACATCGTCTCCGAGCGTGGCGATGAGGGGGTGGCGCGCATCAAGGAGCTCACGAACGGTCTCGGCGCGCATTCGGTGATCGAGGCGGTGGGTACGCAGGAGTCGATGATGCAGGCGATCCGTTCGACGCGGCCGGGTGGCCACGTCGGCTTCGTCGGCGTCTCTCACGACGTGGCGCTGCCCGGCGAGGAGCTGTTCTACTCCGGCGTGCACCTGCACGGCGGACCCGCTCCGGTGCGCCGTTTCCTCCCGGAGCTGATCCAGCTCATCTGGGACCGGAAGATCGACCCGGGCAAGGTCTTCGACCTCACCCTTCCGCTCGAAGAAGCCGCCGAGGGCTATCGGGCCATGGACGAGCGCCGCGCCACGAAGGTGCTGCTCACGGTGTGACGTCGCGGCGGGCGGAGGTCTCCGTGTCGGGCGGAGATTCGACAGGAGATTCTCCGCCCATGGCGTGGTTCTCCTCCGGAGCCTGCGGCGATGTTTGTGGCTGTGCCCTTCGCCGTACGAACTTCAGCTCGCTCGCGAGGATGCCGAGCACGACGAGCGCCCCGCCGATCAGCGCGGTCGCGGGCAGGCGCTCGCCGGCGATGCGTCCGATGATGCCGGCCCACACCGGCTCGCCGGCGTAGATGATGGTCGCTCGGGTGGGGGAGACCGACTTCTGCGCCCAGTTCATCGTCAACTGGATGAGGCAGCTCGCCGCTCCCAGGCCGACCGCGCAGCCCACCCAGATCCACGAGAATTCCGGCACGCCCTCGCCCACCACCGGCATCGTGAGCAGCCCCAGCATTCCCGCGGTCAGCAGCTGCACGACGGTGATGCGTCCGAGGTCGATCCTCCCGGCGAAGAGGCTGATCAGGATGATCTCGGCGGCGATCGGCAGCGTGCTGATCATGGTCGCGATCTCGCCAGCGCCGAGAGTCAGCGCGAAGGCGTCGGGTCCGGCGATGAACAGCAGGCCGACGAAGGCCAGCCCCGCCCCGACGAAAGCCATGGCGGGCGGGCGCTTGCGGAACACGGCCCACTGCGCGAGCGGTACCAGCGGCACGTACATCGCGGTGATGAAAGCCGAGGTGCTGCTGTCGATGGTCTGCAGCCCCAGCGTCTGCAGCCCGTAGCCGAGGTAGATCATCACTCCGATCGCGACGCCCGCGCCGATGTCGCGCCAACGGATGCCCCGCAGCACCCGACGGAAGATGACGACGCTGATCAGTCCCGCGATGAGGAACCGGATGCCGACGAAGAACCAGGGCCCGGAATGCTCCATCGCCCAGTGCACGAGCAGGAACGTGCCGCCCCAGACCGCGGTGATCGCGATGAGCGCGGCCTCCTGCGGGCGGAACCGCATCCAGCGAAGTCGAGAGGGCATCGTTGGCCTTTCTCGACGTTGCCGGATCGAGCCTAGCGGGCCCACCCGTCGCTCGAATCGTGACGGGAGAAGACGAACGCGCAACGCACGTCGCCGCCGACTCGGTAGCCTCGCAGCATGAGCGACTTCGTGAGTGCCGTCGAACTGAACGACCTGCTGACCCAGGGCGCGCCGGTGCGCGTGATCGATGTGCGGTGGCGGCTGGATCGTCCGGAGGCGGGGCACGACGACTACCTGACCGGGCATGTCCCCGGCGCGGTGTTCGCCTCGCTCGACACCGAGCTCTCCACCCACGGCGAGCCCGCGGAGGGACGACACCCGTTGCCCTCGACCGCCACCCTCCAGGACGCCGCTCGTCGGTGGGGTGTGCGCGCGGGCGACACCGTCGTCGCGTACGACGACGCCAAGGGCACGGCCGCGGCCCGTGCCTGGTGGTTGCTGCGCCAGGGCGGTGTCGATGTGCGCGTGCTCGCCGGCGGCATCCGCGGATGGAAAGAGGAAGGCTTCGACGTCACGACCGACGATGTGACCCCGGAACCCGGCGATGTCGTGCTCGAGGAGATCGGCGCCGACGCCCTGTCGATCGACGAGGCTGCGGCGTTCCCGGCATCCGGCGTGCTGCTCGACGTGCGGGCACCCGAGCGCTACCGCGGCGAGACCGAGCCGCTCGACCCGGTGGCCGGTCACATCCCCGGCGCGCGCAACGTGCCGACCATGCTGCACCTCGATGCCGCCGGACGGATCCTCGACCGTGAGACCGTGCTGGCGAACTTCGCCGCTGCCGGGGTGACTCCGGGCACAGCGGTCGCGGCGTACTGCGGTTCGGGCGTGACGGCTGTGCACACCGCCCTGATCCTGCACGAGGTGGGCATCGAGGCGAAGGTCTTCCCGGGGTCGTGGAGCCAGTGGTCGAACACCCCCGGCCGGCCGGTCGCGACCGGTGATCAGCCCGGCTGATCCTCGCGCGGGCCGTATCCCCAGTGCAGCCCGAGGGCGCCGGGGCCGAACGCTCGGCGCACCAGATGCACCGACGTTCCCCGCGGGGGCGGCAGCGGCGTCATGACGACGCCTTCCGGTGTCTCAACGTGCTCCTCGCACCAGTCCGGGATCGCGTCGGGATGGAAGCGCGTCCACACCAGCAGCTCCCTGGCCTTCTGCGCCAGCGCGTGGCCGGTGTCGCGCGTCGTGGGATAGTCGGGCGGATACTCCACAGACCACTCGACCATCGCCGTCTCCGGCGCGGTCAGCGGCACGTCGAGTTCGAACAGCACCCCGTGGACCTCGCCGTCGGGGTGGGAATAGCGGGCGGCGATCCGGCCCCCTGCCACCGCCTTCAACACAGGCGCGGGGGTGCGCACCCCCGGCGTGATCTCCAGGAAGGGGATCGCCGTGATCGTGCCGACCGTGGACTGCACGATGCTGCGCGTGATGCTGTAGGCGACGTTGCCGTCGGCGCCCACGTCGGTCACCGAATGCGTGGTGAGCTCGCGTGAGGTGTCGGGATACGACGCACCGAGCGCGCGGAAGGCGTCGATCACCGCCAGCTCGAGTTCTTCCTCGTCGATCGGGAACTGGTTGGGACCGAGCGGACCCGTGCGATTCGTCGATCGGAGCAGCCTGCTCAGGGCGCCGACGTCGAGCCCGAGGAGTTCTTCGATGTCGGAGAGCGCGGCCAGCGACTGAGCTCCCTCCGGTCGTCGCGCGCCGGATCGCCAGTAGCTCAGCGTGGCCATCGACACGCGGTTCCCGCGCGCTTTGAGGTGCCGCTGTAGCCAGGACAACGTCACCGGCTTCGCGTTTATCGCGTCGCGCAGGGCGTTCGCGAAGTCATCGGGTTCGGCTCTGCGCGCGTCATCTTCGAAACTCATCACAGATCCCCTCCGGTATGTGAAGATCAGCGCCTTAGAGTGAGCATACGACCGCACGCGCGTACCTCAGGGGACCGGGTGGGCATGTGGGGTCACTTGGCCGTCTTCGCAGGCAGGGTGCCCGACCCTGCGATCACCGGCCTGACGCAGTGATGCCCCCCTTGCTGCGTATGTCGTGAAGCCCGGCAATCGATCTGGGGAGATCCGCCGGGCTTCACGAATCCTCCCTCCGCAAAGCCCCCGGCATCGCGGCTCCGCTGCCCCGCGTAGACTGGGGAGCAACACCCCGGAGGACTCTGGACCGTCATGTCTGCCCCTGCTCGCGCATTCACCATGCGCCACGTGCAATTGCTGCGCGCGCTGTTCGCCGCGGTCGCTGCGCTGATGATCACGTTCTCGTCTGATCACTCCGCACCCGTCGGACTGTCCGTGTTCAGCGGCTTCGTCTTCATCACCGCTCTCGTGCAGGTGCTCGCCGCCTGGCTGGTGCTTCCCGCCGGATCGCGCTGGTCGTACGTGCTGCTGGCAGCCGTCGGCGTCGTGGCCGGCATGGTGAGCGGCATCCCGGCCTGGCGTTCCGACGACCTGTTCTTCATCGTCGTATCGTCGTGGGCGATCGTCAGCGGCGGCATCGAGCTGCTCGCCGGCATCCGCTCCCGCCGCACCGGCGGAATGCTGTCGCGCGATGCGATCTCCGTGGGGGCGCTGGGCGTTCTGCTCGGGGTGGTCCTGCTGCTGATCCCGGCCGGGTTCCTGCAGGAGTACACGATCGACAAAGCCGGCACGTTCGTCCTCTCCGGCATCATCCTCGGCGTCGGCATGTTCGGCGGCTACGCGGCGATCGTCGCGGTCTTCCTCGGCATCGCCGGCCTGACGCCGAAGCAGGTCGATGCCGTCGCCGCGGTGTCCGAATCGAACGACAGTGCCGCCCCCGCGGAGCACGGAGGAGAGCGATGAGCGACGAGAAGCCCACCCGACGGGATATTCTGCGGCCCCTGCACCTGCTCCTCATCGCGCTCGGCTGCGGTGTCTTCGCCACGATCGTCACCCTGGTCTCCACCGGTGCCTTCACCGCACGGGTGAACGCGTCGATCGCCAACGGCACCTACGAGGGGCTGACTCCGATCGCGCTGGGCCTCGTCGTCGGCGGCGGAGCGTTCATCGTGACGCTGCTGATCCTCGCGATGCTGATCCTCGCCGTCGATCCCGCAGACGTCACCAAGACGATCGATCGCCCGGTGCTGTACGACCCGGAGCCCGAGGGCGAGAACCCCGAATCCGAGGCGCCGGGCCGCCCCGCATCTTCCTGATCCGATCAAGAGGTGGTCGAGCCGCCCGCAGGGAGTGCGCTCTAACATCCGATTAAAGAGCGCATTGGTCGCCGCGGATCGTGCTCTTGGCTGATACTTTCGGCGTACCCTCTGGACAATCGTCTCTAGACATCCGATGTCTCGTGTCCCACACTGGCTCCTGACGCGCCCCCGCACCCTGACCGGCTGCGAGGCCGCACGGCCCCAGATGATCAACGATGCTCCGGAGGTTTGCTGTGATGATGGACCCCATTTCCCGACGACAGGTGCTGCAGGTGGGCGGTCTCGCCCTCCTCGCCCCGCTCGTCCCCCAGTTCCTGGCGGCTCGACCCGCGGCTGCGAGCGCATTCTCGGTGGACGCCTGGCACGCCGTCGCTGCCGGGGCGATCCCTCGCCCGCAGCTCTCGCCGTATGCCCTCTGGTACGCGACCCCGGCGACGAACTGGGAGACGCAGGCGCTTCCGATCGGCAACGCCCGTCTCGGCGCGAAGCTGTTCGGGAACCCGGATGCGGAGGTGATCCAGTTCAGCGAGCAGAGCCTGTGGGGCGGCGTCAACGACTACGACAACGCGCTCGCGGGTCAGCCCGACGGGGCATACGACACCAGCGTCACCGGCTTCGGCTCGTTCCGCGACTTCGGTGAGGTGACCGTCGCGTTCGGCGCGCGCACCACCGTCAGCTCGCCGGGAGGACCGTACGAGGTGTCGGGCGGCGAGAGCGTCGAGAAGACGTTCGACGGGAATCCGGCGACGAAGTGGTGCCTGATCGCGCCGCCCGCCGAGGTGATCTGGCAAGCCGACCTCGCAGAGCCGGTCGCCGTCTCCTCCTACGCGCTCACGAGCGCGAACGACGTCCCCGACCGCGATCCGCAGGACTGGCGGGTGGAGGGGTCTGCCGATGGTACGACCTGGGTCGCTCTCGACACGCGCGCTGAGGCGCCGTTCCCGCAGCGACTCCAGACCAAGAGCTTCACGTTCGCGAACACGACGGCGTACGCGCACTATCGCTTCGTCTTCGCGCCGAAGGCAGGAGTAAGTCACTTCCAGGTCGCCGAGGTCGCGCTCGGCGGGGTCGACCTCGCGCAGGGGAGCGCCGTCTACGTGTCGTCGCCCAGCGGCCATGCCGACTCCCTCGTCGGCACCATCGACGCCGACCCCACGACCGTCTGGGCGGTTCCGTCGACCGGGACAGGGGCGGTGTGGCAGGTCGAGCTCAGTACCAAGCTCGCCCTGAACGGCTACGTGCTCACGAGCGCTCCCGACGCGCCGGAGCAGGATCCGCGGGAATGGACGGTCTCCGCCTCGGACGACGGACTGACCTGGAAGACGCTCGACACCCGATCCGGTGAGACGTTCCCGGAGCGCGGCACCGGGCGGGTCTTCGCCTTCGCGAACACCGTTGCGTTCGCGATGTACCGCATCTCGTTCTCCGCGCCCGGCGCGCTCCGTCTCGGCGGCATCGCCTTCACCGGGGGCGGCTTCAGCACCGCCGGGGCCAAAGCCGTCGTCGACTACCGACGTGCGCTCGACATCGCGGACGGCACCCACAGCACCCACTTCGCCACCGCAGGGGGTACGGTGCTGCGCGAGGCGTTCGCCAGTCGGGACGCCGACGTGATCGCGGTGCGGTTCACCGCCGACCGCCCCGGGGCGCTCACCGCTCTCATCACCCTGGCTTCGAAGCAGGACGGTGTGGCGACCACGGTCGACGCGGGCGGTCGTCGCCTGAGCTTCGCCGGAACCATGGCCAACGACCTCACGCACGCGGCCGTCGTCCGCATCGCCGAGACCGACGGGCAGGTGGTCGCGGCCGAGGGCGGACTGCGCGTCTCCGGTGCCGCGACCATCACCCTGCTGCTCGACGCCCGCACCGACTACCGCCTGAGCGCCGCGCACGGATGGCGCGGTGCCGCGCCGCAGCCCGCGATCGAGAAGGCGCTGAACGCGGCAGCCTCCCGCTCGTGGAAGCGCCTCCGATCCGCGCACACCGCGCAGGTCGCCGAGCTCATGCAGCGCGCGAAGGTCGAATGGGGTGTCACCGACGGCGCCGTGATGGCCATGCCCACCGACCGCCGACTGCTTCGCTACGGCACGGGCGAGGCCGACCCGATCCTCGAGCAGACGCTCTACGCCTACGGCCGTTATCTTCTCCTCAGCTCGTCGAAGCCCGGCGGACTGCCGGCGAACCTGCAGGGGCTGTGGAACAACAGCAACCAGCCGGCGTGGGCCAGCGATTACCACACGAACATCAACATCCAGATGAACTACTGGGGAGCGGAGACCGCCGACCTCCCGGAGTCGCACGAGGCCCTCGCGACCTTCATCCGCGAGGTGGCCGTGCCCAGCAGGGTCGCCACGCGCAACGCGTTCGGTGCCGACGTGCGCGGGTGGACGGCCCGCACCTCGCAGAGCATCTTCGGCGGCAACGCGTGGGAGTGGAACACCATCGCCAGCGCCTGGTACGCGCAACACCTCTACGAGCACTGGGCGTTCACGCAGGACAAGAAGTACCTGCGCGACCTCGCCTACCCGTTGATCAAGGAGATCTGCCAGTTCTGGGAGGACCAGCTCAAGGAGCTCCCCGACGGCACCCTGGTCGCGCCGATGGGCTGGTCTCCCGAGCACGGCCCGCGTGAAGACGGCGTGATGCACGATCAGCAGATCATCTGGGACCTCTTCCAGAACTACCTCGAGTGCGCGGAGGCCCTCGGCGTCGACAAGAAGTACCGCAAGACCGTCGCCGACATGCAGGAGCGGCTCGCCCCGAACAAGATCGGCAGCTGGGGCCAGCTGCAGGAGTGGCAGACTGACCGCGACGATCCGAACGACATCCACAGGCACACTTCGCATCTGTTCGCCGTGTATCCGGGGCGCCAGATCACCCCGGACACGCCGGAGCTCTCCGCGGCGGCCCTGGTCTCGCTCAAGGCGCGCTGCGGCGAGAAGGAGGGAGTGCCGTTCACCGCCGCCACGGTATCGGGCGACAGCCGCCGCTCCTGGACCTGGCCGTGGCGTGCGGGTCTCTTCGCGCGTCTGGGCGACGCCGAGCGGGCGGGGATCATGGTGCGCGGCCTGCTCACGTACAACATCCTGCAGAACCTGTGGGCGAACCATCCGCCGTTCCAGCTCGACGGCAACTACGGCATCGTCGGCGCGATCGCGGAGATGCTGGTGCAGAGCCATGGCGACGTCATCCGGCTTCTGCCTGCCGTGCCCGCGGACTGGGCGGTGAGCGGATCGTTCGCCGGGCTCCGTGCGCGGGGCGGATACCGCGTGGACTGCACGTGGCGTTATGGGAAGGTCGTGTCCTACGACATCGTCGCCGATCGGGCGCCGAACATGAGCAACGTGATCGTGGTCGTGAACGGAGACCGCCGCAAGGTGAAGCCGGGCAACCCCAAGAACGGCAAGCCGATGCGCGACCTCGGCCCGGCGCACTGAGCCCGGCGGCACCGACGTCGGAGGGTGACGTCGGTGCCGCCATCCGGCATGGATCCGGAATACTGCTGCAGCGGATCGGCTTGTCCCTGTAGTGACTGCCTCCGTCGACCGCGCCTCCATCGGACTCCGGTCGGAGCGAGGGCCCATCCTCGGTGCGCTCATGCTGGCCACCGGCCTGATCGCGATCGACGCCACGATCCTCGCGACCGCTGTGCCCAGCATCGTCCGCGACCTCGGCAGCTACCAGCAGTTCCCGTGGCTGTTCTCGGTGTACCTCCTGGCGCAGGCCGTGAGCGTCCCCATCTACTCCCGCTTCGCGGACACCGTCGGTCGCAAGCCGATCATCCTGCTCGGCATCGCCCTGTTCCTGCTGGGCTCCATCCTGTGTGGATTCGCGTGGAGCATGCCGGCGCTGATCGTGTTCCGCATCATCCAGGGCATCGGCGCCGGTGCCGTCGCACCGATGTCGATGACGATCGTCGGCGACATCTACACCGTGGCCGAACGCGCCAAGGTGCAGGGCTACGTCGCGAGCGTCTGGGCGATCTCATCGGTCGTCGGCCCGGCGCTCGGTGGCATCTTCGCGCAGCTCGACGCCTGGCGGTGGATCTTCTGGATCAACATCCCGCTCTGTCTGATCGCCGGGTGGATGCTGCTGCGCAACTACAAGGAGCAGAAGCAGACCCAGAAGCACAGCATCGATTACGGGGGAGCGGTGCTGCTCACCATCGGGCTGACCGCGCTCATCCTCGGCATGCTCGAGGGTGGGAACGCCTGGGCGTGGCTGTCGGTGCAGAGCGCCCTCTGCTTCGGCGTGGGAGCGATCGCGCTGGTGGCCTTCGGGTTCGTCGAGCGCCGCGTCGCGGAACCGATCGTCGACCTGCGCCTCGCGGCCCGCCCGCTGATCCTCACCACCACGATCGTGTCGCTCGGCATCGGCGCGCTGATGCTCGGCGTCACCAGCTTCGCTCCGGCCTACCTCGAAGGATCCACCGGCATCGCCCCGTTGCTCTCCGGTCTCGCTGTCGCGGCTCTGACCCTCGGCTGGCCGCTCGCCGCCGCCAACGCAGGACGCCTGTACCTGCGCATCGGCTTCCGCCGCACCACGCTGATCGGCATGAGCATCACGACGGTCGCCGCCATCACGCTGGCTTCCGTGGCTTCGTGGCCGAATCCGTTCGTGATCGCCGGCATCGCGTTCGTGCTCGGCTTCGGACTCGGGTGGAGCGCGGCGCCGACGCTGATCGCCGCCCAGGCTTCGGTCGGCTGGGGCGAGCGCGGAGCCGTCACGGGCATGAACGCGTTCGCCCGCTCAGCGGGAAGCGCCGTCGGTGTCGCCGTGTTCGGAGCGATCTCCAACACCGTGATCGCACAGGGCGTCGGTCCCGACGATCCCGGCACCATCATCCACGCGTCGGTGTGGGTGTTCGTCGCGGTCGCCGTGACCGCCGTGCTCACCCTGCTCGCCGCCGCGTTCATGCCGAAGGACAGGGTCGAGGAGCACTCCGGAGAGTCCGCGCCCTAGTCCCGTGCCTTCCCTTCCCCGGGCTTCCCCTCCCCGGGCTTCCCCTCCCCGTGGCGTCGAGTGCACGGGAACTCGCCGAGTGCACGGGATCCGCGCGTGAAGGTCCCGTGCAGTCGACGGTTACCCGTGCACTCGCCGATCGTGACGGCGGCTGGGTGACGAGTCGGCCTCAGCCTCGCGGCTACTGCGCGAGCTTCGCCGCGATGCCCGTGTACGTCGCCGGGGTCAGTGCGAGCAGGCGCTGCTTGGCGGCGTCGCCGATCTCGAGGCCCTGTACGAACTCGGCGAGGTCGGCCGCGCCCACCCTGTGGCCGCGCGTCAGCTCCTTGAGGAGTGCGTACGGGTCGGTGATCGTGGAGCGACCGGCGACGACCTCGGCGCGGATGACGGTCTGGATGGCCTCGGCCAGCACCTCCCAGTTCACGTCGAGGTCGGCGAGCAGCACATCGCGCGACAGCGAGATCGCGTTCAGGCCGCGGCGCAGGTTGTCGAGCGCGAGCAGCGAGTGCCCGAACGCGACGCCGATGTTGCGCTGCGTGGTCGAATCGGTGAGGTCGCGCTGCAGGCGGCTGGTGACCAGGGTCTGGCCGAGCGATGCGAGCAGTGCGCCGGAGATCTCGAGGTTCGCCTCGGCGTTCTCGAAGCGGATCGGGTTGATCTTGTGCGGCATCGTCGACGACCCGGTGGCTCCGGCGACCGGGATCTGCGCGAAGTAGCCGAGCGAGATATAGGTCCAGATGTCGGTGGCGAGGTTGTGCAGGATGCCCCCGGCGTGACGCACGCGGTCGTACAGCTCGACCTGCCAGTCGTGCGACTCGATCTGGGTGGTGAGGATGTTGAAGCCGAGGCCCAGGCCCTCGATGTACTCGCGGGCGATGGTGGGCCAGTCGGCGTCGGGGTCGGCGGCGAGGTGCGCCGACCAGGTGCCGGTCGCGCCGGAGAACTTCGCCAGGTAGTCGGACGCCGCGATCTGGCCGCGCACCCGCTCCAGACGCCAGGCGAACACCGCGAGCTCCTTGCCCATGGTCGACGGGGTGGCGGGCTGTCCGTGCGTGCGCGAGAGCATCGCGGCGTCGGCGTGTTCGACGGCGAGCTCGCGGAGCTTCGCGATCACCGTGTCGAGGGCCGGGAGCCAGACCTCCTCGACGGCGCGCTTCACGGTGAGGGCGTAGGAGGCGGAGTTGATGTCTTCACTGGTGGCGGCGAAATGCGTGAGTTCGGCGATGCCGTCGAGTCCGAGCGCCGACAGCCGGTCGCGCACGAGGTACTCGATCGCCTTCACGTCGTGCTGGGTGACGGCTTCCTTGTCGGCGAGCCAGTCGATCTCGGCCTGACCGAAGTCACGGTACAGGGAGCGCAGGCGCTCCTTGTCCGACTCGGGCAGCGGGGAGGTCTCGAACAGCGAGCGGTCGGTGAGGGCGATCAGCCACTCGACCTCGACCTCGACGCGTGCCCGGTTCAGGCCAGCCTCGGACAGGAAGTCGGCGAGACCGGTGACGGCGCCGCGGTAGCGACCGTCGAGAGGGCTCAGGGGCTGCGGCGGGAGCGAAGGCTGGAAAGTCAGGGGAGTCCTCCTGATCGGGCCCCTCAGATGCGGGGCGTGCGGGGGAGACGCAGAGCGGGTTCGAGCTGGCGGAACAGGCCCCGAGTCGCCGCCTCAATCATACCGAGCACGGAATCGAACATCTCCGCGCCCGCGTAGTAGGGATCGGGCACGTCATGGGTCGTGGCGTTCGGGTCGAAGGCGAGCAGCAGGGTGACCTTCCCCTCCTCGTCCTCGTCGTGCGCCCATTCCCGCAGGATGCGCTCGTGCGTGCGGTCGAGGGCCACGACGAGGTCGTTGTCGGCGAACGCCGCGGCGGTGAACTGGCGGGCGCGGTGCTGGGAGCCGTCGTAGCCGCGACGGGCCAGCGAGTCGATCGTGCGGTGATCGGCGCGCTCGCCGAGATGCCAGTCGCCTGTTCCGGCGCTGCGCGAGATGATGCGAGGGCCGAGTCCCTGCCGCTCGGCGAGGTCGCGGAAGACGACCTCGGCCATGGGAGAGCGGCAGATGTTCCCCGTGCAGACGAAGATCACGCGGAAGGGATCCGGGGATGTCACACCTACATTCTGCCCGGCCGCGGGCCTCCTGCACAGCGCGCGCCACTCCGCGCGATCCTCTGCACACCCTGAGCGGGCGTCCATCTCTCCACCCTTCGCGTGGATCGGGCAGGGCGAGAAGCCCGTGATCCCGGAGGCTGGGGCCATGTACTCGTTCATCCACACCCTCGATGTCGGTTCCGTGCACGTCGGCGACCTGCTTCTCGCGTCGAAGGAGATCGGAGGGGCGATCTCCACGCTGGAAGAGGCGGGCGCGACGCTGGTCGCGCTCGCCGACAGTTCGGACTGGCAGTCCGAGGGATTCCGCGCGCTGAACGCGCTGCTCGAACGGTTGCGCGACGACACCGGAGTCGAGATCGGACACCTCGCAGCGCGCGAATGGGAACTCGGTGGGGCGGCATGAGGGCGCCGGAATGAACGTGATCGCAGGCAGGGCGACGTCGGTGGACGACGGAGGGCTGAGCATCGATCATGGCGGGGCCATCGCTGTCGACACCGAGCAGTTGCGCGACCTCGGTGCGCGGATGCGATCGGTGATGTCGGAGTACGAGCGGGCGCGAGAGGCGGTCCGCCGTGCCTGCACGCTCATCTCCTCGGCTCCGGATGCCGCCTCGCGGATCGATGTCGGTGCGCTGCAACGAAGTGGCGAGCGGATCGGCGAACTGCGTGCCGAGATCGAGAACGCCGCTACGGGAACCCTGGTGATGGCCGATGCGTTCGAGGTGGTCGAGCTGCGCGCGAAGGCGGAGGCACTCGCCCTCACCGATGCCGCGGCGGCGAGCACCGTGCAGGCGCGTGCCGACGACCTCGTCGCCCATGACGAACGGATCGGGACCATGGCCGCGTGGCTGGTGGCCGGCTGGAAGGAGCGGCGGTTCGACGGACTGGGCGAGCAGTACGACCTGGCGGGAGCACTCCCGCCGCTGTTCCTCGCCGGGGCGATGGTGGGTGTCGCGTCGGGTCTCGGGCGGGTCCGGCCGGGGATGACGCTGACGGGGAAAGCCGATCCCGTCCAGGTCACACCCGTGAGGTCGACGAGTCCGACCGCGCCGCGGGACTCCGCCGCTGCGCTGCGACGGATGCCGGGAGCGGGGGCGCAGGTGGCGGTCGAGAAGTACACCATGGCGGGCGGAGCGACCCGCTACGTGGCCTACGTCTCTGGCACGCGCTCCTCGCTTCCCTGGCAGGCCGGAGGAGCGGAGCCGTGGGACATGAAGTCGAACGTCGAGCTCTATCAGGGCCGCGCGTCGGCGTCGTATCAGGCCACGCTCGACGCGTTGGGTGCGGCGGGGGCGAAGTCGGGTGATCAGGTCGACGTGGTCGCGCATTCGCAGGGCGGGATGATCGCCGCCCATCTCGCGATGGAGAGCGACTTCGAGGTGTCGATGCAGCTGACCGCGGGCAGCCCGGCCGAACCGACGCTCGGGGCGGATCAGACGCTGATCCAGCTCCGTCACACCGACGACGTCGTTTCGGCGCTCGCCGCCGGGGGGTCCGCCGAGGGCACGGGATCCCCCGACAGCTTCACGGCGTCGCGCGAAGGGGATCCGCACGACGGCATGCAGGATCTGACACTGCGGACGCACGGTCTCGAGACGTACATCGAGACGGCGGAGATGGTGGATGCCTCGGACGACCCCCGCGCTGAGGCTCTCGACGAGTACTGGGATGGACTCGGTCAGGCGGTCGAGGTCGAGCGCACCGAGTACCACGCCGAGCGAAAGGGGTGATGACCGACTACGAGATCAGCCGGCTGCTTCTCGAGCAGCTGGAGGAGCGCGCTTTCTCAGTCGCGGCGGCTCTTGCTCTGCGGGCGCAGGATGAAGCCGAAGATGCCGTTGATGACCGAGATGATGAGCGCGGCGACCACGCCCCACCAGAAGTCGCCGACCGTCAGGCCCCAGCCGAAGCCGCTCGTGATCCAGGCCGTCAGCCACAGCAGGAAGCCGTTGATCAGGAAGCCGATCAGCCCGAACGTGATGATGTAGAGCGGGAACGCGACGATCTTCACGACCGTGCCGATGATGGTGTTCACGAGCGCGAAGATCGCGGCCACCGCGAGCAGGGTCAATACCAGCTGCAGCGTCTCACCGGGCGGGAAGGCGGTGATCACGACCTGCAGGGCAGGGATCAGCGTGACGACCCAGAGGGCGAAGGCGTTGACGACGACGCGGATGATGAAGCGCATAGTCCGACCAGTGTCCCACGGACGCCCGCGCGTGTCAGCGGGCGGGGTCTCCCAGGGGAATGCGGTTTGCGCGAATGCGTTCCTCCGACTCATCCAGATCGATCGTGCCGGACGCGACGCCGATCACCAGATCGAAGGCGTCGTCTGTCGTGAAGCGGTGCTTCCAGCCGTTGATCCACAGGAACGCCACGAAACTCGTCCACGCCGTCCGCTTGTTCCCGTCGAACAGCGGGTGGTTTCGCGCAAGGGAGTGGTTTCGCGCAAGGGATTCGAGGAGAGCTGCGGCCTTCCGGTCGATGGTCACGTACGCGTCATCACCGAAGAGTGAAGCCGCTGGGCGGGCGAGGGCTGACGCAAGCAAGCCCGCGTCGCGAACGTGAAAGCCGAACCGCTCGACGATCTGGAGACCGTCTTCCAACGTGAGGTATTCGGTCATGCGTCTTCGAGGCGCTCGAGCAGGACCTTGTCATTGTCGAACACGAAGTCGACCGCAGAGTTCACGAGAGCCGACCGGCTGGTGTCATTCGCGAACCGCGTCGCCGCCTCGATGATCACCGCGTGCTTCGAGGTGTGCCGGGCGCGCGCGATCGCCTCGAGCTGCGCATCGAGTTCTTCGGGAAGTCGCACCGTCATCGCCATACCAGAATGGTACCACTGCGAGTAGCGCGCCGTCAGGGAGAGAAGCCGCCGGTGGCCGATCCCGCCCCCTCGTAGACTCGACCTCGTGACCGAGCCGATCCTGCCCCGCATCCGTCCCGCCATCGCCGCGCTCGCGCCGTACCGCCAGGGCAAGCAGGCAGGGCCCGATGCGTTCAAGCTGTCGAGCAACGAGAACCCCTTCGATCCGCTGCCCTCGGTGCTCGAAGCGCTGCAGAGCACCACGCCGATCAACCGCTACCCGGATGCCACCGCCGGCCGCCTGCGTGCGCGTCTCGGTGCCCGTTACGGGGTGGAGCCCGACCAGGTGCACGTCGCTTCCGGCAGCGTGTCGATCCTGCACCAGTTGATCCTCGCGACCGCATCGGTGGGCGACGAGGTCGTCTACGCCTGGCGTTCTTTCGAGGCGTACCCGAGCCTGCCGCTGGTGGCGGGCGCGACCGGGGTGCAGGTGCCGCTCACCGCCGATTCCCGCCACGATCTCGACGCGATGGCAGACGCCGTGACCGACCGCACCCGCGCGATCATCCTGTGCACCCCCAACAACCCGACCGGTCCGATCATCACGTCGGCCGAGTTCGCCGCCTTCGTCGAGCGCGTCCCGAACGATGTCCTGATCATCCTCGACGAGGCGTACGCCGAGTTCGTCACGGCGCCCGACGCGGTCGACGGTCTCGCCGAGCGCGTGTTCGAACAGCACCCGAACGTCGTGGTGCTGCGCACCTTCTCGAAGGCCTACGGCCTCGCCGGCCTCCGCGTCGGCTACGCGATCGGTCACGAGAAGGTGCTCGACGCCGCGCGCACCACCGGCATCCCGCTCTCGGTCACGTCCGCCGCCGAGAACGCCGCGATCGCGAGTCTCGACGCCGAGCCCGAGCTGCTGGAGCGTGTCGCCGTGATCGTCGAGCGACGGGCCCGCCTGGTCGAGGGCCTGCGCGCACAGGGCTGGGACGTGCCAGACTCCCAGTCCAACTTCGTCTGGCTGCCCGCAGGAGAGCGTACCGACGAGGTCGCCGCAGCCTTCGTCGAGAACGACCTCATCGTCCGTCCGTTCTCGGGCGACGGCATCCGCATCTCGGTGGGCGAGGAGGGCTCGATCGCCCGCGTGCTCGACGTCGCAGCCTCCGTCCGCTGAGTCGTCGCTGCACCGGCCCGGGGCGGTTTTCCGCGGTTTTCTCCGGGTTCCGGGCAGTTACAAGGGCGTCCTAGGTATGCGTGACGACGCATGTGGGCGCGGGTAGCGTGAGAGCGTGACCACCTCCGAGACACCCCTTGTGAGCGTTCTGGACGAGACCGGACGGTACGCTCCGTCCGCCGCCGCAGAGCGGTACGTTCCCATGATCGATGCGATCGGCGATGCCGAGCTCGAGCAGTTCTACCGGGACATGGTCGTCATCCGCGCGATCGACACCCAGGCGACGAACCTGCAGCGGCAGGGACAGCTCGCGCTGTGGCCGCCGAGCCGTGGCCAGGAGGCGGCACAGGTCGGCTCCGGTCGTGCCGCCCGCGCCCAGGACACGATCTTCCCCTCGTACCGCGAGCACGCCGTGACTCGCATCCGCGGCGTCGACCCCGTCGACATCATCAAGTTGATGCGCGGTGTCTCGCACGGCGGATGGGACCCGACCGACCCCAAGAACGGGAACACCCGGCTGTACACCCTCGTGCTCGGGTCGCAGGTGCTGCACGCCGCGGGCTATGGCATGGGTCTCGTCTTCGACGGCCGCACCGGCACCGGCGACCTCGAGCGCGACGAGGCCGTCATCACGTACTACGGCGACGGAGCCTCGAGCCAGGGCGACGTGCACGAGGCGATGGTCTTCGCCGCGAGCTATCAGGCGCCGACCGTCTTCTTCCTCCAGAACAATCACTGGGCGATCTCCGTGCCCGTGGCGACGCAGTCGCGTGTGCCGCTCGTGCAGCGCAGCGCCGGCTACGGCATCCCGAGCGTCCGGGTCGACGGCAACGACGTGCTCGCCAGCTACGCGGTCTCGCGCACAGCTCTCGACGACGCCCGCAGCGGCAACGGCCCGCAGGCGATCGAGGCCGTCACCTACCGTCTCGGCGCGCACACCACCAGCGACGACCCGACGAAGTACCGCGGCAGCGACGAGGAGCAGTACTGGGCCGGACGCGATCCGATCGTCCGGATGCGTGCGTTCCTCGAAGGCCGCGGCGCCTCGGCACAGCTCTTCGACGACGTGGAGACCGAGGCGGCGGATGCCGCGGAGGATCTGCGCGCCCGCACCGTCGAGCTCACCGCTCCCAGCCCGGACAAGATGTTCGACCACGTGTACAGCGAGCCGCATCCGCTGATCGACCAGCAGAAGGCCTGGCGCGCGCAGTATGAAGCGTCGTTCGAAGGAGGAGCCCAGTGACTCTCGAGACGATGCCGCTCAGCAAGGCGCTGAACGCCGGCATGCGCAAGGCCATGGAGAACGACCCGAAGGTCCTGCTCATGGGCGAGGACATCGGCAAGCTCGGTGGCGTCTTCCGTGTGACCGAGCACCTGCAGCGTGACTTCGGCGACCGTCGGGTGCTCGACACCCCGCTGGCCGAGTCGGGCATCGTCGGGACCGCGATCGGCATGGCGATGGTCGGTTTCCGGCCCGTCATCGAGATCCAGTTCGACGGCTTCGTGTTCCCGGCGTTCGACCAGATCACCACACAGCTCGCGAAGCTCACCAACCGGCACGAGGGTGCGATCAGCATGCCGATCGTGATCCGCATCCCCTACGGCGGGCACATCGGCGCGGTCGAGCACCACCAGGAGAGTCCGGAGGCGTACTTCGCGCACACCCCGGGTCTGCGCGTGGTCTCGCCGTCGACGCCGAACGACGCCTACTGGATGATCCAGGAGGCGATCGCCTCGAACGACCCCGTGATCTTCATGGAGCCGAAGAGCCGCTACTGGCAGAAGGGCGAGGTCGAGCTCGACGCCTCCGCCGTGCCGCTGCACTCCTCGCGGGTCGTGCGCACCGGTAGCGACGTGACACTCGTGGGCCACGGCGCGATGGTCACCACCCTCCTGCAGGCCGCGGCGCTCGCCGAAGCCGAGGGCACGAGCTGCGAGGTCGTCGACGTGCGCTCGCTGTCGCCGGTCGACTACGAGCCCATCCTCGACTCGGTGCGCAAGACCGGACGCATGGTCTACGCGCAGGAAGCCCAGGGATTCGGAAGCATCGGCGGCGAGATCGCGGCGACCGTCATGGAGCGCGCGTTCTACGCTCTCGAAGCCCCGGTGCTGCGGGTCTCCGGCTACGACACCCCGTTCCCGCCCGCGAAACTCGAGGGCGCCTACCTCCCGGATGCCGACCGCATCCTCGAGGCCGTCGACCGCTCGCTGGCATACTGACATCCCCGCTCGGCCGAAAGGACCACTCATGAGCACGCAGAACTTCACCCTCCCCGACGTCGGGGAAGGGCTGACCGAGGCCGAGATCGTGGCCTGGAAGGTCGCGCCAGGCGACACGGTCGCGATCAACGACGTGCTCTGCGAGATCGAGACGGCCAAGTCGCTCGTCGAGCTGCCGTCGCCGCACGCCGGTGTGGTGGGCGAGCTGCTGGTCGAGGAGGGGGCGACCGTCGAGGTCGGCACGCCCATCATCACCTTCGTCGCCGAGCCGGCTGCGGGTGCAACCGCGGCTCCGGTCGCCGCGGCTCCCGCCGCAGAAGAGGGCGGCGGATCGGTGCTGGTCGGGTACGGAACCGGAGGCGGTGCGACCTCGCGTCGCAAGCGCCCGGCCGAGCGTCCGGTGCGCTCCTCGGTGGGCGTGATCGCGAAGCCGCCGATCCGCAAGCTCGCGCGCGATCTCGGCGTCGATCTCACCACGGTCGCCGCGACCGGTGTCGACGGCGAGGTCACGCGCGATGACGTCATGAAGCACGCGTCGCAGGCGAGCGTCTTCCGCAACATCGAGACTCCCGAGTGGGGAGCCGTGCGCGAGGAGACCGTACCCGCGCCGCAGGCCGCGCCCGCAGGACTCGCGCGCGGTCTCACCGTGACCCGGCCTTCCGCCGCCGCCGACGACCGTACCGAGTCGATCCCGGTCAAGGGCGTGCGCAAAGCCACCTCTTCGGCGATGGTGCAGAGCGCATACTCGGCCCCGCACGTGACGGTGTGGAAGGAGATCGACGCGAGCCGCACGATGGAGCTCGTCAAGCGCCTGAAGGCCTCGCCCGACTACGCCGACATCCGGGTCTCACCGCTGCTGATCATGGCCCGCGCCGTGATCTGGGCCGCCCGCCGCACGCCGATGGTGAACGCCGCCTGGATCGAGACCGAAGCCGGTGCGGAGATCGCCGTGCGCCACTACGTGAACCTGGGCATCGCCGCCGCCACCCCGCGCGGTCTGCTGGTGCCGAACATCAAGGACGCGCAGGACCTCGGAATGAAGGACCTGGCGCGGGCGCTGAACCGGCTGACGCTCACGGCACGCGAGGGCAAGACTCCGCCGGCCGATCAGCAGGGCGGCACGATCACCATCACGAACATCGGTGTGTTCGGGATGGATGCCGGAACGCCGATCATCAACCCCGGCGAAGCCGGAATCGTGGCGATGGGCACCATCAGCCAGAAGCCGTGGGTCGTCGACGGCGAGGTGCGTCCTCGCTGGGTGACCACGGTCGCAGGGTCCTTCGACCACCGCGTGATCGACGGAGACGGCATGAGCCGCTTCATCGCCGACGTCGCCTCGGTTCTCGAGGAGCCCGCGCTGCTCGTGGACTGACCCGCGTCAGGCGCTCGCGCGAAGGCGCTCCTCCGCCAACCGCGGCACGGCGTGCTCCCGTGCCGCGCGGCGTGCGGTCGCCACGGCTCCCCGTGACACGACCTCGGCCCCCAACGTCGACGCCAGGATCTCGGGTGCCGGCAGATGCAGCTCCTCGGGCAGGATGCGACGGGCGGCGGTCAGCACGGGCTCGATGCTCTCGGCGACCGCTCCGCACACGATGACGCGCGCCGGGTCGTACATGCTGCCCAGCACGCCGACGATGCGGGCGACGGTGGCCCCGACACGGGAGGTGACCAGCGCCGCATCCGGGTCTCCTGATGCCGCGAGGGTCAGCACGAGCCGGGGGTCGATGCGGTCGGCCTCGACGAGCCGGCCGACGGTGCTGTCTGGGGCGATCTCCCCGGAATCCACGGCCGCGCGCACCTGATCCTGCACGGCGTAGCGGAGCCCGAACGCCGATCCGACCCCCACGATGTGGTCGAACACGACGCCCTCGCCCACGCCGCCGTGCGCACCGTGCAGCACGTGGCCGTCGACGACCACTCCGCCGCCGAACCGCTCGCTGGCGAGCAGGGCGACGTAGTCGCGGCATCCGATCGCCGCTCCCTCAGCGCCCTCGGCGACGGCGGCGAGCTGCGCGTCGTTCTTGATCTGCACGACCGGGGCCCAGTCGTGCAGAGCCTCGGCGAGCCCGGGGTTGGTGCGCTCCCAGAAGCCTTCGGGGTGAGGCGGGGAGATGCCGTCGCGGTTCACGGGCGCCGCGACGCCGACGCACAACGCGAGCACCTGCTCGCGCGTCACCTCGGCTTCGACGAGCGCATCGCTCAGGCGGTCGAGGATCGTCGCACGTCGCTCCTCTGCGGACTGCGACGGCGCGAATTCCACGCGGTGATGCACGAGCGTCCGATCGAGGGGGTCCGCCACGGTCACGGCGAGGTGGGTGTCTCCCGCGTCGACCCCGATCACGACACCGAGGTCCGGGGCCAGCACGAAGCGACGTGAGGGGCGACCGGAGCGGTAGGTGCCGGCGGCACGGGCGTTCGGGAGCTCGTGCAGCACGTCGGCCCCGACCAGGGTGTCGATGGCGTCGATCGCGGTGGAGCGGGTCAGAGAGGTGCCGGCCATCGCCTCGGTCGCGGTGAACTCGCCGGCCGTCCAGGCGAAGTCGAGCACAGCGCCGACGCTCGCGCGCCCGGTTCCCAGGTCTGTGGAGACTTCTGCCATGGCACTTGACCTCCCTGTCCTCCAATGAGAGAGTACCGTTCGACAGAGTAAATTCGCTCACTAGATTTAGTATTCGGATTTACACGACGGAAGGACGACGGTGTCTGAGAGACGAACACGTGCGGTGCGAGCGGTGGCCGCGGCCCTGGGGGTCACCCTGGTGGGCACGGCGCTCGCGGGCTGTGCCGCCGATACAGGGGCGGAGGCCATCCGCTTCACCTTCAGCAAGCGCGAGGCGATCGAGTTCATGACCACCCTCGTCGCCGAGTACAACTCCTCGCAGGACGACGTGAAGGTCGAGATCGACACCTCGGGCGTCGACGTCGTCTCGGCGAGCTTCGTGCGGGGCAATCCGCCCGACATCATGCTCGCCAACTACAACTACGAGATCGCCCGGTTCGTGCAGCGCTGCGCGCTCATCGATCTCGCAGGCACCGACGCGGCCGCGGACATCCGCGACGACCTGCAGCCGCTCATGGACCAGTACGGATCCTGCGAGGGCCGTACGAGCGCGCTTCCGTACTCGGTGATGGCGGCGTCCGTCATCTACAACAAGGAAATCTTCCAGGCGCAGGGCCTCGAGGTGCCGCAGACCTGGGACGAGCTGCTCGCCGTGTGCGATCACCTGAAGGCCGCCGGCATCGACCCGTTCTACGGCACGTTCAAGGACGACTGGACCGTCGGCCAGGGCTGGTACGACTACACCGCCGGCGGCTCGGTCGACGTGATCGAGTTCTTCGACGCCCTCGCCGACGAGGGAGCCGATGTGGGACCCGACTCCGCCGTCTCGTTCTCGAAGGACTTCGCCGAGCCGATGGACAAGATGATGCAGCTCGCGAACGACTACACGAACGCGGATGCCCCGAGCCGCGGCTACGGTGATGGCAACCTCGCTTTCGGCAAGGGCGAGGCCGCGATGTACCTGCAGGGACCGTGGGCCTTCAGTGAGATCGCGAAGACCGCACCCGACCTGCAATTGGGTACCTTCCCGCTGCCGATGACCGACGACCCGGCCGACCTCGGCGTGCGCGTCAACATGGACCTGGCCGTGATGATCCCGGAGGGCTCGCGCCATCAGGAGGCCGCCCGCGACTTCCTCGAATTCCTCTACGAGCCGCAGAACATCGAGGAGTACAACGCCTCGCAGCTCGGCTTCACCCCGACGAAGGGGGCTCCCGCCCCCGACGACCCCCGCGTCGAGGGGATGGTCGAGTATTACGACAACGGACAGATCTACCAGGGTCCGTCGGTGCTCGTGCCCAAGACGCTTCCGATCATGAACTACGCGCAGGCCATGGTGCTCGGCTCCTCGCCGACGTCGATCCTGCGCACGATGGACGCGGACTGGGCCCGCATCGCCTTCCGCGCGCCGATCCCGTCGACGAAGGACACCGCGTCCGGTGCGGAGGGCGCATCGTGAGCACCACCACCCCCACCACGCCGGGCGACAGCACGACGCTCATCGTCACCGGCGGCGACCGGAAGCTCCGGCGGCACACGCGTCGCGTCGAGCCGATCTACTACCTGTTCCTGCTGCCGACGCTGGTGCTCTTCACGCTCGCGATCACGGCGCCGGGTGTCATCGGCATCTTCTTCAGCTTCACCGACTCGATCGGCATCGGGGAGTGGAGCTTCAACGGGCTGACGAACTACATCGCGCTGTTCAGCGATCCGTCGATCCTGCAGAGCTACCTGTTCACGTTCGGATTCTCGATCGCCACGGTGATCGTCGTGAACGTGGTCGCGTTCCTGCTGGCGGTCGGGCTCACCTCGCGCATCCGCTTCAAGACGGGCCTGCGCACGATCTTCGTGATCCCGATGGTGATCTCGGGCATCATCATCGCCTACGTCTTCAACTTCCTGTTCTCCAACTCGATCCCGGCAGCGGGGGCGGCGGCGGGCATCCCGTGG
The DNA here is from genome assembly GCF_044756705.1 of Microbacterium sp. NPDC091662. Classification (NCBI taxonomy): domain Bacteria; kingdom Bacillati; phylum Actinomycetota; class Actinomycetes; order Micrococcales; family Microbacteriaceae; genus Microbacterium; species Microbacterium sp. NPDC091662. Next base: position 2,223,809 of record NZ_JBIVTM010000001.1, on the reverse strand, counting down.
CTCGAGACGAGCCTGCTCGCCAACCCCGACCTCGCCTGGATCGCCATCGTGATCGTCACCGCGTGGCAGGCCGTGCCCGGCACCCTGCTGATCTACATCGCCGGCCTCCTCTCGGTTCCCGGCGAGGTGTACGAGGCGGCGAGCATCGACGGCGCCAGCAAGGCGCAGCAGCTCACCCGCATCACGCTCCCGCTCGTCGCGGGCTACGTGGTGATCAACGTGATCCTCGGGTTCAAGGGGTTCTTGAACGCCTACGACATCATCGTCGGCCTCACCAACGGAGGCCCCGGGACCTCCACCCGCAGCGTCGCGATGACGATCATCGCGGGCTTCAACGGCGGCGACTACGCCTACCAGATGGCCAACGCGACCATCTTCTTCATCGTCGCCGTGCTCATCTCCCTCCTCCAGCTGTCGCTGACGCGCGGAAGGAACGCCCTCTGATGTCGACGCAGACACTCACCACCGTCCCCACCTCGGGAAAGAAGCCGCGCGTGCGCATGGAGCGCGTGAACTGGTCGGGCACGATCATCCTGATCCTGTGCGCCGTGACCGTGCTCCTGCCGCTGTACGTGACCATCTCGATGGCGCTCAAGACCACGGGTCAGGCGGTCGACGGCAATGCCTTCTCGCTGCCGGCCCCGTTCAGCGTCGACGGTTTCGTCGAGGCGTGGACGCTGACGAAGTTCCCCGTCGGTGCGGGCATCTCGCTGCTGGTCACCGCCGGCACCGTGATCGCGACGATCGTGCTGGCGGCCTTCGCCTCCTACGCCATCGTGCGCAACTGGGACCGCCGGCTGTTCCGCTACTCGTTCTTCTACCTGCTCGCGGCGATGTTCATCCCGTTCCCGGTCGTGGCCCTGCCGCAGATCCAGCTCACCGGACGCGTCGGACTCGACAACCCGTTCGGCGTGATCATCCTCGCGACCATGTTCCAGCTGAGCTTCAGCGTGCTGCTGTTCACCGCGTTCCTGCGCTCGATACCGATCGAGCTCGAGGAGAGCGCGCGCATCGACGGAGCCACGACCTGGCAGACGTTCTGGAAGCTCATCTTCCCGCTGCTCGCCCCGATGAGCGCGACCGTCGGCATCTTCGCGTTCCTCTACGCCTGGAACGACTTCATGATGCCGTCGCTCATCATCGCCGACCCGGCGCTGCAGACCCTGCCCGTGCGCCAGAACCTGTTCCAGAACCAGTTCAGCAACAACTACAACGTCGCATTCGCCTCGTACCTCATGGCGATGGCGCCCGCGATCGTGGCCTACCTGTTCACCCAGAGGTGGGTCATGGAAGGCGTCACGCAGGGCGCCGTCAAGGGCTGATCTCACCGGATCGCCCGAGCACCCTAACCACCCGAAGTCCTCGAACCACCGCAACCACAGAAGGAGCTCTCCTCTCATGACCGACGCGATTCTCGCCGAGACCCGCACCGCCGAAGACGCCTCCTGGTGGCGTCAGGCCGCCGTCTACCAGATCTACCCGCGCAGCTTCGCCGACGCGAACGGCGACGGCATCGGCGACATCCCCGGCATCGTCTCGCGGGCCGACTACCTGCGCGACCTCGGCATCGATGCGGTCTGGCTCAGCCCGTTCTATCCGTCTGCGCTCGCCGACGGTGGATACGACGTCGCCGACTACCGTGACGTCGACCCGCGGCTCGGCACACTCGCCGACTTCGACGACATGGTCGAGGCGCTGCACGCCCGCAGTATCCGGGTGATCGTCGACATCGTCCCGAATCACTCCTCCGACCGGCACGAGTGGTTCCAAGAGGCGCTCACCGCCGGACGCGGCTCGTCCGCCCGCGAGCGCTACATCTTCCGCGAGGGCACCGGCCCCGACGGCTCCGAGCCGCCGACCGACTGGGATTCGGTGTTCGGCGGCAGCGCCTGGGAGCGAGTGGAAGACGGGCAGTGGTATCTGCACAACTTCGCGGTGGAGCAGCCCGACCTGAACTGGGACCACCCCGAGGTGCGCGCCGACTTCCTGAAGACGCTGCGCTTCTGGTCGGACCGCGGGGTCGACGGATTCCGCATCGACGTCGCACACATGCTCACGAAGGACCTCACCGAACCGCTGCCCTCACGCGCCGAGCTCGACGCGATGGACCGCACCTCGGGCACACACCCGATGGTCGACCGTGACGACGTGCACGAGATCTATGCCGAGTGGCGTGCGGTGTTCGACGAGTACGACCCGCCGCGCACCGCCGTCGCCGAGGCCTGGGTGGAGACACCGGAACGTCGTGCGAAATACGCCTCGGCCGACGGGCTCGGGCAGGCGTTCAACTTCGATCTGCTCGTGGCCGACTTCGACGCCGCGCAGTTCCGGAGCATCATCGCCGACAACCTGCAGCAGGCGCAGGCGACGGGATCATCCACCACCTGGGTGCTGTCGAACCACGACGTCACCCGGCACGCCACCCGCTACGGACTCCCGGCACTGAACGGCCGTCCGGTCAAGCAGGGCACCGAATGGGTCAAGGCAGGCGGACCGGCGGAGGGACTCGACCGCGAGGGAGGACTCCGCCGGGCGCACGCGGCGACCCTGCTGCTGCTCGGCCTTCCCGGCAGCACCTACCTCTACCAGGGGGAGGAGCTCGGTCTCCACGAGGTCGCGCAGATCACCCCCGACCAGCGCCAGGACCCGGGCTTCTTCCGTGGTGCCGAGTTCGACGGCCTCGGTCGGGATGGGTGCCGCGTGCCGTTGCCGTGGACCGCTGCGGGATCCTCGTACGGATTCGGAGCCGCGGGCGCGCACCTTCCGCAGCCGGAGTGGTTCGCGGAGTACGCGGTCGACGTCGAGGCGGCAGATCCGTCGTCTACGCTCTCGCTGTACCGGGAGACCCTGCGCCTGCGTCACCTGCTGCAGACCGGCGAGAACCTGCAGTGGATCGAGACCGGCCGCGACGATGTGTTGCGCTTCGCCCGCCCGAACGGTTGGCAGGTGGTGTCGAACTTCGGCACCGCGCCCTTCGACCTCGGTGCGGACGCCGCCGAGGTGGTGCTCGCGAGTGCTCCGCTCGATGCTTCGGCGCTTCCGGGCGAGGCCACGGCCTGGATCGCACCGTCCGGTCTGCTCGGCTGAGCCTGCGCAACTCCCTAACTCCCTAACTCCCTAACTCCCTAACTCCCTAACTCCCTAACTCCCTAACTCCCTAACTGCCTAACTGCGAAAACGGAGACGATCCGCGTCACGCGCGGAGTGTTGATCACAGACACCCCGCGCGAACGTCGGATCATCTCCGTTTCGGCAGGGCAGGGCAGGGCAGGGCAGGGGGCAGGGCAGAGCAGGATTTGATAATGGTTCTCATTAGCGTTTAGAGTGAGGGCATGAAGAAGCCCGTCGTCGCCCTCGCCCTCGCATCCGTCGCCGCTCTCACGCTGGCCGGATGCTCCACCCCCTCGGCGGGTGAGGGCGACGACGGCACCATCACGGTCGTCGCGAGCACCAACGTCTACGGCGACATCGCGGCGACGATCGGCGGAGACCGCGTCGACGTGCAGTCGATCATCACCTCCGCCTCGCAGGACCCGCACTCCTACGAAGCCAGCGCCCGCGACCGGCTGACCGTGCAGAAGGCCGACCTCGTGATCGAGAACGGCGGCGGCTACGACGCCTTCATCGACACGCTGCTGCAGGACGCGAAGGACCCGCACGTCGTCACGGCCGTCGAGTACTCGCACGACTTCCCCGGCAACGACGGCCACGACGACGAGGCCGGTCATGACCACGCGGATGAGTCGGCGAGCGCGGCCCCTGAGGAGAGCGATGCGCCCGAGGACGAGGCGCACGGTCACGCCGAAGACGAGGCCGGGCACGAGGGCCACGACCACATCGAGGGGTTCAACGAGCACGTCTGGTTCGATCCGCACACCATGATCCACGTCGTCGAGGCCATCGCCGACGAGCTGACCGAGCTCGACCCCGACGGTGCGAAGGAGTTCGCCGCCAACGCGGCCGACCTGACCGCCGACCTCGAGGGCTTCGAGACCGACCTCGAGACCCTCAAGTCGGATGCTCCCGGCGTCAACGTCTTCATCACCGAGCCGCTGCCCGGGTACCTCGCCGCAGCCGCCGGATTCACCGATGTCACCCCTGAAGGGTTCGCCGAGTCGGTCGAAGAGGGCACCGACGTCGCCCCGGCCGTGCTGCTGCAGGCGCTCGACGTGATCGGCAGTGGTCAGGTCACCGCGCTGCTGACCAACGCGCAGACCGGCGGGTCCGAGACCCAGCGCGTCGAGACCGCGGCGAAGGACGCCGGCATCCCCGTCGTCGCCTTCACGGAGCTGCTCGAGGACGGATCGTCGTACTCTGAGTGGATGAGTGACGCGATCCAGAGCCTCGCCGCCGCCGTCAAGTCGTGAGCGGCGCCGCGCAGCGCGAGACTCCGGTCCTCGAGATCTCCGACGCGTCCCTGCACCGCGGCGATCGCGAACTCTGGTCGGGCCTCGACCTCACGGTCGAGCCGGGGGAGTTCATCGCGGTGCTCGGCCCTTCCGGGTCGGGCAAGACCACCCTGCTGCGGAGCATCCTGGGCCTGCAACCCCTGTCTTCGGGCACGATCCGCGTCGCGGGTGAGCCCGTGCACCGTGGCAACTCCCGCATCGGGTACATTCCGCAGCAGCGCTCGCTCGCCCCCGACACGAGCATGCGGGCTCGCGATCTGGTCGCCCTCGGGGTGCAGGGGAGCCGCTTCGGCTTCCCGATCCCACACCGCGGAGACCGGGCCAAGGTCGACCGGCTGCTCGAGGCCGTCGGCGCCTCGCACTTCGCCGACCGCCGGGTCGGGTTGCTCTCGGGCGGAGAGCAGCAGCGGCTGCGGGTCGGCCAGGCTCTCGCCGATGAGCCCGCCCTGCTGCTGTGCGACGAGCCGCTGTCGAACCTCGACCTCGCCAACCAGGTCGCCGTGACCGACATCATCGACCGTCAGCGCCGTGAGCGCGAGGCCGCGGTGCTGTTCGTCACGCACGACATCAACCCGATCCTCGGCCGGGTCGACCGCATCCTCTACATCGCCGGCGGGCGGTTCCTGCTCGGAACCCCCGACGAGGTGCTGCAGACGCGCGTGCTCACCGACCTCTACGGAACCCCCGTCTTCGTGCTCCGGGCAGGAGACCGCCTCGTGGTCGTCGGCGTCCCGGATGCCGAGCCCCACCACGACCACGGTGACCACGAGCACGGAGGAGCGGCATGAGTGCCGTACTGGGCATGGTGCCCCTGGTCGACTGGAGCGACGTCTTCTCGTTCCAGGACTACGGCGAGCTCGTCGCCCTGCTCTCGAACTCGATCATCGCGGGTGCGGTGCTCGGCATCGTCGGCGGACTCATCGGGGTGTTCGTGATGCAGCGCGATCTCGCGTTCGCGGTGCACGGCGTGAGCGAGCTGTCGTTCGCCGGCGCGGCGGCCGCCCTGCTCTTCGGTGGCAGCGTCGTGGCCGGATCCCTCGGCGGTGCGCTCGTGGCCGCCATCCTGATCGGCATCCTCGGCGCCAAAGCCAGGGACCGCAACTCGATCGTCGGCGTGCTCATGCCGTTCGGCCTCGGCCTCGGCATCCTGTTCCTCTCGCTCTACGACGGCCGCAGTGCCAACCGCTTCAGCCTGCTCACCGGCCAGATCGTGTCGGTCTCGAGCCCCGACCTCGGCTGGCTGATCGGCATCAGCATGGTCGTGCTGATCGGGCTGCTGGTGATGTGGAACCCGCTGCGGTTCGACTCGCTCGACCCGGAATCTGCCGCCGCCCGCGGAGTGCCGACCCGTGCCGTCAGCCTGCTGTTCATGGTGCTGCTCGGCCTGATCGTCGCCGTGAGCGTGCACATCATCGGCGCCCTCCTGGTGATGGCGTTGCTGGTCACCCCCGCGGCCGCCGCGATGCGCGTCACCGCCGGTCCCATCGCCGTGCCGTTGCTGGCCGCGCTGTTTGGTTTCGTCTCCGCTGTCGGCGGCATCCTGCTCGCCCTCGCCGGCACGCTCCCGGTGAGTCCGTACATCACGACGCTGTCGTTCACGATCTACGTGGTGTGCTGGATCGTGCAGAAGGCACGAGCCCGGGTGCGCCGTGTGCGGGCCTGAGTTCCTCTCCCAGCCCTCGCCAACCCCCGCGGCCTAGACTCGTCGTATGGCTCAGCGGAACACCTGGCAGCGCGAGCGCGTGCGCGAAGCACTCGCCGACGCGCGCGGATTCGTGAGCGCGCAGAGCCTGCACGCCGCGCTGCGCGACGACAACACCGGCATCGGCCTCGCCACCGTGTACCGCGCGCTGGCAGGGCTCGCCGCCTCCGGAGACGCCGACTCGCTGCAGAGCCCCGAAGGCGAGGCCCTGTACCGCGCCTGCACCACGCAGGGTCATCACCACCACCTCATCTGCCGATCCTGCGGTCTGACCGTCGAGATCGAGGCGAAAGACGTCGAGCAGTGGGCGCACCGCACCGCTGCGCTGCACGGCTTCACCGAGGCCGCCCACGTGGTCGACATCTTCGGGCTGTGCACCCCGTGCGCGAACAAGCGCGACGCCGAGAGGTCCGCGTCCGCGTGAGCTCCTCGGCAGCAACGGCGACCCGTCACGGCCACTCCCATCGCCCGGCACCCTCGCCGCGATCGGCATGGATCGGTGTCGGCCTCGGCGCCGCCATCATCGCCGCGCTCTTCCTGATCGACGCCTTCCTGCCGAAGCTGTTCCCCGCCTCGTTGCCCACCCGCGCGCAGGACGGGCTCACTCTCGCGCTGAGTGTGCTGATCGAGGCCCTGCCGTTCGTGATCCTCGGCGTGCTGCTGTCGATCGTGGTGCAGGTGTGGCTCCCGGCCGATGTGATCCACCGCTGGTTGCCGAAGCGCGCCTGGGCCCGGCGGGCCGTGCTGTCGCTGCTGGGTATGCTGATCCCGGTGTGCGAGTGCGGCAACGTGCCCTTCGCCCGCGGGCTCATGATGCGCGGCCTGGCACCTGCCGAAGCGATGACGTTCCTGATCGCGGCGCCGATCGTGAACCCGATCGTGATCCTCACCACGCATGCGGCCTTCGGCTGGGACGGCGGCATCCTCGTCGCCCGCCTCGTCGGCGGCTACCTGATCGCGAACCTGATCGGCTGGATCTACAGTCGGCACCCTGATCCGGACGGCATGCTCACGCAGCGCTTCGTCGACACGTGCGACCGGGTCACCCACGAACCCGGCACCCCGGTGCGTCGCAGCCTCACCCAGTTCCTCATCGAGCTGCGCGCCGTGATGCCAGCGCTCGTGATCGGCTCGGCGCTCGCCGGAGCCGTGCAGGTGCTGATCCCGCGCGAGTGGCTGCTGGCGATCGGTTCGAACCCGGTGCTGTCGATCGTCGCGATGATGGCGCTCGCGATGACGGTGGCCATCTGCTCGAACGTCGATGCGTTCTTCGCGCTCTCGTTCGCGTCGACGTTCTCTTCCGGTGCGATCGTCGCGTTCCTGCTCGTCGGACCGCTGGTCGACATCAAGATGCTGGCGCTCATGCGCACCACTTTCACGGCGCGCACGCTCGTCGGGATCGTCGGCATCGTGCTCGCCTCGGCCTTCGCGATCGGGATCGGGGTGAACGTCCTTGTCTGAGCAGATGGCACCGTCAGACCAGACCGCCACCCGCATACGTGCGCTCGGCACGCGATGGTTGGGCGTGGGGCTCGCGGCCGTCATCTCGGTCGTCACCCTCGGCCTCGGGCTCACGGGACGCCTCAACCTCTACATCAGCCCCGAGTCGGTGTGGTTCGCCTGCACCGCCGCGGTGGTGACCCTGGCCGGAGCAATCTGGTCGTGCACCCTCCCGCTGGGGGAGGAGGGCGACCACGGTCACGATCACGGGCCCGTGCCCGCTCCTGTCGCTCACGTGGATCATGACGGATCGGATCATGACAGCGCTGATCATGACAGCGCTGGCCACGACGGCGCTGGTCACGACGGTTCCCCGGCTTCCTCCCGCCGCACGCTCGCCGGAGTCGCGGCCGTCGCCGGTGGGGTCATCGCCTCGGGCGTCGTCGTGGCGGGGCTTGTCTTGCCCCCGGCATCCCTCTCGGTCGAGCTCGCGATGTCGCGCGCGGGGGAGCAGAGCGCGTTGTTCGCCGGCGCCGACTCGGTCGCGCTCGGCGTGGCCGACACGTCGACGTTCGGCGTCGGCGACTGGGCGAGCGTCTTCACGGCGGCGACGAACACGGCCGCCTACGACGGCGCCGCGGTGAAGCTCACGGGCTTCGTGACGCCGGGTGCTTCGGGTGACGACGGTGTGAACCTGACTCGTCTGGTCATCACGCATTGCGTGATCGATGCGCAGACCGCGGTTCTGCCCGTGGACGTGAAGTCCGACGAGTACGCGACGGGTCAATGGGTCGAGATCACCGGCACCGTGCGAGCGGATGCCGACGGCAAGCTCCGCATCGAGCCGACCGATGTCGTCGCGATCGATGAGCCGGGAGACCCCTATGAGTACTGACGACGAGCGCCCCGAGGTGCCCGCCGTCCCGCGCACCCGCGCGGAGATGCGTGCAGCGCGGGAAGCTGCCGAAGCGGCGGAGGCCGAGCGGATCGACCGCGCGGTGGCGTCCGCCGATCATGTCGCACCGCCCGCCGACCAGCCCGCCCCGGCTGATCGGCCCGGCGATCAGCCGCCCGCCGACGCAGACGAGTCGGCGCTTCGTGAGGCCGCCGCCCCCGACGCCGCCGCTCGCGAGGCCGCCGCGCGTGAAGCCGCCGCGCGTGAAGCCGCGGTCCGTGAGGCAGGTGACCGTGAGGTCGCGGAGCAGGAGGCCGCCGCCCGCAAGATGGCCGCCTTCGAGGCTGCGGCGCGCGAGGATGCGGAGGCGACCGCGCTTCCGCCCGTCCCGCTCGCGACCGATCCCGTGTTCGTCGGCGCAGCCCCGGAACCTGTCGTCGAGACCTCGGCGCCAAGTGCCGTGGCGCAGGAAGCGACAGCGGAGCCGTACGTGCCGCCGGCCCCCCGCGCCACCGCCGAGCGCCGGGTCCCGCCCCCGCCGGGGAGCCGACGCCGGTTCGTGCTCACAGTTGCCGCCGTGCTCGGCGTCCTCGTCGTCGTCGGAACGGGATTGGGCATCGCCAGCCTCCTTCAGGGGCCGCGCATCAGCGATGTACAGGTGGACGCCGCGCAGGCGATCGAGTCGTCCGGCAGTCGCGTGATCCTCACCGCGAACCAGGCGCTCGCCGACATCGACCCCGCGCAGGTCAGTGTCGAGCCCGAGGTGCCGTTCACGGTCGATGCCTCGGGTCGCGGCGTCGGCGTGCGATTCACGGTTCCGCTCGACGACTCGACCGAGTACACGGTCCGCGTGTCCGATGTCGTCGGTGCCGGCGGTGGGCCGACGACGACCCTGACCGCGAGCTTCACGACTCCGCCGTCGAACATCTTCCTGCTGCGCCGCGATGTCGCGGGCAAGGACAAGATCTTCCTCACCGACCTGAGCGGCGAGAAGGCCGTCCCCGTCTTCGAGCATGACAAGATCAACGACTTCCGTGCCACCTCCACGCAACTCGTGGTGTCGGTGGAGGAAGACGACGGGTCTCGACTGCTCGTGATGGACCGCGACGGCAAGAACCCGCGCGAGCTGAAGCTCCCCGGCGAGGGCTACGTGGGCGCGATCCAGGTCTCCGAGCGCGGCGGTCTCGTCGGCTACAGCTACTCCGACAAGGAGCTCAGCGATACCGAGGGACGTGCGAGCGTGCTGGTCACCCAATCGCTGAGTGGCGATGACGACCCGCAGATCATCGAGGTCGCCGGCACCGAGGCGAGCGTCTTCGTCTGGCAGTTCGTGCCCGACAGCGCTGCCGTGCTGTTCATCGACTTCGACGGAGCTCTCTCGCTCGTCGACCGCTCCACCGACGCCGGCGTGCAGTCCCTCGGTCTCGCGGCCACCATCCAGGGGATCTCCCGCGGCACCTACACGGCGATCGTCGAACGGCTCGACGGGGCCGTGGTCGAGCTCAACCTCGCAGACGGCACGGAGCAGCCGCTCGCGGCATCCGATCCCGACTACGGAACGGCGAGCTCGATCACGCCGTATCCCGGTGGCACGCTGCGCCACGTGGTCGCTCGCGATGACGAGGGTCTCCCGATCGGACAGGTGGTCGTGCGCGTCGACGACGACGGCGCGGCGACCCCGTTGGTCGAGGTCGGATCCACGGACTCGATCCTGCAGGCGTGCGCGTCGCCGAGCGGCCAGTATGCCGCCGTGGTGGTCGCGCCCGACCTGGCGAACAACGCCTACGACGGGATGCTGCTGCCGCTGCCCGAGAACGTCGAGACCCACCTGATCGACATGGCCTCGGGCAAGGAGATCGTCGCCCTCACCGGCTTCGACGCCTCCTGGTGCCAGACGGCTCCGCGATTCTGAGATGTCCGGCGGTTCCGACCTCCTCCGCGGTGCTGACCTGCCGCACGACGGCCTGCGCCGCGCCGGCCGTTCGGACCTGAGCGCCTCCGCGGTCGCGGTCGCACCGCGTCTGCTCGGGGGCGAGCTGCGCACCTTCGTCACGACCGCCGGACCTGTCCCGGTCGAGGTGCGGCTGCGCATCACCGAGGTCGAGGCCTACCACGGGCAGGGCACGGGCGAGATCCCCGACCCGGGTTCGCACGCGCGCATGGGGCGCACGGCCCGCAACTCCACGATGTGGGGAGAGCCGGGGCACCTGTACGTGTACCTGAGCCACGGCATCCACTCGTGCGTCAACGTCGTGTGCGGCCCCGAGGGGCAGGGCGACGGCGTGCTGCTCCGGGCGGGCGAGATCGTGAGCGGCACCGAGGAGGCGGCCCTCCGCCGTGGCGTCGACCTTCCCCTCCGGCGCACCACGCTGCGCGACCTCGCCCGCGGTCCGGGCCGCCTCGGACAGGCCGTGGGGCTGCGGCATCCGCTGCACGACGGGATCGATGCGATCACGGGCGAGGAACGGCACGGCGCGCGAGCGGAGCTGTGGCTGGGTCCGCAGCGCGACGACGTGGTCAGCGGTCCGCGTGTCGGTGTCGCCGGCGTCGCCGGGACTGCGGCGTTCCCGTGGCGCTTCTGGATCGACGCCGACCCGACGGTGTCGCCGTTCCGGTGGGGGAGGGGTGCGGCTGAGGCCGCGGATCTCGCGCCGGGGCCGTCGGGATCGACCACCCCGGCGCCCGTGCTAAACTGACTCTTTGTCTGCGCACACTCCTGTGCGCAGTTCGCGTGCTTCCCCTTCTGCGGCCGAGTGATCGGCGGGGCGGGGTCGCGTGCAGACAAGGGATCTTGGGTGAGGCCGTCCGGTCTCACGGTATAGAAGGAGTCACATCATGGCAGCAGTGTGCCAGGTGACCGGAGCTGTTCCCGGCTTCGGACACAATGTCTCGCACTCGCACCGCCGGACGAAGCGCCGCTTCGACCCGAACGTGCAGAAGAAGACGTATTTCGTCCCCTCGCTCGGTCGTAAGATCACGCTCAACGTGTCCGCCAAGGGCATCAAGGTGATCGACGTCCGTGGCATCGAGAACGTCGTCAAGGACCTCCAGGCGAAGGGTGTGAAGCTCTAATGGCCAAGAAGGCTCAGGACGTACGTCCGATCATCAAGCTGCGTTCGACGGCAGGTACGGGTTACACGTACGTGACGAAGAAGAACCGCCGCAACACCCCCGACCGCCTCGTGCTCAAGAAGTACGACCCGGTCATCCGTCAGCACGTCGAATTCCGAGAGGAGCGTTGATCAATGGCTAAGAAGAGCAAGATCGCTCGCAACGAGCAGCGCAAGGTCATCGTCGAGCGTTACGCCGAGCGTCGCGCCGAGCTGAAGAAGACCCTGGTCGACCCGAACGCCACCGACGAGGCCCGTGAGGCCGCACGCGTCGGTCTGCAGAAGCTGCCGCGCAACGCGTCGCCGGCTCGCGTGCGTTCGCGCGACGTCATCGACGGCCGCCCCCGTGGTGTCCTCACGAAGTTCGGCATCTCGCGTGTCCGCTTCCGTGACATGGCGCACCGTGGCGAGCTGCCCGGCGTGACCAAGTCGAGCTGGTAAGTCTCAGCAGACAGTCGAAAGGGGCGAGGATCTTCGGATCCTCGCCCCTTTCGCATGCCCCGTCCCTTCTACGCGATGGGCGGACTTCTCCCCGTGGGGCGGACCCCTGTGATCGGGTTCGCCGCCCCACGGGGAGAAGTCCGCCCGAAGGGTGGTCCTGCACAATGGGTGGCCACTCCGAGTGAGTGCACAGAGAGCGGAAGTGGAGAGGGGCGGAGGCGTCGAGGGGCGGCAGGCTCGAGACATGGATGTCGTGCGCGCTCTCAATGCCAGGAACGGGATCGCGCGGGTCGCCACGCTGCGTCGGTCGGGGGTCACGGACCACACTCTGCGCCAGGCGGTGCGCGCGGGGGTGGTGATCTCGGTGTGCCGGGGGTGGGTGGGGCTCCCCGCGGCGGACCCGATGCTCCTCGCGGCCGCGAAGCGAGGGGTCGTGCTCAGTTGCGTGACCGTGGCCGCGCGGAAGGATCTGTGGGTGACGGCGGCATCGCAGCCCCATGTGGCTGCGCCCGCGAAGTCGGGTCATGCGAACGCGGCGCGTGGCGTCGTGCACTGGAGCAGACCGATCTTCCCGCGAGACCCTGAGCTGCTCGAGGACTCGATCGAGAACGCGCTCGTGCTCGTGGCGCGCTGCCAGCCGTATGAAGATGCGCTCGCGACGTGGGAGTCCGCGATGCGAGCGGGCGCGGTGGATCCCGACGTGCTCGACCGCGCGCCACTGCCGCCTGCGGCGAGGCGGCTCATGATCGACGCTCGGCCCTTTGCGGACGCGGGGACCGAGACCATCTTCCGGACGCGGCTGGCGTGGCTGGACGTGCCGATCACGCCGCAGGTATGGGTCATCGGGCATCGAGTCGACTTCCTGATCGGCGAACGACTCGTCGTCCAGATCGACGGCGGTCACCATGTCGGACCTCAGCGAGCGAGTGACATCGCTCACGACGCAGAACTGATGCTTCGCGGATACCACGTGATCCGCATCGGCTACGACCAGCTCATGAATCACTGGGCGTCCGTGCAGAGCCGGATCCTGGCCGCGATCGCGCAGCGCCTCCATCTCGCATCGTGAGTCGTGCGCTCGGGCACACCGCGATGGGCGGAGAAGTCTCCGTCGGGCGGGACTGCTCGTGTGGAGCCTCCGCCCATCGGCGAGATCTCCGCCCTCGGGGTGCGGCGATGGCGCGGATGCTGTGGGGAGTGCTGCTCCTCACGCGACGGGGGTGGTGCTGTGCGCGACGGCCCAGGCCAGGGCGTCGTCGGCGATCTCCTCCCAGCCGTCCTGGCTGACGAGGCGGTGCGTGCGCCCTGCGTACTCCTTGTAGTCGACGACGGAGGGACTGCCGGTGGAGCGGTACTTCTGCACGATCGCACGACCGATGGCGGGCGGCACGACGTGGTCGATCTCACCCGTGATGATGTAGAGCGGTGCGCGGTCGGTGCGGGCGTAGTCGACATGCGTGACTCCACCCTTCTCGTTGAACGCCGATGCCACGCCCTCGAAGAACACCCGGTTGTAGGAGTTCACCGCGGATTCCTCCCACAGGCGGTCGGAGGCGGCACGGCTCAGGTCGTTCCCGAACGTGAAGTGGAAGTGCCTCTTCGAGAGAGGCTTCGCGCCGTTGCGGCCGAACGGGTTCGACAGGATCGGGGTGCCGGTCCACAGCGTCGACAGCGGGAGCGTGGTGATGCCGGCCGTCTGTCCCGGCGCCACACCCACGTAGGCGGCTCCGACGCCGCGATCGGCGAGCATCTGGGTGATGACGCCTCCGAACGAGTGGCCCATGATGATCGGCTCGACGGGCAGCGCGCGGATGATGCTCTCGTAGCGGTCGACGATCTGCTTCAGTCCGACGCCTTTCAGCGCCGACGGGTCGCGACGGATGTCTTCCACGGAGCGGTCGTCGATGCCGGGCCAGCCGGGGACGATCACCTCGTGCCCCGCGGCGCGGAAGCGTTCGGCCCACGTGTTCCAACTCGCGGGGGTCATCCACAGGCCGTGGATGAGGACGATCGGGGTCTTCTCGGTGCTGTCCATGAACTTCCTCTCTCTGGTTCGGCTCCCGTCGGTCGGGAGTGCGTTACGCTGATAGTAGACCGAACGTTCTATCTACCGCAATGTATTCCCGAAAGTCGTGAAGTCGTCGACCGCAAGCTCCGGTTCGGATGCCACGATGAGGAAGGACAATCATGAACACCACCACGAAGCGCCCCAGCCCCGGCCGCGCCCGGTTGATCGACGCGGCCACCCGCCTCTTCTATGAGGAGGGCATCCACGCGGTCGGCGTCGACCGCGTGATCGAAGAGGCAGGCGTCACCCGCGCCACGCTCTACAAGCAGTTCGGCGGCAAGGAGAATCTCGTCCTCGCGTACCTCGCGCATGAAGACGAGATGCTGCGCGCGATGTTCGCGGAGGCGGGCGCCACCGTGACGGATCCCGATGTCCTGCTCGATGCGGTGGTGCAGGGCATCGCCGCCGACATCCGCGAGCGACACACGCGCGGGTGCCCCTTCATCAACGCGGCTGCGGAGTACCCGGACGCGGATGGCGCCGTGCGGCGGCTCATCGACGAGCACCGCGAGTGGTTCCGCTCGACGCTGCGGGCGGTCGCCGAGACCGCGGGGCTGGAACGGCCGGAAGAGGTCGCGGCGTCTCTCGTGCTGCTGCGGGATGCGGCTCTGGTGGGGGGCTATCTCGACGGAGAAGACCGCGTCGCGCCCGCGTTCGCGCGCACGTCTAGCGCCGTGATCGAGGCGCATCGCTCCCGCTGAGGGCCTTCGTTTCTGTGACTGGAGTGACAAAAGTGACGCGACACGCCCAGTAATTGCCCAAAACCCGCGAAATGACGCGGAAATGAGGGTGGTGGTTGGTACATTCGAGGCGGTCGCTAGACCAGGAGCATCCGCTCCGATACCCACAACGATGCGACGGGATCTCGTCGCTGGAGGATGACATGGCTGACAAGTCCATCACCAAGACCGAGCTCGTCGCGAGCATCGCAAGCGCCACGGGCCAGAGCCAGGCCACCGTCTCCGGTGTCCTCGACTCGCTGTTCGCCACGGTCTCCGACGCTGTTGCCAAGGGCAGCAAGGTCTCCATCCCGGGCTGGATCTCCTTCGAGCAGGTCGACACCGCTGCTCGCACGGGCCGCAACCCGCAGACCGGCGCCGAGATCAAGATCCCGGCCGGCAAGCGCGTCAAGGTGACCGCTGGTTCCAAGCTCAAGGCTGCCGTCAAGTAAGCAGACCGCACCTCTTCGAAGGCCGCTCCCGTTCCGACGGGGGCGGCCTTCGTGCTTTCTCACCGCCGGTCGCGCCTAGGCTGGAGGGGTGAGTTCCCGCAGCGTGTCGACGAGTCGGACTTCGGCGTATCGAATAGCGGGAATCGTCATCCTCATCGTCGCCGCGATGGTGGCCCTGGTGCTGGCTCTGCTCGTCGGCGGAGGCGCCAAGCCGCCGCTCCTGCAGGACCCGGGTCCGTTCGTGCTCTGGGGTACCCCGATCGCCAAGCTGGTCATGAACATCTCGGGTGCGCTCATGCTCGGCTCGCTCGTGCTCGCGCTGTTCGGTCTGCGCGCGGGGGAGAAGTCGTTCGACGCCGCCCTGAACATCGCCTCGGTGGGCGCGGTCGTGTTCACGGTCTCCGCGGGCCTGGCCGGTTTCCTCGCCTTCATGGCCGCGTTCAACCCGAAGCTCAGCATCGAACGCGAGTTCGGCACTCAACTCGGTCGATTCCTGCTGGAGCTGCCGTTGGGGCAGTCCTGGCTCATCACCACCATCTTCGGTGCCATCATCACCGTGCTCGCCTTCGCGTGGCGTTCGTGGACGCCCACTCTCATCACGGCTCTCCTCGCCGCCGCATCGTTCCTGCCGCTCGCGACGCAGGGTCACGCCGGCGACCTCGCCGGGCACAACATGGCCGTCAACTCGATCCTGCTGCACACGATCGGCGCCGCGGTCTGGCTGGGCGGGCTGCTGCTCCTGGTGCTGCTGCGGGGACGAGCCGACGTCGATACCGCGCGGCTCGTCGGGCGCTACTCGTCCCTCGCGATCGCCGCCTTCGCCGTGGTCGCCGTGTCGGGTGTGACCCGGTCGATCGTGGCCGTCGGAAGCTGGGATGCGCTGTGGGCGACGCCCTACGGCTGGATCGTGCTCGCCAAGATCGCTCTCCTGGGAGGGATGGGACTGCTGGGGGCCTGGTACCGCGCCCGCCTCATCCCGAAGCTCTCGGGACAGCGCGCGGCCGGCTGGTTCTGGCTGCTGGTGCTGTGCGAGGTGGCGCTGATGGGTCTGGCCTCCGGTGCCGCCGCGGCACTCGCGCGCACGCCTCCCCCGACCGGAGAGGTCGCCGCCTTCGCCCAGACCCCCGCGCAGATCCTCACCGGCTCGACGCTGCCTCCGGAGCTGACCCTCGAGCGCTGGTTCACCGCCTGGGACTTCGACGTGCTCTGGCTCGTCGCCGCCGGTTTCGGACTGTTCCTCTACCTGGCTGGAGTGCGACGGCTGCGTCTGCGCGGCGACCGCTGGCCGATCCATCGCACCGTGTTCTGGGTGCTCGGCATGCTGATGCTCGTCTGGGTGACCAGCGGGCCGCTCAACGCGTACCAGGAGTACCTGTTCAGCATCCACATGATGGGCCACATGATGCTGTCGATGGCGATCCCGCTGCTGCTGGTGTCTGGCGCCCCCATCACTCTCGCGTTGCGCGCGATCCACAAGCGCGACGACGGCACCCGCGGCGGCCGCGAGTGGATCATGTGGGCAGTGCACTCGCCCTTCGCCCGCGTCGTGACGCACCCGTTCGTCGCGGCGGCGATCTTCATCCTGTCGCTGTGGGCCTTCTACTTCACCGACCTCGTGCGATGGTCGATGTACGAGCACCTCGGTCACGAGTGGATGGTCATCCACTTCCTGATCTCGGGCTACCTCTTCGTGATGAGCCTGATCGGCGCCGACCCGGTGCCGTACCGTCTGCCGTACCCCGGTCGTCTGATCACGCTGATCGCCGTCATGGCGATGCACGCCTTCTTCGGCATCGCGATCATGATGCAGGAGGGCCTGATGGTCGCCGACTGGTTCGGGTCGATGGGTCGCGACTGGGGCGTGGACCCGATGCAGGACCAGTACGTCGGCGGCGGCATCGCCTGGTCGATCGGCGAGATCCCGACGCTGATCCTCGCGATCACGGTCGCGATCCAATGGAGCCGCAGCGACACCAAGCTGCAGCGGCGCGCAGATCGGCACGCCGATCGCACGGGAGACGCCGAGCTCGAGGAGTACAACGCCAAGCTCGCCGCTCTCGCCGAGCGCGACGAACGGGACCAGCGCGCGGGCCGTCGAGGCTGACGGCCGCTGCGGTCAGTCGCCCGGGGGCTCGTCGGGGGAGCCGATCCTGATCGACGCGGTGCCGTCGGGCAGGATCGCGATCTTCCCGGTGAGCTGGAAGGGCACGTCTTCCGACAGCGGCTGGGTCTTGCCGTCGAACAGCGACTTGATGTCGACGTCGAGGTGGGCGACCGCATCCGTCGTCGGAATCTGCCACTCCCCGCCGTCGGGAGTGACCGTGACCTGGGGCTGCGTCGTGATCGACCACTTCGGCGTCGAGGCGAGACGGTTCGTGACCCGCAGACCGAACGGGCAGGCCGTCGGCTGCAGCACCTCTTGCGTCGTGCACTCGGTGAGGAAGGTCTCGACCCGCTCCTGCACGACGTCGATGAACTCGTCTGTGGGCTCGGTCTGCACGTCGAGCGGCGTGACGGCGAGGGGGGTGTCGGCGAGGATCCCGTGTCCCGAAGCCGTCGAGATGGGCGTGTCCACCGAGACGGCATACAGGCCGGGCGTGAACACCAGCAGCGGCAGCGGGTCGAGCGGAACGGCGTCGGCGCCGTCGATCGACACCTGACGCCGGTCGACCTCGAACCCGTTCACGGCGAACTTGTCCGCCCCGCGCACCGTGAGGTCGACGACGGCGAGAGGGCTCGTGGTGAATCGCCAGTTCGGGGTGACGCCCGCCCATCCGTCCTGCTCGATCAGGAACGTGCTGGTGCCGGGGTGGCCGCTCGCCTGGTAGCTGACGGTGACGGCGGTGCCGCCGTCTGCGGGCTTCTCCGACGTCACCTTCACATCGGTCAGCGGCGCGAGTGCGGCGCGGCGGAGCATCGCCTCGGACGCCGCGGGGTCGATTCCTGCCGAGTCGAGGGTCTCGCGATCGATCGCGACCCCGGGCACGCGCAGCGCATCGGCGGCTCGGCCGGAGGAGAGCAGATCGAGGTAGCGGACCACGAAGGCCGACGGCCCGTAGAACTGCTGGTACAGCGTGACACCGCCGGCTCCGAGTGCGGCGACGAGCACGAGGCCGATGACGGCGAGCATCGCCAGATCGACCCCCAGGCGCGCACGCCGGGGCGCGCTCGCACGTGCCCGGTCCATGGCGTCAGTCTAGGAGGGCGTCCTGGGGGGACGCCGAGCGTCGGCGGCCGTGTGCGGATGCCGGGCCGTAGCATGGACGAGCGTCCTGTCCGTCCGCTGCCCCTGTGAGAACCGTGTCCCTTCCCGCCCTGTCCGAGGAGCAGCAAGAGCTGTTCCGACTCATCGAGGACACCGGCGAGCACGTCTTCATCACCGGGCGGGCCGGGACGGGCAAGTCGACGCTTCTGCAGCACTTCGCGTGGAACACGAAGAAGCAGATCGCCATCTGTGCACCCACCGGCGTTGCGGCGCTCAACGTCGAGGGCCAGACGATCCATTCGCTCTTCCGGTTGCCGATCGGCCTGATCGGTGACGCCGACATCGATCAGAACGACGCGACCCGACGCATCCTGAACGCCATCGAGACACTCGTGATCGATGAGATCTCGATGGTCAACGCCGACCTGATGGATGCGATCGACCGGTCGCTGCGCCAGGCCAGGGGACGCAGGGGCGAGCCGTTCGGCGGCGTGCAGGTCGTCATGTTCGGAGACCCGTACCAGCTGGCGCCCGTGCCGCCGCGCGGTGACGAGGCCCGCTACGTGCAGGACCACTATCGCTCGTTCTGGTTCTTCGATGCGAAGGTGTGGGCCGGGACCGGCGGGGGCACCGGCGAATCCGACCAGGACGGGCTCTTCGCCGTCGACACGCGTGCCGAGCTGCACGTGCGCGAGCTCGTGCAGATCCACCGCCAGTCCGACGACGGATTCAAGGCCATGCTGAACGCCGTCCGCTACGGACGGGTCACGGCCGAGATCGCCGGAGTGCTGAATGCCCAGGGCGCGCGGACGCCACCCGAGCCGGAGCCCGGCGAGGTTCCCATGATCACCTTGGCGACGCGCAACGACATCGTGAACAGCATCAACAGCCGCCACCTGGCCGCGCTGCCCGGCAAGGAGCAGACCGCGCGTGCCGAGGTGAGCGGAGACTTCGGGCGGGGGGAGGCCGCGCTCCCCGCCGAGTCGGAGCTGAAGCTGAAGGTCGGGGCCCAGGTCATGTTCCTGCGCAACGACACCGCGATGTCGGGCGAGCCGCCGCGGTGGGTCAACGGCACGATCGGCACGGTCGTGCGCATCCTCGGCAGCGCCGTGCGCGTCGACATCGACGGCGACGAGGTCGATGTCGAGCCCGCCGTGTGGGAACGGTTCCGCTACGCGTACGACCAGAACACCAAGAAGCTCTCGCGCGACGTGGTCGCCGAGTTCACGCAGTTCCCGTTGCGTCTGGCGTGGGCGGTCACGATCCACAAGTCGCAGGGCAAGACCTACGAGCGCGCGATCATCGACCTCGGCTCCGGGGCGTTCGCGCCCGGGCAGACCTACGTCGCTCTCAGTCGGCTGACCTCGCTCGACGGCCTCTACCTGTCGCGCGCGCTGCGACCCCGTGACATCCGGGTGGACGAAGACGTGCGTCGATTCATGCGTGACGCCTGGCTCGCGGCGTCGACCCCGGAGTTGCCGAAGGGCTGAGCCCCCGGCTCGGGGGCAGACTCAGGCGGCGGCGCGTGCGCGGTCGAGGTCTTCGAAAAGCTCGGTGTTGAAGCGGTAGGCGAGGAGCACCTCGTCGATCACGCGCTCGCGCTCGGCGTCATCCCAGGGGGCGGCGTCGAGCTGCTCGCGGTACACGTCCTTGAAGGCGGCGGGGTCGGCGATGTCGTCGAACAGGTAGAAGCCGATGCCGTTGGTCTCGAAGCCGAAGCGCCGCGCCATCACGCGACCGATGAAGATGCCGCCGGAGAGATCGCCGAGGTAGCGGGTGTAGTGGTGGGCGACGAACCCGCCGGCCCACGTGGCGCCGACCTGGCGGATGCGGTCGACGTAGCGCTGCGTGGTGGGCAGCGCGACGATCCGCTCGCGCCAGTCGGCGCCGAGCAGGAACTCGAGGTCTGACTCGAGCGCGGGCAGGCGTGTGAGCTTGTCGGTGATGAAGACCGAGGCGACCGGATCCTGACGCATGCGCTCGCCGGCGCTCTCGAGGGCCTCGTAGATGAAGTAGTGCTGCGCGACGAGGGAGATGTAGTCCTCGCGCGACCCTTCGCCCTTCAGGAGGTCGGACATGAAGCCGGCGGTCTCGCTGCGGGAGTGCGATCCGGACGAACGCTCGCGCAGGGCGGCGGAGAAGGAGACGATCTCGGGCATGAGGCAAGTGTAAGGGTTGCCTAACCCCCGAGGGAAGTCGGAGTCGTCAGGCGTGCGGCCGAGGCTCGACGCCGAGGCGGGCGCAGGCGTCGTCGTAGAGGGCCACGACCTCGCGGCGGACGGAGGGGCGGTCGGCGATCGGGCCACCCGGCCACGGCACATGCAGCTCGGCGATTGAGCCGTCGCGCGTGATCTCCCACACCCCGCCGTCGCCGTCGAACCCGGTCATGACGGAATCGGTGATCTCCGCATCCGACGGCTCGGCGAAAGCACGGGCGATGAGGATGTTGTCATCGGTGTGGTCGCCGTTCATGTGGCGCAGGACGGCGGTGATCACGTCGGAATCGAAGGTGTGGGGCACGCCCATAACCTTACGCGCGGCTCGGCGGTCACTACCGGGCCGACTTTCAGCATCGGCGCTCTAGACTCGGGAGACACGTCTTCGGGGGTTCTTTCCATGCAGCTTCTCTCGTCGCGCCGGTGGCGCGCCGCAACGGCCACAGCGGCCGTGCTCGCTCTCGTTCTCACCGGATGCTCCTCCGAGGAGTCCTTCTCCTACACGCCCCCCACGCAGGTCGACGGATCGCTCCCCGATGACACGGTCGCCGCGATGCAGGCTGCGGTCGACAACGCGCTCGTCGCGTCTGGTGCGTCAGGCGCGATCGTCGGTGTATGGGCGCCCTGGAGCGGAAGCTGGGTGGCCGGCGTCGGCACGCAGGACCGCGAAGGCGGCGCGGCGGTGTCCACCGACATGTCGTTCCGCATCGCGGACGTGACCCGTCTGATGACCTGCGACGTGCTCTACGCCCTCGCCGACCGGGACGTGGTCGAGCTCGACGCGAACGTCGCGGACTACGTCTCGGGTGTCGCGGACATGCGGGACGAAGGCATCACCCTGCTCGACCTCTGCAACGGCACGAGCGGGGCAGGATCCTCCGAGGGAACGGTCACCTCTGCCTGGCTGAACACCCCGGACCGGGTGTGGTCTCCCCTGGAGCTGGCCGGATTCGGGCTGGCGCGCGAGCGGGTCGCGCCGCACACGACCTTCCGCGATTCGGACGCGGGCTACCTCCTGCTCGGTCTCGCCCTCGAACGCGCGTCGGGGATGACGGCCTCCGAACTGATCGCCGAATACGTCACCGAACCCCTCGGGCTCGCGGACACCTCGTTGCCGGGGCCGACCCCTGCGGTGCCGGGAACCGGTGCGGTCCTGAACGGTCACTTCCTCAACCCCGTCGAGGGCGGATACGACTGCGCGGCACCGGTCGACATCACGAAGCTGTCGTCCAGCACGGGCTTCACCGATTCCGGCGTCGTCTCGACCATCACCGACCTCGGCCGCTACGTGCAGGCGGAGGCCGCACAAGCGCTGCGCAAGGACAAGAAGGACAAGCCGGCTCGCTTCGGTGATCCACTTCCTGCGGCCGACGGCGCCGCCTCCTGGTACCAGGCCACCGGCGGCGGCTACCTCGTGGGATCGATGATCGGTCAGCACGGCTGGACGCCCGGGTACGCGACCGCGGCATACTCCGACCCGACCACCGGGTTCACCGTGGCCGTCGTGCTCAACGACTCGACGGCCGGGGCGCAGTTCGCCCAGCAGCTCTCGTGGGAGCTCGCCGCCATCGCCTCGAAGGCGCCTGCGGCCGCGGGCCAGACGGCGCCCGAGTTCGGCCTTCCGTTCACGGCCGAGCAGTACCACCAGGCGACGATCGATGCCGCGATCCCCTGCGTGGCTCCGCCCGCTGCGGAGTGAATCCGGTCTGACCGACAGGAACGCGAAGGGGCGACGATGGCGATCATCGACAATGCGATCTACGTGGATGGCGTCCGCACCGAGAATCCGGTGACCCTCAGCGAGACCTTCGAGCGCATGCGCGAGCGAGGCGGCATGGGGTGGATCGGCCTCTATCGGCCGAGCGAAGACGAGATCCGCGAGGTCGCCGATGAGTTCGGCATCCACGTGCTCGTCGTGGAGGACGCCCTCTCGGGTCACCAGCGCGCCAAGCTCGAACGCTACGGAGATGTGCTGTTCATGGTGCTGCGGCCCGCGCGCTACCTCGACGACGTCGAGGAGGTCGAGTTCGGCGAGGTGCACGTGCTCGTCGGTCCCGACTTCGTGGTGACGATCAGGCACGCCGAGTCTCCGGACCTCGGGCGCGTCCGGCGGCGGCTGGAGGCCGACCCCGCGCTCCTCGCCCACGGCCCCGAAGCCGTGCTGTACGCCATCCTCGACGAGGTCGTCGACGAGTACACGCCCGTGCTCGCCGGACTCGAGAACGACATCGATGAGATCGAGAGCCAGCTGTTCGAAGAGGACACCGACGCCACGCAGCGCATCTACGACCTGGGCCGCGAGGTCATCGACTTCCAGCGCGCCACGCAGCCGTTGTCGGGGATGCTGGAGGCGCTGCTGCGTGGGTCGGAAAAGTACGAGGTGAGCGAAGAGCTGCGACGCTACCTTCGCGACGTGCTGGATCACACTCTGCGCGTGAGTGACCGTGCGACGACGTTCCGCACCGTGCTCGACAACGCGCTCACGGTCGAGTCGACCATCGTCGCTCGCCGTCAGAACGAGGAGATGCGGCGGATGACCGAGCTCAGCATCCGTCAGAACGACGAGGTCAAGAAGATCTCGGGATGGGCGGCCATCCTGTTCGCCCCGACGCTCGTCGGCACGATCTACGGCATGAACTTCGACCACATGCCGGAGCTGCACTGGCTGCTCGGCTACCCCATGGCGGTCGGCATGATGATCGCGTTGGGCTTCGGGCTCTACGCGGCCTTCAAGCGCAAGGGCTGGCTCTAGATTCGGGCCCCGCGTCAGTCCTCGGAATCGGCCTCGGAGTCGGCCTCGGGCATTCCCGGACCGGGACCGGGGCGCACCGGAGCCTCCGGGGCGATGTCGATGCGGGTGTTGCCGTCGTGTTCGCTGACCTCGATGCGGGGTGCGGCGTCGGCCTCGGTCGCGTCCGGTGCGGAGGTCAGTTGATCGTGCCGCTTCTCGGCGCTCGTCATCTCGTCGTCAGACGTGTGCTCAGGCGTGCTCATGGTTCTCCTTCTGGTTGTCGACGGGTGCGCCGTCGGGACGGGCGTTCTTCTTCGCGGTGTGCTTCCGGCTCCAGCGCGCGAGCACGTACAGCACGCCCCCGACGGCGAGCAGGATCGCCCCGAAGAGCCAGACGGCAGGACGCTGCTGGGTGAGCAGGAGGATGCAGGAGGCGACGCCGAGCACGGGCACGAAGGTCCACACGCGGAAGTGATCGTTGTCGACGTGGTCGCGACGCAGCACCAGCACCGAGACGTTGACGCTGAGGAACACGACGAGAAGCAGCAGCACGACCGTCTCTGCGAGCGTCGCGAGGTCGCCGACGAGCGTCAGGCCCATCGCCACGAGGGTGGTGGTGAGGATCGCGACCCAGGGGGTCTTCCGCTTCGGGAGCACGCGGCCGAGTACGGCGGGCAGCAGCCCCTGCTCGGCCATGCCGTAGGTGAGACGGCTGACCATGATCATCGTCAGCAGCGCGCCGTTGGCGACGGCGACGAGGGCGATGAGGCTGAACAGCCAGGAGGGGATGCTGACGCCGGTGGCCTCGACCACGGCGAGCAGAGGGCCGCTCGATTCCTGCAGTTCTGCGGGAGGAAGAGCGATCGAGCTGGCCAGGCCCACCAGGACGTAGACCGCCCCGGCGGTGATGAGCGCGCCGAACAACGCACGGGGATACGTGCGGCGCGGATCCTTCACCTCTTCGATCATGTTCGCGGAGGTCTCGAACCCGACGAACGAGTAGTAGGCGATGACCGCACCGGACAGCACCGCGACCGCGACCCCGGTTCCCTCCGGTGCCTCGGCGACGCGGGAGACATCGCCGCCGCCACCGCCGACGAAGATCGCGACCGCGGCGACGACGATGACCAGGCCGCTGAGCTCGATAGCCGTCATCACGAGGTTCGCCCCCATGGATTCGCGGATCCCTCGGGCGTTCAGCAGGCCGACGAGGGCGAGGAAGGCGATCGCGACCGGGATGGTCGGCAGATCGAGGAAGGTGCCCAGGTAGTCGCCGGCGAAGGCGATGGCGAGTCCGGCCGCGCTGGTCACGCCCGCCGCCAGCATGCTGAAGCCCACCAGGAACGAGACCAGCGGGCTGTGGAATGCCCGCTCGGCGAAGACGGCGGCCCCTCCGGCGCGGGGGTACTTCGTGACGAGCTCCGCGTACGAGCCCGCCGTGAGCATGGCGAGGAGCAGCGCCAGGAGCAGGGGTGCCCACAGCATCCCGCCCACCTTGGCGGACAGCACGCCCATGAGGGCGTAGATGCCCGCGCCCAGCACATCTCCGAGGATGAACGCGAACAGGAGGGGTCCGGTGATCGCCCTCCGCAGCCGGGTCGAGGTCTCGGCGGCGGGCGCGGTCTCGGTGGTCATCCTCGAAAGGTACGGGGGCGGGGACAGGGTGGCCACGGGGTTGACATCGGCGTGCGCGAACACGACGGGGCGCGGCGCGGGGCATTGCCCGGTGGCGGCATCCGTGGTTTGATCCGGAGCATCGTGAGCACGCACACCGTCTTCAATCAGGCCCCGCCCCGCGTCGACGTCGACGAGTTCGGGGCGAACATCGCGCTGATCGAGGCTGTGCGACAGCAGGGGGCCGACTGGGCGGTCGACGGCCTGCACGCCACGGGTCGGCGCGTCGGATCGGCAGACTTCCAGGACGACGCCCGGCGGGCGAACCGGAACGAGCCCGTCCTGCACACGCATGACCGGTGGGGCGAGCGCTGGGATGAGGTCGAGTATGACCCTGCCTACCATCGGGTGATCGGGGCGGCCGTCGCCGATGGGGCGCACACCTCCGCCTTCGCCGATCCCCGCCCCGGTGCGAGTGCCGCCAGGGCGGCCGCCTTCATGCTCTACGCGCAGATCGAGCCGGGGCATGCGTGCCCGGTGTCGATGACGCATTCCGCCGTACCCGTGATCGCTCAGCATCCGCAGCTCGCGGAGGAGTGGATGCCGCGACTGCTGTCGCGCCAGTATGAGCCGGAGCTGCGTCCGGGTAAGCCCGGCGCGCTGTTCGGCATGGCGATGACCGAGAAGCAGGGCGGATCGGACGTCCGTGCGAACACCACGAAAGCCGAGCCGCTGGGCGGCGGCCGCTACGCGCTGACCGGCCACAAGTGGTTCTGCTCCGCACCGATGTCGGATGCCTTCCTGGTGCTCGCGCAGGCGCCGGGTGGGTTGTCGTGCTTCCTGATGCCGCGGCTGCTCGATGACGGCACCCGCAACGGGCTGCGCTTCCAGCGGCTCAAGGACAAGCTCGGCAACCGGTCGAACGCCTCGAGCGAGGTGGAGTACGAGCAGGCGGAGGCGACGCTCGTGGGCGAGGAGGGGCGCGGGGTGCGCACCATCATCGAGATGGTCACCCGCACGCGGCTCGACTCGATGCTCGGGTCGCTCGCCGGGATGCGGCAGGGCGTCGCAGAGGCCGCCTGGCACGCTCGGCATCGATCGGCGTTCGGGCGCACTCTCATCGATCAGACGGCGATGACAGCGGTGATCGCCGATCTGCAACTCGAGGTCGAGGCCGGGACGGCGGTCGCGATGCGGCTCGCGCGCGCGTACGACGACGATGCTTCGGCGCAGGATCGGGCGTTCCGCCGACTGGCGACCGCGGTCATGAAGTACTGGGTGTGCAAACGGGCGCCCGGCCACGCCGCGGAGGCGCTGGAGTGCCTCGGCGGCAACGGCATCACGACGGACTGGCCCCTCGAGATGCGCTACCGCGAGCAGCCCGTGATGGCGATCTGGGAGGGGTCGGGCAACGTGATCGCCCTCGATGTGCTGCGTGCGATCGGGCGAGAGCCCGAGTCGCTCGAGGCGTTCGACGCCGAGGTGTCGAGCGCCTGGGGCGCGGACGCGCGCTTCGACGTGCACCTGATGCACACGCGGACGATGATCGAAGAACTCGACGAAGACCCTGTGCCCGAGCTCTCGGCGCGGAGACTCGTCGAAGCGCTCGCGCTCACGCTGTCGGCGTCACAGTTGCTGCGCACCGCTCCGACCGTGGTCGCGGAAGGCTTCATCGCGGCCCGCCTCGGACGAGTGCCCGGCCTGTTCGGAGCGCTGCCCAGGGGCGTGGACATCACGGCGATCGCGGCGCGCGCGTAGCGCTCAGCGAATTCACAGTATTTCCGCGCGGCATCCCGCCGTTCGCGTGGGCGTGCCGATAGCCTCGGTGCCGCAAGGCGGGTCGTCGGCCGGAGCGGGTGGGCGGACGGGGTGGTCGCCTTTCGAAACCCAGAAAGAAAAGGGCACTCTCATGACCGGTACAGCACGTAAGGCGCTCGCGGAAGCGATTGCGACCTTCCTCTTCGTCCTCGCGATCATCGCGGCGGTGAACAGCGGCAGCCCGCTGACGCCTCTCGCGATCGGCTTCACCCTGATGGTGCTCGTGTACTCGACGGGCCACATCTCGGGTGCACACCTGAACCCGGCCGTCTCGGTCGGTGTGTTCCTGCGCGGCGGCCTCAGCGTCGCCGACTTCATCGCCTACCTCATCGCCCAGTTCGTCGGTGGTGCCGTGGCCGCGCTCGTCGCGCTCGCCGTATGGCCCGCCGGTGCGAAGGCCATGGTCATCGAGGTCGGCCCGGCGTTCCTCGTCGAGGCGCTGTTCACGCTGATCCTGGTGTGGGTCGTGCTCAACACCGCCACGTCGAAGGACACCGCGGGCAACTCCTTCTACGGTCTCGCGATCGGTGCCACGGTGTTCGTCGGTGCGGCCACGGTCGGCTCGATCTCGGGCGGCGGGTTCAACCCGGCCGTCGCGCTCGGCCTCGCGGTCAGCGGACATTTCGCCTGGGGCTCGCTGTGGCTGTACATCGTCGCACCGGTCGTGGGTGCGCTGATCGCCGCGATCCTGTTCCGTGTGCTCAACACGGACGACGCCAAGAAGATCGCGGCCGCGGAGTAACTCTCCCCGGTCTGCCGGAAGCGCCGCATCCTCGTCGGAGGGTGCGGCGCTTCTGCGTGCGGCGATCGTCGCCGGGTGCACATGCCGGGAGAACGCGCGGAGGTCGACAAGAAGAGTGTCGAGTCGTCCTGCATCCGTGAATCCGTCCGACGGGTGACCGAGTGTCGCGTCAGCCGACCGGGACAGAGGCGACGGTGGTCGGACCCGTGCCCGACGACAGCGCATCGCGCGACCGGGCGCTGCGGGCACGGGCCGCCGCCACGACCATCACGACGAGCGCGATGCCGGTGAGGATCGCTCCCATCCAGATCGGTGAGGTGTAGCCGAGGCCTGCCGAGATGCCCACTCCGCCCGCCCAGGCGCCGAGGGCGTTACCGATGTTGAAGGCGCCGATGTTGGCCCCGGAGGCGAGGGTGGGTGCACCGCCGGCGTACTGCATGACGCGGCTCTGCAGGCCCGGGACCGTGCCGAATCCGAAGCCGCCCATCAGGAACAGGGCGATGATCGTGGCGATGCCCGACTGCGCCGATACCGAGAACAGGGCGAGGACCACCACGAGGGCGGCGATGAAGATGACCAGGGTACGGTCGATCGCGCGGTCGGCGAGGCGTCCGCCCAACCAGTTGCCGAGCACGAGGCCGGCCCCGAAGAGCACGAGCAGCCACGGCACGGTCGAGGTCGCGAAACCGCTCACCTCGGTGAGCGTGTAGGCGATGTAGGTGAAGGCGCCGAACATGCCGCCGAAGGCGAGGATCGTCACGACGAGCGAGAACCACACCTGACCGGAGCGGAAGGCGGACAGCTCGCTGCGGAGGCTGACCTGCTCGGTCGGGCCGGGGAGGCGGGGGACCAGGAGCGCGATGCCGATGAAGGCCAGCACGCCGATGCCGGAGATCGCCCAGAACGTCGAACGCCAGCCCAGCTCCTGGCCGAGGAAGGTGCCGAAGGGCACGCCGAAGACGTTCGCGGCGGTGAGGCCGGTGAACATGATGGCGATCGCGCCGGCCTTCTTCTCGGGGGCGACGAGGCCGGCGGCGACGACCGATCCGATGCCGAAGAATGCGCCGTGGCAGAGGGCGGCGATGATGCGGCCGAGCATGGCGACCCCGTAGTCGTCGGCGAGGGCGGTGAGCACATTGCCGATGATGAAGAGCACGATGAGGCCGAGCAGCACCGGCTTCTTGGGCAGCCGGGTGGCGGCAGCGGTGAGCACGAGGGCGCCGACGACGACGGCCAGGGCGTAGCCGGAGATGAGCCAGCCGGCGGCGGACTCGGTGACGCCGAAGTCATGGGCGACTTCGGGCAGCAGGCCCATGATGACGAACTCGGTGAGTCCGATGCCGAACGCCCCGATGGCGAGGGCGATCAGTCCTAGAGGCATGACGATTCTCCTGGTACATTGGTGGGGATACTTGCAGACGCGGCATATTGCGTGTCGAAGAATAATGATTGCACACGCAAGTATCCGGCGCAAGCAACTATCTCGGAGGTTGGCCATGGGTATCGGTGACGACGCGGTCGAGGTGCGTGCCCAGGGGTGGCGAACCCTCGCCGCACTGCACGGCCTGATCGAGACCGCGTTGGAGCGCAGTCTGGCCGAGGCCGTCGAGCTGTCGGTGGTCGAGTACACCGTGCTCGATGCGCTCGACCGTCAGGACGGATGGCACATGCGCATGCAGCAGCTGGCCCGCGCCGCGGCCCTGAGTCCCAGCGCCACGACACGCCTGGTCAACCGCCTGGAAGACCGGGGTCTCCTCACGCGCATCCTCTGCGCCGACGATCGCCGCGGCATCTACACCGAGCTCACCCCGGCGGGGCGTGAGCTCTATGAGCGCGCCCGCCCGATCCACGACGCCGCGCTCGAGCAGGTGCTCGAAGATGCGGCGGCGCAGCCGGAACTCGCCCCCGTCGTCGACGCTCTGCACGGCGTCGCGCTGCCCGCGCTCGCCGCGGGCTGATCGAGACGCATGCACGAATCCGCTGCGACGGCCCCGTCCCGCACCCTCCTCGTCGGTTCAGGCAAGATCGCCGCGCGTCTGGCGCCGCAACTCCTCGAACACGGTGAGGTGTTCGCGCTGCGTCGGAGCGACGGCGACCTGCTCCCGGGGGTGACGGGCATCCGCGCGGACCTCGCGGCGCCGCTGCCAGCACGGCTCCCTGACGTCGACCGCATGCTCGTCACGCTCCCTCCCGGTGACACCCCCACTGCGTATCGCACCGCGCTGACGCACCTCGCGGAAGCTCTGCCGACGATCCCCGCGCGCACGGTGTTCGTGTCGTCGACCGGTGTCTTCGACGGTGCGGGATCCGCGCTGCCGACCACCGAGCGGGACCAGCCCGAGCCTGCGAGTGCACGCTCGCGCGGACTTCTCGACGGTGAGCGGGCGGCGATCGAGTTCTTCGATGCGGTCATCGTGCGGCCGGCGGGAATCTACGGTCCCGGCCGCGAGTTCCTCGTGCGGAAGGTGCGCGAAGGAGCGGCGGTGGAGCACGCGCGACGTACGAACAGGATCCACGAGGTCGATCTCGTCCGCACTCTCGAATTGCTGCTGCGGATTCCGGAGCCGCCTCCACTGGTGCACGCCGTCGACGAGAGCCCGGCTCCGCTCGGGGAGGTCGTCACGTTCATCGCGCACGGGCTCGGCGTCGAGGTGCCGCCGGATGTCGCTTCTGCGGACCCGGGCGGGTTCGTGTACGACGGAACACTGCTGCGGTCTGTGCTCGGCAGCCTCGACTATCCGACCTATCGCGAGGGATACGCCGAGATGATCGCAGGCGCGGCCGCGTAGCCTGGGGCCATGACGAGCACAGCTGCACGCACGGCCGTGGAGGTCGTCGACTGGCGGCGTCGGGTCTTCGCCCTGTATGACGCCGTGCGGATCGCCGACTCCCCGGAGGACGCGCACGAACTCTGGCGGATCGAGCGGGACGATCTGATGCTCCGGCATCCGGCGACCCCGTTGCTGGTGGAGGATCGGGCGCTCTTCGAAGGACTCCCGATCGCCTCGTACGACCCGCAGTGGCGCTTCGAGCTGCCGATCCTCGCCACCGATGAGGGCGGCTTCGAGTTCGCGACCGGCACTGACGGCATCGTGCCCTTCGAGCGGATCGGCCGCGTGGACGTGCCGGACGTCGGGTCGCTCGATGTCTGGCGGCTGGCGTCCTATGGCGGCGGTCTCTTCATCCCGGTGCGCGATGCACTTGCCGGTCGTCCCGGCGGAACCTACGGCGGTGGGCGCTACCTGATCGACACGGTCAAGGGCGCCGACCTCGGATCCGACGCGGAACGCGGAACGGTCGTGCTCGACTTCAACTTCGCCTACAACCCCTCCTGCGCGTACGACCCGGCGTGGGCGTGCCCGCTCGCGCAGCCGGGCAACGTGCTCCCGGTGCCGGTTCCGGTGGGCGAGATGTACGGCGCGGCGGCCGCCTGAGCGTCCCGTTCCGCAGGCGCTGGGCGGGATCCGGAACATCTTTGTGACGTTTCGGCCCTCCCGCTCGTCCTATCTCCGAGCGAGCGTTTCGCTCCCGGCGGGAGTCTCACACGGGACCCGCGACCGGTCTTCAGATCGAGATGGGACACCTCATGGCAAACCAGGACCAGACCACCCCCGCTCCGGCAGAGAAGGAGCTCGCCCAGGCCGCTCCGAAGGCCGCCGCCGGCGCATCGCGCGTCGACCGGTCGAGCGGATTCTCCGCATCGCGCGTCCCCACGGACGCCAACGCCGCGGGCAAGACGACCATCGCCGACGGCGTGGTCGCCAAGGTCGCCGGCATCGCCGCGCGTGAGGTCGCCGGCGTCTACGCGCTCGGCGGCGGCGGCGCACGCGCCTTCGGTGCGATCCGCGACGTCATCAACGCCACCGACCTCGCTCAGGGCGTCAAGGTCGAGGTCGGCGACACGCAGGCCGCGGCCGACCTGACGATCGTCGTCGAGTACCCGGCGCCGATCCAGGACGTCGCGAACAACGTCCGTGCCGCTGTCGCGGGTGCGATCAGCCGCCTGGTCGGCCTCGAGGTCGTCGAGGTCAACGTCGAGGTCAACGACGTGCATGTGCCCGGCGACGACAGCGACGAGAGCGAAGAGTCGCGCGTCTCATGAGCGCCACGACGGTCGGCGCCCTGATCGGCGCTCTCCTCGCCCTCGCCGCCCTGCTTTTCGGGTTCTGGGGATTCCTCCTCATGGCCGTGTTCGCGGGAATCGGGGCGCTCATCGGCCGGATCGCCTCCGGCAAGCTCGACGTCCGCGGTCTCGCAGACGTCTTCACCGGGCGGCGCACCTCCTGATGCGCGCCGACCAGCACATCGCCGGCGGCGCTCCCTCGGGAGCCGCCGCCGGCGGGGCCACCGTCCGCGGACGCGTCGAGGTGAAGGATCGCGTCTACCGTACGGTCACCGAGAAGGCGTCCGCGACGTTGATCGGGGTGCCTCGCAGCGACGTGAAGGTCGATGTCGCCGAGCACCCCAGGGGGATCACGGTACGGATCGCCGCTCCTCTTCCCGTTCCGCGCCTGGATGACACGGCCGCGATCTCGCAGACCGCGCCTGTCCTCGAACGTGCGCGAGATCTGCAGGAGCAGCTGCAGCAGAGCCTGAGCACGATCCTCGGACGCAACGTCATCCGCATCAATCTCACCGTCACCGGTGCCGCCATCCCGGAAAGGAGACGAGTGCAATGAGCACCCCGGTCCTGCGCCGCGTCATCCGACGTGAGACGCACTCGCCGCGCACCGTCGCGATGTTCGTCGCGGTCATCCTGCTCATCCTGGCCCTCGCCTACATCGGTCTCGAGATCGTGCTGAGCCTCGCCGCGCAGCCCGCGCTCCTGGTCGGTCCCGCCGAGGCCGCAGGGTGGCTGATCGGGCTTCCCACCGCGCAGCCCGCCGGGCTCGTGATCGCCGGCAGCGTCGTGCTCGCCCTGATCGGACTGGTCTTCATCGTGCTGGCCGTCACCCCGGGGCGACTGTCGAAGCACGTGCTGGACGCGGGTGGACGCGCCGTCGTCGTCGACAACGGCGTGATCGCCAGCGCACTGGCCCAGCACCTCACGGAGGAGACCGGGCTCACCCGCGACAGCATCACCGTCGGTGTCGGACACCGCACCGTCGACGTGACCGTGCGCCCCGGCGTCGGCGTTCCCCTCGACAAGTCCGACGTGCAGGCGGCCGCCGAGGCGGAGCTGCAGACGTACCGGCTGGCCGACAGGGTGCGCACCCGGGTGCGCATCGAGCGCCCCACCGAGAAGGAAGACGACCTGTGAACAACACCAACCGTGCGTTGAATCGCACTCTGCTCCTGATCATCGGGCTGCTGTTCCTCGCGCTCGGAGCCCTCGGCATCGCCATCATGAGCTGGCCGACGCTGTCGGACATCTGGGCCGCCGGCGGCACGGATGCACGATCCTGGCTCGACCAGGCGATCGCCGCGACCGCGCTCGCCGGGGGAGGCCTGTCGTGGATCGGCATCGGTGCTGTCGTCGCGATCGTGGTCGTGATCGTGCTGCTGATCCTCGCGCTCACGAGCATCGCGGGCCGCCGCTCGAAGACCGTGCTCCGCTCGACGGGAGCGCAGAACCCTCTGGGCCGCGTGACCGTCGACGAAGCGTTCGTCTCCGATGCCGTGAAGAACTCCCTCACGACGCGTGACGAGGTTCTCTCCGCACAGGTGACGGCGAACGATGTGCGTCGCAGCCCTGTGCTGCACGTCTCCGTGACGCCGCGGCAGAACACCGACCCGCGAGAGCTGGTCGACCACGTCGATCGCCTGCTCGCCAACCTCGCCGTGCTGACCGGGCGCGAGACCGCGACCTTCGTCTCGGTCCACACGAGCCTCCGGGCCCGCCTCGCGCACGACCAGCGCCGTCTCTCCTGAGCACACCGCACTCCCGCAGAAAGCAGGCATCATGCGCAACAAGATCCTTCTCATCGTCGGCGTCGCCTTCGTCGCCTACGTCCTCGGCAGTCGGGCGGCGACGGTGCAGGTCAACAAGGGCGAGTCGGTCCGCCATCAGCTGGTGCGGATGTGGAACGACCCCCAGGCGCGGAAGCGACGCAAGAAGGCCGTCGAGAAGGCGTCGAAGAAGGCGCGGAAGGCCCTCGGCCGCTGACGCCGGGGCAGGCGGATCCTCCGGTCTTGCGGGTCGGGGCCCATGGTCGATTCTCGACTGACGAACTGCCGAGCAGTCGGTGCGCCACAGGTGCCGTCCGAACTCGCTATATGCTCAGGCGTGCTCGTCGCGGCGTCGTCGCGGGGGCCCGAAGGAGGAGAGTTCGTGCAGGAGAAGTCGGATGGCCGGAACCGGAGCGGCGTCACGCTCCTGGAAGTCGCCGACCTCGCCGGCGTCAGCCTGAAGACGGCCTCTCGTGCGCTGAACGATGAGAAGTACGTCAGCGTTCCGACCAAGGCCCGTGTGGTCGCGGCCGCGCAGGAGTTGGGCTATCACCTCAACAGCACGGCCAGTCAGTTGCGCCGGGGGATCAGCTCCGGGTTCGTCGCTTTCATCGCGGGTGACCTCGCGAACCCGTTCTATTCCTCGCTGGCGAAGGGCATCGAATCCGAGGCGCGACTGCAGGGTATGCAGATGACGCTGGCGAGTTCGGACGAGGATCCGGAGACCGAGGCGACGCTGCTGCAGGAGTTCCTGTCGCGGAACGTCGAGGCGATCATCCTCGTCCCGACCGACACCTCGCATGAGCGCGCCGAGGCTCTGCAGCGTGAACGTGTGCCGATCGTCTTCGTCGACCGGGTGCCGCGCGGAGTGACCGCCGATTCGATCGTGCTCGACAACCAGGCCGGTGCCAGGGCGGCGGTCGAGCACCTGATCGACGTCGGGCATGAGCGCATCGCATTCATCGGCGACTATCCCCGGCTTCAGACCCACGAGGAGCGGCTGGCGGGGTATCGCGATGCCGTGCAGAGGGTACCGGAACGCTTTCGTGAGGTGTACGTGAGGTCGGGTCTGCACGATGTGCCGGGTGCCCGCGATGCGGTGCGCCTGCTCATGGAACTCGATGAGCCCCCCACTGCCTATTTCACGAGCAACAACCGGGTGACGGTCGGGGCGACGCTCGCCTTCCGCGGCGTCACGTCTCCGCCCGCGCTCGTGGGGTTCGACGACCTCGACGTGTTCGAGCACCTCGGCATCACTGTGATGGCCCATGACCCCGTGGAGATGGGGCGAGCGGCGGCGCGAATGGCCATCGAGCGCAGCGTGGCGCTCGCGGGAGGTCGGCACTCGGTCGTGGTCGAGACCAGACTCGTCGCGCGTGGTTCCGGGGAGATCCCGCCGCGCGATTGACGCTGCCTTCGAGGGCGGGTGCGCGCGGGGGAGGCGCCGCCGAGTTTTGTATTGACGTGGCGACCGGTCCTGTCGTACTGTGCAATTCTGACAAGGTTGTCATACGCGGCAGTCCTGTCCCACCCGAAGGATTCCCGTGCGCACCATCTCCCGCGCGATCACCGCGCTCACTCTTGCCCTCGCCCTTGCTCTCGGAACGACCGTTCCGGCCTCCGCTGCTGCGGAGCAGGCAGCCCCACAGCTCGGCGCATCCGACGCCGTCTCCGACATCTACTACCAGGTGCTGCTGAAGCACACGGTCTGGGTCGAGCAGCAGTGGTCGCCCGCGATCAACGCGTATGCCCTCGCCGACTTCCGGTTCGCCGTCGTCCTCGGCAACGCGGTGCTCCTGAGCGAGCCGGATCGCTACGACGCCGCGGTCGCCGGGGTCGACCAGGCGACGCTGCTCGATCACACCGTGAAGACGATCACGCGGTACGCAGCGACGAACCGTCTGACCGGTGGCACCGAGTGGGGCAAGCAGCTCTTCTGGGACACGACCTACGAGAGCTACTTCGTGCTCGCGGCCCGCCTGTTGTGGGACCGGCTGGACGAAACGACGAAGAAGAACGTGGAGACCATCGCGACCGGTCAGGCCGAGTACACGGTCTCGCTCGGCAGCAAGAACGACCCGATGTCGGGCGGCTGGACGCCGAACGGCATGAACGGCGGCTACTCGGGCGACACCAAGGCTGAGGAGATGGGTGTCTACGCCCAGTCGATCGCCCCGGGCGCCGCGTGGTACCCCGAGCACACGAACAACGCCGCGTGGAAGCAGAGCCTCAGCCTGTGGAGCCGCAACATGACCGGCCTTCCCGCAGCCGACGCCGCCAACCCGGCGAGCCTCGACGGCGTGCCGATCTCGGACAACACGGCCCACAACGTGTGGGACACATTCCTCGTCGAGAACCACGACTCCTTCGGGCCGCACTACCAGTCCGAGGTCTGGCGGACCTCGGCGCGGAACGCGATCCACTTCCTGCTCGCCGGGCAGCCGCTGCCGGAGGTGCTCGAGGCGCAGCCCAACGGCGAAGAGCTTCTCGCGACGATCCTCGGCACGATGAGCGACGCAGGTGAGCCGCTCATGCCGATGGTCGATGACCGAGAGTTCCTCTATGGACGTGACGTCCTCCCTCTCGCCTATCTCGCGCAGGTGCAGGGGAACCCGTACGCGGCGCGCGCCGAGCAGAACCTCGCCGAACGACTGCTCCCCTACCAGGACTACGGCGCGGCACCCCGGATCGCGAAGTTCTCCGGGGAACCGAAGTACGAGCCCGAGGCGCGGGCCGAGGTGGCGATCAGCTACCTGCTCCACAAGCTGCGCAACGGCAGCCCCGAGGGACCTGTCGCTCCGGCGAGCAACGACGAACTCTTCGCGTATGCGAGCGGCGTCGTCGACTACGGCAAGAGTCGTCCTGGTCTCCTCGCGCAGCAGAGCCCGAACGCCTGGGCGGGCACGGTCGATCGCGCGAACATGGTGAAGTTCGTGTGGCAGCCCGAGCATGATGACTGGCTCTTCGACATCAGCGGGAATACTCCGTCGATGCTGCCGCAGAGCAGTCTGGTCGTGAAGGGTCGATTCGGCGACGTCTACTCGCTCGAGAAGGACGGCTTCGACGGCTCTGCCAGCATGCTCGATCTGGGGGCCGGATATGCCGGGATGACGACGCTACCCACGGGGTCGATCGTCTACGCCTCGACGGGCAACGGCTCCGGCGAAGGCGCGCTCACCGTCCGCAAGCTCACGATGCCCGGAGTGCCCGGCCTCGATGGGAGCCGTGACTACGACACCGCGGAGGGGCGCTACACCTCGGTCGACACGACACCTCCCGCTGCGCCGACCAAGCCCGCGAACGTCGCCCGGCTCGACCCGGTGACCTTCCCCGCAACGAACGCCCGCTACGTGCGCATCCAGGGAGTGCAGCCCGCTGCCGCGAACGCCGGCTACTCGTTGTTCGAGCTGATGGTGCGCAGTGGGAACTCTGCCGAGAATCTCGCGAGCGGTGGCAAGGTGACGGCGTCCTCTTCGGACCCCGCCCATCCCGCCGGCAACCTCACCGACGGCAAGACCGACACCCGGTGGGCGATCGATCCTGCCGCGGCGTCGGCCGTCGACGGCTGGGTGCAGGTGGATCTCGGGTCGGTGCGCAGCATCGACTCGGCGTACCTCTTCTGGGATACGGCCGCCGCCAAGCAGTACGTCGTGCAGACATCGGTGGACGGATCGACGTGGACCGACGCGGGCTACAAGGCCGCGATCGCCGGCGTCGCGCGCGGCGACCAGGTGAACTTCGCTCCGACCACGACGCGCTACCTGCGGATGCAGGGGGCGGCGACCACCACGGCCTTCGGATACTCGCTGTTCGAGTTCGAAGCCCGCAGGGGGACCAACGGGCCGAACCTGGCCACCGCGCCCGGCGCCGTCGCGACAGCTTCGTCGCAGGACCCGGCGCGGCCCGCCGCCCGAGTCAACGACGGTGACCCGGCGAGTCGGTGGGCGGTGGCTTCAGCCGACCGAGCCAAGGCCGACAGCTGGGTGCAGCTCGACCTGGGGGCCGAAGTGACGGTCGACAACGTGCGACTGCTGTGGGAGTCGGCGATGGCCGGCGCGTTCAGCATCCAGTCCTCGACGGACGGCGTGACCTGGACGGAGCTCGCGTTCCGGGCGCCGATCGTCTCCCGGATGGACGAGCTGTCGTTCCCGACGGAGCAGGCCCGTTACGTGCGGATGCAGGGAGCTCTCGGCAACCCGAGCTTCGGGTACTCGCTCTTCGAGTTCGGCGTGCTCAACGGCACCGACCCGAAGAACCTCGCGATCGGTGCGACCGCGACCGCCTCCAGCGAGGACGCCGGCTCCAGCCGTCAGGCCGCGAAGGTCAATGACGGGAACTTCGGGACGCGGTGGGCCGTCGCCCAGCCTCTGCGCACCGCACCGGACACCTGGATCCAGCTCGACCTCGGTGCTGTCGCTCCGGTGGATCGCGTGCGTCTGAGCTGGGAGTCGGCCGCCGGTCAGGTCTACAGCATCCAGACCTCCGTCGACGGCACGACCTGGAAAGACGTGGCGCAGTACTCAGCCGCATCAGGCGCGAGCCAGTCCCAGGGCGACTGGCTCGGAATCGAGGACCGCGTCGGCCTGGTCGTACGCGATTCGGAGCGTCCGATCACCGTCGTCTCCGGCACCACCACCGACCGGGTCATCCTCGCGAACGGCGCCTCGACCGACCTGCTCGTCGAGGGCTACGCCAAGACGGATGCGGCGACGACCGCTCAGCTCGCCGCACGGGCAACGGTGAAAACCAGCGACCCCGGGCTCAAGGCGAGCGATGCGGACGGCTACCTCAGCATCTTCAACCTCTCCGGTGCAGCGATCGATGGCACGATCACGGTGCCGGCGCCCGCTGCGCAGGTCTCGCTCTTCGACGGGAGCCAGCAGCTCGGTGCCGACACGGTGAGTATCCAGCGCTCTGTCGCCGCTGCGAGCTCGCAGCTGCTCGCGGCGCGCTTCACGGTCATCGACGTCGACGGCTCCAGGGTGCAGGCCGGCGTGACCGCCGACGTCCGCGACGGCAGGACCCTTGTGCTGAGCGGAGGCGAAGGAACGGTCCGGGTCACGCACGCCGCATCCGGAGCCACGAAGGACGTGCAGCTGTCCGGAGGAAAGCCGGTGACGGTCTCGTTCGCCGGGGCCGCCTATCCGCTCGCCGACCAGGCCGTCGGGGTCACGACCTTCCCGACGAGCCCGCTGCCGCAGGGCATGACCGACCCGGACTTCGCCACCGACGCGAACCCCTGCACGGCGTGGGAGCCGGGCGCGGACGGCGGGCGCATGGTCGTCGACCTCGGGTCGCCGCAGGCTCTGGGCTCAGTCCGCACCGTGTGGACCGATGGCGCGGTACCCGGCGTCTCGCTCTCGGCGAGCACCGATGGCAAGACCTACACGGATATCGGTGCCGTGGCGGGAGAGCGTTCCGCGGTCACACCGGTCTCCGGCACGGCGCGATACGTCGCCGTCACCGTCGACAAGTGGGCGTCGAAGACCTCGGCATCGCTGCAGACCTTCGGCGTCTATGCCGCGGGGACGGATGCGGCCGTCATCGAGCGGGAGTTCGCGCTCTGCGCGGACGACGTCCCCGACCTCGACCTGGCCGTCGCGATTCGAGGGTCGAAGCCGGGAGCCCCCTGGGTCGACCCCGTCGCGACGCCGAATGCCTCGATCGAGAGCGCGGGAGAGGTGCGGGTGCGATACACGATCACGAACGCGGGAACAGTTCCGCTGTCGCTCGTGTCGCCCACCATCGACGGTGTCGCCGTGGCCTCCTGCGTGCAGGGTGCACTGGCCCCCGCAGCGAGCATCGAGTGCGAGTTCGGGATCGATCGCGCCGAAGGGGCCGCGCAGTTCACGGCCGCGGTGGCGGGGGACGATCCATGGAAGCGGATCGCGAGCGATGAGCTCGCGGCGACCTTCGTCATCACGAAGCCCGCGCCCCCGACGACGAACCCCCCGACGAACCCGCCGGGCACGAACCCTCCGGGCACGACGCCTCCGGGAACGAAGCCATCGGGTCCGACCACGGGGAATCCGAAGCCGCCGCGCACCGGCGCAGGACAGCCGGGCAACGGCGGATCGCCCGATGGCGGCGAAGCGCTCCCCGCGCCGCCGGTCGACACGAAGCCGACTCCCACCGCTGCTCCCGAGAAGCCGGGCGCCATCGAGCTCGTGATCGGCAGCGCCCGCATCAAGGCCGGAGAGACGCAGTCCGCGACGGCGGGCGGGTTCACCCCGGGGGAGAGCATCGAGGTGACACTCGACGGCGTCGACACGCCTCTGGGGCGGTTCGTCGCCGACCAAGAGGGCTTCGTCACCGTCCGGTTCCTCGTTCCCGAAGACCTCGAACCGGGCGAGTACACGCTCCAGGTCCGAGGGGCGCAGTCGGATCGCTCGCTGACCGGCGTGTTCTCGGTCGTCGCCGCGGGAGAGGCTGTCGGTGCTCCGGCCGAGACGGCCGACGAGGCATCGTCGATCTGGTGGTGGGCGATTCCAGTCGAGGTCGTGGTGCTCGCGCTGCTCGGCGTCCTGACACTCGCCCTCGTCCGCAGGTTCCGCACACCCGCCCCACTCGACTGAGCCGTTCGACGTACAGAGCCCCGGCCCGCCTCCACCCCACCTTCGACGGGAGGCGGGTCGGTCGACTCAGCCGCGGGCCACCACGTCCATACCCGGCGCGTCGTGCGGGCGCCGCGCAAAACCGTGCTGCTCGTAGAACGAGGACTTCCCGCGGGCGGCGAAGAGCTGGATGTCATCCACGCCCCGTGCCCGCGACTCGGCGACGAGTCGTTCGAGGATGCGTGCGCCGATCCCGCGGCCCCGTGACCGTTCGGTCACGATCAACTCCGTCACGAACGCGTGCAGGCCGCCATCTCCGATGAG
This sequence comes from Microbacterium sp. NPDC091662, assembly GCF_044756705.1. Taxonomy (NCBI): domain Bacteria; kingdom Bacillati; phylum Actinomycetota; class Actinomycetes; order Micrococcales; family Microbacteriaceae; genus Microbacterium; species Microbacterium sp. NPDC091662. The sequence continues at coordinate 2,183,480 of NZ_JBIVTM010000001.1, read as the reverse complement.
GCGGCCGATGCCGAGCAGCGTTCCGTCCGCTTCACGCGCAGAACACACGATCCACGAACCGGCGAGCGCTCGTTCGAACGTCTCAATCGGATGGTCAGCCCAGCCGGTCTCGTCATACAGAGTCTTGACGTCGATGGGCGAGGGCGGCGTGAGGGTGATGTCCACCTCACTACGGTAGCGGTTCACCGTCGCTCTTCATCGGGCGGTGATTGCGTCGGCATCGGTGGGGATGCTACTCTCGCCGACGAGGCGTTGAATCGATTCATTCAATTCGATGTGCACACCTCGCAATGCCCGAAGAACTGGTTTCCATCAACGACGATCGGAACGCTCCGTGACATATCCGACTGCTCCTTCCGCGCGCCCCCGGCGCTGGTCCCGCTCGGCTCGCGTCCTGCTGGTGGGGGTGCTGACGGTCGCTCTCGCCTTCACCACCGCCCTCGTGAGCGGGGCGTCCGTACCCGCCGCCGGCGCGACGCCGACGCTCGCGCTCACCACCCTGCAGGTGGAGAAGAAGACCGAGCCGGTCGGGATCGACGTCGACCGTCCGCGGTTCTCGTGGGTCATCGAGACCGGCGAACGCGCGGTCGTGCAGGAGTCCTACCGGTTGCGGATCGCGGCCTCTGCCGGAGCCCTCGCCGGGGGAGACCTCGCGTGGGACAGCGGCGTCGTCTCCTCCGATGCGTCATCGAGCGTCGAGTACACCGGCCCGGCCCTCGCCTCGGCCACCGAGTACTTCTGGAGCGTCGACGTCGTGACCTCCGCGGGATCGGCGCAGGCCGCCTCCTCCTTCCACACCGGTCTGTACGGCGAGGCCGACTGGCAGGGCAGCGCCTGGATCGGGAACGACCGGCCGCAGGAGTCGGGCCCGATCGAGATGACCCTGACCGGGGCGAGCTGGATCCACCCGCAGTACGCGGGAGGCAACACGCCATCGGGCTACTTCCGCAAGACGTTCACGGTCGACCCCGCGAAGACGATCGCCGGTGCGCAGCTGGTGATGACCGGGGACCGCGGGTACTCCGTGCTCTTGAACGAGGTGCAGGTGGCGTCCGGTCGCTCGGTCGACGACGCGTGGAAGACCGCATCGCGAGTGGCAGTGTCGCCGAAGTCGGGCGAGAACGTGCTCGCCGTGCGCCTGGACAACACCGCGAAGGCTTACGGAGGCTTCGTCGGGAAGCTCACCGTGCTCTACTCCGACGGCACGACGCAGGACATCGTGACCGACACCAGCTGGCTGTCGACGCGCACGGCGCCGAGCGGATGGCACCGCAGCGACTTCGTCGCGGACGGCTGGGAGGCCGCCGCCGCGCGCACGATCTACGGCGGATCGCCCTGGGGACCGGTCACGATCCCCGTCGAGACCACGCCCGATACGCGGATGACCTTCGACACCGCGTCGTGGATCCTCCCCGCGATCGGCGCGCCGTCTCCCGGCAACCCGATCCCGGACACGCTGTTCCGTCGGACGATCGAGGTCCCCGCCTCGAAGACCGTCGCGTGGGCGCAGCTCGCCGTGACCGGTGACCAGATCTTCACCGCCTACTGGAACGGTGAGAAGGTCGCGTTCAACACCGGCGCCGACAACGAATGGCAGCAGGCGCGCGCCGTCGCCCTCACCGCGGCCCCCGGATCCAACGTCCTCGCACTCGCTCTCGACACCCCGGGAAACGCCCAGTACGGGGGAGTGATCGCCCGCGTGCGCATCGGCTACACCGACGGCACGTCGACCGACGTGGTGAGCGACGGGCGCACGAAGGCGCTGGTCTCTTCCGAGAGCGCCGCACCGAGTGGCTGGAAGACCGTGGAGTTCGATGACTCCGGGTGGCAGGCCGCCCGCGAGCAGGCCCTCTACCGGGGCTGGGTCTACGGCGGTCAGGTCACGATTCCCGAGCTGAACCTCGGAACCGAGAAGCTCACGCTGGCCGGTTCGACGTGGATCTGGACGCCGGAGGCCGCTGCACCCGTCGCGCCGGGGGAGCCGCGGGCCTTCCGCCGCACGTGGGAATCCCCGGACGACAAGATCGCCACCCGGGCGGAGATCGTGATCACCGCCGACGACTCCTTCCGCCTGTCGGTGAACGGCACCCTGCTCGGGGCCACCGAGGGGGCGACGAACGAGTGGCAGCAGTCGCATCGGTTCTTCGCCGACCTCGATGCCCGCCGGAACACCGTTGCCGTGCAGACCACCAACGGCGCGGGATCTCCCGCCGGGCTGGTCGCCGCGATCAGGGTCACCTACTCCGACGGCTCGACCGAGATCGTGCGCACCGACACGGAGTGGAAGGCCAGCAAGACCGTCGATGCCGGGTTCGAGGCCCCGGGCTTCGACGACTCCGGGTGGGGTCGTGCGGCGGCACAGGCGGCGTTCGGCAGCGGACCCTGGGGCGGCGGTGTGCGCGAACCGGTCGCGAAGCCGAACCCCGCTCCGCTCCTGCGCAAGGAGTTCGCCGTGGACGCGGATGTGCGGGCGGCGACGCTGTTCGTTGCCGCCGGTGGGTACGCGAACGTGTCGCTCAACGGCAAGCCGATCAGTGACGATGTGCTGTCGCCCGGCTTCACGGACTACGACGACACGGTCCAGTACGTCGCGAACGACGTCACCGAGCTCGTGAAGTCGGGCTCCAACGCGATCGGCCTGGAACTCGGCCGCGGCTTCTTCGGCATGACCGGCGGAAACGTCTGGAACTGGCAGCGCCCGCCGTGGCACGATGAGCCCGTCGCGCGCCTGCTGCTGCGGCTCGAGCTGGCCGACGGCACGGTGCAGACCGTGGTGACGGACGACAGCTGGACCATCCACGACGGACCCACGCAGTTCGACGACCTCTACGGTGGCGAGCTGTTCGATGCGAGCAAGGTGCAGACCGGATTCGATACCGCCGGCTTCGACGACTCGGGCTGGGAGCCCGCGTTCGAGGCGAAGGGTCCGAAGGGCGTGCTGGTGAATCAGCGCCAGCAGCCCATCCGCATCACCGAGGAGCTTCCGGCCGTCGAGATCACCGAGCCGGTGGCCGACACGTACGTGGTCAAGTTCCCCCGGGTCATCGCCGGGTGGGTGCAGTACACGGCGCAGGGTCCGGCGGGCACGACCATCCGCTCGCAGGCCGCAGAGAAGCTGCTGCCGAGCGGCCTTCCGAACTTCTCGAACAACGGCGGCTTCGCCTCGGGGTTCCAGACCGACAGGTTCGTCCTCGCGGGCACCGGTGCTCCGGAGACGTGGGAGCCGCAGTTCTCGTACAAGGGGTTCCAGTACATCCAGGTCACCGGCTGGCCGGGCGACCAGCCGCCACGGCTCGAGGACTTCACCGCGAAGGTCGTGCACACCGACGCACGCGAGTGGGGTTCGTTCGAGAGCTCCGAGCCCATCATGAACCAGGTGCATCGAGCGGTCGTCGACACCCTGAAGAACAACATCCACGGCATCCCGACCGACACCCCGATGTTCGAGAAGAACGGCTGGACCGGTGACGCCGCGGTCGGTGCCGAGATGTTCATGACGAACCTCGACACGCACGAGCTGTTCGCGAAGTGGATGCGCGACGTGCACGAGACCCGCGGTGCCGACGGCGCGCCGGAGGTGATCGCCCCCTCCTCGAACAACTGGGGCGACACCGGCAACTGGGGCATCAATCCGCCCTGGCACTCCGCCTACGTCATGATCCCGTGGTGGCTCTACCAGTACGGCAACGACGACCGTGTGCTCGCCGAGCAGTACGACGGCATGAAGGGCTACCTCGACCTGGAGTACGGCCGCTCGACGAACGGCCTCGTCGCGAATCCGCGGCTGGGCGACTGGGTCAGCCCCGAAGCGAGCCCGGCCGGCAGCAATGCTCCGGAGGACACGCGGGTGTCGGCGACGGCATACCTCTACGCGATGCTCACCTCCATGCAGCAGTCGGCCACGCACCTGGGCAAGACCGCCGATGCGGCGATGTTCGCCGAACGTGCCGCGGTCGTGAAGGACACCTTCAACGCCACGTTCCTGGACCGGGACCGCGGACTGTACCGGGGCAACGGCTCCGACCGCGGCTACCGACAGACGCACAACGTGCTCGCGCTCGCATTCGGCCTCGCACCGGACGCGGCGATGGAGCAGCGAGTGGCGGCCAGCATCGCCGCCGACGTCGCGGCGAAGGGCGGTGCGCTGAACACCGGGGTGCTCGGCACGAAGTACCTGCTGCCCGTGCTCACGAAATACGGCTACGAAGACGTCGCCTTCCAGCTCGCCACCTCGACGGCGTACCCGAGCTGGGGTTTCATGGTCGCCAACGGCGGCACCACGATGTGGGAGCACTGGTCGCTCGAAGCGCGGTCGCTGGGCCACTACTTCCTCGGGACCGTCGACGACTGGTTCTACAAGGGCGTCGCGGGCATCGCGGCCTCCGAATCCGAGGGATACCGGAAGATCGAGATCGCTCCGGCGGTCACCGGACAGATGGACTGGGCGAAGGCCGAGACGCAGACCCCGTTCGGCCCCGTGAGCGTCGACTGGAAGCGTCAGGATGGCGCGCTCACGCTCGACACCCACGTGCCCGTCGGCTCCACGGCGACCGTTCGACTCCCCGCCCCGAACGCCTGGGCGGTCAGCGAGAGCGGATCAGCGCTCGACAGGGCGAAGGGCGTGCTGGGCGTCGCGATCGACGGCGACGACGTCGTCGTGACGGTGGCCTCCGGTGACTACTCCTTCACGGTCGATGCCGATGCCGGCGCCGTCGGCGACATCCTCGACCGACTGGCCGAGTTCGACGCCGAGGTGGAGGCCCGCCACATCGGTGGTGCGTTCGACGATGCGGCCAGGACGGCGCTCCTCGCCGGCAGCGATCGCGTGCGGGACGACGTGAAGGCTGCGCTCGCCGCGATCGGCGATCCCTCGGGGGCGGCCGAGCGGCTCGCCACGGCGATCCTCGCCCTCGACGAGCTCGACCGCGCGGTGGCCGCCGTCGCCACCGATGATGCGACCCGCGCCGCGCTCGCGGCGAAGGCCGAGGCCGTGCGCACTGCGCTCGGGCGCACGATCTCCGGACTCCTCGACATCGAGGCGGCGCTCACTCCGCCGCCCGGCGTCAAGCCAGGGGAGACCGGGCAGGTGGGCGTCCGCGTCGACAACGGCGGTGATCGCGACATCTCCCGGGTGAAGGCAGCCCTCACCGGTCTCTCGGCGGAGTGGGCCACGGCTCCGGAGCCGACTCCGGTCGCCGAGACGATCAAGAGCGGCACCGATGCCGCGGTCGACCTCGGGTTCACCGTGCCGCTCGGCGCACCCCCGGGACCCGTCGCGGTCGGGGGAGTGATCGAGTACGGCTTCGGCGGAGCGACGGTGCGGCTCGCCGCCGATGCGCAGATCGTGGTCGACACCCCGGTGCAGATCACGTCCGTCACGCTGGACCCCGCGACCGTGCGCCCCGGTGGGGTCACGACGCTGGTCGCGCAGATCGCCAACGTCGGCGCCCAGCCGACGAGCGGACACCTCACGGTCGTCGTCCCCTCGGAATGGCAGACGCCGCTGAGCACGGGTGACGTGGTGATCCCCGCCGGACAGACGGTGTCGCTGTCGGTTCCTGTGATGGCGCCGCTCGACGCGAAGGCCGGCTCGACCACGGCGACTCTGACCGCCGCGTTCGAGAGGGGCGGAGTGCGCTTCGCCGCGCGGGATGCAGCGCTCACGGTGCAGCTCGCCCCGATCGATGCCCCCGCGCCCGGCTACAATCACATCGATCTCGGAGATGCCACATCGGAGACCGCGCACGCCCTGACCGCGTCGCCGTCTTCCGGCACGAACACCGAGGCGGGTCTCACCCGGCGTTACGCCGGGCACCTCGTCGACTTCTCGCAGTTCGAGTTCGACATGGCCGTCGTCCCCGGTGAGCCCTTCGTGATCCGCTCGGTCGAGACCTACGACCGGGCGCAGACCAAGAGGTACAAGGTCTACGTCGACGGTGTCGAGGTGCACACGCGTCAGTTCGCGCACACGGGCGGCGTGGGTACCGAGACCTACGAGTTCGTGGTGCCGGCCGAGCGGGCGACCGACGCATCGGTGCGGGTGAGGTTCGAGACGCAGACCGACCACAGCTTCTACGATCCCTCGATCGCGGATGTGTGGACGGCTCCGGTCCCGCGAGACACCGTGGTGCCGCAGATCGTGTCGCGTACGACCCCGGCATCGCCCGACCCGAGAACCGGATGGTTCACCAGCGCCCCCGTGGGCGTGGAGCTGCAGGCCCAGGATGATCGTCCCGGCGACGTGCGCATCGACTACCGGGTCGATGGCGGCACATCCGCGGAGTACACCTCCCCGCTCACGCTCGATCGTGAGGGCGAGCACACCGTGGTGGCCACCGCGACCGACGGGGCGGGCAACCACTCGCAGCCGCTCGAGGTGCCGGTGCGCATCGATACGAAGGCGCCGACGACCACGGCCGAGTTCAGCGACGACTTCGACGACGACCACGTCGCGAAGGACCGTGGGGTGATCGAGCTCGTGCCGACGGATGCGACCTCGGGCGTCGGTGCGACCCGATACCGGATCGACGGCGGCGACTGGACCGACGGCACCACCGTCGAACTCGCGACCCGGGGTGTGCACACGGTCGAGTTCTTCTCGCTCGACGTCGCCGGCAACGCCGAGGCCGTGCAGTCCGTGACCGGCGAGATCGTCATCCCCGACCGGGTCCCGCCGACGGTGGCGCACACGGTGTCGAACCCCGGCTCGAACGGTTGGTACCTCGGTGGCGCAGCCGTGACGGTCAGCGCGACCGACACGGAGAGCGGCGTGGCCTCGGTCGAGTACCGGGTCACCGGGGGTGGATGGCAGCTGTACCGCGACCCCGTCGTCCTTCCCGAGGGGGAGACGCTCTTCGAGTACCGTGCGACAGATGTCGCCGGCAACGTGAGCGGCATCCTGTCGGAGCGGATCAAGGTCGATGGCACCCGACCCGGAGTGTGGGCGTGGCTCTCCTCGGCAGGCCGTGTCAGCGCGGTCGCGACCGACTCGGCCTCGGGCGTGCAGCGCCTGGAGTACTCGCTCGACGGGAACACCTGGAGCGACCTCTCCGCAGTGGTCACAGCCACTCCGAAGCCCGAGAGCCTCTCGGTGCGCGCGGTCGATCGGGCGGGGAACGCCAGCGCAACGCTGGAGGTCGTGCCAAGTGCCCGCCCGCCGGCCCTCTCGATCGAACCAGGCTCATCGATCCTGGTCGAGGGCAGCGGCTTCGCACGGGGAGTGAAGGTGCGGGTGGAACTGCACTCCGATCCGCTGCTGCTGGCGACCGCGACGGCGAACGGGGTGGGGGTGATCTCCGCGCTGGCCACGGTGCCCGCCGACTTCCCCGGCGGTGCGCACTCGCTCGTGCTCGTCGAGCAGGGCGGCGCGGCGGTCACGCTCCCCGCGCAGATCGCCGCGACCGGATTCGCTGCGGACGTCTGGGTACCCGTCGGCGCCGGCGTGCTGCTGGCGGTAGGGGCCGTGCTCCTCGTGTTCGCACGGCGGCGACGGTCTGCGTCGGTGCGGCGGTAGGTGACGGTGCGGCGGTAGGCGTCGGTGGTGCCCCGGGTGCGCTCGGGGCGCCACCCGCCGGGGAGGTCAGACCTGCCGCGCCGTCGAATCCCGCACGACGAGCTCCGGCTGGAACACCACGCGCTCGCGTGCGGATTGCCCTCCGGCCTCTCGCAGCATCAGATCGACGGCCGTGTACCCGATGAGTTCGGCCGGCTGGCGGATCGACGAGAGCGGGACGACCGCCGCGGCGGCGAAGTCGATGTCGTCGTAGCCGATGAGGGCGATCTCGTCGGGGACCCGGATGCTGCCCCGCATCATGAGCGCCTGCAAGACGCCCATCGCGAGCAGATCGTTCGCGGCGAAGATGGCGTCGGGACGATCTTCGGGTGCACGCGCGCTGAGAGTCTCGCCCGCGGCGCGGCCGGCGAGCACGCTCAGCGAGTCGGTCAGGATGACTTCGAGCGAGACCCCCGCTTCGTTCGCGGCCTTGCTGGCGCCCTCGAGGCGGTCGACCACCTGGCGGATGCCCATCGGCCCGCCGACGAACGCGATGCGCCGTCGCCCCTGGCTCGCGAGGTGCTGCACGGCGAGGTAGCCGCCGCCGACGTCGTCGACCGAGACCGACGAGAAGCTCTCGTCGGCGACCTCGCGATCGACGAGCACGACCGTCGTGCCCCGGTCGCGCAGCCGGCGCAGTCGCGGGAGGTCGTCGGCGAGGGGGGAGATGAGCAGCCCGGCGATGCGCTGCTCCTCGAACAGGTCGATGTAGGCGCGCTCGCGCTCGACCTTCTCGTCGCTGTTGCCGAGGGTGACCGTCATCCGGGCTTCGGCCGCGCGTTCCTCCGCCCCGCGGGCGATGTCGGTGAAGAAGGGGTTGCGCACGTCGAGCACGACGAGGCCGATCGAGCGGCTGTGGCCGGCTCTGAGCTGTCTGGCCGCATCGTTGCGCACGAAGCCGAGCTTCTCGATGGCAGCGGTGACACGTTCCACCGTGGCGGGGGAGACCTTGTCCGGATGGTTCAGGACGTTCGAGACGGTCCCGACGGAGACGGAGGCGGCGAGAGCGACATCTCGAACACTGACGACCAAGGCGTTTTCCTTTCCGCGGGATCCGCGAAACCTTTCCCTGAAACGTACCACTGCTCATTCCGTGACTTGACAAGCGACTGCGGGCGTCGTAATTTACAGATGCTCCACCTTTTAAAACGATTCAATCCGCAGGGATGATCCTGCAGTTTAGGTCCGATCAATGACGATTCCCTCTGGGGCTCCCGGCTCTCCGCCGGCGCTCGAACTCCGCGACATCCGAAAGTCTTTCGGTGCGGTGGTCGCTCTCCGTTCCGGAACCCTGTCGGTCGACGGCGGATCCATCCACGCCCTGGTGGGCGAGAACGGGGCGGGCAAGTCGACCCTCGTGAAGATCGTCGCCGGTCTCTACCAGCGCGACGACGGGATCTTCCGTTTCCACGGCGAAGACGTGGACTTCTCCTCGACGGCGCAGTCCAAGAGCGCGGGCGTCGCCGTGATCTACCAGGAGCCGACGCTCTTCCCCGACCTGTCGGTCACCGAGAACATCTTCATGGGCCGCCAGCCCACGGGGCGTTTCGGCCGCATCGACCGCAAGGCCATGCGGCACGAGGTCGAGCGGCTGTTCACCCGGCTCGGCGTGACCATCGATCCCGACCGTCCGGCGGAGGGTCTGTCGATCGCCGACCAGCAGGTCATCGAGATCGCGAAGGCCGTCTCGCTCGACGCGAGTCTGCTGGTCATGGATGAGCCCACCGCCGCGCTGTCCGGCGTCGAGGTCGAGCGTCTGTTCACCATCGCGCGCAGCCTCCGCGACGAGGGCCGCGCACTCATCTTCATCTCGCACCGCTTCGACGAGGTGTTCGCCCTCTGCGACACCGTCACGGTCATGCGGGACGGCGCGTACATCGCCACCAGCGCGATCGCCGACACCTCGGTCGAGGAGATCGTGCACCAGATGGTCGGCCGCGAGGTGACCGAGTTGTTCCCGAAGCAGGAGACCACGGTCGGCGCTCCGCTGCTCGAGGTCGAGAATCTCACGAGCCCCGGCATCTTCCACGACATCTCCTTCACCGTGCGATCGGGTGAGATCGTGGGCCTCGCCGGTCTCGTCGGCGCCGGCCGCAGCGAAGTGGCCCGCGCCGTGTTCGGCGTCGACCCCTACCGCGAGGGGACCGTCACGATGCAGGGAGTCCGCATCCCGCGCGGTCGCCCCACCGACGCCATGCGCGCCGGTCTCGCCCTCGTCCCCGAAGACCGCCGCAAGCAGGGGCTCGTGATCGAATCCGGCGTCGGCGGCAACATCACCCTCTCGATCCGCCGCCAGCTCGCGAAACTCGGCTTCCTCACCACCGGGATCGAGAACCGCGCCGCCCGCGAATGGGCCACCAGGCTCGAGGTCAAGACGCACGCTCTCGACACGGTCGCGGCGACGCTCTCCGGCGGCAACCAGCAGAAGGTCGTCCTCGCCAAATGGCTCGCGACGCAGCCGAAGGTCCTCATCATCGACGAGCCGACCCGAGGCATCGACGTCGGCACCAAGTCCGAGGTGCACCGGCTGCTCTCCGAGCTCGCGGGGCAGGGCATGGGAATCCTCATGATCTCGTCCGAACTGCCGGAGGTGCTCGGCATGGCCGACCGCGTCCTCGTCATGCGCGAAGGCCGGATCACCGCCGAGATCGCCCGCTCGGAGGCCACTTCCGAGAATGTCATGTACGCCGCGACGCACGCATCGGAGCTCTCCTCGTGACCACCGCCATCCCCGTCTCCTCGATGACGAAGAGGCTCGCAGCCCTCGGCAGGGCGCGAGAGTTCGGCATCCTCCTCGCGCTGGCGCTCGTGATCATCGCCGCCACGACGAACAACTCCAACTTCCTGTTCAGCCCCGACGGCTGGCGCGACCTGCTCCTCACGCCGTCGATCCTCGTGCTCGTCGCCGTCGGGCAGGCCATCGTCCTCATCACCCGCAACGTAGACCTCTCGGTCGGCTCGGTCATGGGGCTCACCGCCTACCTCACCGGTCGCCTGTTCATCGACGTCCCCGGCATCCCGATCATGGTCGTGGTGGTGGCCGCCGTCGTCTTCGGAGCCCTGCTCGGACTCATCAACGGCGCCCTGGTCGCCTTCGCGAAGGTTCCCGCCATGGTGATCACCCTCGGCACGCTGTACGCCTACCGCGGCATCAACGTGCTGTGGACCGGCAGCGACCGGGTGAACGCCTCCGACATGCCGAAGGACTTCCTCGCTCTCGGCACCGGGCAGCTCGTCGGCATCCCGATCCTCACGATCGTGGCTCTCATCGTCCTCGCCGCGGCCGCCTGGTACATGAAGAACACGCGCGGTGGACGCGAGTACTACGCGATCGGATCCGATCCCGCCGCCGCCGAGCTGTACGGCCTGCGCGTCACCCGCCGCGTGCTGACGGCCTTCGTCGTCTCCGGTGCTCTCGCCGGTCTCGCCGGGGTGTTCTACGCGGCCCGCTACGGCACCATCAACTCGCAGGCCGGAGCCGGGTGGGAACTCGATGCGGTGGGCGCGGCCGTGATCGGCGGCGTCGCGATCACCGGCGGCATCGGCTCGGTGTGGGGCGCGGCGATCGGCGCGGTGCTGCTGCTCACGATCAACCGGGCACTCCCCATCCTCGGCATCCCCGACTTCTGGCAGCGCGCCGTCGTCGGCCTCCTGATCATCGGCGCGATCGTGCTCGACCGCGTCCTCGCCGTCCGCCAGAAACGACGGCTCATCGAAGCGAGGGACAAGTCATGACCACCGCGACAGCGACCGCGACCACGCGAGTCATCCGCGACTTCGACAAGCCGCTCTGGCGTCGTGTGCTCCTCACCAGGGAGATGGCGATCGTCGCCCTGCTCCTCGTCGTCGTCATCGTCTCCGCGAGCACGGTGCGCGGGTTCGGCCAGCCGATCACCCTGAACTATCTGCTCCTCGACATCGCACCGATCCTCCTGATCGCCCTGCCGATGACACTCGTGATGATCACCGGGGAGATCGACCTGTCGGTGGGCAGCATGGTGGGTCTCTCCAGCGTCGTCACCGGAGCACTGGTGCAGGGCGGGATCCCCTTCGAGGTCGCCGCTCTCGCCGCCCTGCTCGTCGGCCTGGTCGGCGGAGCCTTCAACGGATTCCTCGTCACCGTCGTCGGCCTGCCGTCGCTCGCGGTGACCATCGGAACCCTCGCGCTGTTCCGCGGCCTCGCGGTCGGCCTGCTCGGCACGGCGGCGGTCACCGAGTTCCCGGAGTTCTGGACAGACCTCGCCAAGGCGAAGATCGCCGGTACGACGATCCCCGTCGTGATGATCCCGTTCCTGATCCTGCTCGTCGCGTTCATCCTCCTGCTGCACTACACCCCGTTCGGGCGTGGCGTGTACGCGATCGGGCTGTCGAAGGACGCCGCACGGTTCTCGGGAGTGCACGTGGAGCGGACGAAGTTCATCCTCTTCGTGCTCTCCGGTGTCGTCGCCGCGTTCGCCGGAGTTTTCTACACGCTCCGTTACGGCAGCGCCCGCGGAGACAACGCCACCGGCCTCGAACTGCAGGTGATCGCGGCCGTCGTGCTCGGAGGCGTCTCGGTGTTCGGCGGGCGGGGAAAGATCTACGGCGTCGTGGCCGCGGCGCTGCTCATCGGCTCGCTCGCCAGCGCGCTGCGCCTGATGAACGTGACCTCGGATGTGATCAACATCATCACCGGTGCCCTCCTGGTCGTGTCGGTGGTGGCCGCAAGCTTCCTCGCCTGGCTGCAGAAGGCTCGGCGCAGACCCGCACGATCGACCACCGGCGCCACACCCACAGCTTCATGACGCCGACGCCGCAGCAGCGGCACCCCCTCACGAAAGGAACAGAACAATGATGTTTGCACGCAAGCGTGTGACCGCGTTCGCCGCCCTCGCGGTGGCCGCAGCGGTCGCCCTGTCCGGATGCGCGAGCACCGGCGGCGACGACGGCGGCGACAACGGCGGCGACGGCAACCTCGCCATCACCTTCCTGCCGAAGAACCTCGGAAACCCCTACTTCGACACCTCGAGCAAGGGCGGCAAGGCGGCCGTCGAGGAGTTCGGCGGCACGTTCGCCGAGGTCGGGCCGGCCGAGGCCACGCCCGACGCGCAGGTCAGCTACATCAACACCGCCACGCAGCAGGGCGTCGGAGCGCTCGTCGTCTCGGCGAACGACCCGAAGGCGATCTGCGACGCGCTGAACGAGGCGCGCGACGGCGGCGTGAAGGTCGTCACCTTCGACTCCGACACCAACCCGGAATGCCGCGACGTCTTCATCAACCAGGCGGATTCCGAGGGCATCGCGAAGGTGCAGGTCGACCAGATCGCCGAGCAGATCGGCGGCGCCGGAGAGATCGCGATCCTCTCGGCCTCGGCCAACGCGACAAACCAGAACGCCTGGATCGACCTGATGAAGGAGTACCTCGCCAGCGACTACCCCGACATCACGCTCGTCGAGACCGTCTACGGCGACGATGACGACCAGACCTCGTTCGACAAGACCGCGGCCCTGCTGCAGACCCACCCGAACCTGAAGGGCATCATCTCGCCCACGACGGTCGGTATCGCCGCAGCGGCCCGCTACCTGTCCACGTCGGACTACAAGGGCAAGGTCTCGCTCACCGGCCTCGGCACCCCGAACCAGATGCGCGAGTACGTCGAGGACGGCACCGTCACGTCGTTCGCGCTGTGGAACCCGGAAGACCTCGGCTACCTCGCCGCGTTCGCGGCCCAGGCGCTCATCGAGGGCGACATCACCGGCAAGAAGGGTGACGCCTTCACCGCCGGCGACCTCGGCGAGTACACGGTCGGAGACGACGGTGTCGTGCTGCTCGGCGACCCGTTCGTGTTCAACGCCGACAACATCGGCGAGTTCGACTTCTGATGAACACCGAGCGCCCGGCCGGCACGGGGTGTCGGCCGGGCGCTCACAGAAAGGCCCCCATGATGCGCGTATGCGTGAAGCTCCAGGTGCGACCCGAGCTTCTTGACGAGTACCGCGAACGTCACGACCCCGTGTGGCCGGAGATGCTCGCCGAGATCGCGGCGGCCGGACGCCGCAACTACTCGCTCTTCCTCGCGCCCGACGGCGAGCTCATCGGGTACTACGAGACCGATGACGACGCCGCGGCACAGGCGTATCTCGCCGCGTCGCCCGTCGCCGCTCGCTGGGAGGCCGAGATGGGTCGCTTCTTCGTCGGGATCGACGGCCGACCGGACCAGGCCGCCCCCACACTTCCCGAGGTGTTCAACCTCGAAGACCAGCTCTCCTCCTCCGGTCTCCAGAACGAAAGCAGTGCATCGTGAGCATCCTCACCCCTCTGAACCTCGCCGTCCTCGAGCGGCAGAGCATCGAGCTCCCCAGCTGGGCCTTCGGCAACTCCGGCACACGTTTCAAGGTGTTCGGAACCCCGGGCACCCCGCGGGACGCGTGGGAGAAGATCGCCGATGCCGCCCAGGTCAACCGCTACACGGCACTCGCTCCCGCGGTGGCGCTGCACATCCCGTGGGACGTGGTGGACTCGTACTCCGACCTGCGAAAGCACGCTGAGGACCACGGCGTGACCCTCGGCACGGTCAACTCCAACACGTTCCAGGACGACGACTACAAGTTCGGCGCCCTCACGCACGAGGATGAGGCCATCCGCCGTAAGGCGATCGACCACCATCTCACCTGCATCGACGTGATGGATGCAACCGGAAGCCGTGACTTGAAGATCTGGCTGGCCGAGGGGTCGAACTATCCCGGCCAGGCCGACATGCGCGGGCGCCAGGACCGCCTGCAGGATTCGCTGCAGAAGATCTACGACCGCCTCGGCGACGACCAGCGGCTCGTGCTCGAGTACAAGTTCTTCGAGCCGGCGTTCTATCACACCGATGTTCCCGACTGGGGCACCTCGTACGCGCAGGTCAGCGCTCTCGGCGACAAGGCGATGGTGTGCCTCGACACCGGTCACCACGCCCCGGGCACGAACATCGAGTTCATCGTGATGCAGTTGCTGCGCCTCGGCAAGCTCGGCTCGTTCGACTTCAACTCGCGCTTCTATGCCGACGACGACCTGATCGTGGGGGCGGCCGATCCGTTCCAGTTGTTCCGCATCCTGTTCGAGGTGATCCGCGGCGAAGGTCTGAACAACCCCGACGTCGCATTCATGCTCGACCAGTGCCACAACGTCGAGGACAAGATCCCCGGCCAGATCCGCTCGGTGCTGAACGTGCAGGAGATGACGGCTCGCGCGCTGCTCGTCGACCGCGACGCGCTCACCGTCGCCCAGAAGTCGGGCGACGTGCTCGCCGCGAACGCCCTCTTCATGGACGCGTTCTACACCGACGTGCGGCCGGCGCTCGCCGAATGGCGCGAGTCGCGCGGTCTCGCCGCCGACCCCATGGCCGCCTACCTCGCCTCCGGCTACCAGGAGAGGATCGCCGCCGAGCGCGTGGGCGGAGTCCAGGCAGGCTGGGGCGCCTGACCGCGCAGGCGCTGGTGATCGGTGCGCCGCCCGCGCTCAGGCCCGGGCGGCGTACTGCTGCCGGATGAGGGGGCGGTGGTCGACTGCGAAGTCTCGCGCGTCGCCGTCGTCCCACGACGGGCGCTCGCCGGTGAGGGCCCAGGCCGCCTGGACCGCGGCTCCGCGAGCGACAGCCTCGTCGATGCCCGGCACGACGATCGGCACGTCGAACACCTGAGCCGCGATCCGCGAGACGGCGGGATTGCGCGCGGCCCCGCCGATGAGCAGGATACGGGTGGCCGGCACCCCGCACCGACGGATCGCATCGAGGCCGTCGGCGAGACCGCACAGCAGTCCCTCCACCGCAGCGCGGGCCAGGGTCTCGCGCCGTGTCGAGGCGAGCGACATGCCGAACAGGGTGGCCGTGCCATCCGGGCGGTTCGGGGTGCGCTCGCCCTCGAAGTAGGGCTGCAGGACCAGGCCGTCCGCTCCGGGTTCGGCCGCCAGCGCCAGACGGGCGAGTTCGTCGTGATCGACGCCGAGCAGTCCGGCGACCGCATCGAGCACGCGCGCAGCGTTGAGCGTGGCGACGAGGGGCAGGTGATGGCCGCTGCCGTCGGCGAAGCCCGCCACGACTCCTGTCGGATCGGCGATGGCGTGTTCGGACACGGCGAAGACCGTGCCGCTCGTGCCGATCGAGATCACCGCGTCGCCGGGTCGCGCACCGAGTCCGAGTGCACCGCCGGCGTTGTCTCCCAGACCTGCTCCGACCACGGTGCCGCCGGGCATGGTCCCCATCCGCTCGGCGGGCCCGATTACGCGGGGGAGGGTCGGGACGTGACCGAACGCGCGCTCGAGCAGGTCGAGGTCGTACGTGCCGCTGGAGGCGCTCCAGTACGCGGTGCCGCTCGCGTCGGAGCGGTCGGTGGCGAGGGCGTCGAGGGCGGGACCGAGCGCGGACGCACCGGCGGGTCCGTACCCGCGAAGTCGCCAGGAGAGCCAGTCGTGGGGCAGAGCGACCGCGGCGACCCTGGTCGCGTTCGCGGGCTCGTGATCACGCAGCCACCGCAGCTTGGCTCCGGTGAACGACGCCACGGGCACGACTCCGACCCGACGCGCATACTCCTGCGCGCCGACCTCCGCCACGAGCGCCGCCGCGGCGTCCGCACTGCGCACGTCGTTCCAGAGCAGCGCGTCGCGGACGACGTGGCCGTGTGTGTCGAGTGCCACGAGCCCGTGCTGCTGCGCGGCGATAGAGATGGCGGCGACGTCGTCCAGACCACCGGCGTCGACGATCGCGTGCTGCAGGGCCGACCACCAGGCCTCGGGGTCGACCTCCGTGCCGGACGGATGCGATGCCCGTCCGGTGCGCACCACTTCCCCGGTCGCCAGGTCGTGAACGGTCACCTTGCAGCTCTGCGTGGACGAATCCACGCCGGCGACGTATGTCGACGGCATCTGCCTCTCCCTCATCCGTGAACGACCCGAGCCGCGAAGACGCCGAAGCATCCTCGCGGCTCGGGTTCGGCCGTCACTCCGACTGGCCGGTGAGACCCTCGTAAGCGATGTTGCCGCTCTTGAGGTTCTTGTTGGTCATCTCGCTGAGGTTCTTCAGGAACGCGTCGCGCTCGGTGACCACGTGGCCGATCGCTTCGTCGACGTTGTCCTTCGTGATCGCGGGCATCAGGTAGATCGGGTTCTCCTTGACATCCTCTCCGCGCACGATGGCCGCGGCGTAGGCGACGCCGGCCGACAGCTCGACCGTGCCGTTCTGCAGCGAGGTGCCGATGAAGTCACCGTTCTTGACGGCTTCGAGGCCGTCGGCGATGCCGTCGATGCCGACGATCGGCACATCCGTCATCCCGGCTTCCTTGAGCGCCTGCAGAGCGCCGAGACCCATGTCGTCGTTCTGGGCGATCACGCCGTCGATGTCGTCGCCGAAGGCCGAGATCCAGTTGCTGACCTTGTTGACGGCCTCATCGCGCTTCCAGTTCGCGGTGTCCTTGGCGAGCACCTTCACGTCGGGGTTCTCGGCGAGCACGTTGTCGATGCCCTTGCCGCGGTTGATCTCGCCCGAGCCCCCGAGCGGACCCTGCAGGATGATGACGTTGCCCTTCCCGCCGAGGGCGTCCATCATCATCTGCGCCTCCTGCTCGCCCGCGGCCACATCGTCGGGCTGCACAGAACCGGTGAGGTCTTCGCTGTTGAGCGACGCGTTGACGTCGAAGAACGGGATGTCGGCGGCTTTCGCGGCGGCGATCTGCGGCTGCAGCGAGTCGGCCTGCACCGGGATGACGACGATCGCGTCGACGCCGGCGGTGACGTACTGGTCGACCTGGCTCGCCTGGGTGTTGACGTCGAGGCCTGCGGAGTTCCACAGGATCTCGATGTTGTTCTCCTCGGCGTAGCGCTCGATGCCCTCCTTGCCCTCGGTGACGAACGACGACATGTCGTAGACGCTCACACCGATCGTGATGCGCTCCTGACCGCTGTCGTCTCCGCCGCCGGCGTTCGCGTTCGGGTCGCCGGCGCCGCAGCCGGCGAGCATCAGCGCTGCGACGGAGGTGACGGCGAAAGCCGCGGCGATGCGGCTCTTCTTGGTGAACATGGGGTTCCTCTCGTTGGATGGTGCGATGAAGCAGGGTTCTTCGTCGTGAGCGGTCAGCGGCTTCGTCGTCGGGTCGCCCACACGTCCACGGCGACTGCCGCGACGATGAGCACGCCCTTGATGACCTTCTGCCAGTAGGCGGGGACGGTCAGGATGTCGAGGCCGTTGTTGAGGGTCTGGATGAGGAGCAGGCCGAGCGCCGTTCCCCAGATCGAGCCGCGGCCGCCGAGCAGGCTCGCGCCGCCGATCACGACAGCCGCGATCGCGTCGAGCTCGTAGCCGACTCCGAGGTTCGGAGCGCCGAGCGTGACACGGCTGGCCAGCATGACGCCCGAGATGCCGGCGAGCATGCCGGAGATGGCATAGACGCTGAAGATGGTGCGGCCGACGTTGATGCCCGCGATGCCGGCGGCGATCGGGTTGCCGCCGATCGCATAGACGCGCATGCCCCAGGTGGTGCGGCGCATCACGACCGCGAGCCCCAGGATGCCGACGATCATCAGGATGACCGGCAGGGTGAGTCCGCCGAACTGGGCGTTCGCGATGCGGGAGAAGTCGGCAGGCAGCCCGGTGATGGGGGCGCCGTTTCCCGCGACGTAGGCGACACCCGAGGCGAGGGTGAGCATCCCGAGCGTCGCGATGAAGGGCGGCACCTTGATCACCGACACCACGAAGCCGTTGATGGCCCCGGCGATGAAGCCCACCACGACGCCGGCGACGATCGCGAGCCAGATCTGATCCGGGAACGCCTTGGCGGTGAGGCTGCCGAACACGGCCGCTGCGGCGATCACGCTGCCGACCGAGAGGTCGATGCCGCCGGTGAGGATCACGAGCGTCTGACCGAGCGCGATCAGGGCGAACGGCGCCGCGGCGACCAGGATCGTCTGCAGGTTGTCGACCGTGCCGAAGCGTGCGCTGCGGTAGAGGAAGAACGCGATGATGAGCACCATCACGATCACCATCGCGTAGCGGATCGCGAGGTCGCCGAACCAGGTCGGGCTGAAGCGCTTCACGCCCGACTCGGGCACGAAGGTCTGCGAGGCGGTGCGGGTGTCGGTCATTGGTCGTCCTTTGCGGAGGGTGCGGTGCCGGAGGGTGCGGTGCCGGAAGGCGCGTCGGAGATGTCGAGTCCGCTCGCGAGTCGGAAGATGCGGTCCTGCACGTCGGGCTGTTGGAGGGCGGTGCGGTCAAGCTCTGCCACCACGCCGCCGTCCTTGAGCACGAGGGCGCGATGCGACAGGGCGAGGATCTCCGGCATGTCGCTCGATGCCATCACCACGGCCATTCCCGAGGCGGCGAGGTCGGTGATGATCCGGTAGATCTCGCTGCGGGCGCCGATGTCGACGCCGCGGGTCGGCTCGTCCAGCAGCAGCACCTTCACTTCGCCGGTGAGCCAGCGCGCGAGCACGACCTTCTGCTGGTTGCCGCCCGAGAGCGTCTCCATCAATTGCCCGAGGCCTCGGCTGCGCAGGCGCACCGAGCTCATCACCTCGGAGACGGCGTCCACACGGCTGCGACCCTTGAGCCATCCGGCGACCGAGAACTGGTCCATGCGCGGCAGGGTCGCGTTGGCCAGGATGTCCATGCTGAGCACGGCGCCTGCTCCCTTGCGGTCCTCCGGGACCAGAGCCATGCCGGCGGTGATCGCGTCGGCGGGGCGTCCGCGACGCACGCGAGCGCCTCCGACGGTGATCTCGCCCGCGGTCGAGGAGCGCACGCCGAACAGCGCCTCGATCAGCTCGGTGCGTCCGGCGCCGACGAGCCCCGCGAGCCCGACGATCTCGCCGCGGCGCACCTGCAGGTCGACCGGTTGCGGGGCCGGCGTGTACTCGAGCCCGTGCACCGAGAGTGCCACATCGTCCGCCGCAGGTGGCAGATCGGGGAAGAGGTCTTCGAGCTCGCGGCCGATCATCGCGGTCACGATGTCGTCGTCGCTGAGTTCCGAGAGCGGCGCATCTGCGACGAGGCCGCCGTCGCGGAGCACTACGACCCGGTCGGCGATCGCGCGGATCTCCTCCATCTTGTGCGTCGTGAAGAGGATCGCGACACCGCGGTCGCGCAGCATGCGCATGCTCTCGATCAGGCGAGCGACCTCGCGCTCGGCGATCGCGCTGGTCGGTTCATCCAGCAGCAGCACCCGTGCACCGGTGCTGGTGGCCTTGACGATCTCGACGATCTGTCGCAGTCCCACCGGCAGTGATCCCATGCGGGCCCCGGGATCGATGTCGACCCCGAACTCGGCGAGCATCTGCCGGGCCTCCCTGGCCATGCGGCGGCGGTCGACCAACCCGAACCTGTTGCGCAGCTCTCGCCCCACGAAGATGTTCTCGTACACCGTGGTGTCGAGGATCGAGGCGAGCTCCTGCGGCACGATGGCGATGCCGCGCTGGTGGGCGTCGCGCGCCGATCCCGCGGTGAGCTCCTCGCCGCGCACGAGCACACGCCCGGCATCGGCCTTCATCTGTCCCGAGGCGATCTTCATGAGCGTCGACTTGCCGGCGCCGTTCTCGCCCGCGAGCGCGGTCACGGTGCCCGGAACGAGGTGCAGCCCGACGCCCTTGAGCACGGGCACTCCGCCGAACGCCTTGCGGATGTCGACGCACGCGAGCATGTCGGGCTGCTCATCGAGGGTGATGTTCCCCGTGAGCTCGAGGTCGGTCATGCTTCCCTCGCGTGCTCGCGGTCCGGACGCACGATGCTCTTCAACGTCGAGGGGTGCGAGGCGGAGTCGAGTGCCTCGCGCACCTCGGCGAGGCCGAACGAGCCGGTGACCAGCGCGTCGAGGTCGACGTCTCCCGACGCGACAAGTTCGATCGCGGCCGGCCAGGTGTTCGCGTAGCGGAAGATGCCGGTGACGATCAGTTCGCGGTTCTGGATGGTGGAGACGGGGAGCGCGATCTCGTCGGCGCCCATGCCGACGAGCACGGCGACGCCGCCGGGCTTCAGCGCCGAGATGCCCTGTTTCACAGCGACGGGGGAACCCGAGGCGTCGACGAAGGAGTCGTATCCCGATCCGAGCGGTCCCGCCGCCGGATCGACTGCTGAGGTCGCGCCGAACCGGAGCGCGACTTCGCGGCGCTCGGCCATCGGATCGCTGATCACGATCTCGGCGGCGCCGAACGCCCGCGCGGTCTGCGCGGTGACGATGCCGATGGGCCCCGCCCCGGTGATGAGCACGCGGCTCCCTGGGCGCACGCCTGCCTTCTGCACCGCTGCGATGGCGACGGAAAGCGGCTCCATGAGCGCCGCGGCGTCGTCGCTCACGGAGTCGGGCACCGTGTAGGCGAAGTCGCTCTGGATCGCGACGTACTCCGCGAAGGCGCCGTCGATCGGCGGAGTCGCGTAGAACTCGATCTGCGGGCAGAGGTTGTAGCGCCCGCTGCGGCAGAACTCGCACACGCGGCACGGGCGCTGCGGTTCGATCGAGACGCGCTCGCCGACGCGGGAGTCGTCGATGTCGGCCCCGACTGCGACGATCGTGCCGCCGGCCTCGTGGCCGAGGACGAGCGGTTCCTCCACGACGAAGTCGCCGATGCGCCCCTCGTGGAAGTAGTGGACGTCGGAGCCGCAGATGCCGACTGCGTTCACCCGGACGATCACCTGATCGGCGAACGGGACCGGTACGGGGCGGGTCTCCACCGTGAGCTCGCCGGCTCGCACCAGCACGCTCGCACGCATGGTCGTCGGCAATTCAGTGCGCTTCATCGGGCTCCTCGTGGTGCGGGGTGCGATCGTGCGGTCGTGATCGCTCGACCGACATTAGCCATGCGTGACGAATGAGACAACTGACCGCTCATATGAGCGCACCGGGCCGAATCGGGATATGCTGAAGCGACCGGACACGACGCGAGACGAAGAGGCGACATGGGACCCGATGAACTGGTGCGCATCTCGCACGTCGCACGCCGGCACTATCTGGACGGCCGGACGAAGATCGAGATCGCCGAAGAGCTCGGCCTCTCCCGTTTCAAGATCGCCCGGATGCTGGAGGATGCGCTCGAGCAGGGGCTGGTGAAGATCACGATCGAGGCGCCGGACTCCCTCGATCTCGACCTGTCCATGCAGCTGCGCGCCCGCTTCGGTCTGACGCGCGCTCTCGCGGTGATCACCCCTGGCACCACACCCGATCTGATCCAGGATCGACTCGGGCGCGCGGCCGCCGACCTGCTCAGCGAGATCGTCACCGAGGGAGACGTCCTCGGGCTCACGGCCGGCCGCACGCTGACCGCGATGGCCGGACACCTGCGCACGCTGGCGACGTGCGAGGTCGTGCAGCTCGCGGGTGTCGCCGCGCCGACGCCCGAGAACGGCGTCGAGGTGATCCGTCAGGTGAGTCGCATCTCCGGCGGCCGATCCCGCGCCATCTTCGCGCCGCTCCTCGTCGAGACCGCTGCCACCGCCTCGGCCCTGCGACGCGAGCCCGGCATCATGGAGACGTTCCGCCGCTTCGACTCGGTGACCAAGGCCGTCGTCGCGGTCGGTTCCTGGAGCCCGCCCGACTCGCAGCTGTACGACAACGCCGGGCGCGCGGGTGCGCTCGACGAGCTGCTCGCCGCGGGGGTGAAGGCCGAGATCTGCGCGACCCTGATCGATGAGAGCGGTGCTGTCGTCGGGTCGGTGGCCGAGCGGTCTCTCGCGGTGTCCACCGAGCAGCTGCGCCGCATCCCCGAGGTGATCGCGGTCGCGGGCGGCCCCTCGAAGACGGGGGCCGTCGCCGCGGCCCTGCGCTCCGGGATCGTCGATTCGCTCGTGACCGACGCGGCTCTCGCCCGGCGCCTGCTCGAGACCGCGGTCTGAGCGGAGCCGGCCTGCCCGCTCAGCGGGTGATGGGTTCGTAGCGCCGCAGGTCTGTGGAGGCGCGCACCATGCGGCGCAGGTCGCCGAGGGTTCCCCGCGCGGCGCCGTGCGCACGGGCCTGCACCAGGATGTTGCCCATCGATGTCGCCTCCGACGGCCCCGCGACCACAGGGCGTCCGGAAAGATCGGCGATGGCCTGGGCGAGGATCGACGACTCGGACCCGCCACCGACGAGGTGGATCACCCGCACGTCCACCCCCGAGAGCGCCGCTGCTTCGTCGACCTGCCTGGCCACGAATGCCCCGAGGCTCTCGAGCACCAGGCGCACGACGGCGGCACGATCGGTGGGCATGCTCCCGCCGGACTCGCCGACGAGCTGGGCGATGCGCGCGGTCATCTGCCCGGGACGCAGCAGGCGGGGGTCGCCGGTGTCGACCAGCACACCGGGGGTCGGGGTGGCGTCGGCGCGGGCGAGCAGCTCGCGACGGGCGGCGGTGCTGCGCGCGCCCCAGCCGTCGAGTCCCCATTCCCGCATGCATTCGTTGATGATCCAGAGCCCGGCGGCGATCCGCAGGAAACGCACGGTGTCGTCGAGGCCGAGCTCGTTGGTGAAACCCGCCTCCCGGGCGCGGTCGCTCGTGATGAGGTGATCGACCTCGACCCCCGTGAGGATCCACGTTCCGCACGAGACGAAGGCGAAGTTCTCGTCGAGAGCGGGGGCGGCGATCACGGCGCTGGCGGTGTCGTGCGAGGCGACGGTGGTGATGTCGGTGGTGTCCCCCGGGGCCAGGATGCCGCCCGCCACGCGCCCGGTCACGGTGCCGGGTGCGACCGTCTCGGGGAAGATCCGCGCCGGCAGCCCCAGTGCGTCGATCCGGCGGGCGTCCCAGCCGGTGCCGCGGGGGAGGGCCAGGCCGGTGCTGGAGACGTTCGTCGCCTCGGCGACCTCTTCGGCGCCCAGCCAGTGCGCGAGCAGGTCGGGCATCAGCAGCATCCGCTGCACGGTGTCGAGGCGTCCGGCCTCTCGGTCGGCCATCAACTGGTAGATCGTCATGATCGGGAGTGCGGTGACCCCGGTCTCTCGGAAGGCGTCGGCAGCGGGGAGGATCGCGTCGACGAGGGGAAAGCTGCGGTCGGTGCGCGCGTCGCGCTGATGGAAGGGGGCGTCGAGGATGCCGTCGTAGGCGAGCAGTCCGTAGTCTCCCGACCAGGCGTCCACTCCGACGCTGGCGAAGGCGGGCCCGTCGTGGCGAAGCGCGGCGAGACCGGCGACCGCGTCGCGGTACAGCCGTTGGGCGTCCCACCGCAGTCCGAGCTCATCCGTGAACGCACGGTTGCGGAACCGGTGCACCCCGTCGATGCGCACTCGTTCCCCGTCGACGGTCGCGCTCACGACGCGACCGCTGGACCCTCCGAGGTCGACGGCGGCAGCTCGGAAGGTCGCCGAGCCGAGGGGCAGTTCGGGCATGCCTCTCAGCCTATGGTCCGGCGGGCTCTCACACGCTGGTGTAACCGCCGTCGATGAGGATGCTCTGCCCGACGACATAGCTCGACCGCTCGCTCGCGAGATAGACCAGGAGGTCGCCGAGCTCTTCGGGCTCTCCCATCCGCCCGACCGGGATGCGGCGCACCCACTCGTCGGCCATCTCGGGGTTCTCCGCAACGAAGTCCCTGGTCATGTCGCTGGCGAAGTATCCCGGGGCGATCGCATTGACGCGGATGCCGTGGGGCCACCACTCGATCGCCGCGCTCTTGGTGAACATCGACACGGCGGCCTTCGACGTGTTGTAGACCGCCTGGGTCTGCGGGATGTTCACCGCGAACGCCGACATCGACGACACGTTGACCACGCTGGCCGGGTTTCCTCGCGCGGATTCCACGTGCCGTCGTGCGAACTCGCGGCTCGTGACGAAGGTGCCCGTGACGTTGACGTCGAGCACCCGCCGCCAGTCCGCAGGCGTGGTGTCGAGAAGGGGTGTGCCCAGCGTGATGCCCGCGCTGTTGACGAGCACGTCGGCCACGCCCAGGTGCTCGGAGACGGCGTCGAAGGCGGCGGCGACGGATGCGTCGGAGGTGACGTCGACGCCGACTCCGACGCACCGTCGCCCCGATGCGGACTGCAGGGTCTCCGCCGCTTCGGCGACGGTGTCGAGGCGGTCGAGGAGCGCGACATCGGCCCCGGCGGCGGCGAGTGCTTCGGCCATCGCGTACCCGAGGCCCCGTGCCCCGCCCGTGACGATGGCGACGCGGCCGAGAAGAGGTTCCGTGGTGTTTCCGAGCATGAGCAGAGCCTAGCGTCGGCGCTCACCTCGCGATACTAGCCGCTCATATGAGCGCATCGAATCGATGTCGTGGTTCGGAGGATCCGCCTCCTCGCGCGCACCGGATAGATTCCTCCCATGGCTCTTTCCGGCAATCTCGAGGCGCAACGACGTCGAGACGAACTCGTCGAACTCGCGAACGGCCCGCAGGGCGTGATGATCGAGGCTGCCGCCGAGCTCTTCGCGGTGTCGTCGATGACGATCCGACGAGATCTGCTCGAGCTGGAGGCCGAGGGTCGGGTGCGCCGGGTACGGGGTGGGGCGACCGCCGCCCCCCGAGCGCGGCCGTTCGACGCACGCCGCGCCATCAGGGCGAGCGCGAAGAGGGTGATCGCCGAGAAGGCGCTGCGACTCGTCCCGGCCCACGGCACCATCGCGCTCGACGCCTCGTCGACCGTCAACATGCTCGCCTCGACGATCGGTCCGCGCGCCGGGCTCACGGCGTACACGAACTCGTTCGAGTCGTTCCAGGTGCTGCATCCGCTCGACGGCGTGACCGCGGTGATCTCCGGCGGCACGGCAGAGCCCACCACGGGCAGCCTCGTCGGCCCGATCGCCCGCCGGAGCATGCGTTCGGTCTACTTCGATATCTTCTTCTCCTCGGCGGACGCGCTCGACAGCGCCGACGGCACCTCGGAGGTCTCGGTGGACGAGGCTGAGCTGAAGCAGGCGATGGCCGCGAATGCCGGTACCACGGTGGTGTGCGCCGACTCCAGCAAGCTCGGGCGCCGGTCTGTGGCCCGCGCGCTCGAACGCGACGAGATCTCGGTGCTGATCACCGAACTCGATCCTGGTGACGAGCGGTTGGATGTCTTCCGGGACATCTCCGACATTCTCTGACCGTTCCTCGACAACCTTTCTGCGCGACGTTAGTTCGTGTTATCTTTCACAAGAAGTAACAGCACGAATGCACACGGTCGTGTGCATCGCCCCTGTCTTGGAGAGTCATGACCAACGCCAACGCCGCCGCTCTGATCGCCCGGTCGAACCGCCTCGGCGCCGACCCGAAGAACACCAACTACGCCGGAGGGAACACCTCAGCCAAGGGCACCGCGACCGATCCCGTCACGGGTCAGCCGGTCGAGCTGATGTGGGTCAAGGGCTCTGGCGGAGACCTCGGCACCCTGACCGAGAGCGGTCTCGCCGTGCTGCGCCTCGACCGGATGCGTGCGCTGGTCGATGTGTACCCGGGACTCGAGCGCGAAGACGAGATGGTCGCGGCTTTCGATTACTGCCTGCACGGCAAGGGTGGTGCCGCCCCGTCGATCGACACCGCCATGCACGGCCTGGTCGACGCTGCGCACGTCGACCACCTGCACCCCGATTCGGGCATTGCGATAGCCACCGCGGCCGACGGCGAGGCGCTGACGACGAAGATCTTCGGCGACAAGGTGGTGTGGGTGCCGTGGCGTCGTCCCGGCTTCCAGCTCGGGCTCGACATCGCCGAGATCAAGAAGCAGAACCCGCAGGCGATCGGCTGCATCCTCGGCGGGCACGGCATCACCGCCTGGGCCGACACGTCGGAGGAGGCAGAGGCGAACTCCCTCTGGATCATCGACACCGCGGCCGCGTACATCGCCGAGCACGGCAAGGCCGACCCATTCGGCGGCGTCCGCTCGGGCTTCGAGGCCCTCTCAGCGTCCGAGCGCCGAGAGCGGGCTGCCGCCCTCGCCGGCACCATCCGGGGCATCGCGTCGACAGACAAGCCGATGGTCGGACACTTCACCGACACCGATGTCGTCCTCGACTTCCTGGCCTCCGAGCAGGCGCCGGCGCTCGCCGCGCTCGGCACCAGCTGCCCCGACCACTTCCTGCGCACCAAGGTCAAGCCGCTGATCCTCGACCTGCCGGCCACCGCCTCCATCGACGAGCAGATCTCCCGCCTGCACGAGCTGCACGAGCAGTACCGCACCGACTACCAGGCGTACTACGACGCCCACGCCACCGCCGAGTCGCCCGCGATCCGCGGTGCCGACCCGCTCATCGTGCTGATCCCCGGTGTCGGCATGTTCTCCTACGGCGCGAACAAGCAGACGGCCCGCGTCGCCGGCGAGTTCTACGTGAACGCGATCAACGTGATGCGTGGAGCCGAGGCCCTGTCGACCTATTCGCCGATCTCCGACGCCGAGAAGTTCGACATCGAGTACTGGGCGCTGGAGGAGGCGAAGCTGCAGCGGATGCCGAAGCCGAAGTCGCACCAGGGGCGCATCGCCTTCGTCACCGGCGCCGCATCCGGCATCGGCAAGGCCATCGCCACCCGTCTCGCGGCGGAGGGCGCCTGCGTCGTCGTCGCCGATCTCGACGCCGCGAAGGCGCAGGCCGCGGCCGCCGAGCTCGGCAACACCGATGTCGCGATCGGCATCGCCGCCAACGTCGCCGATGCCGAGGCCGTCCAGGCCGCACTGAACGAAGCGGTGCTCGCGTTCGGTGGCATCGACCTCGTGGTCAACAACGCCGGACTCTCGCTCTCGAAGCCGCTGCTGGAGACCACCGAGAAGGACTGGGACCTGCAGCACGACGTGATGGCGAAGGGCTCGTTCCTGGTGTCGAAGGCCGCCGCCCGCGTGCTCATCGATCAGAAGCTCGGCGGTGACATCATCTACATCTCGTCGAAGAACTCGGTCTTCGCAGGTCCCAACAACATCGCCTACTCCGCCACGAAGGCCGACCAGGCGCACCAGGTGCGGCTGCTCGCGGTCGAGCTCGGCGAGTACGGTATCCGTGTGAACGGCATCAACCCCGACGGCGTGGTCCGCGGCTCCGGCATCTTCGCCTCCGGCTGGGGTGCGAACCGCGCCGCGACCTACGGCGTGGCCGAAGAAGACCTGGGCCAGTATTACGCGAACCGCACGATCCTCAAGCGCGAGGTCGTGCCCGAGAACGTCGCCGACGCCGTCTACGTGCTGACCGGTCCCGAGCTCAGCCGCACCACGGGTCTGCACATCCCCGTCGACTCCGGCGTCGCCGCGGCGTTCCTGCGATGAGCGTGCGCGCGGTCGCGGCCGTCGATCTCGGGGCGACCAGCGGCCGCGTGATGATCGGGCGCATCGGGGAGGGGCGACTCGAGCTCGAGCTCGTGTCGCGCTTCCCGAACGGCCCCATCGAGCGGGAAGACGGTCTGCACTGGGACTTCTCCGCCCTGTACGAGCATGTCGTGGCGGGTCTGGCGGAGGCGGTGCGGCGAGAGCCGGCGATCGAGAGCATCGGGATCGATTCCTGGGCCGTCGACTACGGCCTGCTCGCGGACGGCGCTCTTCTCGCCGAGCCGTTCCACTACCGCGACTCCCGCACGGCGCAGGGCGTCGCAGAGGTGCACGACATCGTTCCGTTCGCGGATCTCTATGCCCGCAACGGACTGCAGTTCCTGCCCTTCAACACCCTGTACCAGTACCGGATCGACGAGCGGATAGGGGAAGCCGACGTGGCGCTGCTCATCCCCGACCTGATCGCGTTCCTGCTCACGGGCGTCAGCGCGGCGGAGCGGACGAACGCCTCCACGACGGGGCTGCTCGGAGTGGGCGACGGGGAGTGGGACACCGATCTCGCATCGCGCATCGGCATCCCGTCGCGCATCCTCCCTCCGCTCATCGACCCCGGCGCGGTGATCGGGTCGCTGCGTCCCGACCTCGCCGCCCGGATCGGCGCAGACCTCCCGGTGATCGCGGTCGGGTCGCACGACACCGCCTCAGCAGTGGTCGCCGTGCCGATGACGTCGCCCTCTGCCGCGTACATCTCGTGCGGCACGTGGGGCCTCGTCGGACTGGAGCTGGCCGAACCCGTGCTGACGGATGCCGCTCGTGAGGCGAACTTCACCCACGAGCTCGGCGTCGACGGTCGATACCGCTTCCTGCACAACGTCACCGGCCTGTGGCTGCTGAGCGAGAGCGTGCGGGCGTGGGAGGCGGAGGACGGCGCGTCGATCGATCTGGCGGAGCTGCTCGCTGCGGCAGCCGCGGTCTCGGATGAGGTGCCGCTGTTCGACGCGAACGATCCTTCGCTCAGCGCGCCCGGTGACATGCCCGCCCGCATCGCCGCGCTGATCCCGGCGACCGGGGGCTCTGTTCCGATGAGCCGTGCGGCGTTCGCCCGCAGCATCGTGGAGAGCATCGCCGTGGCGTTCGCCGAGACCGTGCGGACGGCATCCGCGCTGTCGGGGCGTGAGGTCGACGTGATCCACCTCGTCGGGGGCGGCTCGCTCAACGCGCTCCTCTGTCAGGTCACCGCCGATCGTTCCGGTCTTCCGGTGCTTGCCGGTCCGGTCGAGGCGACTGCTCTCGGCAACGTGCTCGTGCAGGCCCGGGCCCGGGGTGCGGCCGCTGCCGATCTGGAGGGGCTGCGCGCGCTCGTCGCGGCGACCCACCCGGTCCGCCGGTTCGATCCGCGAGGCTGAAGGCGACGTCCGGAAGCGCCCGCGGCTCAGATGACGTGCGTGTTCGGCAGCGAGCTCACGGTCGGTCGGGTGTAGGCGCGACGTCGGGCGGAGATGTCGGTCGGTCGTGCGGCACGGGGCATGCTCCGCTCGACGGCGATCACCTCGAACTCCTGGATCTGTGCGGGTCGCACCGGGGTGAGGTGGATCATGCAGATCAGCTCGCCGCGTGCGGCGGGGATCGACCAGGTGATGTCGGCCGGGGTCGCTGCGGAGACGACCTCGGGTGTGCCGAGGCCGTTGCGCAGCGGTCCCACCCGGGCGATGAGCTCGTCGATAGCGGCCCGGCGCTGGGGGAGCGGGCGATCGAAGTCGATGTTGTCGGCGAAGATCTCGGCGGCGAGGGCGTCATCCCAGGAGCGGATCAGATCGTCGGCGGCGGACATCAGTCGTCGCGTCTCCGGCCACGGCTGCACGGTGCGTGCGGGCGTGTCGTCGAAGGCGAGCGCGCGGAACAGTGCGTCTTCCGACAGGACGACCGGGTTGCTCCGGTGACTGTTCGTGAAGACGACGATGCCCTTCCCGGACCCCGCGTGCCACACCATGTTCAGGATGAAGCCGGGAAGGCCGCCGCTGTGCGTGACGATGCGTCCGCGGTGCAGGTCTTCGCGCACGAAGAGGCCGAGCGCGTAGCCCCCGGTGACGAACTTCCAGGTGCCGTCAGGACGTGCCTGGAGCGAGGGGATGTCGACCTGATGGATGCGCTGCAGCTCACGCCGTGACGCTCGGCTCACGATGGCATCGTCACTGCTCGCGGGCGTCGAAGCAGGTCGTGTGGCGGCGGCGAGGAAGCGCACCCAGATGCTGAGGTCGTTGATCGTCGACTGCATGCCGCCGGCTGCGGCCATGGCGTCGGACACGGCGGGCGGGAACCCCACCCAGTCGCCATCGGTGTTCAGCGAGTATCCGACCGCTCGGTGGAACCCCTCTTCCGGTGCGCGGTTGTCGAACCAGGTGCTGTTCATCCCCAGTGGTCGCAGGATCTCGTCGGTGACCCAATCCTCCACGCGCCGACCGACGGCCGTGCCCACGGCGAGACCGGCCATCGTGAAGCCGATGTTCGAGTACTCGAAGGCAGTTCCGGGGTGGGTGCTGTAGTTGAAGCCGGGTCTGATCCGTTCGACCAGCTCTGCTTCGGAGAGGCCCAGGAACGGGTCGACCCACGAGTTGTCCTCGGTGAGTCCGCCGCCCATGCTGAGCAGCTGCCGCAGCGTCGGGGCGGCAGCCGGTTCGTCACCCACCGTGCCGTGCCACTCCGGATAGAAGTCGGTGATGGGGGCTTCCAGGTCGAGGAGCCCGCGGTCTCGGGCGAGCAGGCCGCCGAGTGCGACGAAGCTCTTGGTCATCGAGGCGATCGGGAAGACCGTGTCGCCGTCAGGGGCGCTGCCGTCGTCGTCGGCGGTCCCGAACCCTCGGGTGTGCTCGAGGCCATCGGGCCCGACGACTCCGTACACGAGCCCCGGCGACTGACCGGCAGCCGTGTACTGCCCGAAGAACGCGTCGAGCTGATCGACGAGTGGCACGACCAGGGTTTCGCTGGACATGGAGACTCCTTTGTTCGGGCGTGCTCTCGCGGCGGGTGCTCCCAGGCAGAACGCCGGTTCGTCTCCACACTCTCGTGCCGCGCGGGCGAAGTCATGTCCGCGGGCACCGAGTGTCGGGGCCCGATGTGTGCGGAGCGACGAACACGGCGTTCGTCGTCTGGCTCCGCTGCCGTCCGCACCTTCTACGCAGCAGGATCACGAACAGCGGCGAGAGCAGCGATAAGACGGGTAACATCATCACCGTCATGCGGTCTGGTGGCGGAGGAACGAGCGGAGGCCGCTGATGAGCATCAGGTATGACCCCGAAGTGGACGCGGCATACATCACTGTCGGTCGCGACTTAGGCAAGGGCGAAGCAGCCGCTCAAGTCGGAGACATCCGTGGTCCTCGCGGAGAAGGCGAGATCATCCTCGACTTCGACGCAGAAGGACATCTCGTCGGCATCGAAGTTCTTCACGCGTCGCGACTCCTCCGGGCCGAAGATCTTGATCGCGCCACACGCATTTTCGCGACGGACTCTTAACAGGCCGAGACATCGAGGCTCGCCTCTGCTTCACGGGATACAGCTGAGGTGGTCTCGAATGGAGACGACCTTGCCGATCCAAAAAAGCCGGCGATGATTCGGATGGGGGAATCCGGTGGATCAGTCCTGGTCGGGTACTCGTCGGCGGCGCTTCACGATGATCACGATGAGGATGATGACGCCGGCGACCGCGGCGAGGGCGAGGACCGCGACGATTGCCAGGCTCACGAGCACCATCGGGAGCCGCGACTCTTGGGGAGCGACAGGCTCGGCGGTGGGCGTGGGGGAGGGCGGGTTGTAGACCGCGTCGAACGACGGCGAGCGGCCCTCCACGAAGAGAGGGTTCTCGTCCGGGTACTGTGTCGGGTCCTCGGCGATGAACCGGGTGGCGTTGACGATCCCGTACCCGAACCGGTCGGACCGTTCGAGTTCGTGAGGGGTCGATCCGGTGTTGTGGATGAGCGACTGGGTCAGCTGCGCGGCTGTCGCGTCCGGCCATTTCTGCATGCCGAGGGCGATGAGTCCCGCGACCAGGGGCGCCGCGGCGGAGTTGCCCTGCCAGGTGGTCATGCCCCAGGTGTCGTTGAAGCCGACGCCGGCCACACCGATTCCGGGAGCCGTGACGTCGGTGTTCGGGTCGGCCATCTCCTCCTCTGAGTGCCTCTTCTTCGCAGGAGCAGCGGTTGCGTCCACGGAGGCGACGC
Source organism: Microbacterium sp. NPDC091662 (assembly GCF_044756705.1). Classification (NCBI taxonomy): domain Bacteria; kingdom Bacillati; phylum Actinomycetota; class Actinomycetes; order Micrococcales; family Microbacteriaceae; genus Microbacterium; species Microbacterium sp. NPDC091662. The sequence goes on along the minus strand of NZ_JBIVTM010000001.1, from coordinate 2,151,576 downwards.
TGATGACACCGTTGGCCGTGTCCAGCTCGTTCGCCCACACGTCGTCGTTGTTGGGGAGCCCGGTGACGATGACGACTCCGGCTCGCAGCGCCCTCGCGACACCCTCGTATGCGCCCTCGGCCAGTTCCTCGACGAGGAAATTCGTGCCGCCCGACATCGTGACGATGTCGGCCCCGCGGGAGACGGCGTCGTCGAGGAAGTCCTCGAACGGCGCCTTGCACGTGTACGGGGACTGACCCAGGCTGTCGCCGCCCTGCAGCGCCCCGTAGTAGAGGATGTCGACGTCCGGTGCGATCCCCTTCGGCCCCTCGCCGCCCTCGGATGTGCCGTTCCCGACGATGAGAGAGGTCACCGAGGTGCCGTGCTGCAGTTCCTCGTACTGGGTCGGCGCGTAGTCCAGCGGGTCGTGACACGCGTCGAAGTCGGGAACCTCTATGTCGGCGTCCTGCAGCGTGGGTGACTCCAGGTACAGTCCGCCGTCGAACACGGCGATGGTCACACCTTCACCGGTGATGCCGGCGTCGTGGATGGGGGCGAGCTTCATCGCATCCATGTACCAGTTGGGCCCACCGGACGAGAAGTCCTGCGCGGCGGCCGCGCTCGGAACCACCGCCGCGGTCGCCAGGGCGGCCAGCGCTGCTCCGGCCGCAATCCATCGTCGTGCGCGATCAACCATTCTCTTCCCCCCGTGATGATGCTGACTATTCAGCCTAGATGGGGGGAAATCACATGGAGGGACTGACGGGAATCGAACCCGCGCCATCTGCTTGGGAAGCAGAAGTTCTACCATTGAACTACAGTCCCGTACTCGCATCCGAGGAGCGGGTGAACGCAAGCCTACCTGGCGGGTGCCCGATGGCCAAAGCAGGCACGACGGCCGACGCCCACGGCAACTAGGCTGAACCCGTGCTTCTCAGCGACCGCGACATCAAGGCAGAACTCGCATCCGGCCGCATCGGCCTCGAACCGCGCGAAGACGGGATGATCCAGCCGTCGAGCATCGACGTGCGCCTGGACCGGTACTTCCGGCTGTTCGACAACCACAAGTACCCCTTCATCGATCCGTCGGTCGACCAGCCCGAGCTCACCCGCCTGATCGAGGTCGACCCCGACGAGCCGTTCATCCTGCACCCCGGTGAGTTCGCGCTCGGCGCGACGTTCGAGCAGGTCACGCTGTCCGACGACATCGCGGCACGCCTCGAGGGCAAGTCGTCGCTCGGGCGCCTGGGACTCATCACCCACTCGACCGCGGGGTTCATCGACCCGGGGTTCACCGGGCACGTCACGCTCGAACTCGCGAACGTCGCGACCCTCCCCATCAAGCTGTGGCCGGGGATGAAGATCGGGCAGCTCTGCTTCTTCCGCCTCACGTCTCCTGCCGAGAACCCCTACGGCTCCGGCCCCTATGGCAACCGGTACCAGGGGCAGCGCGGACCGACCGCCTCCCGGTCGTTCCAGAACTTCCATCGGACCGATGTCGGCACGACCGACATCGGAGCAGTCGGAGGCTGAGATGAGCGATGTCAGCGGCACACCCCCGGAAGACCCGGTCGTCCCGGACGAGCCGGGCGCCCTCCCGGACGAGCCGCTGATCCCGCCCGCCGACGTCGTCATCCCGCCGCCCCCACCCGAGATCCCGATCCCGGAGGGGCTGCTGACCCCGCCCCCGTCGGACACCCCCTCGACGGTCTCCGCGGCCGACGCGGTGATCCCGCCGCCACCGCCCGCGATGCGCCGCGGTTCCGACCGCCCGCGTCCGACTCCGGCCATCCTCGAGGGGGAGCCGCCCGCCGCGGTGGCGGATGACTGGGCGTTGCCCTCCGTCGCGCCCGAGGCTCCGACATCCGGCGGCTACCGGGTGCTCACCGTCGTGATCTTCGCACTCCTGTTCGTGCTCTTCGTCGCCGCGATCGTCGTGGGCGTTTACCTGCTGAACACCACGACCTTCCCGTTCGCGGGCGCCGAGCTCGCGGCGTCGATCTCGTTCGCGCCGATCTCGTTCGCGCCGATCTCGTAGGTTCGCAGCCCGCGGGCCTGCGAAACCCGAACAACTGAGGCTCAGGCGCGCTTCGGCAGCTGTCGGCGCCGGAGAGCCGCCGACGCGACGGCGACGAGGGTGCCGACGGCCACGCCGATCACGGTCTCGATCGCGCGGTCCTGCAACAGCATGTCGACCGGGGTGGGCGCGGCGAGGTGCACCATGAGCAACGCGAGCGGGGTGATGAACACCATCGCGATGCCGTAGTTGCGGCCGACGAACAGCTCGGCGGCGGCCTGCAGCACGACCACGAGGGCGATGACGGCGAGCGGCGGCAGGTCGATTGCGAGGATGCCCGCTGCGACCAGGACGCCGAGCAGGGTGCCGACGAGGCGCTGGATGCCGCGGATCACCCGGGCATTGAGCTGCGGCCCGCTGACCGCGGCGACCGCGCCGACGGCCGCCCAGTACCAGTGCGAATCCATGATCAGCAGACCGGCGAAACCTGCACCCACGATCGCGATGCCGACCGACACGGCCATCTCCCCGGCGATCGGCCCCACGGGTTGCCGGGTCTTCGGCGGAACGGCGTCGGTGTTGCGGGCGAAGACGCCGATGAGCGCGGTGATGGCGAGCCCGAACAGCACGCTCGGTCCGCCGATCACGAGCACGTCGCCGAACGAGGCGACGGTCGCCGGGATCGTGGCGCACGCCCCGACCGCGAACACCGGGAACAGCGGCCCCGGCGGATGCCACCGCATCGTGTAGGCGAGCAGGGTGACGGCGGAGGCGATGACCGCGACGACGAGGATGCTGACCGCGGCGGGAGCGGCGAGCACCGACAGCGCGGTGCCGATGAGCATCGAGGCGAGGATCACACCGCCGGCGCTGGCCTGCATCCGGATGCGGTCGCGGAACACGTCGTGGCGCCCGTAGAGGGCGGCGAAGGCTCCGAAGCTCGCGTAGATGCTCAGGTCGAGGCGCCCCAGCATCCACAGCACGAGGAGCGGCACCGCCACGCTGACCGCGGCGCGCAGAGCCACCCTGTGGTCACCGCGGTGTGGTTCGACGCGCAGGACGCCGGTCCACACTCTTCCCCGGGAATCCGCCACCGATCCAGCCTACGTCGCCCTCGGAATCCTCCGACGCGGTCGGGTCAGGCCGTCGAGGCACGCAGAAGCATTCTGGCCTCTTCGAGGACGTGGTTCAGCACCCGGGTCGCGGCCTGGGACTCGCGCTCGTCGATGCCTTCCCAGAGGGAGCCGGTGAGGTCGGCGATCTCCCGTCCGATCTCCGCGACCAGGGCCGCACCCGAGGCGGAGAGCGCAGAGCCGGCGATGAGCCCGCGGTCGCGCAGCGAAGCGAGGAGCCGCCCGACATCCGGACCATGCAGGCGGGCGGCCACGAAGGTGTCGAGGTCGTCGCCGTCGTCGAGCTGTGAGGCGAGTCGCAGGGACATCCATTGGCGTTCCGTGAGGTCGCGGCCCGAGAGGACGATCTGCAGAAGCGCGTTCAGTGCCTTCTCCGTCTGCCCGATGAGCTGAGGGCCGAACGGGATCACGTCATCACCCATTCGTCGGCGGGGTCGCGAGTCGTCCAACAGCTCGAACAGGCTGGAGAAGCCCTGATCGCCGTGGCCGTCGGAGATCCGCCTGTCCATCAATCGCTGGACCTCTCGCATGCGCACAGTGTCGATGTCGAGGGATTCGCGATGGCTGATCAGGTCGTCCATCAGCGCCGCCTGCACGCTCAGCGGACCCAGGTCCGGCCCGTACTCCCGCGTCGACACGGCGGCGCCGAAGCTCTTCACCAGCGGCACGTAGCCTCCGATCGAACCGGCGACGCGGTCGGCGAATGCGGTGACGTCGGCACCCTCGGCCTTCACGAGCGCGAACGTGTGCAGCAGACCGAGGAGGAACTCGTAGCCGACCGCGACCTGGGCGAGGAACTCGACGGCGGCGAATCCGGGGTCTTCTCCGAAGTACGCGATGGTGCCGAGCCCTTCCAGCACGGGACGGTGCGCCTCGTAGCCGTCATGGTCGCCGCTGAAGGAGAACAGGACATCGGGCGTGCCGACGCGAGACACGTCGCCCATGATGCCCCCGTCGACGTACTTCGCGCCGTGTGCCGACGCCCACTCCGCGGTGCGACGGGCCGCGGCGGGTGATCCGCTGGTGACGTTCACCACGACCTTGTCGCGCATATCCGCATCGAGGGTTCCCCGCACGGCATCCACGGCGTCTCCGTCGAGCAGGCACACGACGATGAGAGGGCTTGCGGCCACTGCGGCCGCCGCCGTCGGAGCGGCCTCGGCGCCGATCGCGACCAGCGGTGCGCTCCTGCTCGCGGTGCGGTTCCACACCGTGGTGCGGTGGCCGCGCTCGATGAGCGCCTCGGCGATCGCCGTTCCCATCTCGCCGAGGCCGATGACGGTGACGGGAGTGTTCGTGTCGATGTTCGTGTCCATGCTCGTGGCGCCTTTCGATCAGTGGGTGTCGGTGTCGGTGTCGGTGTCGGTGTCGGTGTCCGCGCGTCCGATGCCCCAGCTCGCACCGCGGGCGACGAAGGTGCCGAGAACGGTGACGCCCGCGAACACCAGCATCAGCAGTCGGGCGGCCTCGACGATGTCGGGCATCGCGAGATTGACGAGCACCCCGGCCATGGCCGAGCTGAACGCGCTCGCGATGATGAAGACGGTGTTGACGGCCGCGGCCGCCTTGGCGCCTTCCTCCTCGCCCGGCGTGCTCCCCAGCGCGGCCACGGTCAGGTGCGGGAACCCCAGGCCGATGCCGGCACCGGCGAGGAACAGTGTGGCGAACCAGAGGGCGATCACGAGGACGGACGGGGCTTCGTGCTGGAGCAGACCGTATGCGGTGAGGCCGGTGGCGATGACGAGGGGACCGATCGTGATGAGCACGCGACGGGACCGGATGCCGGTGGCGTTGGCCGTGAACACCTGCGTGATCGACCATCCGAGCGAGAGGGCCGCACCGAGCAGGCCGGAGACGAACGGCATCAGTCCGCCGATCTCCTGGCCGAAGAGCGGGATGAACGCCTCGGTGCCGATCGCGAACGCCAGGACGGCGACCGTGAGGTACACCCAGCCCAGGGATGAGCCGGCGGCGAACGTGATCCGCGGGAGGACTCCCGTGCGGCCCCGACGCTCGTGACGCAGGAACCACGCGCCCAGCACGACGCCGACCACGATGGCGACTCCGGTGGCGAGGCCGCTGGGGACGACGCCGGCGAGGCCGACCGCGGCGACTCCGCCGGAGAGGAGCACGAGGGATCCCCACGGAACGGACTCGCTGGATCGGCTTCGAGTGGTGCGTGGCAGGGCGCGCACCACCACGATGCCGATCAACGCGGAGACCACCGCGAGCCCGACGAAGGTCACCCTCCAGGCGTCCAGCTGTGCGAAGACGCCGCCCACCACCGGGCCGACGATGTTGCCGACGCCCCACATCGCCGAGACGAGTGCGGCCCCGCGCGCCCAGAGGCGCTCGGGGAGAGCGCGTTGGATCAGCGCGTAGCCGAGCCCGGCGAGCAGTCCGCCACCGAGACCCTGCACGGCGCGTCCGGCGAGCAGCGCCCACATCCAGGGACTCGCGGCGCACAGCAGGGAGCCGAGCGCGAACAGGCCGAGCGCCAGCAGGTAGGCCTGCACTGCTCCCCGCTGCGTGAGGATCCGACTCACCATCATCGAGCTGACGACGGAGGCGAGCAGGAAGACCATCATCGTCCAGGCGTAGAACTCCGCTCCGCCGATATCACCGACGATCGTGGGGAGCAGGCTGGTCGTGAGATAGACATTGCTCGCCTCGAGGAGCACGCCGCCGGCCAGCACCGAGGCGATCGGGGCATAGCGGCTGCCGAGCAGTTCGCGCCAACTGCCTGCGGGATGGGTGCGGGGTGGTGTCTGGGTCATCGGCTGCCCTTCGTGACGTCGGAGCGGGCGGTGATCCGCCCGGAGGCGCCTTTCCTCGGCGACCGATCGTCACGCTAATACCTCGAGTAAACTCGAGGTCAAGAGGAGGCGACGATGTCTTTGGAACCCGATGACCTGCTGGCGATCGGCGAAGTCGTCCGGCGCTCCGGGGTCCCCGCGACGGCGTTGCACTTCTACGAGCAGCTCGGCCTCATCGCGTCGACCCGGACCGCGGGCAACCAGCGTCGCTACCGTCGGCACATGCTGCGGCGGATCTCACTGATCGTCGTCGCCAAGCGGCTCGGCATCCCCCTCACCGATGTGCACGAGGTCTTCCAGAGCCTCCCGGTGGATGAGCCTCCCTCGCAACGGGACTGGCAGCGGGTGGCGAAGCTGTGGCGCGCGCAGCTCGACCTCCGGCGCACACAGCTCGAACACCTGCGGCGCGAGCTGACCGGATGCATCGGGTGCGGCTGCCTGTCGCTCAAGGCGTGCCGTCTGCTCAACCCCGAAGACGCGCTCAGCATCGACGGGCCGGGGCCGCGCCGCATCTGACGACGCCGACCGGTCCATGCGGTCAGCCCTCGGTTCGGGTGGCCTCCGGGACGAGGTCCGTCGGCAGCAGCGGTCGCATGAAGGTGCGCTCGTATCGCAGCACGCATCCGCTCTCGTCGCGGATGCGATCGGCCTCGACGAACTCGGGATCGACGCCGAACCTCGCCCGATACACCTCGTACTCGGCGAGCGACGGGAAGGTGAACAGGGCCAGGGCCTGGTCGCTCGCGCCCTCGGACGGGAGGAAGTAGCCGTGATGGGTGCCGCCATGACGGTCGACGAGCCGCATCCAGGCGCGCGCGAACTCTTCGAAGGCGTCGATCTTCTCCGGATCGATCGTGTACGTCACGACGCAGGTGATCACGGCGCCAGATTACTCGTCGTCGGCGACATCACCTCCGAATCCGTGACAAGGGCGACGACCGCATCGAGCGTGGCATCCGCCGACAGCACCCGCGTGTGGCCGAGTCTCTCGGTGCGGATGAGACGAGAGCGGTCGCCATGGGCGTCGTGCAGGCGGAGGGAGTCGTGGTCGGGCATGCGCCGGTCGCCACGGTCGTGCACGACGAGGAGCGCGGTGTCGGCGGGGAGGGGATGACGGGCGGCGTCATAGCGTGCGGACACCTCCGACCGATCCATGCCCAGCCTCCGGCGGAACCGCTCGGCGAGGCGTGCTGTCGTGGCGGCGTCGAGGCGGAGGTCCTCGGCGAACTGGGTGAGAAAGGCGTCGGGACTCGCGGCTCCGGCGATCGCGGCGACCGCCCGGGTGGGAACGGTCGATCGTGCGAGAGTCAGCGCGGCCAATGCGCCGAACGAGTGTCCGATGATCGCGTCGAACGGTCCGTGGTCGGTCTGCAGCTGCCCGGCGGCATCGATCCAGTCGCGGATGTCGGTGTTCCGCCCGGAAGACGCGCCATGGGCCGGGGCGTCGAACGCGATGACACGGAACCTCTCGGCGACGAGCTCCCGCACGAGGGGCGCGAACTGCGAGGCGCGTCCGCGCCATCCGTGCAGGAGTAGGACCGTTCGTGGCCCGGCACCCCATTCGTATGTGGCGACGTCGACGCCGCGCACTGTCAGTCGTCCTCGGTGCGCGTCGGCGTGGGTGGCCGCATCGGCGTCGCGCACCACCATCCGCGGAGTCGTCGTGAAGAACAGGCGGTAGGCGATGTCGCCGGCGATCCGGGGCGAGACTGCGGCGGCGGCATGGATGCTGCGAGCGAGCAGCGCGGGAACGGACGGCATGAGAGCTCCTTCGCCAGAACAATACGAACGATCATACGTATATTAGGCGAACGATCGTTCGTATACTAGGGAGATGGCCGAAAGCGCGGTTCTGGACGGGCGGAGAGCCCGCGGCGATGCGTCGCGACGGATCGTGCTGCAGAGTGCGACCGACCTCGCGTCGGTCGAGGGCCTCGACGGGCTGACGATCGGTCGCCTCGCCGAAGCCTCGGGGTCGAGCAAGAGCAGCATCGCCACGCTCTTCCAGAGCAAAGAGGGTCTGCAGCTGGCGACGGTCGCCGCCGCCCGCGAGATCTTCACGGCCCGGATCGTCGAGCCGGCGCGCGCACACCCCCGTGGCGTGCACCGACTCGCCGCGCTGCTGCGCAACTCGCTGACGTACTCGAAGGAGCGTGTCTTCACCGGCGGGTGCTTCTTCGCGGCGACCGCCGCCGACGTCGACTCGAAGTCCGGGCCGGTGAGCGATGCCGTGCGCGCGGCGCTGGTCGACTGGTACGGCTACGTCGAGGCGCAGTTGCGTCATGCGGTGCACGCGGGCGAGGTCGACGCCGACCCCGAGGTGCTCGCGTTCGAGCTGGTCGCCCTGAACGAAGAGGCCAACTCGCGCTCGCTGCTGTTGGACGACGCGCGACCGTATGCGCTCGCCGCCGCGGCGATGCGTGCCCGGCTGCGTGCTGCGGGTGCCGACGAGGCGGCCGTGGTTCTGCTCGATCTCTGAGAACGCCAAACGCCTCACCCGGCGTGCTCGGGTGAGGCGTTTCGTTGGTGCTTCTGTCGGTCAGGCGTCGCGACCGCGGGTGAAGCCCGCGTCGAAACCGCGCTCGAATGCGTGCTGAGCGATGCGCTCCGCACGGTGCGGACCGTGTCCGCGGTGCCCGTGGTCGCCGTGGCCGCCGTGACCCGGGTGCCCGTGACCGCTACCGCGGTGACCGGCACCGGGCTCGCCGTGGCGGCATCCGTGCTCGACATCCGTCGTGTGCTCGAAGCCGCGCCCGGGGCCGAAGCCGCGCCCGGGGCCGAAGCCGTGGCTGCGGTCGACGCCGTGCTCCTGGCCGTGCTCCACGTCGTGGCCGAAGTCGCGCCCGAACGGGCGTCCGAATCCGCGCGGGAAACCGCGTCCGTGGCGGGGACCGCCGAAGCCGTGCCGGCGTCCGCGCGGAAGAGGGGTCTCCTCGTCCCAGCCGAATGCGCGGGCGATCTTCTCGAGCGACGCCAGCGTGGTGGCCATCTCCTCGGGGGAGACGGCCTCGCTGACCTTCGCGCGGATCTCGTCCACGATGCTGCCGAGGCGTTCCTTCGCTGCGCGGCCGTCGTCGGTGAGCGTCCAGCCGTCTCCTTCGGGGGAGACCCAGCCGCGCTCGACGAGTCGGTGCAGCTTGTGGCTGTTCAGCGGGCGGTCGGATGCGACGGTGCCGTCGACGATGTTGAGGATGTGCCAGTCGCGACGACTCGCATGCTCGCTGTCGAAGGCGGTGGCGAACTCCGCCGCCATGAGGCGGTCGGCGGCCTTCAGCCAGTAGCCGAAGGGGCGGGAGGTGTTCTCGGGGCCCTGGGCGGGCCCGTTCTGTGATTCAGAGGTGTTCATGGGAAATCCTTTTGTCGATGGGAGTTTGATGTCAGTGTGCATCTGTATGTCACAGTGCATGTACATGTAGTGTGACATGAACTATCAATGCATGTCAAGTCGCATGTAAAATCGAACGGTGACCACCGAATCGAACGACGCCGCACTGAACGACGCCGCACCGGATCCCGCCGCACCGGATCCCGCCGAAGCCATCGCGCAGGCGTTGTCCCGCCTGCGTGGTCGGCGACCCGGCGAGCGGGGTCCCGGGGGAAGGGCAGCGGACGGCCGCGGTCGCGGACATGGCGGCCCCCACGGCTGGCACGGGGGCCCACACGGCGGGCGAGACGGCGACGATCCGCACGACCACTTCGACCACCACCGCGGTCACCCCGGGATGCCGCCCTGGATGGCCGACCCGTCCGGTCGGCTCGCCGGCCCGGCCCGCATGCGCATGCTGGAGGCGCTGGCCGCGGCATCCGCCCCGCTCAGCGTGAGCGACCTCGGTGCAGCGATCGGGGTTGACCAGCCGCGAGCCTCACGGCTCGTGCAACAGGGCGTGGAGCGGGGGTTCGTGCGCCGCGAGGCCGACCCCGACGATGCGCGACGCACCCGCATCGCGCTGACCGACGAGGGTCGACGCCTCGCCCGAGGCATGCGGGGGGAACGTCGCGAGATGCTGACGACCGCCCTCACGACGTTCACCGACGACGAGCGCATCGAGCTCGCCCGACTGCTGAACAAGCTCGCCGACAACTGGCAGCGCTGAGCACAGGGCCCGGCCTGTGCTGCGGGGTCTGCCTAAGCCGAAGCGAACTCCGCCGACGGCTCGTCGTCGACCGACAGCGACAGCACGGCGGTCTCGACCGCCTCGTGCTCCTCGATCCGCTGCTCGAGTTCGCGCAGTCGCCGCGCCACATCGTGCTCGCGCGCATCGCCGGCCAGGTCGACCTCGGCGACGATGAAGAGGCGGTTCGGCCCCACGTACTCGATGTGCAGGTAGGTGACCCGCTCGATCTGCGGCAGGCCGAGCAGAGCCCTCCCGACACGCGCCCGCAGCTCGGGTGCGGCCGTCGCGCCCACGAGGAAGGCGATGTTCCGGCGGATGAGGATGATCGCCACCACGCCGAGGAGCACACCGACCAGGATCGAGCCGATGGCATCCCAGGCGGCGACGCCGGTGATCTGGTGCAGGAGGATCGCGCCTGCCGCCAGGACCAGGCCGATGAGCGCCGCCGAGTCCTCGAAGAACACGGCCCGCAGCGTGGTGTCGCTCGTCTCCAGCACGAAGTCCCAGGTCGACGAACCGCGCTCCTTCGCGAGTCGGCGGGACTTCACCATCGCCTGGGTGAACGACGCGCCCTCGAGCACGAACGAGATCCCCAGCACGATGTAGGCCACCAGGGGGCTCTCGACGGGACCGGTGTCGGCGAGCTCCTGGATGCCGTGCATGATCGACACGATCGACCCGGCCGTGAAGATCCCGAACGCGGCGATCAACGACCATACGAACGCGTTGCGCCCGTAGCCGAGCGGATGCCGTGCGTCCTTCGCCTTCGCCCCTCGGCGGTCGGCGATGAGGAGGAAGACCTCGTTGCCGGCATCCGCCCAGGAGTGCGCCGCCTCGGCCACCATCGAGGCCGATGAGGTGATGATCGCGGCGATCGTCTTCGCCACCGCGACGAGCACGTTGGCGAGGAAGGCGAGGAACACGGTCACGCGGTCAGGCTACTCCCGCCATGCGACACGGGCGTCAGCGGGGTGCCTTGACCGGGAGCAGGAGCAGGAAGCCCGCGATCAGGACGATCACGATGCCCAGGATGCCGAACGCCGTCTGGGCGGTGAGCACGATCAGGAGCGTCCACGCGCCGGAGGCCATCCAGCTCGCGGCCCGACCGGTCGTGGCGTACAGACCGAAGATCTCGCCCTCGCGTCCCGCCGGGGTGACCCGGGCGAGGAAGGAGCGGGCGGAGGCCTGTGCGGGACCGACGAAGGCGCAGAGGATGAGTCCGCCGATCCAGAAGACGATGGTGCCGCCGTCGCGCAGGAAGAACACGCCGAGACCGGCGACCACCATCGAGCCGAGCGACAGCAGGATGATGCGCTTCGGCCCGAACCGGTCGTCGAAGCGTCCGGCGATGATCGTGGAGACGCCGGCGATGAGGTTGGCGGCGATGCCGAAGATCACGATGTCGAGGAACCCGAAGTGGAACACCGTCGACCCGATCACGGCTCCGAACGCGAAGACACCGCCCAACCCATCGCGGAAGACGGCGCTCGCGAGCAGGAACCAGAACGTCGGCCGCGTGTCCGGGGAGCGGTAGAGGCCGATGACGTCTTTCACGAGCAGCGGGTAAGAAGCGAAGAAGCCGACCTTGCGCTCCGGCCGGCCGAGCGAGGGCTCCGGCACGTTCAGGAAGATCGGGATGCTGAACACGATCGCCCAGATCGCGCAGCCGACCGCGATGATGCGGAACGGCAGGCCGCCGTCGGAGGGGAGGCCGAACCAGTCCATCATGTAGAAGACGATCACGATGACCAGGGCGATGATGCCGCCCAGGTAGCCGAAGCCCCAGCCGAGTCCCGAGATGCGACCGACGGTCTTGGGGTTCGCGATGCCGATCAGCATGGCGTTCGAATTGACCGCCGCGATCTCGCCGAACACCGATCCGGCGGAGATGAGTGCGACGCCGAGCCAGAAGAGTGTGGGTGCCGGCTCGACGAACCAGAGTCCGAACATGCACAGGATGAGCGCGCCCGTGCCGATGCCGAGCCAGAGCTTCTGCCGTCCGGCGGCGTCGGCACGCTGACCCAGGACCGGCGCGAGGAGCAGGATCGCGAAGGCCGCGATGGTCGAGCCGAGGCCCAGGCCCGAGGTGAGATCCGCGATGGCTGCCTCGTGCGCCTGGCTCTTCGGGTCGAGCGCAGCGACTCCCGCGGGGAGGAACGCGTCGGTCGTCAGGTACAGCGCTGTGAAGATGAAGGTCAGGATGACGGTGTTGAAGGGCTGCGTCGCCCAGTCCCACAGCGCCCAGGAGTAGACCTGCTTCTTCGGCGCCGATGTCTCGCCGCGCAGGTCGAGGCCGACGACGGCCACGGCGCCGCTGTTCGCCGTCGCCACGGGCTCGGGAACGTCGTGGCGAGGTTCGGGTTCGCTCATGCTGGAAGTCTGGTGGCCCACGGTGAACGCCCGGTGACGGCGCGCCGTACTGATGTTCCGGGGCCACGCTCGTTCCGGTCGCAGCTTCTGCCGCGCGAACGCGCCGGAGGCGGCAGCAATTGCGACCGGAACGGAGGGGCGGTGGGGGATGAGCCTCAGTCCGTGCGCAGGGGGCGGAGGGTGCGGGCGTAGTCCTCCTTGAGCACGGCGAGGTGCAGCCAGGCCTCGATGCGCGTCACGCCCGGCAGCGCCCGCAGGCACTCGAGGCTGGCATACAGCGCCCCGGCCGAGGGCTCGACCAGCGTGGCCACGGCGTCGAACCGACCGAGCGTGCGCGCGGCGAAGTCGACACCGCGCCCGCGTCGCAGCTCGTCGATCACGGCTTCGTCGTCGTCGCCGAGCGTCATGCCGACCCCCATCGACAACTGCCGGTGCGCGAGCCCGCGCGCCTCGACCGCGCTGATCTTGATCACCCCGGCGTCGATCATTCGCTGCACCCTCGTCGCGACGGCCGAGGGGGAGAGGCGCACCTCGTCGCCGAGCGCGCGGAAGCTCTTGCGCCCGTCGGTCTGCAGTTGCTCGATCAGCGCCTCGTCGATCGTGTCGAGCGTGACGCCGCCGTGGTATTCCGAGACGAAGAAGCCCTTGATGACGGTCGAGTAGATGATCGTGCTGATGTCGAGCACCCCGTCGATCGCGCGGATCAGGGCCAGCAGGTCGTGCAGCTCCGACATCGACCCGACGCGCACCTCGGTGACCACATCGTGTGCCCCGCCGACCGCCGACACCAGCACGGTCTCGCTCATGTCGCGCAGATGCTCGGCCACGAGCTCGACCGACCCGTCGGTGCGGATCGAGACATGGGCGAGCACGTGCTGGCCGAGGAAGACCGGGTCGACGGCGGCCACGACCCGCACGGTGCGGTCGGCGAGCATGGTGCGCAGCCGGGCGGCGACCGCGGCACGGGACTGCCCGAGCCGTTGGGCGAGCGAGAGGATGCTGGCGCGACCGTCTTCCTGCAGTGCACGGATGAGTCCGGCGTCGAAATCCATGGTTCCGTTCATTTCGTCAGTTTCCCGCGATCGCACGCTTCGCCGCGCACAAGTTCAGTGTAGAAGAGGAGTCTGCCATCGGGAAGGCGCGCATTGTGCGGGTGCGCGATCATATATTCAGTGAATCCTTGTTATTGCTGGAGTTCTGCCCTTGCTGGCGGAGCCGCACGTCCGTAGCATCCTTCGCTATCCGACATCTTCCGCAAAGGAGCGGGCACCCCCATGACCACTACCCCCACCAGCGGCACCCACAGCCGGGCCCGACGCGCCGGCATCGCCGCCTTCGTCGGCACCACCATCGAGTGGTACGACTTCTACGTCTACGCGACCGCCGCGGCGCTCGTCTTCGGTCCGCTGTTCTTCCCGAGCGGCGACCGTCTGGCCGAGACCGCAGCGGCCTTCGCGACCTTCGCGGTCGCCTTCCTCGTCCGCCCGCTGGGCGGCATCATCTTCGGCCACATCGGCGACAAGCTCGGCCGGCGCACATCGCTCGTCATCACGCTGCTGATGATGGGCGCGGCCACGGTGCTCGTGGGCTGCCTGCCCACGTACGAGAACATCGGCATCCTCGCCCCGATCCTGCTGATCCTGCTCCGTGCGGTGCAGGGTCTCGCGGTCGGCGGCGAGTGGGGCGGTGCGGTGCTCATGAGCGTCGAGCACGCCCCCGAGAAGTCCAAGACCTTCTACGGCGGCTTCACACAGCTCGGCAACCCGGCCGGTGCCCTGCTGGCCTCCGGCATCTTCGCGATCATGACCCGCATGGGCGACGACTTCATCATCAACGGCGGCTGGCGCATCCCGTTCCTGCTGTCGATCGTGCTGGTCGGCGTCGGCTTCTGGGTGCGCTACCGCGTCGAGGAGACCCCGGTCTTCGAGGCGAAGGTCGAGGGGCGCAAGCAGTCGATGCCGCTGGCCTTCGCACTGCGCACCAATTGGCGTCCGATCCTGCTCGGCATCGGCATCCTGCCGATCTCGACCGGCGGCTACTACCTGGCCACCACGTTCGCCACGGCCTACGCCACCGGCGACACGGTCGCGATCAGTGAGCAGGTCATCCTCGACGCCATGACGATCGCCTCCTTCGTGGAGTTCGTGGTGACCCTCCCCGTCGCCTGGCTGGGCGACAAGTGGGGCCGCAAGAACGTCATGTACATCGGCCTGATCACCTCGGTGCTCACGTTCGTGCCGTTCCTGCTGATCCTGCCCGGACGCATCGAGCCGCTCATCTTCCTGTTCGCCTCGTTGGTGCGCATCGCGATGAGCGCGACCTATGCGCCGATCGCCGCACTGCTCTCGCAGATGTTCCGTCCGCAGGCCCGCTACACCTCGATCGCGCTGTCGTACGGCGTGGGTGCGGCTGTCTGGGCCGGTTTCTCGCCCTGGTTCGCGACGCAGCTCATCGCCTGGACCGGCAGCATCTGGTCGGTGATCGCGATGTTCATCGGCATGGCGCTCATCGCCGGGATCTGCACGCGGCTCGCGCCGCAGCACTCCGACGAGGCACCCGTGACGGCGTCCTTCACCGCACGCACGGACACGACGGCGAACCGCCTGCCCTGACGGCGCACCGACCCCGACGACGTCCCCTCCCGCACGCCACGACCGCGAACAGGTTCCCCATGAGAAAGCTCACCCCCTTCGACCGCTCGGCCCAGACGGCACCCGTCCTGCTGACCGCGCACGCGATCCACACGGCGGATGCCGCGGCCACCATCGCCACGGCGATGCTGACCGATCGCGGGCGGATCCTCGCGATCGGCACCCCCGCCGAGTGCGAGGCCGCGGCCGAGCGGGGTGGGCTCTCTCCGGAGCGCATCGACCTCGGAGACGCGGTCGTGGTCCCCGGGTTCGTCGACGCCCACGCGCATCCGCTCATGTTCGGGCAGATGATGAGCTGGGTCGACTGCGGGCCCGAGAAGGCCGGCAGCATCCCCGAGATCGTGGCCCTGCTGAAGGCCGCGGCCGCAGACCTGCCCGCGGGGCGCCCGGTGCGCGGCTACGGCTACGAGCAGCGCAACCTCGCCGAGAAGCGGCATCCCACCCGCTTCGAGCTCGACGAGGTCGCCGCCGACCGTGAGGTGTACCTCATGAATGCGTCGGGCCACGGCGGCGTCGTGAACTCCCACACCCTCACGATCAACGGCGTCGACCGCGACACCCCGAACCCCGACGGTGGCGAGTTCTTCCGCGACGCGGACGGCGAGCTGACCGGAGAGCTGTCGGATGCCGCATGCAACATCCTCACCGGTGTGCATGGCGTGAAGATCGGTCACCACGGTCCGAACTTCCACCTCGCCGACGAGCCCGAGGAGCACCTGCGCCAGTTGGATGCGGCGACCCAGCGTTTCCTCGCCGGCGGGGTCACCTCGATCGGCGACGCCCAGGTCACGCGTCGGGAGTTCGACATGTACCTGCGCCTCGCCGAGGCCGGACGCCTCGAGCTGCGGGTGTCGATGTACCTGCTGTCGCACCTGCTCGACGAGGCGCTCGAGATGGGCCTGGTCGGACAGTTCGGCAACGCGCACCTCAGCTTCGCGGGCATCAAGTTCTACGCCGACGGCACGCTCGGCGGCTGGACCGCGTACTTCCCCGACGGCTACGTGGGCGACCCGTGCCGCACGGGCCAGCTGTACCACGAGCCCGCCGAGTACGCGGGGCTCATCCGCAAGGCGCATGCGGCAGGACTCCAGACCGCCACGCACGCCCAGTCGCCTACCGCGATCGAGATGGTCGTGTCGGCGATCGAGGCCGCACTCGCAGAGCATCCGGATGCCGACGCCCGCCACCGCATCGAGCACTGCGGCCTGCCGACGCCCGAGCAGATCGAGCGGATGGCCGTCTCCGGCATCCGTCCCGTCAACCAGACCCAGCACTACTTCAACTGGGGCGAGGGGGTCGAAGAGGCCATCGGCACCCCGGGCGAGCGCTTCAACCCGCTGGGCGAGTTCGAGCGCGCGGGTGTGCCGTTCACCATCTCGTCGGATGCTCCCGTCGCCGAGCCCATCCCGCTCGAGGCCATCCAGACCGCGGTGACCCGCGTCACGCGGCGTGGACACAAGCTCGGGCCGGACGACCTGCGCGTCTCCGCGCTCGCAGCCCTCCGCGCCCACACGATCGAGGGCGCCGTGTCGATCGGCCGCGAAGACGACCTGGGGTCGCTCGAGGTCGGCAAGTACGCCGACTTCGCGGTGCTCTCCGGCGACCCGCTGACTGTTCCGGCGGAGGAGATCTCGGCGATCACGGTGCGCGAGACCTGGGTCGACGGCACGCGCCGTCACCAGGTGTGAGGATGACACGATGAGCACCGAAACCACGACGGCGGAGCAGTACGCCGACACCGCAGGGCGAGCCGTGCTGGAGACGATCCGCGCCTACGGCGTGACCGCGATCTTCGGCATCCCCGGCACCCACAACCTCGAGTTCTACCGGCCGCTCGCCGACCTCGGCATCCGCGCGGTGACGAACCGCCACGAGCAGGGATCCGGATACGGTGCCGACGGCTGGGCGCAGCAGACCGGCCTCCCCGGCGTCGTCATCACCACCTCGGGCCCCGGCCTCCAGAACGCCATGAGCGCGATCGGCACGGCGTTCTGCGAATCGCGGCCGCTCATCGTGCTCTCACCGGGAGTGCCGCTCGGCGCGGAGTTCGCCGACGTGGGGACGCTGCACGAGACGAAGGACGCGACGGCCATGGTCGGCGCGATCGCAGAGTGGTCGCGCCGGGTGACGAGCGCGGCCGAGGCCGTCGATGCCGTGCACGACGCCTTCACGCTGTTCCGCACCGGTCGTCCCCGTCCTGTGCACATCGAGATCCCGCTCGACGTGCTGGAGGCTCCGGCTGATGTCTCCGCCGAGGCGCGGCAGCCGCGTCCGGTCCCGGTGCGGGTCTCGGGGGAGCCGACAGCGCTCGCCGAGGCGGCACGCCTGCTCGCCGCCGCGGAGAACCCGGTGATCGTCGCCGGTGGCGGAGCGGTGGATGCCGCGCACGAGGTCACTACCCTCGCCGAGCGACTCGGCGCCCCGGTGCTGACCACGCTGAACGGCAAGGGCGTCGTCGACGAACGGCATGCGCTCTCGCTCGGCTCGAACCTGCGTCTGGCCGCCGCCCGCACCGTCGCGGAAGGCGCCGACGTGCTGCTCGTGGTCGGTTCGAAGCTGGGTGAGGCCGAGCTGTGGGCGCCGCGACTCGAAGCCAGCGGAACCGTAATCCGCATCGACATCTCGCCCGCGCAGCGTGACAAGAACCTCGTCGCGACCGTGGGGCTCACAGGTGACGCGGCTGCCGTTCTGGAGGCCCTGCTGACGTCCCTCCCCGCCGAGGCCCGCCCGCCGCGCGATCTGTCCGCCGAACGCGCCGCGATCGCCGTCGAGATGCGCGAGACCGCACCCGAGACGGTCGCCCTGGCCGAGATCATCGCCGACGCTCTTCCCGACGACGCGATCGTCGCGGGCGACTCGTCCCAGATCGTGTACATGGCGCTCGGCAGCGTGCTGCGGTCCGAGCATCCGCACTCCCTGCTCTACACGCCCACCTACGCGACCCTCGGCTACGGCCTGCCCGCCGCGATCGGCGCACGGGTCGCGCAGACCGCGCACCCGGTTGTGACCGTGATCGGCGACGGCGCCCTGATGTTCTGTGTGAACGAGCTCGTGACCGCGGTCGAGCAGCGCCTCGACGTCACGATCGTGTGCGTCGACAACGGCGGGTATGCCGAGATCCGGCAGAACGAGGTCGACCGGGGGATGGTCCCGATCGGCGTCGACCTGGTGCAGCCCGACTGGGCGGCGCTCGCCACGGCCTTCGGGGCGACCGGCCGTCGGGTTGAACGGCGCGACGACATCGCGTCGAGCATCCGCGCCGCGATCGACGACGGGGGAGTGCAGCTGGTGCACATCCCGCAGAACGCCCTCTGACTCCACACCGACCCTCCAGACCTCCCCGAATGAACAGGAACGAGCAATGACCGAGAACGTGGGCCCGATCGACGCGTCCGTGAACCCCCGCTACTCCGGCATCGCGACGTTCGCGCGGTTGCCGCGGATCGAAGACGTGCCCCGTGCGGACATCGCGGTCGTCGGCATCCCCTTCGACTCCGGCGTCAGCTACCGGCCGGGCACGCGATTCGGGCCCTCGCACGTGCGCGAGTCGTCGCGACTGCTGCGGCCGTACAACCCCGCGCAGGATGTGTCGCCGTTCGCTATCGCGCAGGTCGTGGATGCCGGTGACATCCCGGTCAACCCGTTCGATCTGACCGAGGCCGTGACCGAAGTCGAGCGTGCCGCACTGGCACTCGGCGAGCAGGTGCAGCGCATCGTCACGATCGGCGGCGACCACACGGTGGCTCTGCCGTTGCTGCGGGCGGTGGCCGCGAAGCATGGCCCGGTCGCGGTGCTGCACTTCGACGCGCACCTCGATACGTGGGACACCTACTTCGGGGCTCCCATCACGCACGGCACCCCCTTCCGCCGGGCGAGCGAGGAGGGACTGATCGACCTCACCGCCAGCTGCCACGTGGGCACTCGCGGACCGCTGTACTCGAAGCAGGACCTCGAGGACGACGAGCGCCTGGGCTTCTCGATCGTGTCGAGCGAGTACATCGAGGAGCACGGGGTCGAGGCCGGCATCGCCCGCATCCTGCAGCGTATCGGCGACAAGCCGCTGTACGTGTCGATCGACATCGACGTGCTCGACCCCGCGCACGCGCCCGGCACCGGCACCCCCGAAGCCGGCGGGCTCACCAGTCGCGAGCTGCTGCGGATCCTGCGCGCCCTGAAATCGCAGAGCATCGTCGGGGCGGACGTGGTCGAGGTCTCGCCCGCCTACGACCATGCACAGATGACCGGCATCGCCGCGAGCCACGTGGTCTACGAGCTCGTGACGCTGCTGGCCGCCCGCCTCGCCGCCTGACGTCGAGTCCGTCCCGCCCCTCCGATCCGCCGGCCGGTTCCGGTCGCAGTTGCTGCCGCGCCGCATCCGTCCCGCTGGCTCCGGTCGCAGTTCCTGCCGCGCCGCATCCGTCCCGCTGGCTCCGGTCGCAGTTCCTGCCGCGCCGCACGCCGCCGGGCGGCAACAACTGCGACCGGGACCTCCCGGATGCGACCGGAACCTCCCGGATGCCACCGGAACCTCCCGGATGCGACCGGAACCTCCCGGAGGCGACACCTCCCGGAGGCGACACCTCCCGGAGGCGACACCTCACGTGTACGACGCCGCGAGCAGCTCGGCGAACAGCTCCTCGGCGTCGCAGTCGACGCGGCGGCGGGTGAACCAGTCGCAGATGTTGACGCAGTCGCGGTGCAGCAGGTCGAGCCCCTGGGGATTGGCGATGATGTCGACGATCTGCGGCAGGTCGATCACCCGCACGCGCCCCTCGTGCACGAGCAGGTTGTAGGCCGAGAGGTCGCCGTGGGCGAAGCCCGCCGCCGCGAAGGTCCGCATCAGGTCGACGACCTGTGCGTAGTAGCCCTGCAGCTCGGCGCGGTCTGCGCGCACCTGGGCCAGGCGGGGCGCGGCCGTGCCGTCGGCGTCGCCGAGGAACTCCATCAGTACCTCGGTGCCGTTCACCTGCACGGGATAGGGAACCGGTGCGCCGAGCTCCCACATACGGCAGAGGGCCTCGAACTCGGCGAACGACCATTGTGCGGCGGCCACCTCGCGACCGTGGTCGGACTTCTTGGCGAGGGCGCGTGCATCTCGGGTGTTCCGGGTGCTGCGGCCCTCGGTGTAGACGGATGACCGGTGGAAGCTGCGGTGCTCGGCGCTGCGGTAGCGCTTCGCCGCCAGCAGGGTGTGCTGGGTCGGATCGCCCGGCACTGCGCGTTCGAGCAGGAACACGTCAGCCTCCTTGCCGGTCTTGAGGATGCCGCGTTCGGTGTCGAGCGCCCCGGCCGAGGTCACCACCCACGCCGGCCAGGGTTCTGGGCCGCGTTCGGAGGGGGTGATCGCCGGCCACGTGGACCAGCGCTGGCCCTCGCCGGGATCGACGTCGGCGAAGGAGAGCTCGGTTTCGAGGGCGTCGAAGGACGTGGCATCGAAGGACGGGGCGTCGAAGGGCGAAGCATCGAAGGACGAAGCGTCGAAGGGCGAAGCGTCGAAGGTGGACCCGTCGAAGGACGGGGCGTCAGAAGCAGGGGGATCGAAGGAGGAAGCATCGAAGGAGGGGCTGTCGGGGGTTGCGTCCGAGGACGCGGCTTCCGAAGAAGCGAAGAGATCAGACAAGATGTGGCTCCGGGAGCAGGAGGCCACACCGCGATCAGGAGCGGGCGGCCTCGAAGGGAAGATGGTCGGCGGAGAGCGCGACAAAGACGGTGTTCATGTCCTCGGCTCCTTCCGCTCGGCTTCCCGGGCTCGTCCCGGTGCGTCGTCGAGCCTAGGGTGTGCGCGGCGCAGTTGTCCAGACCCGCGGTCGCTCGCCCGAGCGTTTCAGTCGAGCGACGTCGGCGGCGTGACCCGCACGAGCACGCCGTCGGCTTCGCCTCCCGCGGAGACGACCCACGCCGAGCCGATCCAGACCGCGTTGTTCACTCCGCACAGGAAGGGCAGCGGGTGCTCGGCGCCGTCCACGCTCAGCCGCAGCGCGTCTGTTCGGAAGAATTCGTCGCATGTCGAACGTTTCTCGATCGCCTCTCGAGCCTCGGGAGATCCGCCCACGATCTCGGACGTGGCCCGCGCCCGCGCAGACTCTCCTCCCCACCACAGCGCCGTCCCGTCCGGGCGGACGGCCACCTGCGGGAAGTTCGCGGACTGCGCAGTGCGTGTGCGCTCGGTCCCGTCGGGGTTCAGCACGACCCGCGCCGATGGCACAGCGAGGTGGATGGCGCCTTCCGCGTCGACGTCGAGGCGAACCGGGGGTACATCGGAAAAAGCCTGGGGAGCTTCGCTCAGTTCGATGGGCTCGGCGTGCAGCAACGTCCGGGTGCCGTCCATGAGATCGATGCGGAGGATCTCGAGCATCAGATAGCCGAGACGCTCGGGTCGAACGTGGGCGACGATCGCGTCGCTGTCGTGGGTGGCGACGTCGACGAACTGGAAGAGCGCGGAATCGCCACCACCGGCCGCGGTATCCGGCACGTCGTGCATGGTCATCGTTCTGGTGTCGAGAACCGCGATCGCCGGTGCAGTCCCCGCGCGGGCCACGACCAGCTCATCGGGCGACGATGATGCCATCGCGATGACCTGCGAGAGACGGTCGTCGTGCTCTCCGGTGAAGCGGGCGAGTGTCTCGCCGTCCTTCCCCACATGCAGGAAGGACCCGGCGGATGCCGCCCAGAACCGGCCGGCGCTATCCGACGCGAGCAGCGTCATGCTGAAGGAGACGTCGGCGAGAGCTCCCGCTCCCGTGTCTGTGGTCTGTGCGGTTCCGCCGGGCGGCGCGAGCCTGGGCTGAGTGATCACGTGCGTGTCGATCGCGAGGGGTTCGAGCGTCCAGTCGTCCGGGCCCGGAGGCACGGGCGGCGGCGTGCATGCGGCGAGGAGCACGGTCGCAGCCGTCAGAGCGAGGAGGGAGGCTCCGGCTCGGCGGGTGAGGCGCATGTGCTCAGCCTGGTCGAGCCGACTGGGAGATCTATGAATCGTGCTCCGGACGAATGGTCGGGTGCCGCGGACGACCGGTCGGGCGACGGCATCGGCACCCTGCGAAGGTGGAACCATGACCACGACCGCCCCCGTTCCCACCCTGCCGTCCTCTGCGGTGTCCCGCATCCGCTACGGCGGGCTGATCGTGCTGATGCTGATGGGCTTCCTGCTGGTCACCGCCGAGTTCCTCCCCAACGGGGTGCTCACCGAGATGGCCGACGGGCTCGGGGTCACGCCGGGTCAGGCCGGACAGACCGTGACCGTGACCGCGCTGGTCGGACTCGTGGTCGCGCCGACGGTCGGGCTCATCTTCCCGCGCCTCGACCGCCGGTCGCTGCTGGTGTGGATGGCGCTCGCCGCCGCGGTGTCGAACCTGATCGTGGCGATCGCGCCGAACCTGATCATCGTGCTGCTGGCGCGCTTCCTGCTCGGGGCGGCGATCAGCGCGTTCTGGGCGATGTCGATCACGGTCGCCGCACGACTCGCGGGACCGGCGAACCTCGGCCGCGGTGTGATGTTCACCTCGGCCGGCGTCTCGCTGGCGACCGTGGCGGGCGTGCCGCTCGGGGTCATGCTGAGCGAGCTCGTCGATTGGCGGATGGTCTTCGCCATCGCGGGTGTGCTGATGGTCGTGCTCGCGGTCGTCCTGCGGTTCGCGCTGCCGTCGGTGCCGGCGGAACGGGCATCGAGCCTGCGTCTGCTCGTCGACACCCTGCGCCGTCCCGGCATCGGTCTCGGCATGGTCGGGCACGTGCTCGTCGTGCTCGGGCACTTCCTCGCCTACACGTACGTACGTCTCGCGCTGGAGCGGATCCCGGAGGTCGATGCCTCGACCATCGTCGTGCTGCTCGCGCTCTTCGGTGTCGGCGGCCTGCTCGGCAACATCACGATCGGCCTCGTCATCGACCGCACGTTCGCCTTCTTCGCGGTGTTCGCGCCGCTGGTGATCGCGGTGTCCGTCATCTCGATGATCCTGTTCTCGGGGTCGATCATCGGCGTCGGCATCGTCGTGCTGGTGTGGGGCTTCTTCTTCTCGTCCTGGCTGATCGTCGCCAACACCTGGGTCGGGCACCGCATGCCTGATCGGCTCGAAGCCGGCGGCAGCCTCGTCGTGGTGGGCTTCCAGGGGGCGATCACGCTCGCGGCCGGTATCGGCGGACTGCTCGTCGACACCTTGAACGTCGAGCTGGTCTACGTGATCGGCGCCATCTCGCTGCTCGCAGGCGCGGTGCTCTTCGGCGCCTCGAACCGCGTCAGCAGCAGGGCCTGAGCGGTTCCTGGATCCCTCTGGCCGGGATCCCTCTGGCGGGGATCTCTCAGGCCGGGATCGGCGTGCGGCTCGCGAGCCGCCAGGACGAGGGGGTCTGCCCGGTGCGGCGTCGGAACGCCCGGCTGAACCCCTCATCCGAGGCGTAGCCGAGCTCGCGGGAGATGTCCGAGACGCTCCGCCCGGCGTCGAGCATCCGCTTGGCCGCATCGACACGCACTTCGGTCACGTAGTCGGCGGGCGAGCGGCCGACGGCGCTGCGGAACCGCTCGGCGAACGTGGAGCGAGACATGGCTCCGATGCCGGCGAGACGTTCCACCGTCCAGTCGCGGCCGGGCTCCTCGCGAATGGCATCGACGACGCGGTCGAGGAACGGATCGTTCGACAGCGACGGCCAGCCCGTCGGGGCGCAGCCGTTCGCGGCCCAGGCGCGGATGACGGACAGCAGCACCGTCGTCGCCATCATGCGGCAGATGATGGGGTCACCCTGGCGTGCGGGTTTCAGAGTGTGATCGACCACACCCATGTTCAGGGCGAGGGCCGCGGCGGCCGGCTCCAGGGAGTCGAACCCGGTGACGGTGAGGAAGGGCGGCAGCAACGCGGGCAGCGGCGACGCCGCATCCGCGAGTTCGATGTCGGCGATCATGAGGCTCGTGTCGTTCTCGGCTTCGAGGACGAACGCCGAGCGGCCCACGGTCAGGAAGGCGTCTCCCGCCACCAGCACGTCATGGCGGGGTTTCGCGTCGACGGCGAGGCGCCGTGCGCCCGTTTCGACATCGAGACGGCAGCCGTCTCCGAGTGGTGGGTGCCCCTGAATGGCGCCCTCCACGACATACACGAGGGTGATGGCGTCGGCCGGGATGGGCAGCAGCCCTCCCGTCGGGAGCGTCGTGCGTCGGCCGATGCCGACGCGGAGGTCGACGGCGCCGAGCACGTTCGAGAGCGCGTCCGCATCCACTGTCACCATGCCTTCGGCAACGTCGCGGCGCGGCATGCTATTCCGCCGTCGGAGTCTTCGACGGCGAATTCTTCGATACGCGAGAAAGGGCCGCATGGTCCCGTGGGGAACTCAACCATTCGATGGAGTCGACGGGGATGACCGCCGGATACGGTGGAAGGACCCCACCCGAGGAGTACCGTGTTTCGCACCCCCGACCGCTTGTTCCGAGTTCTCGCGATCGCGGAGGCGATCACCTGGACGATTCTGATCGCCGCGATCATCGCCCGCGCCGTCGGCGCCCCGGGCATCGTGGTGACGGTGGGTGGTGGCATCCACGGTTTCGTCTTCCTGGCTTACGCGGCGACGGCGATCCTGGTCGCGTTGAATCAGCGCTGGCACCTCGGAGTCGGCGTGCTCGCCGTCGCCAGCGCCGTCATCCCGTACGCCACGATCCCGACCGAGATCTGGCTGCACCGGACCGGTCGGCTCGCCGGGGACTGGCGTCTCGAGGCGACGGACGACCCGCGCGATCGCCGCTGGTACGACCGGCTGATGCGCTGGTTCCTGCAGCGGCCGTGGGTTCTCGCGCTGCTGCTGGTCGTCGGCATCGTCGCGCTGTACGTCATCCTGCTGCTGGTGGGGCCTCCCGGCGGCAAGTGAGTCCGCGGCCCCGGTGTCGGCGGGCTCAGGGCGTGACGACGACGGCGTTCTCTTCGTTGATCGCGGCCATCGTCGCTTCTGCGTCGCCGGCGGTGCAGTCCACGATCACATACAGGCCCACCCCTGTCTGCGTGAAGGCACGCGCGGCCATGAGCCAGGTGCGGCTGCCGTCGACGCCGACGACCTGGCGGGTCTCGACGCCGCCGTTCCCGCCCGCCATGTAACTGAACTCGCCGGTGGTCGCGACCGGGGTGACGTCGGCGGTCGGGGTCTGCAGCAGCACTCCCAGGATCGCGTCGGACGATGCGCTGTCGTCTCCGGCCACCACCGGCACATCGGTCGTGTGGCCTTGCCAGAATCGTGCGGTGCAGGTGCCGTCGACCGTGCCGTAGGTCCACCCGCCGTTGCCGTCGTCGGGGGCGACGATCTTCCACCCGTCGTCGACGACGAGTCCGTCGCCCCACTCGATATAGGTGTCGCTCGTGAGGTCGAGGCCCTCCGCGAAGGTCAGCGTCGAACCGGTCGACCCGTCGATCGGTGCATCGGTCTCCGCGGGCGGTGCGGGGGTGTCAGAAGGTGAGCCTGCAGGGATCTGCGCGTACAGGCACCCGCTCAGTGACAGGACGGCCAGCGTGGCGACGGCGGTGGCGGCCAGGCGCAGGGGAATCGAGGAGGGGCGCGTCATGCCGGTCAGCCTAGCCCCGGACCCCGACTCCTGCCCCGTTCGCACCCCGGCTCGCTCCCCGTCAGTGGGCCGTTTCGGCGGGCGGCGTCAATGGGCGGTGGCGACGCCGATCGAGTCGTGCACCATGACCGCGGCCACACGAGCGCCGGCCCCTGCCGCCACGATGAGCTGCTGCGGACCCGGTGCCGCGGCGTCCCCCGCGGCATAGAGGCCCGGCACGTCGGTGCGACCGGAGCGGTCGGTGCGCAGGTGCCCGGATTCGTCCAGCGCCGGCGTCATCCCGTCGAGGAACGACAGTGTGCTCTGCCACTCGGGTCGCACGAAACCACCGTCGACGGCGACCGCCGTGCCGTCGGCGAGGCGGATGGCTTCGAGCTGCCCTCGGTCGCCCACGAGCTCGGCGATGGGTTCCCGACGCACGGCGATCCCGGCTGCGACGAGCTCGGCCTCCTCTGCCGCGGTCACGACGTCCGCGCCGTGGGTGAAGACGGTGAGGCTCTCGGTCCAACGTCCGATGAGTCGGGCACGATCCGCGATGTCCGCGGTCTCGCCGATCAGGGCGAGTCGGCGGCCCTGCAGTTCCCACGCATCGCAGGCAGCGCAGCTGAACAGGCTCATGCCGTAATAGCCGCGCAGATTCGGCACATCGGGGAGCGTCTCGCGCAGACCTGTGGCCAGCAGTACGGTGCGCGCGGTCACGGTCGCCTCCGCCTCACGTCGCCCTATGTCGGCCGCGAACCCGCCGATCGTCATTCGGAGCGCGGCGACACGTGTGCGCGATCTCACCTCGACGTTCGGGTAGGCAGCGAGCTCGTCTCTGGCGAGGCGACGCAGCTCCTGGGGCGGAATGCCGTCGCGGGTCAGGAAGCCGTGCGATCGCAGTGTCGCCGCGTTGCGAGGGCGATCGGCATCGACGACCAGCACGCGTGCGAGGGCACGGCCGAGGTTGAGCGCGGCGGAGAGCCCGGCGGGTCCGCCGCCCACGATGAGCACGTCGTAGGGCGCGCGCTCCGTCACGCCCGTCACGGGTGGAGTCATCCGCATGGTCCTTCCGAGAAAGGGACGGATCCATGCCGCGGCGTCTGCCGAGGCGACACCGCCGGGCGGCCGGTAAGGCTCGCCTTACTCTCATCCTGCCACTGTTCAGCTGGGTGCGACCCCGCTCTGTCGGACGGGCTGCTGCAGCTCGGTGACCCAGTCGGACTGGTCGTCGGAGACAGCGCGCACGTAGAGCTCGCGGCAGGGGCCGTCGTGCACCAGCCCACGCGCGAGGATCTCGGTGTGGATCGCGTGCCAGCTCTCGGCGATGTGCGCCATCGACCCGAGGTGGATGCCGCACACGGCCGCGTCAGCCGCGGGGAGCTCGATGATCTCGAACCCGTCGCGGTCGGGGCCGGCGTACGCGTAGCCGACGATGACCTGCAGGCCGTCGTCGAGCGTCTCGTACTCGGCGATCGGGGTGGACAGGGAGTGCGCGTCGCCGATGATCTCCGCCACGGCGTCGAAGGAGGGTCCGACCACCCCCGCGACCGCGGGCTGGTCGGCGACGACCGTGCGGATGGCCGCGAGGCGGACGGCGGGGAGGGGCTTGTCGATGATCTCGATCCGGGACATGTGCTTCTCTCTCTCGATGAGGTGGAGGCGCCTCTCCACGTCGACGAGTCTCGCCGCGGCGATCCGATGCTCCTGCTCGACCTCGGCGCGACGGATCCGCAACAGGGCGGCGATGCGCTCGGCATCGACACCGCGTTCGAGGATCGCCGAGATGTCATCGAGCCCGAAGCCCAGCTGGCGCAGGGCGACGATCCGGTGCAGTCTCTCCAGCTGCGAGGGATCGTAGGAGCGGTAGCCGCTGAACTCGTCCACGTGGGCGGGCACGAGCAGACCGGCGGTGTCCCAATGCCGGAGCATCCGGTGGGTCACCTGACCGATCTGCGCGAACGCTCCGATGGACAACATGTCTCAGTTCTCCCGTCTGCCACTGTGTCAGAGTCAAGTATCGCGTCGGGGGAAGGGCGGATGCGGAGTCGCTCGACGGTGTACGGCACGCCCCCGACTACATTCCGGCATATCGTTTTCGCAGGCTGATCTGGGGTTGAAATGTCGGTGGCTCCTGGTTCGCTGAAGGTATGACGGCACTGGCGGATGCGACTCTCGAGCAGGTGGGTGCGCTCGCCGCGCTCACCGAGATGCTCGTCGAGGTCGAGCGCACGATCGGCAGCCTGCAGGCCGCCCGCGACGGCATCCTCGCTCTCGGGTCCCGGCTCGCGCTCGAGGTCGCCGCGCAGGCGGAGCATCCCGATCATGGGGAGATGACGGCGCGCACCGTGGCCGCTGAGTTCGCCACTGCCCTGCGCGTGAGCGATCGGACGATGCAGCGCCGGATGGCGGATGCGGCGTGGGTCGTGGAGCGCTTCCCGATGGTCTGGGAAGCGCAGGGCGCCGGTCGCATCAGTGCTGCGCACGCCCGGGTCGTGTGCGAGGCGGGCGAGCACCTCGACGACCCGATGAGTCGCGATGCCTACGCGACGCAGATGATTGCCTTCGCCGAGACCGAGGCCCCGGCGCGAGTGGGCCGGATGGTACGACGGGTGGCCGAGCGGTTCCAGGCGCGATCGATGGAGGAGCGGCACCTCGGCGCGAGGGAGAAGAGGCTCGTATGGGTGAAAGACGTCGGGGACGGGATGACGCAGCTCGGCCTGCTCGGTCCATCGGCGCTCGTCCACGGTGTCTTCGATCGCCTGACGCAGATGGCCAAGGCGGTGCAGAAGCCCGAACCCCCGGAGCCTGAATCCCCGGAGCCTGAGTCCCCGGAGCCCGATCGGCGCACGATCGCGCAGCTCCGCGCCGATCTCGCCCTCGACCTGCTCCTCACCGGTGCTCCGGTCGGGCACGATGGCTCGGAGGGGCCCCTCGCGGCGCTCCGTGGAACGGTATCGATCACCGTTCCCGTCATGACCCTGATCGCGGGCGACGCGACGCCGGCCGAGCTGAACGGCCGCACCCCGATCGATCCCGCGACCGCCCGCCGTCTCGCCGGGGCGGCATCCGGGTGGGATCGCATCCTCACCCACCCGATCACCGGATCGCTCCTCGCGGTCGACCGCTACCGCCCCGGTGCGGAGCTGAAGCGACATCTGGGCGCCAGAGACCGAAGATGCCGATTTCCCACCTGCGGGTACGCGTCCACCGACTGCGACATCGATCATCATCACGATGCGGCGCTCGGGGGATCCACCGACGAATCGAATCTCGGCCACCTGTGCCGCCGACACCATTCACTCAAACATCATTCGCCGTGGGCAGTCGAGCCCCTAGGGGCGGGGGTCTATGCCTGGACGAGCCCGACCGGCAACGTCTACATCGACCGGCCGCCGTCACAGCACACGGTCACCTTCACCGACGATCACGAGGCCGCGTTCACCGACGATCACGAGGCCGCGCCGTTCTGAGCGGGGGCGCCGCCGGCCGGAGAGCGCACCGGAGGGCTCCGGGTAAAGTTGAGCCAGTTCATATCAAGTTCATTTGACACCTCCGGGGCCTCTCGTTACACTTGAGTCATCGCGACTCAGGTTTTCCTGATCGCCGCAGATTTCCGAACCACAACGAACTTCCAACAAAGGAGAGAACACATGGCACGTGCTGTCGGTATCGACCTCGGAACCACCAACTCCGTCGTCAGCGTCCTCGAGGGTGGCGAGCCCAAGGTCATCGCCAACGCCGAGGGCTTCCGCACGACCCCCTCGGTCGTGGCCTTCACCAAAGACGGGGAGGTGCTCGTCGGTGAGACCGCGAAGCGCCAGGCCGTCACCAACGTCGACCGGACGATCGCTTCCGTCAAGCGCCACATGGGCACCGACTGGAGCTTCGACGTCGACGGCAAGAAGTGGACGCCGCAGGAGATCTCCGCGCGCATCCTCATGAAGCTCAAGCGCGACGCCGAGGCGTACCTGGGTGACACGGTGACCGACGCGGTCATCACCGTCCCCGCGTACTTCAACGACGCCGAGCGTCAGGCCACCAAGGAGGCCGGCGAGATCTCGGGCCTCAACGTCCTGCGCATCATCAACGAGCCGACCGCGGCCGCTCTGGCCTACGGCCTCGACAAGGGCAAGGAAGACGAGCTCATCCTGGTCTTCGACCTGGGTGGCGGAACCTTCGACGTCTCGCTGCTCGAGGTGGGCAAGGACGACGACTTCTCCACGATCCAGGTGCGCTCGACCGCCGGTGACAACCGCCTCGGTGGAGACGACTGGGACCAGCGTCTCGTCGACTACCTGATCAAGCAGTTCAAGGAGACCACGGGCGTCGACGTCTCGGGTGACAAGATCGCCCTGCAGCGTCTCAAGGAGGCTGCGGAGCAGGCGAAGAAGGAACTCTCCTCCTCGACCTCCACCAGCATCAACCTGCCGTACCTGTCGCTGACCGAGTCCGGCCCGGTGTCGCTTTCCGAGACCATCACCCGCGCGAAGTTCGAGGACCTCACGAAGGACCTGCTCGACCGCACCAAGAAGCCGTTCGAGGATGTCATCCGCGAAGCCGGTATCAAGGTGTCCGAGATCGACCACATCGTGCTCGTCGGTGGATCGACGCGTATGCCTGCGGTCGCCGAGCTCGTCAAGCGCGAGACCGGCAAGGACGCGAACAAGGGCGTCAACCCGGATGAGGTCGTCGCCGTCGGCGCGGCTCTCCAGGCCGGTGTCCTCAAGGGTGAGCGCAAGGACGTTCTCCTCATCGACGTCACCCCCCTCAGCCTCGGCATCGAGACCAAGGGCGGCATGATGACCAAGCTCATCGAGCGCAACACGGCCATCCCGACCAAGCGCAGCGAGACCTTCACCACGGCAGACGACAACCAGCCGTCCGTCGCGATCCAGGTCTTCCAGGGCGAGCGTGACTTCACGCGCGACAACAAGCCGCTCGGCACGTTCGAGCTGACGGGTATCGCACCGGCGCCCCGTGGCATCCCGCAGATCGAGGTCACCTTCGACATCGACGCCAACGGCATCGTGCACGTGTCCGCCAAGGACAAGGGCACCGGTACCGAGAAGTCGATCGTCATCTCCGGCGGCTCTTCGCTGTCGAAGGAAGACATCGAGCGCATGGTGCGCGAGGCCGAGGAGCACGCAGCTGAGGACAAGGCGCGTCGTGAGGCCGCCGAGGTCCGCAACCAGGCCGAGACGCTCGCGTACTCGATCGACAAGCTGATCACCGAGAACGACGACAAGCTGCCCGAAGACGTGAAGACCGAGGTCAAGGCCGACGTCGACGCGCTCAAGACGGCGCTGGCCGGCGAAGACGACGAGGCCGTGAAGACCGCGTTCGACAAGCTCAACCAGTCGCAGTCCAAGCTCGGCGAAGCCATCTACGCCTCCTCGCAGGCGGATGCCGCTGCCGGCGCTTCGGCTGACGGCGAGGCTCCGGCCGGAGACGCTCCCTCCTCCGAGGAAGACGTCATCGACGCCGAGGTCGTCGACGACGAGGACGAGAAGAAGTAATCATGACGGACAAGAACTTCGACGAGAACCAGTTTCCTGAGTCCGCCGAAGGTCGCAGCGAGGGGTCGGACGCTCAGGCGTCCGGCCCCGCGCCGCAGAACCCGGACTCCACCGAGGCGAAGGCTGCCGAGGGGTCGGACGAGACCCCCGTCGACGGCGCCCCCGACGACCTCACGGTCGACGACATCCTCGGAGCGACGCAGACCGGCGAGGCCGCGGCGGAAGACGCCGTGCTCGCCGACCTCGAGTCCACGCTGCTGAACGACCTCAAGCGCCTCCAGGCCGAGTACGCCAACTACCGTCGTCGTACCGAGGACCAGCGCCAGGTCGAGATCGAACGCGCGAAGGGCGAGGCCGCCAAGGGCCTCATCCCCGTGCTCGACGACCTCGACCGCGCCGCCCAGCACGGCGATCTCGTGGAGGGCACGCCCTTCGCCGTGATCGCCGACAAGGTGCGGCTGGTCGTGGAGCGTCTCGGAGTGGTCGCGTACGGCGAGAAGGGCGAGGAGTTCGACCCCCAGCGTCACGAGGCCATCTTCCAGCAGCCGACTCCCGGCGCCGAGAAGACCACCGTGCTGGAGGTCGTCGAGGTGGGCTACCGCCTCGGCGATGTCGAGCTGCGTCCCGCGAAGGTCGTCGTCGCTGTCCCGGAAGGGTAGGTGATCGATGGCCAGCCAGGATTGGTTCGACAAGGACTTCTACAAGACCCTCGGGGTCTCCAAGGACGTCAGCGATGCGGACCTGAAGAAGACGTATCGCAAGCTCGCGCGCAAGTATCACCCGGACTCCAATCAGGGTGACGCCAAGGCCGAGGCGAAGTTCAAGGAGATCAGCGAGGCCTACTCGGTGCTCTCCGACGCCGACCAGCGCAAGGAATACGACGAGATCCGCGCCATGGGCTCCGGCGCCCGCTTCACGGCGGGCGGTCAGGGCGCCGGCGGCTTCGAAGACGTGTTCAGCCGGTTCGGCCAGCAGGGCCGCGGGCAGTCGGCGGACTTCGAGGACATCTTCGCGATGTTCAACCAGGGTCAGGGCGCGAGCTTCGGCAACGGTCGCTTCGGCCAGCCGAGCGGCGGCTACCGTGGCTTCGGCGGTCCGCAGCGCGGGGCCGACGTCACCGCGCGCACCACGCTCGACTTCGTCACGGCCGTGCAGGGCGAGACCATCTCGCTGCAGGGCGAAGACGGCAAGCCTTTCAAGGTGAAGATCCCCGCGGGCGTCGCCGATGGTCAGAAGATCCGTCTGCGCGGCCGCGGTCGTCCGTCGCCCGACGGCGGAGAGAGCGGCGACATCGTGGTGCAGATCGCGGTGCGCCCGCACCCGGTCTTCACGCGCGACGGTCTCAACCTGCGCGTCGTGGTGCCGGTGACCTTCACCGAGGCGACCCTCGGTGCGACCATCGAGGTTCCCACACTCGGCGGCGATGTGGTCAAGCTCCGCGTCGCACCCGGCACCCCCTCCGGGCGGGTGCTGCGGGTCAAGGGCCGCGGCGTCACGACCTCGAAGGGCACGGGCGATCTGCTCGCCGAGCTTCAGGTCGCGGTGCCCACGCACCTCGACGAAGCCGCACGGGCGGCACTGGAGAAGTTCCAGGAGCTGGAGCCCACGGAGAACCCGCGGGCCGAGCTCATGGCGAAGGCACGGCGATGACCGGCCGTCGAAGCGAGCACCGGGGGCGGAGGCGTTCATGATGAACGCTGACACCCCGGTGTTCGCGATCGCGGCCGCCGCCGAGCTCTCCGGTCTCCACCCGCAGACGCTGCGGCAGTACGACCGCATCGGACTGGTCGTCCCCGGCCGCACCTCGGGCGGGTCGCGTCGCTACTCCAGCCGAAACATCGAGCAGCTGCGCGAGGTCGCCCAGCTCTCCTCCGAGGGTGTGAGCCTTCCCGCGATCGCGCGTCTGCTCGACCTCGAAGACGAGAACAGGGCGCTGCGCAACCGCATCACCGTGCTCGAGAGCGCTCTGCGCACCGAGCGCGAGAGCCGTCCGGGAGTGCGTGTGTTCGCCGCCGGCTCTGCTGGCGTCGTGCCCATGCCGACAGGTCGCCGCCTTCGGCGCTCGACCGAAGTCGTGCTCTGGGACCCGCGCGGGAGCGCGTAGGTCGCTCGCGACGAGTCGTGTGTATCCTGTCAACTGTTAACAGGAGGTCACCATGACGCAGACCGTCACGCGTGGAGAGTCCCTCGGCGCCCAGGTGGCGCGGGTGCTCCGCCAGCGCATCGTGCGCGGTGAGCTCGCCCCCGGGGCCCGCATCACCGAAGAGGCGCTCGCTGAAGAGTTCTCGGTCAGCCGCGGCCCGGTGCGCGACGCTCTCACCCAGCTGAGCTTCGAGAAGCTCGTCGAGGTGCAGCGTCCGCGCGGGGTCTACATCGTCGGACTCACTCGTGACGACGTCGATCAGTTGTACAGCCTGCGCGGGGCCCTCGAGCAGCTCGCCCTCTCCCGCGCGATGCGCGTCGATGACGATGAGCGTTGGACGGCGATGGCGGCAGCCGTCGGTCGCATGGGCGCGGCGGCGGATGCCGGTGATCACGCGGCCTTCGTGGCGGCCGACCTCGAATTCCACTCGCAGATCTATGCGCTCGCCGACCACCCGCGCCTCGAGGGTGCGTGGAATCAGTACCTCCCGACGTTCACGGCGCTGCTCGAGGTCACGATCAACCACGACGAGGATCTGCACGAGTCGTCCGGCGACCACGTCAAGCTCATGGACGTGATGCGCACCGGCACCCCGGCGCAGGCGGCCGAAGTGCTGTCCGAGCACTTGGACGGCGCCCGCGAGCGCATGCTCGCCGAGATCGCCGACCGCGCCTGACGGAGGACATCCGTCCGTCCTGGCCGTTCCGGTCGCAGTTTCGGTCGCCTGCGCGCTCGGGAGACGGCCGAAACTGCGACCGGAGCGACCGATAGCTATCCCCACAGTGTTGACTGTTAACAGTCAACACTGCTACGGTCGGGGAGTCGACAACAAGGTCGACCCACGTAGAGGAGCAAAGATGCCCCGCAAGCGCATCACCCGGGCGGCCGCCGCGATCGCCGCCCTCGCAGCCACCGCTCTCATCGTCTCGGCCTGCACCAAGGTCGAAGAGGGCGAGGACGCCGGATCGGCGTTCCCCGAGAACGACATCCGGCTCATCATCCAGGCCAACCCCGGCGGAGGATCCGACCTCTCGTCGCGCGCGCTCGCCACGGAGCTGGAGAAGATCCTCGGCGTCAGCGTCATCCCCGAGAACATGCCGGGAGCCGCGGGGGCTCTCGCGATGGAGTATGTCGGCGCGCAGGATCCCGACGGCTACGTCATCGGATTCGCACCCGTCGAGATCGCGATGCTGAACACCACCCAGAGCGCCAACGTGCTGCCGGACGACTTCGATCTGCTCGGCCAGATCATGCTCGCCCCCGGCGTGGTCACGGTCGGCGCGAACAGCGGCATCGAGACCCTGGAAGACCTTGTCGCCCAGGCGAAGTCCGGTGCCGTGACGGTCGCCAACTCCGGCGCCGGGTCCATCTGGGAGGCGGCGACCATCGGGCTCGGCGATGCGACCGACGCGGTCTTCACCCCGGTGCCCTACGACGGCGGTGCGACAGCCGTCGCGGCCGCCGCGTCGGGCGAGACCGTCGCCGCCGTCTCCGGCCTCGGCGAAGCCCTGGCTCAGGGCGAGGCCGTGCGCATCCTGGCTGTGATGAACGACGTGCGCCACCCCGACGCGGAAGACGTCGAGACGGTCGAAGAGGCCATCGGCGAAGACGTGATCTTCGGCGGTTGGGGAGGCATCTACGCCCCCAAGGGGCTCCCGGACGACGTCAAGACCACGCTCGAAGCCGCCGTCAAGGAGGCCGTCGAATCCGACAACTACCAGAAGTTCCAGGCCGATGCCGGAAACCTGGTCGTGTACCGCGACTCCGCCGAGTGGACCACGTTCGTCGGCGAGCAGTTCGACCTGTTCAAGGACCTCCTGGGCTGAGAAGTCCGCGTGGCGAACGCTGCGGGGCCGGGCGCATCACCGGCCCCGCAGCGCTCTCCCTCACTTCTCGGATCACGAAAGGAGCACCATGTCGACTTCTGCATCGGATGCGTCCGCCTCCGCACCGGACGCCTCAGCCGCCGTCACGGACGACGAATACCAGGGCGCGCCCGCATCGCGGCCGCTCGAGATCGTGTTCGCCGTCGTCGCCCTGGCGTTCACCGCCGGGTACCTTTTCCTCGCGACGCAGATCCCGCTGCGCCGCGAGGCCGCCCCCGGGCAGATCGACGCCCGGTTCTGGCCGCTCGTCATCGGGGTCACCGGAGTTGTCATCGCCATCGCGCTGCTCGCCGTCGCGCTCACCCGCCCGGCGCCCACGCGTGAAGACCTCGAGCGCATCCAGCCCGGCGGCTACCTCCGCGTCATCGCCACCCTCGCGATCACGGGCGCCTTCATCGCGCTGTGGTCGCTGGGCTCCGTCATCCTGTTCGGCTACCGCATCGAGGTCTTCCCGATCGCCGCCGCCCTGCTGATGGCCGCCCTCATGCTCCTCTACGGCCACCGCCGTTGGCTGAGCCTCATCATCTACTCCGCCTCCGTCACGGCGTTCGTCTACGTCGTGTTCGGGATGCTCCTGAGGATCCCCCTGTGAACGCGCTCATGGAGGGGCTGAACTCGCTCCTCGACATCTCGATCCTGCTCTACATGCTCGTCGGGCTCGTGCTCGGCTTCATGGTGGGAGCGTTCCCCGGCATCACCGCGACCATGGCCGTCGCCCTCGCCGCCGGCTTCACGATGACCCTCGAGCCCGTGCAGGGTCTCGCCGTGCTGCTGACGATCTACGTCGCGGCGAACTTCGGCGACCGGGTGCCGTCCATCCTGATCAACACCCCGGGAACGCCCGCCTCCATCGCCACCACCCTCGACGGGTATCCGATGGCCAAACAGGGCAGGGCAGGACTCGCGCTCACCATCTCCGCGATCGTCTCGGCCGTCGGCATCCTCGCCTCGCTCGTGCTGTTCGCGGTCGCCGCCGTGCCGATCGCCAGCTTCGCCCGCGACTACTTCAAGTCGCCCGAGCTCTTCGCCCTGGTGGTCTTCGGTATCGCGATCATGATCGGCATCTCGTCGAAGTCGATGCTCAAGGGCATCCTCGCCGGGCTGTTCGGCCTCATGCTCGGCAGCGTCGGCACCTACGCGGCGACCGCCGACCAGCGCTTCACCTTCGGGGTTCTGGAACTCGTCGAGGGCGTCAACTTCATCGCCGTCATCATCGGACTCTTCGGCATCGCCGAGCTGTTCGACCAGCTGCTCACGCACCGGAAGTCCGCCGTGCGGCCGATCTCCAGCCTCGGCCGCTGGTGGCCGAACCGCGCCGAGCTGAAGCAGAGCGGGCGTGCGACCGCGGTCGGCGGCGCCGTGGGACTCGGCGTCGGACTCATCCCCGCGGCCGGCGGTGACATCGCCGGGCTCATCGGATGGGAGCGCGCACGCAAGGCGTCGAAGCACCCGGAGATGTTCGGCAAGGGATCGATCGAGGGCGTCGCAGCCTCGGACACCGCCTCCAGCGCCACGCTCGGCGGCTCGCTCACCACGACCATGGCGCTCGGCATCCCCGGCGACTCGGTCATGGCCGTGATGATCGGCTCCATGATCATCTGGGGGATCACCCCCGGTCCGACGCTCTTCACCAACCGCCCCGACCTGGTCGTCTCGATCGTCGGCATCATGCTGATCGCGACGATCCTGTCTCTCGGCCTGAGCCTGGTGCGGATGAAGGGCATGGTGAAGCTGCTCGACGTGCCGCAGCCGTACCTGTGGAGCGGCATCCTGATCTTCTGCATCATCGGCACCTACGCCACCTCGAACAGCCTCTCGACCGTCGTGACGATGCTCGTCTTCGGTGTGATCGGCGTGATGCTCAAGCGCATGCAGGTGCCGGCCGGTCCCGTGGTGCTCGGTCTTCTGCTCGGACCGCTCGCCGAGGAGAACCTCGCCCGTACGCTGGCGATCCTTCCCACGCGTCCGTTCTTCGAGGTCGTCAGCCCCATCGCGCTGGTGCTGCTCGCACTGGCCGTGCTCTCGATCGTCATGCCGGCGATCCGCGCGGCCCGCCGGCCCCGCGCCGAGCGCGCCTCGCTCGCGGACTCGATCCTGCATGACGACAGCATCCAGCAGATCGAGAAGGCGCACGACGAGCTCGCCGCCCAGCCCGATCTGCTCACATCCACCGTCCGCAACGTCGACGCCGCCGGGCGCCGAGCCCGCAAGTCCCGCAAGAACTCCGAGGAGACCGAGAAGTGACCCGCTACGACATCCTGACCGCCGTGCCCACCGCTTTCCACAGCGACGGCACCCTCGATGTCGAGGGCTCGCGTGCGATCTTCCGGTTCGTCGCCGACTCGGGGAACGAGGGCGCATTCGTGCTCGGAACGACGGGGGAGTTCCCCGCCGTGGATGCCGAGGAGTTCGCGGCCATCGTGGAAGCCGCCGTGGCCGAGCTGCAGGATCGCATGCGCGTGGTCGTGCACGTCGGTCGGCCCAGCACCTTCGAGGCCGTGCGCCTGACCCGCATCGCGCGCGAACTGGGCGCGATCGAGTTCGCCGCCCTGACGCCGTACTACCTGCGCGCCACGGACGACTCGATCTTCGAGTACTACCGCGCGGTGTCGGATGCCGTCGGCGATGGGCGCCTGTACGTCTACATCTACCCGGCTCGCAGCGGCAATCCGGTCTCGCCGGAGCTCCTCGCGCGGCTCGCGCAGCTGCCGAACGTCGTCGGTGCCAAGATCAGTGAGCTCTCGCTGGACGACATCGCCGCCTACCGTGCTGTCGTGCCCGCCGATTTCGACCTCTACACCGGCGCCGACCGCGACCTGATCGCCGCCGTCGAGGTGGGGGCCCAGGGCGTCGTCTCGGGGGTGTCCTCCGTCACGCCGAAGCCGTTCCGCGCTCTCGCCGATGCCGGCCGGTCGGGGAATACGGCGGCCATCGTCGCCGCGCAGGCCGCGGTGGATGAGGTGGTCGCGCTCATCGGCGGCGACATGGCCCGCATGAAGGAGGCATACCGCGTGCTCGACGTGGTCGACACGCATTGCCGCATGGCGATCGCGGAGCCGAGTGCCGCCGAGCGCACCGCCGTCGCCGAGGTGGTGGCAGCGCATCGGTGACACGTCACAGGTGACACGGTCACAGGAGATGGAAATGTCGTCTTCCTAGCGTGGAAGCAGGGAACGACCCTGCTCCGCGCCTGGCGCGCGGGTGTCCTGCCACGAAGGAAGAACTCCTCATGACGAACACCAAAGCCCCTTCCGCCGCACCCTCGCTGGGACTCCTGGTCCTGCGCGCGGTCGTCGGTGCGATCTTCGCCGCACACGGTGCGCAGAAGATCTTCGAGTTCACGCTCCCCGGAACGATCGGCAGTTTCGCGGGCATGGGGGTTCCGCTCCCGGAGATCGCCGGTCCTCTCGTCGCCTTCGTCGAGCTCATCGGCGGCATCCTGCTGATGCTGGGCCTCTTCACTCGTCCGGTCGGCATCCTGCTGGCGATCGACATGATCGTCGCGCTCATCGCCGTGCACCTTCCTGCAGGCCTCTGGGTCGGCGAGGGCGGCTACGAGTTCGTCGCCGTCCTCGGCGCGGCAGCTCTCGCTCTGGCGCTCACGGGCGCCGGACGGTTCTCCCTCGATGGGGCATTCCTGCGGGGCCGCGCACCGGCCTGGCTGAGCTGAGGAGCCTCCACACCACGACGGATGCCGCGGCCCGAGGGGTCGCGGCATCCGTCGTCTCTGCGGGCTGTTGCGAGGGCGGGCTGTTGCGAAGGGCGGGCTGTTGCGAAGGGCCGGTGTTGCGGAAGGGAAACCCACGCTCCGCGCCGTTGCGGCCTCGGGGGATGTGTCCGCTTTCGTTTTCGACGACGAAGATATGTGAAAACACAAAAAAGAAAAGACTTTCGCCGAGGTTCCCTGTATTCCTGGCGATTAATACGCAAATAAACCTAAACTGAGCGCATTCGGCATTTCGCCGAGGACTTTTACAGCGAAGTAAGGGGATTGCAGATGAAGCTCAAGAGGAGCCTGGCGGGAGTGGCCACGGTCATCACCGCACTGGGAGTCACCGCCTGCGCCGGCGGCGCAGCGCCGGACGCGTCGGGGAACGCCTCCAGCGACACCATCACGTTCCGCTCGTGGAGCCCGATCGAGCAGACGACCCGTCAGATGATCGAGGCGTTCCAAGCCGAGAACGACGGCTCGAAGATCGACGCGACGATCTTCAACTACCCGGAGTACCTCGTCGACCTGCAGAGCCGGGCCAGCTCGAACACGATGCCCGACGTTCTCGGCCTGCAGCCCGGAGCTCTCACGCAGCAGTACCGCGAGAACCTGATGCCTCTGCAGGACTGCGCTGCCGAGACCTGGGGCGACGACTGGCAGAGCAAGTTCTACCCGATCGGCATCGAGCAGGCGCGGATGGGCAACCCCGAGGGCGACGACAACTTCTACTCGCTCCCGATCCTCACCCAGACGGTCAATCTGTGGGCCAACTCCGAGATCTTCGACGATGCGGGTCTGAGCGTGCCGAAGACGTGGGACGAGCTCGTGCAGACCACGAAGGACCTCAGCGGCGGCGACGCCGCGCCGTTCCTGCTGCCGGCGAAGGATTCCTGGCTGCGCAACGTCGTGTTCCTGCAGATCGCCAACAACGTCTCGCCCGGGACCGTCTACGAGGCCGAGGCCGGCACCGTGTCGTGGACCGACCCGGCCATCGTGAAGGCGTTCGAGTACTGGGGCAAGCTGTTCTCCGACGGCATCGCCCAGGACGGCGCGATCGGCCTCGACGCCTACCCGTCGGCGGTGAACCAGTTCGAGGCGGGCAACGCCGCCATGATCCCGCTCGGCGCCTGGTGGATCCAGCAGTCCGACCCGACGAAGTCCGACATCCCCCCGCTCTCGGAGGGCATGTCCGGCTACGAGCCGTTCCTCTTCCCGACCATCCCCGGCGGCGCCGCTGAACCGCAGTTCGTCGGAGGCATCGACGTGAGCCTCGGGATCTCGAAGAACACGGCCAACCCCGACCTCGCCTGCAAGGTGCTCACCGACTTCATCGCCGGCTCCGCCGCGCAGAAGCTCGTCAACACCATGAACGATGTCCCCGCCGTCACCGGCCTCGCTCCGGAGAAGTTCACGAGCGAGAAGCAGGAGCAGATCTGGAACCTGTTCGTCGACGAGTGGCTCCCGCAGGTGAAGTACTCGCGCTACTTCGAATCGCCCAAGCTCGACCAGGCCGTGGCCGATGCCCTCGCCGCCATCGCGACCGGAGATTCCACTCCGCAGGAAGCGGCGGAATCCGTCCAGGCCGTCCAAGACACCCTGTAGCGACGGAACCTGTGGCAGCGGAGTTCGTGCAGGGTCCGGGGCCTCTTCCCCGGACCCTGCCCCGAGAGGAGCGCGCATGAAGATCCTGACGAGAGAGCGGCTGGTCGGCCTGGCCTTCCTGGCACCGACCCTCATCCTGTTCGCCGTATTCGTCGTCTACCCGATCGTGTACAACGTGCAGGCGAGCACGCTCGACTGGGACGGCGTCAACGTCGGATCGGCGGTCGGGATCGGGAACTACCTGGAGCTCTTCCAGGACCCGACGTTCCTCATCACCTTGCGCAACTCGGTGTTCTGGATCGTGCTGACGATCGTCCCCCAGGGCGTGATCGGCTTCCTCCTCGCCGTCGCGCTCAACCAGGGGCTCCGCGGCAGCACGGTCTACCGGGCGATCTTCTTCATCCCTGCCATCCTCTCCCCGGTCGTGGTCGGGATCGTGTGGCAGCGCATCCTCGACCCGTTCAACGGGGTGCTCACCGCCATCGGCAAGGCCACGGGGCTCACCTTCCTCGGGGGCAACTACCTCGCCGACCCCCAGACGGCGATCTTCGCGGTGATCTTCGTGAACGTCTGGATGTGGACCGGGTTCTCGATGCTGTTCTACCTCGCGGGGTTGCAGCTGATCGATCCCAGCCTGGTGGAGGCGGCGCGCATCGACGGTGCCAGCGGCTTCCAGACCATGGTGCGCATCACGTTCCCGCTGCTGAAGACCACGACCCTGTCGCTCGTGCTCCTCGGCATCATCGGCTCGCTCAAGACCTTCGAGCTCGTCTACGTGCTCACGCAGGGCGGACCCAACCACGCGTCGGAGATGCTGCCCACCTTCGCGTTCCTGGAGGCGTTCCAGCTGCAGAACGTCGGGTACGCCTCGGCCATCAGCGTGGTCCTGCTGGTCGTCGCCGTCGTGAGCTCGCTCTCGATGGTGCGGGTGTTCGGCGCCGGATTCATCACAGGAGACGAGAAATGACCGCGACGAGCGAGACCCGCACCCTGATCGTCCCGAAGGACACGGCCGGCCGTCACCGCCACGGTGCACCTGGCCGCCGAGTCGGCTGGCTGCACTTCGTGCTCGTGCCGCTCGCCGGGCTCTGGCTCGTGCCGATCGTCATGGTCGTCGGGCTCTCGATGATGCCGCCGAACAACCCCGGAACGCAGTTCTTCGGGCTGTTCCCCGCGGAGTTCAGCGTCAAGAACTACCTCACGATCTGGGACCAGAACCCGATCCTGCTGCACCTGCTCAACAGTCTCCTCATCACGGTGCCGTCGGTGCTGCTGGTCTGTCTGCTCGGATCGATGACCGCCTTCGCTCTGGCTCGGCTGCGTGTTCCGCTGAAGGCTCTGATCTTCGGAGTGCTGATCCTCGCGCTGATCCTGCCGATGTCGAGCATCGTGGTCGCGACGTTCCGCATCCTGCAGTCGATGCAGCTGTACAACAACCTCCTCGGGCTCGTTCTCGTGTACAGCGCGCTGGGCCTGCCGTTCGCGGTCATCATCATCCGCACCTCCTACCTCGCGATCCCGCTCGAGACCTACGAGGCCGCGCGGCTCGACGGGGCCAACAGCTGGCAGATCTTCTGGCGCATCTACCTGCCACTGGGCAAACCCGCTCTCGCCGTGGTCGCGGTGTGGCAGACCATGATGAGCTGGAACGACTTCCTGCTGCCGCTCGTCACCCTCGGAGACAACGAGCTCAAACCGCTCACCCTCGTTCCGCTCGCTTACCGCGGCATGTACCTGTCGCAGCCGGGGGCGCTGTTCGCGATCCTGGTGCTGATCTCCATCCCGGTCGTGCTGCTGTTCATCTTCATCCAGAAGTACCTGGTGAACGGTCTGTCGGGGGCGATCAAATGAGCGTCATCGGCCTCGACCTCGGAACCAGCGGCGTGCGGGCGGTCGCCTTCGCTGCCGACGGACGCATGCTCGGCGGCGCATCGGCACCGCTGACGCTGCGGCGCGACGGCCGCGGGCGCGTCGAGCTCGACGCCGAGGAGATCATCGCCGCCGCCGAGAGCGTGGTGCATGCGGCGGCCGCCGAGGCCCTGCAGCTCGGAGACGCGGTGCAGGCGATCGGCTTCAGCGTGCTCGGCGAGGCGGTCGTGCCCGTCGACGGGTCCGGCGCACCGCTCGCCCCGGTAGCGGTGAGCATGGACACGCGCGGCATCGAACACGCGGCCGGGCTGGGCGCGAGGCTCGGAGAGGGCCGCTTCACCCAGATCACCGGACAGCCGTTGCACGGAATGTTCTCGGTCTTCAAGATCATGGCCGGCGACGACGCCTGGGCCGCGGCTGCGGGCTACCGCTGCATGGGGGATCTGGTCGCCGAGCGGTGGAGTGGTGTCGCCGCGATCGACCTCGGTCAGGCCGCGCGCACCGGCATCCTCGACGTCGATGGGGGCGAATGGAGCACGGAGATCCTGGAAGCCGTCGCCGCCTCCGCCCCCTGGGTGCGGGAAGACCGGCTGCCGGTCCCCGTCTCCTCGGGAACCGTGATCGGCGGCGTCCACGACCAGGCAGCGGCCGTGCTCGGCGTCGCACCGGGCACGGCCCTCGTCGCTGGCACGCACGACCAGGCGGCTGCCTTCCTCGGCGCCGGCGGAGAGGCGGGAGAGCGCTCCGTGATCGCACTCGGCTCGAGCGACTGCCTCACCGTCGCCACCC
Organism: Microbacterium sp. NPDC091662; assembly: GCF_044756705.1. Taxonomy (NCBI): domain Bacteria; kingdom Bacillati; phylum Actinomycetota; class Actinomycetes; order Micrococcales; family Microbacteriaceae; genus Microbacterium; species Microbacterium sp. NPDC091662. Next base: position 2,108,468 of record NZ_JBIVTM010000001.1, on the reverse strand, counting down.
GCGAACGCCCGCGCGGACTCGAGACGACCGGCTTCGCCAGCTATCGACTGGATGACGAGACCTGGATCACCCTCGCCGGAACCGCCGCAGGAGGATGGGCGCTCGAATGGCTGGCCGCCCTCCTGGGCCGCGACATCGGCGACGTGTTCGGGGCGCTCGCCGAGGATCCGCCTTCCCTCATCGTGCTGCCGTACCTCGCCGGCTCCGGCACCCTCGACAATGACCCCTCCGCGCGCGGAACGATCCACGGTCTCACCCTCGACACGACCGTGCCCGAACTGGCACGAGCCGTCGTGGAGGCCGCGGGCTTCGAGTTCCACAAGATCATCGCGGCGCTGGAAGCACACGGGGTCCGCGTCGACGACCTCCAGGTCACCGGAGCAGGGGCTGAGAACGCCGCGGCGCTCTCAGCCCGTGCCGCGGCCGCCGGAGTGCGGATGACGCCCGTCGCGCGTGATGCTTCCGCCCGAGGTGCGGCGATGCTCGCGCTCCGCGGTCTCGGCGGCGATGCCCGGGATCTCCTCGTCGCCCCCGGCCCCGCTGCCGCGGCCGATCCCGACCCCGCGTCGGCCCCCTGGTACGCCGCACAGCGTGCCGCCTACGCCGCCCTCTACGACGTGACCCGCGGCATCGCCCCCCATCTGACCGGGCGACCGCGGAAACAGCCGTCCCAGATCCAACCGTCCCAGATCCAGCCCCAGATCCAACCCCAGATCCAACCGCAGTCCCATCAGAAGGAGAACACGAAATGACCGAGACGACGCTCCAGCTCGACTTCGACATCGATGCCGCGCGCGAGGAGATCCTCGACTACTGCCTGCGGTCGATGGAGTACGGACTCAACTTCAACACGCAGGGCAACATCAGCATCCGTGTCCCGGGCGTCGAGGACCGGTTCCTGATCACGCCGACCGATCTCGAGTACGACAAGATGAGCGCCGATGACATCGTGCTCGTCAACGGCGACAGCGAGGTGATCGACGGACGGCTCGGGCCGTCGAGCGAGGTCACCGTGCACATGGCCGTCTACCGGCGTCGACCCGATGTGAACGCGATCGTGCACTCCGAGCCGGTGTTCTCCAACGTCTGGGGTGTCGTGGGCTCTCCGATCCTCGGGACGCTGGTGAACATGGTGATCTACACCAAGGGCGACGTGCCGATCATGCCGTTCGAGCTCAGCAACAACACCGAGTTCGGCGAGCACATGTGCGACGCGATGGGCGACCTCAACGCGGTGGTGTGGGCGAACCACGGCCTGCTCACCGTCGGACCGAACCTGCGTGACGCGTTCAAGACCAGCGTCGCGGTGGAGTCGGCGGCCAAGGTGCAGGCCTACGCCCGCGCGCTCACCGACACCCCGATCGTGCTCGACTACGACACGCTCGGCATCACCGAGTCGCTCTGAGGTTCGCGGATGGCACTGCAGACTCTGCGCACCGCGCTCGCCGACGCCGACGCGGGCGGCTACGCCGTCGGCGCCTTCAACGTGTCGAGCATCGATCAGGCGATCGCGGTGCTCGATGCCGCCGAGACCGAGCGCTCGCCCGTGATCGTGCAGGCGATCGCCGGGATGTCCGCCTACGACGACGAATCGCGTTGGTGGCACCGCCTGCGGGGCCTGGTCGCCGAATACGAGCACGTCCCCGTGGTGCTGCATCTCGATCACGGGCGCACGTATGACGACTGCGTGCGGGCGATCGAGCACGGCTTCACCAGCGTCATGATCGACGCGAGCAGGGCGAGCGGCACGGATGAGCCCGCCTCCTTCGCCGACAACGTGGCGCTCACGCGTCGGGTGGTCGAGGCGGCCGCGCCTTTCGGTGTGAGCGTCGAGGGCGAGCTCGGCACGATCGGCGGGGCCGAGGCCGGCGTCACCGGGGTGCTCGAGGAGATCGTGTTCGCCGACCCCGACCAGGCCGTCGAGTTCGTGGAACAGACCGGGGTGGACGCGCTCGCGGTGGCGGTGGGCACGAGCCACGGCTCGGTGAAGTTCACCGACGAGGCCGGAGGTCAGCGGCTGCGACTCGGCCTCATCTCGGAGATCAGAGGACGCCTGCCGGACACCTTCCTGGTGCTGCACGGTTCCTCGTCGGTGCCGGCCGAGGCAGTCACCAGGATCAACGCACACGGCGGCGACGTGCGGCCCTCGTACGGGATCTCGCCCCAGCAGAAGTCGGAGGGCATCGCCGCCGGCATCCGCAAGATCAATCAGGGCACCGACTCGCATCTCGCCTGGAGCGCCGCGCTGCGCACGTTCCTGCAGGAGAATCCCGCGGTGGTCGAGCCCAGCGAGCAGTTGCGCCCCGCGATGGGTGGGTTCCGCGCGATGGTGACGCAGCGCATGCGCGAGTTCGGATCGTCGGGTCGGGCCTGAAGCTCTGTGCCGCGGGTCGAGGGCTGCGGGGTCAGGCGAGCTCGATCGTGAGCCCGGCTTCTCGAAGCGCCTCCAGCTCGATCGGAGGCGCTTCGATGCCGGTGATCAGCATGTCGACGCGCGCGAGCGGAGCCACCTGGATGACCTGACTCTTGCCGATCTTCGAGCTGTCGGCGACCACGATGGCCCGCGCCGCCGAGTCGAGGTAGCGCCTCTTCATGGTCACCTCGGGAAGGCTGGAGTTCGTGAACCCCCGCTCCGACACCCCGTTGCAGCCGATGAAGCAGATGTCGCTGTGCACGGAGCCGATGAACATGTCGCCCATCGGGTCGATGAGCGAGCGCTGCTTGTAGTTCACGGTGCCGCCGGTGACCACGACCGTGATGTGGTGCGGCTCGGCGACGCCGAGCTCGAGCGCGATCGTGAGCGAGTTGGTGAACACCACGACGCCGCGCAGATCCTCACGGGCTCGCAGCGCGCGGGCGATCGCGAGCGTCGTCGTCCCGGCATCCAGCAGGATCGCCATCTCGCTCTCCACCAGCGCGGCCGCAGCGTTGCCGATGCGTCGCTTCTCGGTGACGGCCCGCGTGAGCGCCCGCTCGTAGTCGGGGGAGTGAGCGGTCGACTTGATGCCCGAGATCGCCCCGCCGTGCACCCGCTGGATCACGTTCTCCTCGGCGAGGAGGTCGAGATCGCTGCGCACCGTGACCTCGGAGACGCTGAGCGTGCGGCTCAGCTCCTGCACACGGGCGAAGCCCTGGCGTTCGATGATCGACACGATCTGCTCGCGCCGCACTGTTGCGGGGACCGTCTGCGACCACTCTGGCATCCCCTCAGCGTACTCGGGACGGCGCAGCAGCCGACGGGCGCTCCACCGGAGGGACTCGAGAGCCGGTATCGATTTCATGGGAAGCGGATCTTCGGCCGCCGCGCGGTACTGTTGCAGCACCCGGCTGCCGTTGCACTCGACCGCTGCCGGCGGTAAGTCGGGCGGCGGGAAGCAGGGGAGCGCATGGCAACGATCTACGACGTCGCCGAGCTCGCGGGCGTCTCGCCCGCGACGGTCTCGCGTGTCTTCAACGGCACGAGTGTGTCGGACGAGAAGGTCGCCGCCGTCCGTGCAGCCGCGGCGACGCTCGACTTCACACCCAACCGAGCCGCCCGCTCGCTGCGTCGGCAGAGCTCCGAGGTCATCGCCCTCGTGATCCCCGACATCGAGAACCCGTACTTCACCGAGATGGCGAGAGGGGTCGAAGATGTCGCCTCGGAGGCCGGGTACTCCGTCGTGCTCTGCAACTCCGATGCGCAAGTGGAGAAGGAGGCGACGTACCTCCGCATCGCGATCGCCGAGAACATGTCCGGCGTGATCATCGCAACCGCCGACGAACACTCCGACCTCGACGGTATCCTCGCCACCGGTCGCCCCGTCGTCGCCGTCGACCGCAGCACCGCCCACGACATCGACGGCGTGGTGATGGCCAACCGGGCGGCGGGCACGTCGGCGACACGGAGTCTGATCGACGCCGGGCACCGTCGCGTCGCCTACATCGGGGGGCCTGCACACATCGACACCGCCGCCGAACGCGCCGCGGGGTGGCGTTCCGCGCTCACCGCGGCGTACCCAGAACTCGCTCTCGACGGGCTCGAGCGCTTCGCGACGTTCCGTGTCGACGGCGGGCGTGCCGCGATGGAGGAGCTGCTCGCCCTTCCGGAACCTCCGGACGCGGTGGTGGCCGGCAACAACCTGATCGGTGTCGGAGCGATCCAGGTGCTCACGGAGCACGGCCTCACCCCGCCGGACATGGGTGTCGCCGTGATCGGCTCGCTGCCGTTCACGACCCTCTCGCCGAGCGCCGTGACCGTGGTGCGCCTACCGGCGCGGCACATGGGTGTGACCGCGGCGCGGATGCTGCTCGAACGGATCAAGGGCGACACCCAGCCGGCACGCACGATCGTGCTGCGCAACGAGCTTCAGCCCGCGAGCGCGATACGGAGCTGAGCGGGCGGTCGGGCCGGCTACTGCGAGCGCCAGAACCGCGTCGCGAGGTTCGCCACCTCTTTGTCGAGGCTGTCGACCTTGTGCTCCAGGGCGTCGATGCGGCCGGTGAGCCGGCCCTCGAGACTCTCCAGCCGCCCGCTCAGATCGCCGCGCAGTCCGCCGATCTCGCCCCGCAGCTCGCCGCGCAGGCCACCGACCTCGGCGCGGATCACCCGGCTGAACTGCATCGTCATGAGGGTCATGCCGCCGAGCATCATGGTCGTGAACACGCCGATCAGCGTCCATACCTGCGGGTCGTCCAAGCGCATGCCTCCAGTCTGATTCGGGGTGCCCAGAATGTCACGGTATTCCGGTGCTGGTCAGCCAGAAAGCCGCGGTCGGTGGGCAGATCTTCTCTGGTGAAAACGGTGCAGGGCGAGTCGTGTCTTGCGTCATGAAATCGATTTCGCGTACAGTATCGGTGAGGCTGCGGACTCCGTTGTCCCGCCACGAGGAGGACTCCATGCGCTGCACCATCGGGGTGGACATCGGCACGTCCAGCAGCAAGGGCGTACTGGTGGATGTCGAGGGCGGCATCCTGGCTTCGGCGACCAGAGCGCACGACGTCGATCGCCCTCGCACGGGCTGGGTCGAGATGGATGCCGCGATCTGGTGGGACGAGTTCGTCGCGATCTCGCGAGAGCTGCTCGCCGGAGTGCCAGACGCCGAGATCGTCGGCGTCGGCGTCAGCGGCATGGGCCCCTGCATCCTCCTCGCCGACGAGCACGACGTCCCTGTGCGACCGGCGATCCTGTACGGCGTCGACACCCGCTCGACCGTGCAGATCGAGCGCCTCACCCGCGAGCTGGGCATCGACGACATCACGCGTGTCGGCGGGTCGACGCTGACCTCGCAGGCGGGTGGGCCGAAGATCGCCTGGGTCGCCGACGAGGAACCCGCCGCGTGGGCACGGGCGCGCCGGCTGTACATGCCCGCGACATGGCTCGTGCGCAAGCTCACCGGCGCTTACGTGCTCGACCACCAATCCGCCAGTCAGGTCTCTCCTCTCTACGACATCGAGGACGAATGCTGGCATGGCCCTTGGTGGGACCGATACGCGACGGATATCGAGCAGCCGTCTCTGCAATGGGCGGGTGAGGTCGCCGGCGAGGTCACGGCCGACGCGGCGGCGCTCTCCGGCATCCCCGTCGGCACCCCCGTGATCACGGGCACTATCGACGCCTGGACCGAGGCCGTCAGCGTCGGCGCGCACGAGGTCGGCGACCTGATGCTGATGTACGGCACCACGATGTTCATGGTCTTCACGAACGGTGCTGAGACGCTGCGGACGCCATCGATGTGGACCACGGCCGGGGCCTTCGCCGGCACGCGCAACCTCGCCGGCGGTCTTTCGACCTCCGGTGCGCTGACCGCGTGGCTCGCGGGGCTGACCGGCGCCGACTATCCCGAGCTGCTCGCCGATGCCGCAGCATCAGGGGCCGGAGCGCGGGGCCTCCTCGTGCTGCCCTACTTCGCCGGCGAGCGCACGCCGATCCAGGACCCGGACGCCCGAGGAGTGATCGCCGGGCTCACGCTCGATCACACCCGCGGCGACCTCTACCGCGCCGCGCTCGAGGCCACGGCGCTCGGGGTGCGCCACAACGTCGAGACCATGCGCGCGGCGGGTGCCGACATCCGCCGCATCGTCGCGGTCGGCGGCGGCACCCAGGGGCGCTTGTGGCTGCAGATCGTCTCCGACGTCACCGGCCTCGTGCAGGAGGTGCCGGCGACCACGATCGGTGCGAGCTACGGTGCGGCGTTCCTCGCCGCGACCGCGACGGCCGCACCCGACGGGACTCCGGCCATCGCCGACTGGAACCCGATCTCCGAGCTCATCCACCCCGACGAGGCGGTGCGCTCGCTCTACGACACCCTCTTCGACCGCTACGTGCGGCTGTACGAGGGATCGAAGTCCGTCATCCACGAACTCGCCGCCGCGCAGCGCGACACTCCCACGACCACCGCCAACCCGACCGATACCGCCCCGGAGGCATCATGACCACTTACACCCTGCCGACGACGGCGTCCCGGCCGACCACCGCGCCGAAGACGGCGTACATCATCACGTCCGGAGACCTGCGCGAGTCGGCGAACGTCGCCGGCTGGCCGACGCAGGTCGAGCTGGAGAACGGCGTCACCGGGGTGCTGAATGCACTCGGCTGGGAGGTCATCCGTCCGTTCGGCGTCGACCCCGAGACCGGCCATGGCTTCATCTCGAGCCAGCGCATGGGTCTCGAGGTGTTCAAGAGCATCCCCGTCGATGCTCCCCTCATCGTCGCGATCGCCAACTGGCAGTACTCCCACCACGTGCTCGCCGGTCTGCGGTCGCACGAGGGACCGATCCTCACCGTCGCCAACTTCGCGGGGGACTGGCCCGGACTCGTCGGGCTGCTCGGGCTGAATGCGGGACTGACCAAGATGGACAAGCCCTACGCGACGACGTGGTCGGTCGACTTCACCGATCAGTGGTTCACCGACGGCATCAGGGAATGGACCGAGACCGGCGCCATCGCGCACGACGCCTCGCATGTGCGGCCGCTGCCTGAGCTGCCGGAGAGCCCCGAGAAGCAGCTGGGCGAGGCACTCGCGGCCGAGCTGCGCGCCGAGAAGGCGATCATCGGCGTGTTCGACGAGGGCTGCATGGGCATGTACAACGCGATCTTCGACGACGAGCTGCTCAACCCGACCGGTATCTACAAGGAGCGGCTGTCGCAGTCGGCGCTCTACGCCGAGATGCTGAACGTCACCGATGCCGAGGCGGATGCCGCCTATGACTGGCTGATCGATGCCGGCATGACCTTCCGATACGGCGAGGACGCCGTCACCGAGCTCACCCGTGACCAGGTGCAGTGGCAGCTGAAGATGTACATCGCCGCGCTGCGCATCGCCGATGACTTCGGACTCGATGCGGTCGGCATCCAGTACCAGCAGGGGCTGAAGGACCTGGTGCCGGCGTCTGACCTGGCCGAGGGCATCTTGAATTCGACCGAGCGGCCGCCCGTCACCTCGCGTGACGGCTCGCGCGTGCTGCACGAGGGGCGCGCGTTCCCGCACTTCAACGAGGCCGACGAGGGAGTCGCGGTCGACGCGCTCGTGACCGACAGGGTGTGGCGTGCGATGGGCCTCGTCCCCGACAACACGCTGCATGACGTGCGTTGGGGCCAAGACTTCGACGGACAGTTCGTCTGGGTCTACGAGATCTCCGGCTCGGTGCCGGCGTCGCACCTGGGCGGGTGGCAGAACGCCGAGGGGTGGCGACAGGGCCACGTGTTCTTCCCCGCGGGTGGAGCGACCATCAACGGTGTATCGAAGCCGGGTGAGATCGTGCTGTCGCGGGTGTTCATCGCCGAAGGTGTTCTGCAGGCCGACATCTTCCGGGCCTCGGTCGTCGAGCTTCCCGCCGAGGAGACGCAGCGTCGCAAGGACGCCACCAACCCGGAATGGCCGATCGCGCATGTGGTGCTGCACGGCATCTCGCGCGACCAGTTCATGGCCCGCCACAAGGCCAACCACGCCCAGCTGGTCTACGCCCCCGACGCAGAGACGGCCGACAAAGCCCTGATCGCGAAGGCCGCGATGTTCGCCGGAATGGGCATCAAGGTCAACCTGGTGGGAGACGTGGCGGTCTGATCGGCTCGTGAGTAGCTCTCGTGAGAGTTCTCACGAGAGCTACTGCGATCGCCAGAAACGGGTCGCGAGATTCGTCAGCTCCGTGTCGAGATCGTCGACCTTCGATTCGATGCGCCCGAGTCGACCATCGATGCCGTCGATGTGAGCCGAGAGGATGCCTTCGACGCGATCGATGCGAGCGGTGAGCGAGCCCTCGACGCGGATGATGCGGCTCAGCTGTGTCGTCATGAGCGTCATGCCACCGAGCATGACGGCGGCGAACACGCCGATCAGCGTCCATACCTGCGGGTCGTTCAATCGCATGCCTCCAGTGTGAGTCGGAGCGGCCAGGTTGTCACGGTATTCCGGTGTCCGCGAGTCACGTACCCAGTCGTTGTGGGCAGGTCTCCAGCCGCGGCTCCGGTGCAGGAAGAGAGAATCATCCGCTCCATCGACTTCTTCGCCTCCGTCCACTTAAGCGATATAGTCGGCCGCAGGTCGCACCGAAGCGGCCTGATCTCGATATCGATGATGAAGGAGACGATCTGCAATGACACGGTCACACGTCAGGAATCACCGGTTCCGAAAAGGGCTCGCAGCGCTCGCGGGTGTCGCGGTCGCCGTGGTCGGTGCTGCCGCCGCCTCGCCTGCCGTCGCCGAGAGCTCGGCGATCGACCCGCAGGTGGTGGCGTACGTCGAGGTGAACTCGAACGATTTAGCGAATGTCGCCGACTACACGTTGGCGGATTCAGGCAGACCCGCCGTCGACATGGCGATCATCTTCGCCGCCAACATCAACTACGACGGCGAGAAGGCCTCCCTGCACTTCAACGACCGCGTCACCGCGACGCTCGACGACGCCGAGAATCAGATCCGTCCCGTTCAGGAGCGCGGCACCAAGGTGCTGCTCTCCGTGCTCGGCAACCACCAGGGGGCCGGATTCGCGAACTTCACCTCGTACGAAGACGCCGATGCCTTCGCCGCCCAGCTCGCCGATGCGGTGACGACCTACGGGCTCGACGGCATCGACTTCGATGACGAGTACGCGCAGTACGGAGTCAACGGCACACCGCAGCCCAACGCGCAGTCGTTCGGCTGGCTGGCGACGGCTCTCCGCGATCGCCTGGGCCCCGACAAGATCATCAGCCTGTACGCGATCGGCGAGACGTACACCGTGACCGACTTCGGCCTGTTCGACGTCGCCGGGGTGATCGACTACGCCTGGAACCCGTATTACCCGACGTACGACGCCCCCACGATTCCGGGCTTCGGCGACAAGACGCGCCTCGGGGCTGCGGCGATCGACCTCGCGAACGTGAGCGCGGCGACGGCCACGGACTTCGCCGAGCGCACGGTCGCCGACGGCTACGGCGTCTACGTCGCGTACAACCTCACCGCGACCGATCAGTCCGCGCTGCTGTCGGGGATCACACGGCAGCTCAAGGGCGAGGCGACGCAGTACAAGGCTGTGCCGTGAGCCGGCCGCGCGCCGTGAGCCGGCCGCGCGCCGTCTCGAGCGCTCAGTCCAGATCGAACACCTCGACCTGACGGATCGTGACCTCGGCCTCCGCACGTACGCGGAGCGCCGGGGTCACGACCCGGTTCGTCAGGGTGAACGGCGTGGTGCGATCGCGAAGCAGATCCTCCTGATGCGTCGTCGTCACGGGAGTCCAGTTCGCGTCCGGTCCCAGGATCTCCCAGCACAGTGCAGACGAGTCCGAGGCTGACATCGTCGTCACGCTGAGGTCGCTGAGGCCGCGCGGCTCGGAGAACCGCCACCCGACCCATTCCCCGGGGCGGAGCGTGACGCCGGGATCGCCCGCCGGATCCCCGTCGTCGAAGACGCGCTCGGGGTGCGCGAACGCCGTGGAGGAGATGACCCCGCCCCCGGTCGATGTCAGGTCTGCGCGCCAGGATTCGAGTGTGTCGCGCGGAGTCGGCTCGCCCGTCTCGAGCGCGCACACCGGGTCGACGCCGAAGACCAGGTCGAGCACGGCGTCGCCGCCGAGAGCGTCGATCGGCAGCGTGGCCGAGGGCAGGGGGGCCCCGTCGAGTCGTGCCTCCTGCAGCACGTGGGCCGCGGGGGCGGTGCGTCGGGAACGGATGCGAAGGGTCGAGCCGTCGCCGCGATCCACGCGGATGTCGTCGAAGAGCGGAGATCCGATCCGCAGCCGTCCGGAGGCGAGCTCGAGCGGATAGAGTCCGAGCGCCGCCCAGAGCCACCACGCGCTCATCTCGCCGTTGTCCTCGTCGCCCGGGAAGCCCTGGCCGATGTGCGCGCCGGCGAACAGGCGTCCGGCGAGGTCGTGCACGAGCGGCCCCGTGCGCCACGGACGGTCGCTGAACGCGTACATGAAGGGGATGTGGTGGGCGGGCTGGTTGGAGATCGCGCACATCCCGGAACGCAGTGCCCTCGCCTCGCGCTGCTCGTGGATGACGGTGCCGTACGTGCCGCCGAATCGCTCGTCCGCGGTCTCCGGCTCCGCGAAGAGGGCGTCGAGGTGGCGTCCGAGGCCGACAGGGCCCCCGTGGAGATCCGCGAGGCCGGCTCCATCGTGCACGGCCCCGACCGACATGCCCCAGGCGTTCGTCTCGACGTTGTCTCCGCCCCAGGACCGCGGGTCGAATCCGGGGGTGGGCGCTCCTGCGTCGTCTCTTCCCCGGAAGAACCCCGTGCCGTCGTCGAACAGCGTGCGATACGACAGGGCTCGATTCGCGAAGTACCGGGCGAAGGCTCGATAGCGTGCGGATCCTGATTCTGAATCGGCGGCCAACTGCGCGGCGAAGCGGCCGAGGGCGGCATCGCTCACCGCGTTCTCGATGCTCCAGCTCATGCCCTCCGGCACCTCCGAGGCGATGTAACCGGTGAACCGGCCCCTCGCGATGCCCTTGCGTCCGCGGCGCGCATCCGGCCCCGGTTCGCAGGCGTTCCGCCATCCGCTCTCGAACGCGGTGATGCGATCGAAACCCGCGCCCCAGCGGGCGGCGTCGGCGAAGATCTGGTCGCTCGAGGTGCCGACCATGCTGTCGACGTACCCCGGGGCGCTCCACCGCGCCATCCAGCCTCCGCGGCGATACTGCTCGAGCTGCCCGTCGAGCAGCCTTCCCGTGAGAACCGGGTCGAGCAGTGCGAGCGCCGGCCACTCGGTGCGGTACGTGTCCCAATAGCCGTTGTTCACGACGAGCTCCCCGTCGACGGCCGGTGCGCCCTCGCCGGAGGGGCGTCGCGCGGCGAACACGTCGGCGAAGCGCCAGACGGGCACCTCTGCTGTCCCGGTGTTCTCGGCGGCGCTGTTGGGATACAGATGCATCCGGTGGAGGGCGGCCGCGATCCGGGAACGATGCTCCGCGTCGGCGAGCGTGCGATAGGGAAGGTCGGCGTCGGGCAGCGGCGGGATCGTCACGCGCGACAGCAGGCGATTCCACGAGGCGGCGCCGGCGTCGCGCAGCTCGTCGTAGGTGGTCTTCGGGGAAATCTCGGTCTCCAGGGCGTGCCTTGCCTGCTCCACCGACAGGAAGGATAGGCCGATCCGCACCTCGAGCGATCCGCGTCCGGCGACGTAGCCCGCGACCTTGCCGCGTCCGTCGTCATCGAGCGGGCCGTGCTCGGGAGCCCCCACGGCCCCCTGCGCGTCGCCCCTGGCAGGCAGGATGGCGCCCGCGAAGTAGCACCGGGGCGCATTGCCCCACTCCTCGGACCCTTCCGGGATCCACCCCTCGAATCCTCCGGCGTCCGTCCAGGCGAGACGCCCGTCGTCGGTGAGCTGGTCGATGACGAAGCCGACCGAGGCATCGGGGTCTGCGCTGTGCACGCGGAACACGGCTCCGTGTGCGGTCGCGGTCATCTCGACGCGCAGGCCGTCGCCGAGTTCCGCCGTGTACTCGTGCGGACGCGCGCGTTCGGAGCCGGGAGTGATCCACCGTCTGCGGCCGGCACGGTGCGAGGTGGGCGTGCCGAGGAACGGCATCAACTGCAGCACGGAACGATCGCCGATCCAGGGGCTCGGCTGATGGGAGAACTGCAGGGCTTCGAGGCGACGTCCCTGCGGGTCGTCGTGCACGAAGGGGCGGTAGGGCCAGCGCGAGTCCTCTGCATCGGTCGCCGGGGTGACGAACGTGAATCCATGAGGCAGGGCGACCGCAGGGATGGTGTTGCCGCGAGAGAATCGCGGGCTGGAATGCGAGCCGCGCCGGGTGTCGACCCGTTCGACGGGCCCGAGGTCGGGCGGCGTCGGCTTCCTCTCCTCGACCATGAGCTGCGCGAAACCCGTGCACCGAGCCGGGAGGCCCGCGGCGTCGCGAAGGGTTTCGGTGCCGAACACGAGCTCCACCACCCCGCTCCGGCGTGCGAAGGGGGCGAGTGAGACGGTGTCGGCGTTCCACTGCTCCGGCAGGCTCCACCGTGCGTCGAACTGGGCGCACGCCGTGACCGGGAAGTCGTAGCGGTCGCGCACAGCCGACGTCTCACTCAGTCGAGTGCCGTCGGAGAAGCGCACGTCGACCGTCACGGCGAGGGCCGCATGCGGTGTCATGGTCGCGCCGGGGCCGTCGGCGTAGAACGCCCAGTGCAGCACGGTGTCCGGCGTGATCTCGAGATCGTCGAACCCCGGCACGTCGACCCGCTGCTCGCCGACGGAGGGATCGAACGCGAAAGCGTGCACCGGGCCGGGCAGCACGCCCGACCGGGGGCGGGACGACGGGGGATCCGCCGGTCCGTCGGCCGGTGTGAGATGCACGGCGCTCACCCCTTGATCGCGCCCTCCTGCACGCCCTTGAAGAAGAAGCGCTGCGTGAACGAGAACATGATGACGATCGGCACGAGAGCGATCATGGTGCCGGCCGCGATCAGGCGCGGGTCGACCGAGAAGCTGCTGTTCAGATACGCCATTCCGACCGTCAGCGTGTACTTCGACGGGTCGGACAGCACGATCAGCGGCCAGAGGTAGTCGTCCCAGGCGCCGATGAACGCGAAGATCGCGACCACCGAGACCATGCCGCGGATGTTCGGCCACACGATGTGCCGGATGCGCTGCCAGGTCGTGGCGCCATCCACCGTCGCGGCATCCAGCACGTCCTTCGGGATCATGCGGCAGGCGGTCGCGATCAGCAGCACGTTCATCGCGCTGATCGCGCCGGGGAGGAAGACGCCCCAGAGGGTATCGGCCAGCCCCAGGGCGCGGATGGTGAGGAAGTTGCTCGTCACCGTGACCTCGCCGGGGAAGAGCAGTGTGGAGAGCAGGATGCCCATCACGATCCACTTGCCGCGGAACCTCATGCAACCCAGCGCGTAGCCGGCGAACGTGGCCAGGACCACGTTGCTGACGACGGTGCCGACCGAGACGAGGAGTGAGTGCCAGGCGTAGAGGTACACCGGGACGACGTCGGCGACCCTGGTGTAGTTCTGCAGCGTCGGCTCGCGCGGGATGAGCTCGGGCGGGAAGGAGTAGATGTTCTCCTGCGCCCCCTTGAACGAGGTCGACAGCTGCCACAGGAACGGGCCGATGACGATCACGAGGACGAAGAGGAGGAGGGCGTATCGGCCGATCAGCCCGCCGAGGGTCGGCTTGCTGAAGTCGCCGGAGCCGCGGCGGCGGAACATGCGCTCGCGGGTCGGGGCGGCCGATTTCTCGGAGGGGCGGACGTCTTCCGTCGCCCGGGGTGGCGTGAGCGTGCTCATGCGGAGACCTTCGCCTTCTTCTCGTGATTCATGACGGCGATCGCGATGAGCGGGATGAGGGTGAGCAGGAACAGTGCCACGCTGATGGCGGAGGCGTATCCGATGTTCCCGTTGAGTCCGGACCCCACCTGGCGGATGAGCATCACGAGCGACATGTCGTATCCGCCGGGGCCGCCCGTGCTCTTGGAGAGCACGTCGAGCTCGGCGAAGACCCGCATGGCGGACACGGCGATGAGCACCGAGATGAGCAGCATGGCTCCGCGCACGGAGGGGATGGTCACGGACAGGAACCGGCGGAACGAGCCGGCGCCGTCGAGCATCGCGGCCTCGTGCAGCTCCTTGCCGACGTTCCCGAGCGCCGCGAGATAGACGACCATGTAGTAGCCCAGGCCCTTCCAGACCGTGAGCAGGATGGCGCAACCGAGCAGCAGCCAGCGGTCGACGAGGAACGCCATCGGCTTGTCGATCAGCCCGAGGAACTCGAGCGTCTGGTTGATGATGCCGCGGCTGTCGAACAGCCAGGTCCAGATGAGGGCGACCACGACGACCGAGGCGATCACGGGGAAGTAGAACGTGGTGCGGAAGAACGAGATGCCGGGGAGCTTCTTCTGCACGAGCAGCGCCAGCAGCAGCGGGAGGATCGTGAGCAGCGGCACGCACACGACCACATAGATGAGGCACGTCGTCAGAGCGTTCCAGAACATCTCGTCGCCGAACATGCGCTCGTAGTTCGCCCCTCCCACGAACTCGGGCGTGCGCAGCGGTCGGGCATCGGTGAAGCTGAGGAAGACCGTGTTCAGGAACGGCCAGAGCGCGAACACCAGCACCCAGGCGACGGCGGGCCCGAGGAGCAGCCAGGGTGTGAACCACCGGTGGGATCTCATCGTCTTCCTGCCGGACCGGATGTCGGTGTTCGCGCGCATGGCTTACTTGTCCACGCGGTTGGCGTTGGCGTACTCGACGATCTTGTCGAGCTGGGTCTTCGAGTCCGCTTCGCCGTTCACGGCGAGGGCGATCTGCTGGGTCATGTACGTGGCCATGTCGGAGGTCCACTGGAAGGGCAGCGCCTTGGCATCCTTCATCGCCCCGAAGACCGTGTCGATCGCCGAGAGTTGCTTCTCATCGGTGACAGTGGAGGCGATGTTGTCGACGACCTCGTCGCCGCCTTCGGCCGTGCCGGGGGCGGTGCCGACGGCGAGCGACGAGAAGGCGACCTGGTTCTCCTGGTTCGTCGCGAACTCGGCGAACGCGAGGGCAGCCTCCTTGTTGTCGGAGTCGGCCGAGACGTTGAGACCCTGCACGTACAGGGGGGCGATGCCGAGTCGCGGAGTGGCCACCGTGTTCTCGAGCAGTGCCGGTGCATCCTTCTGCAGGTCGGTCGTGAAGCCGGTGCCGCCGGTCGTGAAGGCGACCTTCTCCTGGATGTACGCCTCGGCGTTCCCGCCGTAGTCGCCGGTCAGGGCCTCTGCGGGCATGGCCCCCGCCGCGTAGGCGTCGGCGTACTTGTCGATGATCGCGGCGGCCTCGTCGGTGTTGAAGTCGAACTCGCCCTTCTCGTCGATGACCTCCATGCCTGCGGCCGTGAACGTGTCGAGGGCCGGGATGGAGGAGAGCAGCTGCACCTTGCCACCGGATTCCGTCGCCACGTCCTCCGCGAGCGTGAGGAGCTCGTCGACCGTGGTCGGGAGGTTCTCCTGCGTGACGCCGAAGGGGGCGAGCTGGGCGAGGTTCCACCAGGACGCGTCGCTGGAGAGGTACCAGGGCAGGCCGTAGGTGCCCTCCATGCCCGGGTACTCGCTGTAGGCCTCCCACGCGCCGGTGTTGTAGGCCGACTTCAGGTCGGGGTCGGCGGTCTCCAGATCGACCAGCTTGCCTGCAGCCACCAGGGGGTAGGCGATGTCGGGCGGCAGGTTCAGCACATCGGGGAGGGTGTCGGCGTTCGCCTGGCTCAGGATCTTCTCCTGGTAGCCGTCGCCCGGCTGGTCGAGCCACTCGACCGTGACGTCGGGGTGCTCCTTCTCGAAGGCGTCGATGAGGTCTTCGAAGTAGGGCGTGAACTTCTCGTTCTTGAGCGACCACGTCTGGAACTGGATCGTGCCGCTCAGTTCGCCCGAGGTGTCGATGGGGCCCGAGGCGCCGGAGGATCCTCCGCCTCCCGTGCAACTCGTCAGCGCCAGAACGCCGATGCTGAATGCTGCCAGAGCGACAATGCGTGTGGGAACTTTCATCGTGCTTCTTCCTTGAGGCGGGCGAATCCGCGTGACGTCCGCAACAGCGGCCTGCGCAAATCGGGGACTACAACGCTTTAGCAGATGAAACCATCCGATTCCGTCCGTGTCAAGAAGCTCGGTGGCGCGAACTCTGTCCGCGTGCAGGGAGGGGGTGCGCCATGTGTTGCTCAAGCGTTATAGTGGTGCGAAATCCGTCCTCGCCGGAGGGCACGTCCGAAAGGCCTGACACATGACGCAGCGCGGCGCCCTCGATGCTCCTCTGAGGTTCGGGGCGAACTACACGCCGTCGAAGAACTGGATGCACTCCTGGCTCGACTTCACTCCCGACGACGTGCGCCGCGACTTCTCGGCTCTCGCCGAGCTCGGGCTCGACCACGTCAGGGTCTTCCCGCTGTGGACCGTGCTGCAGCCCAACCGCACGCTCATCCGCGAGAAGGCGATCGACGACGTGCGCGCCGTCGTCGACATCGCCGGCGAGTTCGGGATGGACGCCAGCATCGACGTGGTCCAGGGCCACCTCTCGAGCTTCGACTTCGTCCCCTCGTGGTTGTACACGTGGCACGACAAGAACATGTTCACCGATCCGCGGGCCCTCGAAGGTCAGGTCGCGCTCGTCGACCGGCTCGGGAGGGCACTGAGCGAGGCGCCGAACTTCCTCGGGCTGACGCTCGGCAACGAGACGAATCAGTTCTCGGCGCACACGCACCCCTCGCCATGGCCCGTCACGCAAGACGAGGCCGGTGGCTGGATCTCGGCCCTGCTGGCGGCGGCGGATGCGGCGGCCCCCGGGCTCCCGCACGTCCACAGCGAGTACGACGCGGTCTGGTACATGGACGGCCACGGTTTCACGCCGGCCCATGCCTCGCGACTGGGGGCCATGACCACGATCCACTCCTGGATCTTCAACGGCACCGCCCAACGCTACGGTGGACGCTCGGTCGCTTCCGACCGTCATGCCGAGTACCTGATCGAGCTCTCCCGCGCCTTCGCGACCGACCCCGACCGCGTCGTGTGGCTGCAGGAGGTCGGTGCCCCCTCGAACTGCCTCGCCGACGACGAGATGCCGGATTTCCTGGAGGCGACGGTGCGCTCCGCTGTGCGCACCGAGAATCTGTGGGGCATCACGTGGTGGTGCTCGCATGACGTGAGCCGTGACCTCGGCGACTTCCCCGAGCTGGAGTACACCCTCGGTCTGATCGGTCAGGACGGCGCGGCGAAGCCCATCGGCCGCCGGCTCGCCGAGATCATCCCCGAGCTGCGGCAACGGGTCGCGGCGCCCGCGAGGGACACCGCGATCGTGGTGGACGTGGATGAGCGCGAGGTTCCCGTGAGCCGAGCAGCGCTGAGCCCGGGCGGAGCGGTGTTCCAGGCCTGGGTCGACGCGTGTGCTGCAGGCCTCGATCCTGCACTGATCACGTCCCGTGACGCGCTCGATCCCACTGCGCTCGATGCGCGGGGGATCCGCCGGCTCATCCGTCCCGACGTATCGGCCGATGTCGTCGACCCCTACGGATCGGTCAACACCGTCGTTCCGAACTGACGGCGGCTCACCCGAGGCGTGCGGGCGGGGCCGTGCTCTCGCGCGCGGTGAGCACGGGCGTCGGTCCCTCGACGCTCGGCAGGTTGGCTCCCGCCTCGATCTGCTGCAGCAGGAGAGTGGCGGCGCGTTCGCCGAGCTCGAAGGTGTCGCGCGTCATCGCCGTGATCGAGGGGTTGATCAGACCGGCGATCACCGAGTCGTCGAACGAGGCCAGCGAGACGTCGCGCGGCACGGCGCGCCCCATCTCCTGCGCGACGCGGAGACCTGCGACCGCCATGACGTCGTTGTCGTAGACGATCGCCGTCGGGTGCTGTCGACCCGACAGCAGCGCCCGCGTCACGGCGGAGGCGCGTGCCGGCGAGAAGTCGGTGGTGATGACCTCGCCTTCGAGGCCGTCAGCGGTCATGCGCTCCAGCACCTCGGCGCGCAGTCGCGTGTGCTCGAGCTCGGCGGGGCCGGCGACGTAGGCGATGCGCGCGTGGCCGAGGGCGGCGAGGTAGGAGAACAGGGTCTCTGCGACCGTGTCGTCGCCGATCCAGACGCTCGGCACCGATCCTTCGGGGGAGGGCTCGGAACCGATCATGACGGCCCGGGCGTCGAGGGCTTCGATGCGTCCGACACGGGGGTCGTCGTCGCGTGGGTCGATGAAGATGAAACCGTCGACCTGGTTGGAGGAGCGCCACTGCCGGTGCACCTCCATCTCCTCCGCGATGTCGGCGACCAGCCGCAGCTGCAGGCTCACCTTGCTCTCGGACAGCCGCGACTCGATGCCCGCGATGAGGTCGGTGAAGAAGGCTTCGGAGCCGAGGGAGCGGGCAGGGCGGGCGAGGGCGAAGCCGACCGTGTTGGCGCGTGCGCCGACCAGGGCGCGAGCCGCGGAGCTCGGCTGCCAGCCGTTCTCCTCGACGATCGAGAGGATGCGCTGTCTGGTCTCGTCGCTCACACCGGGGCGGCCGTTCAGGGCGAAGGAGACGGCACCGGGGGAGACCCCAGCCATGCGCGCGATATCGGCGATCGTGACGCGTTTCGCCGGGCTCATAGTCCCTCACCCTACTTGATCGGTTTAGCCTCGGGAAAGCAGCCTTGATGTGCCCTAGACTCTTCCACTAGATCGCTTTAGTACAACAGATAGCATCAGTCACAGCGCATCACCCGCAGACCCGAATCAGCCCTCACCGTCGAGCCCGGAGACCCACCCATGCATGACGACACCTCGCTCACCGTCGGCCGCGTCAAGCGCGTGCTCGACGAGCGCATCCGCCCGGCGATCCACTCGGCCTCCGTGCCGCTGGACGTCGAGATCCATCAGCTGCCCGGCGAGCCGATCGCGCCCGCTGAGGGTATCGCGCTCGACTACGCGCCCGGCGCTGTCGGCGCTCCCTGGGGCCCCGCATGGGGGACCACCTGGTTCAAGCTCACCGGACGCGTGCCGGCTGAATGGGCGGGACGACGCGTCGAAGCTCTCATCGACCTCGGCTTCGACGTGAACATGACCGGTTTCCAGTGCGAGGCCCTCGCGTACCGACCGGGCCCTGCGGATTCCGACCCGATCCCGGTCAAGAGCATCAACCCGCGCAACCAGTGGGTCCCCATCGCCGAGACGGCAGCGGGCGACGAGCCGGTCGAGCTGTACCTCGAGGCGGCGTCGAACCCGGTGCTGCTCGACTACCACCCCTTCCTGCCGACGCAGGAGGGCGACATCCTCACCTCATCGAAGGAGCCGCTCTACCGCGCGCGGCGGATGGACCTGGCCGTGTTCGAGCAGGAGGTGTTCGATCTTTCCCTCGACCTCGAGGTGCTGTTCGAGCTGCAGGCCGAGCTGCCGGCGACGTCTCCCCGCCGCATGCGCATCCTGCAGGCTCTGGACGATGCCCTCGACGTGCTCGATCTGCAGCACATCGTGCAGACCGCGCCCGACGCCCGCGCCCGCCTCGCTGGCGTCCTGGCCGCACCCGCCGAGGCGAGTGCGCACCGCATCTCGGCCGTCGGGCACGCGCACATCGACTCGGCCTGGCTGTGGCCTGTGCGCGAGACGATCCGCAAGGTCGCGCGCACCACGTCGTCGATGACGACGCTCATCGAGGAGCAGCCCGAGTTCCAGTACGGCATGTCCAGCGCGCAACAGTACGCCTGGATCAAGGAGCACCGCCCCGAGGTGTGGGAGCGCGTCAAGGCCGCCGTCGCCGCCGGGCGCTTCCTGCCACTGGGCGGCATGTGGGTCGAGTCCGACACCGTGATGCCGACGGGCGAGTCGCTCGTGCGGCAGTTCTCGCACGGTCAGCGGTTCTTCGAGCGCGAGTTCGGCATTCGGTCGAAGGGCGTGTGGCTGCCGGACAGCTTCGGGTACTCGCCGGCCCTGCCGCAGTTGATGCGCCGTGCCGGGTTCGAGTGGTTCTTCACGCAGAAGATCTCGTGGAACCAGCAGAACGTCTTCCCGCACCACTCGTTCCTCTGGGAGGGCATCGACGGCTCGCAGGTCTTCACGCACTTCCCGTCGATGGACACCTACAACTCGCAGCTGAGCGGCATGGAGGTCGCGAAGGCGTCGCGCCAGTTCAAGGAGAACCGCCTCAGCTCGCGGTCGATCGCTCCGGTCGGCTGGGGCGATGGCGGCGGCGGCACGACGCGCGAGATGACGGGCAAGGCCGAGCGGCTGCGCGACCTCGAGGGCAGCGCGCAGGTGGTGTGGGAGCATCCGGACGTCTTCTTCGACGCCGCCAAGGCCGAGCTGCCGAACCCGGCCGTGTGGGTCGGCGAGCTCTACCTCGAACTGCACCGCGGCACGCTCACGAGCCAGCACGCCACGAAGGCGCTGCACCGCTGGGCCGAGCACGCGCTGGTGGAGGCCGAGCTGTGGGCGGCCACCGACGCCGTGCGCACCGGGGCCGCGTACCCGCAGGCCGAGCTCGACCGGCTCTGGCAGGCCGTGCTGCTGCACGAGTTCCACGACATCCTGCCCGGCACCTCGATCGCCTGGGTGCACCGTGAGGCCGTCGCGGTGCTGTCGGATGTGCTCTCGGACGCACGCGACATCGCGGATGCCGCTCGCCGTTCGCTCGCCGGCGAGGGGGATCGCGAACTGCGGTTCGAGCCGACGTCGGTCGGGCGTGGACGCGCCCTCGGGGCGGCCTTCGTGGCCGAGCCCACGGCGGCGCCGGTGTCGCTCACCGAGGAGGACGGCGGCTGGCGCCTGGAGAACGAGCTCGTCTCGGTGCGGGTGTCGGGCGAAGGCCTGATCGTCTCGGCGGTCGACAAGTCCACCGGCCGTGACGCCGTCGCGCCGGGCAAGGCGGCGAACCTGTTCCAGCTGCACCAGGACTTCCCGAACATGTGGGACGCGTGGGACATCGACCGGTACTACCTGGGCAGCGTCGATGACCTCACCGCGGTCTCGTCGATCGAGGCCTCGGTCGTGAACGGCGTCGCGCAGATCGTGGTCGTCCGTCCGTTCTCGGAGTCGACCATCACGCAGACGATGCTCCTCGCTCCGGATTCGCGGACCGTGCTGCTGCGCAACGAGGTCGACTGGCACGAGACCGAGAAACTGCTCAAGCTCGCCTTCCCGCTCGACATCCAGGCCGCGCACACCGAGGCCGAGACCCAGTTCGGCTACCAGTCGCGTGTGACGCACACCAACACCAGCTGGGAGGTCGCGAAGTTCGAGACCTCGATGCACCGCTTCGTGCTGGTGCGCGAGCAGGACTTCGGCGTCGCGCTCGTGAACGACTCGATCTACGGGTACGACACGTCGCGCGAGGTGTCGGACGACGCGGTGGCGACGACCGTTCGCCTCTCGCTGCTGCGGGCGCCGCGCTTCCCCGACCCCGACACCGACCACGGCCACCACGAGATCGAGGTGGGCTTCGTGATCGGTGCGGATGCCGCGATCGCCACGGCCGAGGGCATCCGGATCAACGCCCTCCCGACGACCGTGCGGGGCGCCCGCGAGGTCGAGCCGCTGGTGTCGGTGCAGGGTGAGGGGATCGTGGTGTCGGCCGTCAAGCTCGCGGACGACGGCTCCGGCGACGTGATCGTGCGCGTGTACGAGGCGCTCGGCCGGCGCACGGTCGGCGAGCTGTCGGTCGGGTTCGCACACCGCGAGGTGCGTGAGGTGAGCCTGATCGAGGATGACATCGACGACGCGCGGATCGGTGGTGAGCTGCGGTTGCGGCCGTTCGAGGTGCGGACGCTGCGCATCGTGCGCTGAGAAGAGGCGCCGGATCAGGCGGAGGCGCGGGATCAGGCGAAGCGCCCGTGTAACTGCCTGATCTCGCGTAAGTGCCTGATCTCGCGTGCGTGCGTGCGTGCGTGCTGGCGTGCGTGCGTGCGTGCGTGCTGGCGTGCGTGCGTGCGTGCGTGCGTGCCTGACCCGCGTGCGCATCGCGCGCTGAAGGGGGACGCTGGCCTGTTGTGGCGACCGGGCATTGCAGCGGCGGGCGACCGGGAGGACGATGGCGGGATGGTGAGCATCGAGGATGTGCGCACGATCGCCCTCGCCCTTCCCGGCGCCGAGGAGTCGGTGAGTGGACACACGGGTGAGGCCGCCTGGCGGCTGAAGAGCGGACAGTTCGCGTGGCTGCGCGGTCCGAGTGCGACCGACCTGCGGCAGCTCTCCGAGCTCGGGCGGGAGTGGCCCTCCGGCGAGGTGCTCGCGGTGCGCGTCGCCGACCTCGAGGAGAAGGAGGCGCTGCTCGCCGCCGAACCCGACGCCCTGTTCACGATCCCGCACTTCGACGGCTACCCCGGATTGCTCGTGCGTCTCGACGCGGTCGACCGCGACCGGCTCGCGGAGATCATCACCGACGCCTGGCTGGTGCGGGCCCCCGCCCGGGTGGCGAAGGAGTGGCTGGGGGAGCGCGGTCTGGAGTGAGAGAGGCGCGGACGTGGACGTCGGCCCGCGTCGGACCTAGTTCGATACGGTCAAGAACGGGCGTGCGGCGTCGAGGAAGGTGCGAGGCTCATCAGCCCAGAGCCTGATGCTCGTGATCTCGTGTGCCCCTCCGCGCGGAGCGAGCCCGGGGAGCGAGATCGTGATCGGGCGTTCCAGCTCGATCTCGATGTTCGTCTCGTCCTGCATTCTCTCGGCATACTCGGTGTGGTCGCCGCGCACCGTCACGCGGGGTTGCTTCGGCTCGTCGACGCGCTTCGAGATCGCCACCGACGCGACCGCCTCCCACGGGATGGCGACATCGATCTCGAGGCCGCTGCGCACCTGGAAGCCCTCGGGGCCCACCGTGTGCGGGCGCAGGAGCATCGCGCACAGGAGCCCGGCCATCCACGTCAGTCCCCAGATCCCGAGGATCAGGATCGGGATGCGCACCGCAGGCCAGGGGTGCACGATCAGATCGAGGATCGGTATCTCGACGGCGGAGAGCACGATGAAGATGATGAGGATGGTCAGTACCGGGCGGTGATACCCGATCCCGGTTCCTCCGGCGGGAATGGCCGGGCGGCAGGCGATCGCACGACCGATGCTCGAGTAGACGCGGATCTCGGCGCGGAGGGCGCGGCGGAGCATGTCGAGCACGCGGGTGGTGGGGGACGGCCGCACCACCGGTGCCGCGGGTGGCCCAGCGGGGGTGTGCCCGAGCTGGGCGGGGTCGCCGGTCATGGTGTGCCGCCCGCCTGGGCCACGAGTGTTCCGAGGCGGTCGGCGATCGCGGTGATGCCTCGTTCCACCGTGTCCCGATCCTCCGGGGCGACGGCTTCGAGCAGAGTCGCGTTGAGGTCGGAGTGCTCCTTCTGCATCTGCGTCATCGTCTCGGCCGCCGAAGCCGTCAACTCGACGAGCACGGCCCGGCGGTCGGACGGGTGCGGCGTGCGACGCACATGACCGGATGCTTCGAGTGCATCGACGAGTCCGGTGATGTTGCGCGGGGTGACCTCGCACAGGCGAGCGAGTTCCCGCTGCGTCGACGGTCCCGCATGCTGCAGGGTCCAGAGCAGGTGCACGCGCGCCGTGGTGAGTCCGGTGCCCTCGAACGCGCGCGCCATATCCCTCTGGAACAGGTCGCCGATCTGGAGGAGGCGATCGAGGAGGAGGAGATCCATATTCGTGATGCTACTACATTGTTACCTTGCTTCACTATCTAGAGGTGGGAAGAACGGGGAGCGCGGGCTGGAGTGATGCGCTAGAACGGGAGCATGACCTCAGACGTGACGGGCATCGGTGGCCTCTTCTTCCGCAGCAGGGATCCGGAGGCGAGGGCCGCCTGGTATCAGGAGCATCTCGGGATCAGCGCCGGTCACACCGGCATCTGGCAGCAGGAGGCGGGGATGACCGTGTTCGCGCCGTTCCCTGCCGACAGCGACTACTTCGCCGCCGACCAGCAGTTCATGCTGAACCTGCGCGTGGCCGACATCGAGCAGCTCGCCGCGCGGCTGGAATCCGAGGGCATCCCCGTGGAGCGCCGCGACGATTGGAACACCGAGGAGTACGGGACGTTCGCGCGCATCCACGATCCGGAAGGTCTCGCGATCGAGCTGTGGCAGCCGCCGGCGGAGTCGGACTGATCCACCCGTCGGCAAGCGGGCGCTCTCAGCTCCGCAACGCGCTCTCGGCCGTGTGCATCGCGACGGTGCCGTCGGCCAGGGTATGCCGCTGCTCGGGAGAGTCGCGGAAGAAGGAGACGACGGCAGCCACCGCCGCCGGGTCGGAGCCCAGGTGATGTGCATCGACGATCACGGGTGCACGTCCCGCGACCGAGACCGCCAGCTTCGGCCCGTAGGGCCCGACGGGTGTGACGGTGCCGATCTCCTCCCAGGAGGCCTCGAGCGGCGCGGATCTGCGCACCCCGTGGAGGCCGCGCTCGTCGACCGCGAGGCCGAGCGGCCGGCGAAGTGACATGACCTCTCGCCCGAGACTGACGAGGGAGACGGCCGCGAGGAGGTACGGTCCCCAATCGAGCAGGCGGCTGCTCATCGTCGGAAGGCCCAGGATCTGGACCAGGTAGGTCATGGCGGCGGGAAGGAGGCCTGCCATGGGGATAAGCCACTGAGTGGTACGTACTCCGCAGGGCGGCGCGAACCGCAGCGGGCCGGTCGCAGCGATCCGGATGAGGCGTTCACGCATTGACCGGACCCAGAACCAGAGCGCGACCGCGAGCGTCGCGGCGTACACGGTCAGCGAGAGCAGGACAAGCCGGAAACCCGGGCGTGCGTCCACGACGGCCAGTAGCAGAGGCACCAGCGGAAGGACACCGACAACCACGAGCGCCGCGGTCGGGAAGCGGCCGTTCGGATGGACTGACCGCGATCCGTCGACGATGCGCGGAGAACGAGCGACAGTGTTCATCGGCATCCGTTCAGCCTGCCAGCTGGGGCGGTTGCCAGAAGCGCGTGCCGTCCGCCAGCCACTCGTCGATCGACTCGCGAGCATCGATCGGCAGATAGAGCACCGGCGGAACGATCGTGCCGGCGGCCGGCTCGCTCCGGTGGTTAGTCCACATCTCGTTACCCCCTGGGTTGCGGAACTGCCCAGATCCTCTTCGAGGGTGTGCCTCAGGCGGGATCGAGTCGCAGCACGTCGGGCGATTCGCCCCCCGTGAGGTCGTCGGCGATGCGGAGGCTGCGCGCGAGATCGTCGAGCGCACCGATCAGCGTGCCGAACCGCTCCTTGTCGCTGCACACCGCCGTCAGCGTCACCAGGTGCGTCCCCGTGTCCCAGGTGTACGTCGCGAACGGCGGCGACGCCGGCGACGGAGGCATCGGGACGAGCAGCTTCTCGCCCACGCCGAGCCGGGTCGGGAACGACTCGGTGTCGTCGTAGTCCATCGGCATCGAGGCCCGGGCGATGCGCACATCCGGCGTCAGCACCTGTGCGGTCGCCATCGCCACGACCAGCTCGGGCTCGGCCTTCCACGTCCAGACGAGCACGCGTCCGTCCGCCCGCTTCATGAGCATCGGCGCTGCCTGACTCATCGCCCACGCGCCGAACTTCGAGCCGGGGCGCTCTGTCGCCCCCATGGCGGCGTTGACCTGGCCGAGCAGCATCCGGATCGCGGCTTTGCGATGCCGGCGGCCCTTCCAGCCGAGCGAGTCCGTCACGGGAATCCACAGCTGGGAATCGGCGTCGGCAGTCAGTCGCATGGCTCCACGGTATCGGCTGCACCTGGGGGATG
Source organism: Microbacterium sp. NPDC091662 (assembly GCF_044756705.1). Classification (NCBI taxonomy): domain Bacteria; kingdom Bacillati; phylum Actinomycetota; class Actinomycetes; order Micrococcales; family Microbacteriaceae; genus Microbacterium; species Microbacterium sp. NPDC091662. The sequence continues at coordinate 2,082,879 of NZ_JBIVTM010000001.1, read as the reverse complement.
CCCGGTACGCCTCGGCCGCGCGATCAGGGCCCTCGGGTAGAGTGGCCAGCGCCCGACCAGGGCTTTCCCTTGGCCGCCACATCGTAAGGCAGCATGTCTGTGACCTCCTCCGACGATCCGATCGATCCGTCGAGCGGCCCCGCCGCCGAACCCGCGCCCCGACCGTTGAAGATCGTGATCGGCTGCGACACGTTCGCGCCCGACATCAACGGCGCCGCCCGCTTCGCCGAGCGTCTCGCCGCCGGCCTCGTGCAGCGCGGCCATGACGTGCATGTCGTCGCCCCCAACCAGGCCTACCGTCGCGCGCAGCCGCACACCGAGGTGATCGAGGGCGAGCCGATGACTCTGCACCGGCTGCCGTCGGTGCGCTGGGCGCCGCACGACTGGCTGCGGTTCGTGTGGCCCTGGCGTTCGAAGCACTACGCCCGCAAGGTCATCGACCAGGTGCAGCCCGATGTCGTGCACATCCAGTCGCACATCGTGATCGGTCGTGGCCTCGCGTACGTGGCCCACGAGCGCGGCATCCCCGTCATCGCCACGAACCACGTCATGGCCGAGAACATCCTCGACCACACGACCATGCCGAAGTTCATCGACGACATGGTGCTCAAGTTCGCCTGGGCCGACGCGAAGCGCACCTTCGATCTGACGCGCGCGATCACCACGCCCACCCGTCGCGCCGCCGACTTCCTCGAGAAGACCGTCGAGGTGAAGGGCGTCATCCCCGTCAGCTGCGGCATCGATCGCACGCAGTACACGCCGGTGATCGCCCCGCGCGAGAAGAACCGGATCATCTTCGTCGGCCGACTCACCGCCGAGAAGCAGGTCGAGGTCATCCTCAAGGCGATGACGAAGCTCGACCCGGCACTCGACACGACGTTCGACATCGTCGGCGGTGGCGACCAGCGCAAGCAGCTGGAGCACCTGACCGCGCAGCTCGGGCTCACCGACCGGGTGACCTTCCACGGCCGCACGAGTGATGAGGATCTCCGTGCGCTGCTGTCGCGAGCGAGCCTGTTCGTGATCGCCTCGATCGCCGAGCTGCAGTCCATCGCGACCATGGAGGCGATGGCCTCTGCCCTGCCGATCGTCGCCGCCGACGCCGTCGCCCTCCCGCACCTCGTGCACGACGGCGAGAACGGCTACCTGTTCGAGCCGGGGAATGTCGATGAGCTCGCCGCGCGCCTGACCGACGTGCTCACCGCGGAACCCGCGGAGTACGAGCGGATGCAGCGTGCCTCCCTCGACGGAGTCGCCATCCACGACATCAACCGCACCCTCGACACCTTCGAGGCGCTGTACCGCGACGCGCCACTGCCGGAGTAGCCCCCATGCACGGTATCCCCATCCGATCACGCCGCGGTGACGCGTCGGCGGCGGAGTGACACGCATGCACATCGTCTTCTTCGGCGATCAGCACCTCGACTCCCTCGGCGGGGCCCAGGTGTCGATGCGGCTCCAGCGGGAGTTCCTCGAACGCGCCGGTCACGTCGTCACGGTCGTCGCTCCGAAGATGCACGGGTCGCGTACCTCGTCCAGCTCCCACCGCGGGGCGTACATCGACCTGCCTTCGATGCCGATCACGACGGATCGCGAGTACGCGATGAGCTGGCCGGGACGCGCGACCGACCGCTTCCTCGACAAGGCGATGACCCGCAGGCCCCCGGTGGATCTCGTGCATGTGCAGGCCGACTTCTGGGGCGCGTTCATCGGGCACCGCTACGCGCAGCGCCACGGTGTCCCGGTCGTGCACACCATGCACAACCGCGTCGACGTCGGCATCGCCGCCGTCACTCCGCTGCACGGGCCGGTGCTCGCGGCGCTGAACATCTGGCGCCGCATCGCGATGCGCGGGATCGGAGCCCCTGTGTCCGGCGCCGACGGCTGGGCATTCCTGCGCGGGCTCGCCGCTGGGGCATCTGCCGTCACCGCGCCGTCGACCCACTTCGCCCGCCGCCTCGAACGACACGATGTGTTCCCCCACGTGGACGTGATCTGGAACGGCATCGACGACGACCTCCGCGCGCAGACGCTCGCCGCGGGACCTGCCGAACGTGCGCCGGGACGACCGCGCTTCGTCTGGCTCGGGCGGATGAGCCCCGAGAAGCGCCTCCTGCCGTTCCTGGAAGCGTTCGTCGCGTCCGGCATCGATGCGGATCTGGAGATCATCGGCGGGGGAGGGCAGCATTCCGCCGCCGAGAAGATCGTGCGCGGGCGCGATGGCGTCCGATTCGCCGGACGCCTCACCTACCCGCAGACCCTGGCACGGATCGCCGCAGCCGACGCGCTCGTGCAGACGTCGATCGGCTTCGAGACCCAGGGTATGACTCCGTTCGAGGCGGCCACGCTCGGAACTCCCTCGGTGATCTGCGACCCCGACATCGCGGCAGAGCTCGGCGGCGGACTCTGGGCCGTTCCGGATGCCGAGGAGTCGGCGAGCGGACGGGTGCGCGAAGCTCAGCGCACGTCCGCACTCGCCGAGACGCTGCGGCAGGCCGCATCCGACATCGCCGCGGGCACGGCGCCCACCCCGCTCCCCGACGTGGCCGAGGCCTTCCGGCAGTCGTCGCGCACGGCGGCGATGGTCGAGGTCTACGAGCGGGTGCGCGCCGGAGGCTGAGCCGGCGCCGCGTCAGAGGTACTGGTACAGGCCGATCGTGAGCCCGGTGAAGGCGATCCCGATGGCCCCCGCCCCCGCGATTCCGATGGCGATGCCCGTGAGCAGTCGATTCGCGGAGCGGCGCAGCGCGATCAGCCCCAGCACAAGGGCGACGGCATAGGCGAAGAAGCTGAGGACGCCGATGCCGTTGTCGAACGCGAGCATGAACTCGAATCCGCCATCACCGCCGTAGACGAACGGCCGGGCGACGGAGCTGAACAGGTTGACGGCGAGAGTGGCCACCGCGATCACGAACGCCGCGACCCCGACCGGGTTGCCGGTGCGGGTCTGCGCCGCGGGCGTGGCCGGGCCGGGGAACGAGGGTTGCGCCGCCGCGTGCGTCTGCCACCCGGGTGCGGGCACCGGATACGCCGTCGGAATTGCCGTCGAGGAGGGCACGGAGGCGTCGGGCGCGGGCGTGGGGTGCTGCTGTGGCGGAGCCGAGTGCTGTGGCGGAGCCGGGTGCTGTGGCGGAGCCGGGTGCTGTAGCGAGGCCGGGTACTGCTGTTGCGCGGCGGGATACTGCGGTGCGGCGGGCAGATGCGCGGGCGGAACGGGGGGCTGCTGTGGCTCGCTCATGACCACGAGCGTAGCTTCGGCCGCGGTGGGGCGCACGCGCGTGAATCTTCGGATGCTGCGCCCGAAAGCCGTCCCGGCCGCCGGTGCGACGATCAGCGGTAGACGTGCCCGGACTCGGCCTGGTGGCCGACCTCGTGGCCGTCGATCCGTTTCCAGTCGGTGGGGGTGCGGCGGTAGCCGTCGCGGCGCAGTTCGATGACGGTGGCGACGGTGGCCCACGCGGCGAGGGCGAGAAGTGCGATGACGAGTATCATGGCAGAAACGCTACGTTCGATGTCAGACGGCCACGAGTGGCAGAATAGACTATCAACGTACGAAAACTGCCAATCGGGAGCGTGTGCATGAAGACGGTCGCCTGCGTCATCCAAGACGGGTTCGCGCCCTTCGAGTTCGGTGTGGCCTGCGAGGCGTTCGGCCTCGACCGCGCCGACGACGGAGTGCCCAACTTCGATTTCCGCATCGTCGCTCCCCATGCCGGCGTGGTGAAGTCCAAGATCGGCTTCTCGGTCAACGTCGAGCACGACCTCTCCTTCGCCTACGAAGCCGACCTCGTCGTGTTCTGCCCGCTCCCACGTGAGAGCTGGGGCGAGATCGATCCCCTCCTGCTCGACCTCGCCCGCCAGGCGGTGGCGCGCGACGCCTGGGTGATGAGCGTGTGCAGCGGCTCGTTCATCCTCGCCGCCGCGGGAGTGCTCGACGGTCGTCGCGCCACCACGCACTGGATGTACGCGCACGTCATGGCGGACATGTACCCGCAGATCGACATCGACCCCGACGTGCTGTTCGTGCAGGACGGCAAGATCATCACGAGCGCCGGCACGGCCGCCGGGATCGACGCCTGTCTGCACCTGCTGCGGCAGGAGGTGGGGGCGGAGCTCACCAATCGCATCGCCCGCCGCATGGTGGTGCCGCCGCAGCGTGACGGCGGACAGGCGCAGTTCATCGATCGCCCGATCCCCGTGGTTCCCACCGACTCGCTCGCGGCCGTCGCCGATTGGGCGGTCGAGCACCTGCGTGACGACCTCGGTGTCGATCAGCTGGCGGCCAGAGCGCTGATGTCGCCGCGCACCTTCGCCCGCCGCTTCAAAGCCGAGTACGGCGCGACGCCGGCGGCGTGGCTCGCCCGGCAGCGCATCATCCACGCGCAGCGGATGCTGGAGCGCACCGACCTGCCGCTCGAGCACATCGCCGACGAGTGCGGGTTCGGTTCGGCGGCCGTGCTCCGGCAGAACTTCGCGCGGGTGCTCGGCCTCACCCCCACGGCCTACCGCGCGCGCTTCTCCTGTGCGGAGGAATCGGCGGTCCCTGCGGCCTGAGCGGCTATCCGTTCTTGGCCTGCCCGCTACGCGTCCGTGTCGGCGATCCGCTCATCGGTCCAGTGGGCCGGCGAGGGGAGCGCGACATCGCGCACGTCCACACCGTCGCCGCTCACCGAGGCGATGCAGTACAGCAGTGACTGCGTCGGGTAGCCGTGCGGACGATTGTCGCGGATGATCGCCCTGTCGTCCTCCGGAGGCAGCGCGGTGGAGGAGGCGAGCAGCGCGGTCCACTCCGCCGTCCAGTCGTCGCTGTCGGCCGTCGGACCCAAGGCGCGGAACTCCGGCAGCCAGGCTTCGATCCGGGGGGTGGTCGCATCGTCGAGGTCATCGTGCGCGATCATGTGCGTGCCGGGATCGATGGCGGTCTCGCGCAGCTCGACACCGTCCCACGACAGCACCCGCGCACCCTCGGGCCGCACCTCGAGCAGGTTGAAGCCGTGCATGGACAGCGGTGCGACGGGAGAGCGGCCCATGACCGATTCCAATGCGAGAGCGCCACGAGAGACGGCACGCGCCGCGGGGAGGTCGCCCACGTCGGCCCGGTTCAGCAGCACGGCGAGTCGACGTTCGGCGGGGTTCGAAGCGAGCCAGGCGCCGCCGGCTCGGCGATCGCGGATGCCGACCACGCCGGGGTAGTCCACCGGCCACCAGGCCCCGAGGGAGTCCCACGCCCGCAGCGGGTCTTCGTCGCGGACCGCGAGAAGTCGTGCGGAGCCGGCATTCTCGACATCGATCACGACCGTGCACACGGGTGCAAGTCTAGGTCGAGGATGAGACGTCGGCCCACGGCGGCGGATGCTGGGGCAGAATCGAGACGTGAACATCGTCGTCGGAGTCACGGGCGGCATCGCCGCGTACAAGACGGTGCACCTCGTGCGCCTGCTCACGAAGGCCGGTCATGATGTGACCGTGGTGCCCACCGAAGATGCGCTGCGCTTCGTGGGCCTGCCCACGTGGGAGGCGATCAGCCGGCACCCGGTCACCACGAGCGTGCACGACGACGTGGCGAAGGTGCGGCACGTGGCACTCGGCCAAGCTGCTGAGCTCGTGATCGTGGCACCAGCGACGGCGAACTCCATCGCGAAGATCACCGCGGGTCTCGCGGACGACCTGCTGGGCACGACGCTGCTCGCCACCGAGGCGCCCGTGCTGGTCGCGCCGGCGATGCATGCGGAGATGTGGCGGAATCGGGCGACGCAGGCGAACATCGCCACGCTGCGCGAGCGCGGCGTCCACATCGTCGGTCCGGCCGACGGCGAGCTCGCCGGTGGCGACAGCGGGCCCGGACGCATGTCGGAGCCGGAGGAGATCTTCGCCGCGGCGCAGGCGCTTCTGGCCCCCGGCGACCTCGCCGGGGTGCGGGTCGTGGTGTCTGCCGGCGGCACGCGCGAGCCGATCGACCCGGTGCGTTTCCTGGGCAACCGCTCCAGCGGCCGGCAGGGAGCGGCGCTCGCCGCAGAAGCCGCCGCACGCGGTGCCGAGGTGACCCTGGTGTCGGCTCACATCGCCGGTGACGTGCTCGCCGAGGCGCGGCATCCGTCTATCCGCATCGTGCACGTCGGTTCCGCCTCCGAGCTCGCCGAGGCGATGAAGCGCGCGGCCGCAGAGGCCGACGTCGTCGTGATGGCGGCGGCCGTCGCCGACTACCGGCCGGTGCAGGTGTCGGACCGCAAGCTCACCAAGGAGGGTGGCGGAGTGCCGGCCATCGAGTTGATCGAGAACGAGGACATCGTGGCGGCGCTCGCCGCGGCTCGGCGACCGGGGCAGCTCATCGTCGGCTTCGCCGCGGAGACTCCGCAGGACGAAGCCGAGTTGCTCGCCCGCGCGCGCGGCAAGCAGCAGCGCAAGGGTGTCGACCTGCTCGTGGTGAACGAGGTCGGGTGGGAGCGCGGGTTCGAGTCCACAGAGAACACCGTGCACATCCTCGGGCCGCGCGGTGTCGACGCCGGGGTGGCATCGGGGTCGAAACGCGCGGTAGCGGCAGCGATCTGGGACGCCGTCGAGCGGGAGCGCTGATCGCGTGGAGTGGAGGAGAACGCGGGCGAGTGTTAAACTTGAGTCAACATCACTCAACTTTGATCCCGTCTCCCGATCCGGCAGGCGGGAGACGACCAGAAGGAGCATCTCCAGGAGGAGCACATGACCACCCCGCAGACCGGTAACCAGAATCAAGACCAGCAGTCCGCCCTCGAGCAGTTCGGCATCAACCTCACCGACCGTGCCCGCGAGGGCAAGCTCGACCCCGTGATCGGACGCGACAGCGAGATCCGTCGCGTCAGCCAGGTGCTCACCCGCCGCACGAAGAACAACCCCGTGCTGATCGGTGAACCCGGCGTCGGCAAGACCGCCGTCGTCGAAGGGCTCGCTCAGCGCATCGTCGCCGGCGACGTCGCCGAATCCCTCAAGGACAAGGAGCTGGTCACCCTCGACATCTCCGCCCTGGTGGCCGGCGCCATGTACCGAGGGCAGTTCGAGGAGCGGCTGAAGCAGGTCCTCAAGGAGATCACCGAGTCCGACGGGCAGGTCATCACCTTCATCGACGAGCTGCACGTGCTGATGGGCGCCGGCGGTGGCGAGGGGTCGGTCGCGGCCTCCAACATGCTCAAGCCCATGCTGGCCCGCGGCGAGCTGCGCCTGATCGGCGCGACCACGCTCAACGAGTACCGCGAGTTCATCGAGAAGGACGCCGCTCTCGAGCGCCGCTTCCAGCAGGTGTACGTGGGTGAGCCCACGGTCGAAGACACGATCGCGATCCTCCGCGGACTCAAGGGCCGGTACGAGGCGCACCACGGGGTCACGATCTCCGACAGCGCTCTCGTCGCCGCCGCCGCGCTCTCGAGCCGGTATCTGCCTGCACGCCAGCTTCCCGACAAGGCGATCGACCTGATCGACGAGTCGATGTCGCGACTCAAGATGGAGATCGACTCTTCTCCGGTCGAGATCGACCAGCTCAAGCGTCAGGTCGACCGCATGAAGCTCGAAGAGCTCGCTCTCAAGCGGGAGAAGGACGCCGCCTCCAAGGAGCGTCTGAGCGCGCTGCGCGAGCAGCTCGTCGGCATGGAGAAGCAGCTCGCCGAGCTCGAGGCCCGCTGGGCACGCGAGCGTCAAGGGCTGAACCGTGTCGGTGAGCTGAAGAAGCAGCTCGACGACGCGATCACCCAGCGCGACCTCGCCATGCGCAACGCCGACTACACGAAGGCCTCGAAGCTGGAGTACGAGACCATCAAGCGTCTGGAGCGCGACATCGCCGAGGCCGAGCAGGCCGAGGCCGCGACTCCGGCAGAACCCCGCATGGTCAACGAGCAGGTCACCGACGAGGACATCGCCGCCGTGATCGCCGCGTGGACCGGCATTCCCGTCGGCCGTCTGCTGCAGGGCGAGAGCGAGAAGCTGCTGCACCTGGAGAACGAGCTCGGCAAGCGTCTGATCGGCCAGAAGGATGCTGTCAAGGCGGTGTCGGATGCCGTGCGCCGCTCGCGCGCCGGCATCAGCGACCCCGGTCGACCGACCGGATCCTTCCTTTTCCTCGGCCCCACCGGTGTCGGAAAGACCGAGCTGGCCAAGGCGCTGGCGGAGTTCCTCTTCGACGACGAGCACGCCATGGTGCGCATCGACATGTCGGAGTACGGCGAGAAGCACTCGGTCTCGCGACTCGTCGGTGCGCCTCCAGGGTACGTCGGCTACGAGCAGGGCGGTCAGCTGACCGAAGCCGTGCGTCGTCGTCCGTACAGCGTGATCCTGCTCGACGAGGTCGAGAAGGCGCACCCCGAGGTGTTCGACGTGCTGCTGCAGGTGCTCGACGACGGTCGCCTGACCGACGGTCAGGGCCGAACGGTCGACTTCTCGAACGTGATCCTGATCCTCACGTCGAACCTGGGATCGCCGATCCTCATCGACCCGGTGCTCGCACCCGACGAGAAGCGCGATCAGGTCATGGCCCTCGTGCGGCAGGCGTTCCGTCCGGAATTCCTGAACCGTCTCGACGACATCGTGATGTTCTCGGCCCTGAGCGAGGACGACCTCGCCCAGATCGTGGAGCTCTCGGTCGACCAGCTGCATGACCGGCTGCGTGACCGCCGCCTCACGCTCGCCGTCACCCCCGACGCACGGGCCTGGCTCGCCGAGCGCGGATACGACCCCATGTTCGGTGCGCGACCGCTGCGCCGCCTCATCCAGAGCGAGGTGCAGAACAAGCTCGCCACCGCACTGCTCTCGGGCAACGTGCACGACGGCGACACGGTGCGGGTCGACGTGGCGGCCGATGGGGCGGGCCTCGTGCTCACCTCGACGACGCCCGACCCCGAGCCGGAAGAAGACGACGTGATCGAGGCCGAACTGCTCGATGACTGAGCTGCGGCACGATTGAGCGCAGCAACGCACAGAAGAGGGGCCCGCGGATGAATCCGCGGGCCCCTCTTCTCGTCTGATGCGCCCTGCTTCAGGGGTGCGGGCGAGATGCTGCGGCGAGGGCCCGACCCGTGAGCGAGTCGTCGTCGCGCGAGATCTGTGCCGGAGTGCCGGTGAAGATCAGCTGACCGCCATCGGAACCAGCGCCCGGACCGATGTCGACGACGTGGTCGGCGCGCGCGACCACGCGCAGGTTGTGCTCGACCACCACCAGCGTCGCCCCCTCGTCGAGCAGATCGTCGAAGAGGGCGTTGATGGTGTCGACGTCGGTCGGATGCAGCCCGGAGGTCGGCTCGTCGAGGATGATGCGGTCGGTGCGATCGCGTTGCGGGTCGCTGAGGTGTCGGGCCAGCAGCAGCCGCTGCTTCTCGCCGCCGGAGAGGGTGTCGAGCGAGCGTCCGACCGGGATGTAGCTCAGGCCCGTGCGCTGCACCCAGTCGAGCGCGTCGACCACATCGTGGTGACCGGAGAAGAGCGCGCCGACCTCGGCCGGGCTCGCTGCCAGGACATCGGCGATCGAGGAGCCGTCGACCTGCACGCCGAGCGCGGTCTCATTGAAACGCAGCCCTCCGCAGGCATCGCACGGGAGGGAGACATCGTCGAGGAACGCGAGCTCGGTCGTGATGTGACCTCGTCCGCGGCAGGTAGGGCAGGCGCCGCGGGAATTGAAGCTGAACCACGACGGGTCGAGCCCTGACGCGGCGGCGAAGACCTCGCGCACGGTGTCGGCGATGCGCAGGATGCTCAGGGTCGTCGAGCGGGCTCCGCCCCGCAGCGGATCCTGCCCGACGACCGTGAACTCCGGCTGCTGGCGCGGCAGCTCGGCGGTCGCGAAGGAGCTCTTGCCCGACCCCGCGACCCCCGTGACGGCGGTGAGCACGCCGAGCGGGATGTCGACATCGAACCCGCGGAGGTTGTGCGAGCGCGCATTCCGCACGGTGACGCGGCCCGAGGGAACCCGAGTGGCCGTGCCGATCGTCAACGGCTCGGCGAGCACGCGTCCCGTGAGGGTGTCGCCGGCACGGAGCGCCGCGGGCGTGCCCTCGAACTGCACGGTACCGCCGGCGGAGCCCGCCCCGGGCCCCAGGTCGACGACGTGATCGGCGACCGCGATCACCTGCGGGTGATGTTCGACGACGAGGATCGTGTTGCCGGCATCGCGCAGCCGCTGCAGCAGGGCCACCAGCCGCTGGATGTCGGCGGGGTGCAACCCGGTGCTCGGCTCGTCGAACACGTAGGTGACGTCGGTGAGGGCGCTGCCGAGGTGGCGCACGATCTTGACGCGCTGGGCCTCCCCGCCGGAGAGCGTCGCCGATTCGCGGTCGAGGGTGAGGTAGCCGAGGCCGACCGAGAGCAGGGCGTCGAGCACGTGGCGGATGCCCTGTACCGCCGGGGTCACCCGTGGGTCGTCGAAGCCGCCGAGCAGCGCGTGCAGTTCGGACACCGGCATCTTCATCCAGTCGACGATCGAGCGCCCGTCGATGAGGCTCGCCCGCGCCGCCTGGTTGACACGCGCGCCGTGGCAGTCCGGGCACGTGTGACGGGTCACGAGTCGGTCGAGCTCTTCGCGCACCGAGGCCGACATCTTCACCGGGCGCTGCTTCAGGAACACATCGCGCATGCGCGTGATCACTCCGTCGAAACGGGCGCTCTGCGGGAACCGCGGATCGGGGTCGTCGAGCTTGAGCTTGTCGGCGTAGAGGAACTGGTCCATCTCTTCGGCCGTGTAGTCCTTGAGCGGCTTCTGGCGGTCGAACAGCCCGCAGTAGGCGAACCGCTTCCACCGGTACACGCCGGGGCGGAACAGGCTGAACCTGACCGGTCCCTCGTCGATGTTCTTCTCGGGGTCGATCAGGGCGTCGATGTCGATGTCGTACACCGTGCCGAGCCCATCGCAGGTCGGGCACATGCCGGACGGGTCGTTGAACGAGTAGGCGGGGGAGTAGCCGGCGGAGGGCTCACCGACGCGCGAGAAGACCAGGCGCACCAGCGATGCCAGGTCGGTCGCGGTCGCCACGGTCGAGCGCGCGTTGCCCGTGAACCGGCGCTGGTCGATCAGAACCGTGAAGGTCAGCCCGTCCATGGCCTGCACGTCGGGGGTGGGCATCTGCGGCAGCCGGGCACGGATGAAGGTCGAATAGGAGTCGTTGACGAGTCGCTGCGCCTCGGCGGCGATCGTGTCGAGCACGAGGGACGACTTGCCCGAGCCCGAGACGCCGGTGAAGACGGTCAGCAGCTTCTTGGGAACGTCGACGGAGATGTCGCGGAGGTTGTTCGTCCGCGCGCCCGTGATGCGGAGGAGGTCCATCCGCACACGCTAACGGGGCCCCCGGACAATCCGGAGGCCCCGTCGATGCAGAGGGTGTCGAGAGCGCGAAGGTCAGGCGCTGAGGACGACCGTCTCGGCGATCGGACGACGCACGCGCGGAGCGACCTCGCGCTCCTGCAGCACCTCGGGCAGCGCCTCGATGTCGCCGAACTCGCCGACGGCGAAGACCGTGAACGGCACGAAGCGCGCCTCGAGGTCGGCGAACTCACGGACCACCTCGGGGTCGAAGCCGCTCATCTGGTGCACGACCAGACCGTCGTGGTGCGCCTGCACCGAGAAGTGCGCGACCGCCTGGCCGAGGTCGTAGAGGGCGTGCGTGATCGGGGTGCCGTCGGCCGTGGCCGTCTCGGCGATCGCGACGACGAGCACGGCGGCGTTGCCCGCCCAGGCCTGGTTGAAGCCCATCAGCGCGTCGACGACCTGCGCGTGCAGAGCGGTGCCGCGGCGGGCGACGATGAAGCGCCAGGGCTGCGTGTTGTTGGCGGACGGCGTCCACCGGGCGGCTTCGAGGGCAGTGGCGAGCTTGGCTTCGTCGATCGAGCTCTGCGCGTCGAAGGCGCGGGGGCTCCAACGGCCGGCGAGGACGTCGAGCACGGGGTGCTCGGTCGGTGCGGTGCGGTCGATGACGGGAGTGCTCACAGAAGTGCCTTTCAGAAGGAGTGGATCGGACTCCTTCGTCCGGGTACACGGAACAGAACAGATGCATGTGCATGCATATTCCCGGTGGGTTCCTCTGTGTCGGCTCCGGGCGCTGTTCGCTCAGACCGGGAGGTTGTGCGACGCCGCGTCGGCCAGCGCGCTGCGGACCGCGCGGATCGACGGCGCATCGGCCGACACCCGCCGCGCAGAGGAGAAGATCTCGCGGCGTGGTTCGTGGGGGAGGGGTGCCAGATCGACGGTCGGGGTGTCGCCCGCCCACACGAGCTCCGGCAGCAGCCCGACCGCGAGCCCCGCATGGATCAGTCGCACGTGCGCGGTGAGGTCGGCGATCTCGAAGCGCACGTCGGGCTCGAACCCCGCGGTGCGGCAGAGCTGCTCGGCCCAGGCGCGCGAGGCGGTGCCGGCGGGTTCGAGCACCCACGGCTCCTCGCGGGTGGACCAGAGCTCGGCGAGCGCATCGGCATGCCGGGGTGCTCCGGGCTGTCGAGCGAGCGCGATCGCATCGTGCGCGAGCATCACCCGGTCGAGGTCGGCGTGGATCGGCCTGGTGTGCCCCGGGTACTGCTCGGCGAGGATCAGGTCGAAGTCGCGGCTCGACACTCCGACCAGCCCGGTCTCCGGGTCGCACTCGGTGACCTCGACGCGCAGCGCCGGATGCCGATCCCTGAGTGCCTCGAGAGCGCGCGGGAGGAGGGAGTGCGCCGTCGACTGGAACACCGCGATGCCGACGGTTCCCGTCACCTCGGTGAGCGATTCGGCCACGGCGACCTCGGCGTGTTCGAGCTGGTCGAGGATGCCGATGGCCTCGGCCACGAGCACGTTCCCCTGCGGGGTGAACTGCACGCCGCGCCCGACGCGACGCAGCAGTGGCACGCCGACATCCCGCTCCAGGGCGCTCAGCTGCTGCGACACCGAGGCCTTGCTGTACGAGAGGGCGTCGGCCACCGCCGACAGCGTTCCGCGGCGCGAGAGCTCCACCAGCATCCGCAATCTGTTGACGTCGAGCACGCCCGCATCCTTCGTTCAGCTTGAGTGAACAGAATCCACGCAAATCGGTTGATAGACGGAGCCTACCGAGCGGCAGGACAATGAACCAGCCCGCACACGAAACCCCGGTGTGCGCTCTCTTGGAAGGTCCCACCGATGCCTGTCGCCGCCGACACCACCACCCCCCGCACCGAAGACGTCGCCGCCCTGGTGAAGCGCTGGCTCGTCGAGAGCGAGACGCACCCCGTCGAGCCGGCCGCCCAGCGCCTGTCCGAGGTGCTCAAAGACCCGAACGGACTCGCGTTCACGGTCGGCTTCGTCGACGGCGTGATGCGTCCGGAAGACCTGCGCGTCGCCGGTCGCAAGCTCGCCGAGCTGAGCGACATCACCCCGGCGCTGCTGCCCGGCTACCTGCGCGCCGCGATCAAGACGGGCGGCTTCTGGGCTCCCAAGCTCCCCGGTGTGGTGGTGCCGATCTCTCGTCGCGTGCTGCGCGCCATGGTCGGGCACCTCGTGCTCGACGCCACGCCCTCCAAGCTCGCCCCCGCGATCGCGAAGCTGCGCAAGAGCGGCAACCGCCTCAACCTCAATCTCCTCGGCGAGGCTGTGCTCGGCGAGCGCGAAGCGGGACACCGCCTGCAGGGCACCCGCGACTTCCTCGCCCGCGACGACGTCGACTACGTCTCGATCAAGGTCTCCAGCGTCGTGAGCCAGCTGTCGATGTGGTCGTTCGACGAGGCCGTGGCCGATGTGGTCGAGAAGCTCACCCCGCTCTACGAGCTCGCCGCGAAGGCCGAGGCGAAGGGCAAGGCCAAGTTCATCAACCTCGACATGGAGGAGTACCGCGACCTCGACCTGACGATCGCGGCCTTCACGAGCATCCTCGACCAGCCGGGGCTCGAGAACCTCGAAGCCGGCATCGTGCTGCAGGCCTACCTGCCCGACGCCCTCGGTGCCATGCAGCACCTGCAGGAGTGGGCCGCCGCGCGTCGCGCGAAGGGTGGAGCGCCGATCAAGGTGCGCGTCGTCAAGGGCGCGAACCTGGCGATGGAAGAGGTCGACGCGGCGATCCACGGCTGGCCGCTCGCCACCTACGGCACCAAGCAGGACTCCGACACCAACTACAAGCGGGTGCTGGACTGGGCCATGACACCGGAACGTCTGGACGCCGTGCGCATCGGCATCGCCGGCCACAACCTGTTCGACATCGCCCACACCTGGCTGCTCGCCCAGGCGCGTGGGGTCGCCGACCCGTCCGGCGCCGATCCGCTCGTCGAGTACGAGATGCTGCTGGGCATGGCGACCGGTCAGGCCGAGGCCGTCCGCAAGGACGTCGGCCGCCTGCTGCTGTACACGCCGGTCGTGAACCCGGCCGAGTTCGACGTGGCGATCGCGTACCTCGTGCGCCGTCTCGAAGAGAACGCCAGCCCCGAGAACTTCATGTCGGCCGTGTTCGAGCTGGCCTCGAACCCGACGCTGCTCACCCGCGAACGGGAGCGTTTCGAGCGCTCGCTGGCCGTGCTCGCGACCGATGAGGCGGGGTTCGTCCCCGGTCCCCATCGCGTGCAGGACCGTACGGTTCTGGATTCCGACGCCGATGCGTCCTCCGGAACCACCACAGGCTTCGAGAACCAGGCCGACACCGATCCGGCGATCGCCGCGAACCGCGCGTGGGGTCGCGAGATCCTGCGCCGCTCGGTGGGATCGACGCTCGGCCTCGACACCATCGCGATCGCCAAGGTCGAGACGGATGCCGAGCTCGACGGCATCTTCTCCGCCGCGACCGCCGCCGCCGAGAAGTGGGCAGCGCTCCCGGCCGCCGATCGCGCCGCCGTGCTGCACCGCGCGGGAGACGAGCTCGCCGCGCGCCGTGGTCAGCTCATCGAGATCATGGCTCACGAGGCGGGCAAGACCATCGCCGAGGCTGACCCCGAGATCAGCGAGGCCATCGACTTCGCGCACTACTACGCCGAGCGCGCGAAGGATCTCGAGGCCGTCTCCGGCGCCGAGTTCGTGCCCTCGAAGGTCACCGTTGTCACGCCGCCGTGGAACTTCCCTGTCGCCATCCCCGCCGGTGGCGTGCTCGCGGGTCTCGCCTCCGGCTCGGCCGTCATCATCAAGCCGGCCAAGCTCACGCAGCGCTGCGGCGCGGTGATGGTCGAGGCGCTGTGGGCCGCGGGAGTGCCGCGCGACCTGCTCGCGCTCGTCGACCTCGCTTCGCGCGACCTGGGCACGCGCCTCGTGGCCGGTCCCGCGGTGGATCGCGTGATCCTCACGGGTGCGTACGAGACGGCGCAGCTGTTCCGCTCGTTCCGCGCCGACCTGCCGCTGCTCGCCGAGACCAGTGGCAAGAATGCGATCATCGTGACGCCGTCGGCCGACCTCGACCTGGCGGCCGCTGATGTGGCCCGCAGCGCGTTCGGCCACGCCGGGCAGAAGTGCTCCGCGGCGTCGCTCGCGATCCTCGTCGGATCGGTCGCCGACTCGAAGCGGTTCGAGCGCCAGCTGGTGGACGCCGTGACCTCGATGCGCGTGGGCCTGCCCGATGACCCCGCCACCCAGATGGGGCCGATCATCGAGCCCGCGAACGGCAAGCTGCTCACAGCGCTGACGAAGCTCGAGAAGGGCGAGCGCTGGTTGGTCGAGCCGCGCAAGCTCGACGACGAGGGCAAGCAGTGGACGCCCGGTGTGAAGACCGGTGTGCGCGAAGGCTCGTACTTCCACCTGACCGAGTTCTTCGGCCCGGTGCTCGGCATCATGCACGCGAAGGACCTCGACGAGGCCCTGCGCCTGCAGAACGCGGTCGACTACGGCCTCACAGCCGGCATCCACTCGCTCGACTCCGACGAGGTCGCCACCTGGCTCGACCGCGTCGAGGCCGGCAACCTGTACGTGAACCGCGGCATCACCGGCGCGATCGTGCAGCGTCAGCCGTTCGGCGGCTGGAAGCGCTCGGCGGTCGGCGCGGGTGCCAAGGCCGGAGGCCCGAACTACCTCTTCGGTCTCGGAGAGTGGGCTCCTGCGGAGCTTCCGGCCGCGGCGCCGAGCGCGGCCGTCGTGCCGGTGGTCGGCGCACTGCTGGACGCGACCGCCTCAGAGGTCGACGCGGCCGAGGCGGAATGGCTGCACCGCGCCGCGGCATCCGACGAGCGCGCCTGGGTCGACGAGTTCGGTGCGGTGAGCGACAAGTCCGGGCTCGGGGTCGAGCGCAACCTCTTCCGCTACCGTCCGGTCGCGGTCGACGTGCGCATCGCAGAGAACGCCCCTCTGGTCGACGGCATCCGCGTGCTCGCCGCCGCCCTGCGCAGCGGCAGCCCGTTCACGGTGTCGGCACCGGCTCTGCCCTCACGCATCGAGAAGGCGCTGCGGGCGCATGGGGTGACCGTGAAGCACGAGTCGGATGCGGCGTGGACCAAGCGCTACGCCAAGGCGGCGAACTCGTGGCACCGTGTGCGGCTGGTCGGCGGCGACGCCGCAGCTCTCCACGAGGCGCTCGACGGAAGCCCCGATGTGGCGGTCTGGTCGCACGCCGTGACCGGTGCCGGCCGGGTGGAGATGCTGCCGTTCCTGCACGAGCAGGCCGTATCGATCACGAACCACCGTTTCGGCAACCCGACCACCCTCGCCGACGGCGTGATCTGACCCGGGCTCTCGCTCCCGGAAGCGAAAACGGAGACGATCGACGCTGCCGTCCGCGTGTCATGCACCGACACGCGGACGACGAGCGCGATCGTCTCCGTTTTCGCACCCTTGCGGGGCGGGGTGGGTGAGACGGGGGTCAGCCGCGCAGGGCTTCGGAGAGCTTGACTCGGGAGCCCATGCGCAGCAGCGAGTTCTCGTAGATCTTGGCGCCGATCACGATCGCCGCGACGCAACTGAGGAGCAGGATCACCAGGCTCAGCAGCGGCTCCCACCACTGGGCCTCGCCGACGAACAGTCGCATCGGCATGCCGACCGGCGCCGAGAACGGCACGTACGACATGATCGTCAGCACCAGCGGGTTGTCGTTGAAGACGATGACCAGGATGTACGGGGCCATGATCAGCATCGTGATCGGGGTGGTCGTCGAACCGATGTCCTCCTGACGCGAGACCATCGACGCCGCGGCAGCGAACATCGCCGCAAGCAGGATGAAGCCGAACAGGAAGAACACCGCGAACCAGATGATCGGCGCCCCGAGGGTCGTGAGCACCTCGCGCTGACCCGTGACGATCAACCCGATCGTGGCCACCGCCGCCAGGGCGAGGATCTGCCCCATCGCCAGCACCGTGTTGCCGATCACCTTGCCCGCGAGCAGTGTGCGCGCGGGGATCGCCGAGAGCAGCACCTCGACCACGCGGGTCTGCTTCTCTTCGACGACGCTCTGCGCGATCGTGCCGCCGAACGTCGCCGCGGCCATCATGAACACCAGACCGAAGGCGATCGCGATGAAGTACCGCAGAAGCGGGTTGGTGGTCGCCGGTTCCAGGATCACTTCCTCGGGAGTGATCGACAGGGCCGAGACGAGCGAACCCGGCGCCTCCTGAAGCGCGACGATCGTGTAGCCCGAGGGGCCGTCGCCCGGGAGCACCGCAGCGTCGACCTCGTCGTCGCGCACGAGCTTCTCGGCGGCAGCCTGGTCGGCCACTTCGGTGACCTCGACGTTCGGGATGGCGGAGACGGCTGCTGCCGTCTCCGAGGTCGCTGCGACCGGCATCGCATCGGTGTTCTTGCTCGCGAAACCGCCGAGGATGATACCGGCGAGCGCGAGTACCAGCAGGATGCCGGTGGAGATCAGGAACGCCTTGCTGCGGAGCTTCGAGCCGATCTCGCGTTCGGCGACGAGCCAGATGCCGTTCGAGGCGCGGACGGGGGTGGGGGCGCTCACTGGATGACCTCCTTGAAGATCTGGGCGAGGGACGGATGCTTGGGGGCGAAGCTGGCGACATCGCCACGCTGCACGGCCGACTGCAGCACACGCTGCGCCGTTTCGGGGCCGTCGGCGTCGAACAGCGCGTAGCCGCCCTCGAAGTCGACGACCGTGACACCGGGCTCGGTGCGCAGCCATCCGGCGTCGCCGGCCGAGACGAGCTCGTAACGGTCGCGGGCGTGCTCGGAGCGCAGTGCATCGCGGGAACCGGCGGCGCGGATCGTGCCGCCGGCAAGGATGACGAGGTCGTCGCACAGGCGCTCGACCACGTCGAGCTGGTGGGAGGAGAACAGGATGGAGGCACCCTTGGCGGCACTGGACTGCAACACGCCCGCGACCACGTCGACCGCGAGCGGGTCGAGGCCCGAGAACGGCTCGTCGAGGATGAGTACCTCGGGGTCGTGCACGAGCGAGGCGGCGATCTGCGCGCGCTGCTGGTTGCCGAGCGAGAGCGACTCGATGGTGTCGTTCAGCCGCTCGCCGAGCCCGAGCTCCGTGAGCAAGGCCGTCGCGCGCTCCGTGGCTTCATGCTTGCCGAAGCCGTGCAGGCGGGCGAGGTAGACGATCTGCTCGAGCACCTTCATCTTGGGGTAGAGACCGCGCTCTTCGGGCATATAGCCGAAGCGGCGGCGGTCCTCGGCGGTGAGGGGAACGCCGTCCAGGTCGACTCGGCCGCCGTCGGAGGACAGCAGCCCCAGGACGATGCGCATGGTGGTGGTCTTGCCGGCGCCGTTGCCGCCGACGAAGCCCGTCAGTCGCCCGGGGGCGACCGTGAAGGACACGTCATCGAGCACGCGCCGAGAGCCGTAGCTCTTGGTGATGCCGGAGAGTTCGAGCATTCCTGTGGTCATGCCTTCACGCTACGGAGCAGGGCTGCCTTGGGGCATCCCCCCTGCGGCGGACTCCGCGGCATCAGCCGCGCGGGGGAGGGCGCGCGGGGGAGGGCGCGCGGGATCTCGCCGACTGCACGGGATCTCGCCGAGTGCACGGGACGGAGACGCAGACAAGTCGTGCGCTCGACGAGAAGCGGTGCACTCAACGGGAGAGGGTGGGGTGTGCGGGTGGGGTGAGGAGAGGGGAAGGGGAGGAGGGGGAGTGGGAGTGGGAGAGGGAGTGGGAGTGGGAGTGGGAGAGGGAGTGGGAGAGGGAGTGGGAGAGTGAAGGTGTGGGGGTCAGGGGCGTGCGGTGTGGAGCACGGTGCGGACGAGGAGCCCGGCGACGAGGGCCCAGAACGCGGCGCTGACTCCGAGCACGGCGATGCCGGATGCGGCGACGAGGAAGGTCACCACGGCGGGGATCCGTTCGCCCGGCTCGTCGATCGCCTGCTGCACGGACGAGCCGAAAGCGGCGAACAGCGCGAGACCCGCGACCGCCGGTATCACGGCGGTCGGCGCGAGCACCACGAGTGCGGCGAAGGCGGCCGAGAACACCGCGAGCACGAGATACGACACCCCGGTCGAGACCCCGGCGACCCACCGCCGCTTGGGGTCGGGGTCGGCGTCGGGGGATGCGGCGAGGGCGGCGCTGATCGCGGCGAGGTTGATGGCATGCCCGCCCGCCGTCGCGCCCAGTGCCGTGCCGACACCGGTGACGAGCATGGCGGGACGCCACGGCACCTCGTACCCGAAGCTGCGCATGATCGCGATGCCCGGCACGTTCTGCGACGCCATCGTCACGATGAACAGCGGCAGCGCGAGGCCGACGAGCGCGCCGACCGTGAACGTGGGTGCAGTGAACTCGAGGCGCGGGAGCAGCAGCGCGGGGTCGAACGTTGCATGCTCCATCGTCAGCGACACCGCGACCACGACGGCGGCGGCGACGAAGGCGAGTGGCACCGCCCAACGCGGAGCGAGACGTGCGAAGACCAGCCACGTGAGCACGACCGGCACCACACCCCAGGGGTTCGCGACGATCCCGGTGATCGGGGCGAGGCACAGGGGCAGCAGCACGCCGGCGAGCATCGCCTGCGCGATCGACGGAGGGATGCGGGCGATCAGCGCGCCGAGGGCCGGCCAGAGCGCGGTGAGCAGGATGAGTGCAGCGGTCACCAGGAACGCGCCGACCGCTGCCGGCCATCCGCCCTCGACAGTGCCGGTGGCGACGAGCAGGGCGGCTCCCGGAGTCGACCAGGCGACCGTGATCGGCATCCGGTACCGCCACGCGAGCACCACGCAGGCCAGACCCATCGTGAGACTGGCCGCGAGGAGCCCGCTGGCCGCCTGCGCCGCGTTCGCCCCGACCGCGTCGAGCCCGGTCAGCACCACTGCGAACGAACTGGTGAATCCGACGAGTGCCGTCACCACCCCCGCCAGGATCGGGCGGGACAGGGGCGCGGCTTCGGGCATGGCTCCGAGGGTATCGCGGAGCCGGAGGACCCCGCAGACCGGGTGGGTGTCGCGCTAGGCGAGACCCATTCGGTGCGCGAGAACGACCGCCTGCACGCGATCCCGTGCGCCCAGCTTCTGGAGGATGCGCGAGACGTGCGTCTTCACGGTGGCCTCGCCGATGAACAGGGCCTGCCCGATCTCGGCGTTGCTCCGTGCATCGGCGAGCAGCGTCAGCACTTCGGCCTCGCGCTCGGTGAGAGGTTCGGCGAGCACGACCTTCGGGACGGCCTCGCTCATGGTCGGCACCGCCGATGGAGCGGGCTTCGCGGCGAACCGCGCCAGCACCCGCCGGGTCACCTCGGGGGCGAGCATCCCGTCGCCGGCGGCGAGCGCCCGGACGGCCGCGATCAGATCTTCGGCGCCGGCGTTCTTGAGCAGAAAACCGCTGGCCCCGGCATCCAGCGCCTGGTAGAGGTAGTCGTCGCGATCGAAGGTCGTCACGATCGCGATCGCCGCGTCGACCGCCGGGTCGGCGACGATGCGTCCGGTCGCCTCGATGCCGTCCATGTCGGGCATCTGCACGTCCATCATGATGACGTCGGGACGGAGGGCGGATGCCTGTGCCACGGCGTCGGCGCCGGACGACGCCTCCCCGACCACGGCGATGTCGGGCTGGGTGTCGAGGATCGTGCGGAAGCCGGCGCGCAGCAGGGCATGGTCGTCGACGAGCAGCACGCGGATCGGATCGTTCATCGGTTCCTGCTCGATTCGCTCGCGACGGGAATGGGCACACGGGCGCGTACGCGCAGGCCGCCGAACGGCCGGGGGGTCACCTCGAGCGTGCCTCCGGAGGCGGCGGCGCGCTCCCGCATCCCCAACTGGCCGAGTCCGGGCCGCAGCTGGGCGACCGGTCGCCCCGTGTTCACGATCTCGACCTCGACGCCGTCGTCGTCGTAGCGCACGCGCACGTCGGCTGTCGCATCGGGGCCGGCGTGACGGCGGGCGTTCGTCAGCGATTCCTGCGCGATGCGGTACAGGTTCACGGCGACGAGGGACGGCACGGGTGTCGGGTCGCCGATCACCGTGTAGGCGGTCGGCAGTCCCGCTTCCGTCGAGGCGTCGACGAGTTCGGCGATGTCGTCGAGGGCGAGAGTCGAGGCGGCATCGGTCGTCTCTCCGCCGGGGGTGCGCAGAGTCTCCAGCAGCTGCCGCAGCTCGTGGATGGCGTCGCGAGCGGACCCCTCGATCCCGGTGAGGATGCGCGCGGACTCCGCCGGATCCCGCTCCAGCATCAGGCGTGCGGCTCCTGCCTGCACGCCCATGACCGATACGTGGTGGGCGACGACGTCGTGCAGCTCGCGGGCGATGCGCACCCGGTCGAGGGCGACCGCCTGGGCCGCCGTGACCTCGCGCTCGCGCTCGAGCTCGGCCGTGCGCTGTTCGAGGACAGCCAGTTGGCTGGCCGCAGCCCAGGAGCGCTCGCCGAAGTAGTACGCCCCGCCGAAGTAGAGCACGTTCAGCAGCAGTTGGATGAGCATGAAGGCGACGTAGGGCGACATGGCTCCGGCGATCACATCGGCCTTGTCGGCTTCGCGGATCGCATCGCGGTACATCGTGATCAGCAGCCACACGAACATGCTCACGATGATCCCGACGCGCACGATGATCGCGCGGCGACGGTTGTTCATCCAGGCACCCGCGGTGTAGATGGCGATGAACATCGCGATGTTGCCGACGTAGATCTCGGGGATGCGGATGGTCACGGCAGTGAAGTAGGCGGCGACCACGATGACGGCGACCGTGCCGGGCCAGCGGCGGCGGACGGCCAGGGGAGCGGTGACGACCGCCGCATACACGAGGGCCGTCCACAGCGGCGCCTGCTCATCGCCGTACATCTCAGCGATCGAGGAGAGCGCAGCGCTCAGCACGGCTCCGACGAACATGACGGCGGCGAGCAGGATGTCGCTGCGCCGCTCGCGCTCAGTCGGCGTGCGGAGGAACGGGGCTGCGGGCATCCCTCCACCGTAGGGCGGGACTCGTTCCGGCCGCATCCCCCGCACGGCGGACCGAATCATCGCTACTTGCTATTGACAAGTGTGGTTGTTTTTTGCAAGCTAGTCACGAAAGGGTCCGTCGGCCGATGGGCTCGCATCTCCGGAGGAGTCATCATGACCAAGGTGTTCGTCAACCTGCCCACCAGCGACCTCGAGCGCGCGAAGGCGTTCTACACCGCGCTCGGCTGCGAGATCAGCCCGCAGTTCACCGACGAGAACGCCGCGTGCATCGTGTGGAGCGAAGACATCTACTTCATGGTGCTCAAGCGCGAGTTCTTCGCCACGTTCACCGACAAGCCGATCGCCGACCCGAACGAGGTCGTGCAGGTCTCCGTGGCCTTCAGCCAGGACTCGCGAGACGAGGTCGATGCGATCCTCGCGAAGGGGCTGGCGGCCGGCGGCACCGAGCCGAAGCCCGTGCAGGACTACGGCTTCATGTACTCGCGTGACCTTGACGACCCCGACGGCAACTCGCTCGGCTTCCTCTACATGACGCCCGAAGCCATCGAGAACGGCCCCGACCACGTGGCCGACACCGCCGCCTCGGCCTGACATGGCGGCGCGCAGCTACGGCCAGTATTGCGGTGTGACGACGGCCGTCGAGCTGATCGGGGAACGGTGGGCGCTGCTCATCGTGCGCGATCTGCTCGTCGGGCCGCGCCGGTACACCGACCTCAAGCAGGGCCTGCCGCGCATTCCCACCAACATCCTGTCCACGCGACTGAAAGAGCTGCAGGAGGGTGGGGTCGTGCGACGTGTGCCGCTGTTGAACTGCGGGCTCGTGTACGAACTCACCCCCTACGGCCGTTCGTTCGAGCCGATCATGCTCGCGCTCGGTCGTTGGGGTTTTCAGGCGATGGGCGACCCGGAGGAGGGTGACGTCGTCACCCCCGACTCTCTCACGATGGCGCTGCGCACGGCGTTCCAGGCGGAGTCCGCTGCTGACGCCGAATACGAGCTCCACGTCGGCGATGTCGCCCTGCGTGCATCGGTGCGCGACGGCGAACTCCTTGTCGCGCAGCTCGCACCACCGGCCCCGCCGGTCGGCGGGCGTCTTCCCGAGGGGCCTCCGGACGCGGTGATCGTCGCCGGCCCCGGCATCCGTCGTCTCATCGGCGGCGACATCACGGCGGCAGAAGCCATCGCGCAGGACGTCGTCGCGGTCGTCCGTGGCGACGAATCCCTGCTGGACTCGTTCGCCGACACCTTCCGTATCGCACGAATGACAGTAGGGAGCACGACATGAATGACCAATATGCCGATGAACAACAGGCACCCGGTCGCATCCTGATCGACCTCTTCACCTCCCTCGACGGTGTCGCCCAGGGGCCGGGCGGCACCGACGAGGACACCTCCGGCGGCTTCCGCTTCAGCGGCTGGCAGGCGGGATACCCCTCGTCGGGGGTCGGCCCCGAGATCGAGAAGGGCATGCGCGGACTCGACGCGCTGCTGCTCGGGCGTCGCACCTACGACATCTTCGCGTCGTACTGGCCGCACCACACCGAGGGGGAGTCGGGTGACATCGGCACGCTCTTCAACCGGGTGCCGAAGTACGTGGCGACACGGGATGCCGATCTCACTCTCGACTGGGAGGGCAGCACGCGCGTCGGCGGTGATCTGGCTGCCGAGATCGCAGAGATGCGGGCGACTCACCGTGAGGTGCACGTGATCGGCAGCATCGACTTCGTGCACACCCTGCTCGCGGAGGGACTCTTCGACGAGCTCAACCTCTGGGTGTATCCGCTTCTGCTCGGCGCGGGCAAGAAGGTGTTCGACGACGACGCGATGCCGAGTGTGCTGCGTCTGCTGGAGGCGCCGATCACCGACGAGGCCGGAGTGGCACTCCTCCGTTACGGTCGCACGGATCGGGTGCCGGAGGTCGGCACGTTCGAGTGATCACGAGGGGGTAACTCCCGTGTATCGACTATTCCCTTCCTATGTGCTGTACCCCTAGGTTTGAGGGGAACGTTGCCGTGCGATCGGCACTGGCTCGAGGTCGACCGCGACAAGCTTCGCTGCGTCGTCCTTCATCGGAGGGTGGGAACATGGCGCGACGACGCGCATTCATTCGTGCGGTGCTCGGGGGAGCGGCGGCTCTCGCTCTCGCTCTCGGCGGTGTGACGGCGGCCGCAGCGGCAGACGATCCGGTCGTCACCGGTTCGATCGCCGGGACGGTGACATCGGCCGTCGACGGATCGGCGCTTCGGGGAATGCTGGTGCAGGCGCAGCGCGATGGCGACACGACACAGTTCGTCATCGCCACCAATGCGAGCGGCAGCTACATGGTCGAGGGTCTGGGCGACGGCGACTACACGGTGCGGTTCTCCGACCTGGCGGGCAACTTCGTCACCGAGTACTGGAACGACGCCAGAGACCTTCTCAGTGCGCAGCGCATCACTGTGACGAACGGATCGGCCCACACCGGAATCGACGCCGCGCTCGCAGCCGCGCACACGTCATCCATCAGCGGGAAGGTCACGCGGGAAGACGACGGTACGCCCGTCGTCGGGGTCAGTGTGACCACGGATGGCCCGACGACGGCCTCGGTCACGACGGATTCGACGGGCGCGTACACGCTGCCGAATCTCGCCGCGGGCTCGTACGTCGTGAGCTTCTTCCCTGAGGGAACCGACCTGAAGCGCGAGTACTGGAAGGACGCCTCCGACTACTCGCAGGCGACCCCGGTCGTCGTCGGCGACGGGGAAGCGGTCTCTGCGATCGATGCCTCGCTCGTGCAGGGCGGGTCGATCCAGGGCATCGTGACCCGTGAAGACGACGGCTCCGCGATCGCCGGCGCCGAGGTGCAGGCTCTCGACAGCAACAACGAGATCGTGGCGGCGTCGACGGCAGGAGCATCGGGGGAGTACACCCTCGGCGGACTCCCCACCGGCTCGTACCGCGTGCGGTTCGCGTCGACGGATCCCGAACTACTGGCCGAGTACTGGGATGGCGTCTACGAATGGGGCTACGCCAAGTATGTGCCGGTCGGCGAGAAGGAGACGGTCACAGGGATCGACGCCTCGCTCGTGGTCGCGGGGTACATCAGCGGCACCGTGACGCGGGGTGCCGACGGCCAGCCCCTGCAGGCGCGTGTGATGCTCTATGACGTCAACGAGGGCAACGACCTGCCGAACAACAACACGAACATCGATGGCACGTACCGTGTGGCGGTCGCCCCCGGGACCTACAAGGTGCGGTTCCTGTCGCCCGGCCTCGCCGAAGAGTACTGGGAGGATGCGGCGATCTGGGAGACCGCCAAGACCATCACGGTGGCGGCGCGTCAGGAGGTCACTGGCATCGACGCGGCTCTCGAGCCCATCGCCACCATCAGTGGGACCGTGACGATCGATTCCACCGAAGCATCGAAGATCTGGGTCGAAGCGTGGAGCGATGGGCATGCCGTCCGGAGCATTCGTGCCGACGCGACGACCGGCGCCTACACACTGCATATCCCGCGAGGAACCTATGTGGTCAAGGCCAGGGTCGAGTTCGCGAACGGGACGACGACCGCCAAGCCGCAGTTCTTCGATGGAGTCGCGACCGCTGCGGAGGCCACGCCTGTCTCGTTGGCGCCCGCGCAGGTGAGGAGCGGTATCGACTTCGCGCTCACGGTCGACAAGACCCCCGAGCCGCAGCCGGTCGTGAGTCTCGGAGTCGGTTCGATCCGGGCCGGCGACGACATCACGATCTCGGGCACCGGGTTCACGCCGGGAGCGACGATCGCGTTCGAGCTGCACTCCGATCCGATCGCGCTCGGCACGCTGACGGCTGACGCAGATGGTGCACTCCAGGGCACGCTGCGTATCCCGGCGACCGCACCCGCGGGTGCGCACACCCTGGTGGCGCTGTCGGGAACGACGGTGATCGCGAGCACGGCGCTGACCGTCACCGCGGCAACAGGTGCGGGTACGGGGGGTCAGGCCGGCGGAAGTGCGGTGGTGCCCGGAGGCGGGTTGGCCACAACCGGCGCGGACGCCCCGGTTGCGCTCGTCGCCTTCGGGGTCATCGTGGCCGTGATGGGCGGGCTGCTCGTGCGGCGTCGCCGCGTCGAGAGCTGAGTCTCAGCCGAGTAGCCGCTCGATCACCTGCGCCACACCGTCCTCGTCATTGGATGCGGCCGATTCGTCGGCCGCATCCTGCACGAGGGGTTCGGCATCGGCCATCGCGACCCCGTGACCTGCCCAGCGGAGCATCTCGACGTCGTTGAGCGCATCGCCGAAGGCCACCACGTCGGCGCGATCGATGCCGAGGTGCTCGCACAGCCGGGCGAGGCCGGTGGCCTTGGTGACGCCCTCGGCCATGACCTCGACGAACGGGGCTCCGGAGAGCGTCGCCTCGAAGCCGGTGAGTCCGAGCGAGCGCACCACGTCGAACAGCGCGTCGGGCGCGAGCTCGGGGTGTCGGATCACGAACTTCAGGCTGGGAGCGGCGAGCACCTGCTCCAGAGGCACGCCGCCCATCGTGGCGGGGTCGCGCTTGTGGTCGGCGAGAGCGGCGATGGCCGCATAGCCGTCCTGGGCCACGAACGTCTCGCCGGCGTCACGCACACTCGCGAACAGCAGCCCCGGGATGCTCGCGCGCAGAGCCTCGGCGAGCGAGCGGATCGTGTCAGCGGGAAGCTCTTCGGCGAACAGCATCCGCCCGTCGTCGAGACGCACCGCGTAGGCGCCGTTGCTGCACAGGGCCCACCCGTCGAACCCGGCGTCGGCCGCGATCGCACGCAGACCGATCGGCTGGCGCGCCGTGACCGGCACGACGTGGATGCCGCGCTCCCGCGCGGCGTCGAGGGCTGCTCGCGTGCGCGGGGTGACCGCCGAGGTCGAGTCGAGAAGGGTGCCGTCGAGATCGGTGGCGATCAGCCGCACACTCACGGGGTCGGCATTCAGGAGAAGATCATCGGCATGTCGTCGTCGTCATCCGCGCCGCCGAAATCGAGGTCGACGACCACCGGAACGTGGTCGCTGGGCTGTTCGCCCTTGCGCTCGTCGCGGTGGATGGACGCGCCCTTCACGGCCTCGGCCAGCGTGCGCGAGCCCAGGACGAAGTCGATGCGGACACCCTCGTTGCGGGGGAACTTCAGGCGCTGGTAGTCCCAGTAGGTGAAGCCCTCGGGGATCAACGGGCGCACGACGTCGGTCACCCCGGCATCCTGGAACGCGAAGAACGCGTCGCGCTCCTGCGGCGAGACGTGGGTGGACCGACCGATCACGATGTCGGGGTCGCCGTTGTCGACGTCGAACGGGATGATGTTGAAGTCGCCCACCAGGGCGAGAGGGAGGTCGGGGTTCGCCGACAGCTCGGCGGCGGTCGACTTCTTCAGCTGCTCCAGCCAGTGCAGCTTGTAGGCGTAGTGCGGGTCTTCCAGCGAACGGCCGTTGGGCACGTACAGGCTCCACACCCGGACCCCGTCGACCATCACGCCGAGCGCGCGAGCCTCGAGCGGAGCATCCGGCCCCTCATGCCCCTTCGCGAAGCCCGGCATGCCGTCGAACGACGTGCGCACATCGGTGACCGGCAGGCGGCTCGCGATCGCGACGCCGTTCCACTGGTTCAGGCCGTGCACCTCGACGTGATACCCGGCCTCTTCGAACGGGCCGTAAGGGAACTGCTCGGGCTTGCACTTGATCTCCTGCATCGCCAGCACGTCGATGTCTTCTCGGACGGCGAACTCGACGGTGCGGGTGACGCGGGTGCGGATGGAGTTGACGTTCCAGGTGGCCAAGCGCATGCGTCCAGCCTAGGGCCCACCTCCTACACTGGATGCCGTGACCGCACTCGACGCAGACCGCCAGACGCTTCTCGACCTCATCAAGGATGAGGCGGTGTTCCACGGCGACTTCACCCTCTCCAGCGGCAAGCAGGCGACGTACTACGTCGACATGCGCAAGCTCACGCTGGACCACCGTGCCGCTCCCGCGATCGGCCGCATCATGCTCGATCTGATCGGCGACCTCGACGTCGTGGCCGTCGGCGGGCTCACACTCGGCGCCGACCCGATCGCCAACTCGGTGCTGCATGCGTCGGTCGCCGCCGGTACCCCGCTCGACGCGTTCGTCGTGCGCAAAGAGCCGAAGGACCACGGCCGCGGGCGCCAGATCGAGGGCGCCGACGTCAAGGGCAAGCGCGTCGTCGTGCTCGAAGACACCTCGACAACCGGGCAGTCGGCCCTCAAGGCCGTCGAAGCCCTGCGCAAGGAAGGCGCCGAGATCGTCGCCGTCGCCGTGATCGTCGACCGCAAGACCGGGGCGCAGGCCGCGATCGAAGCCGAGGGTCTCGAATGGCGCGCCGCCTTCGACCTCGACGACCTCGGGCTCGACCCGCAGTGACGCGCTACGCGTTGGCCGTCGACGTCGGCGGCACGAAGATGGAGGCCGCGCTCATCGCGGAAGACGGTCTGCTCGTCGAGGGCAGCCGGAGCCGGCAGGCAACCGGTCGCGAAGCGACACTCGAGTCGCTCGACGCATCGGTGGTCGCGATCGTCGAGCATGCTCTCGCGGCTCTGCCCGCGGACGCCGAGCTCGTCGGAGCGGGAGTCGGCAGCGCCGGCCCCATCGACCGCACCGCCGGCGCGATCATGCCGGTGAACATGCCCCTGGCACGCGGTTTCGGTCTCGAGGATTCCGTCCGTGCGGCGGCATCGACCGTCATGGGGAACGACGTGCCGACGGTGCTCGGCCATGACGGCGGTGCGCTCGCACTCGCCGAGTCGTGGCTCGGCGCCACGCAGGGTGCCGGCGCTTCGCTGTCGATCGTCGTCTCGACCGGAGTCGGTGGGGGCTTCGTCGCGAACGGCGCGTACATCCCCGGAGCCACCGGCAACGCCGGCCACCTCGGTCAAGTCCGCCGCGAAGGCGGGCTGACGCTCGAGGAGATCGCCTCGGGGCCGGCGAGCGCGGCGTGGGCGCAGAAGCAGGGATGGACAGGCGCCACCGGCGAGGACCTCGCCCGGGACGCGGCTGCCGGTGACCCCATCGCGCGGGCGGCGATCGAGCGCTCTGCGCGCGAGGTGGGAGAGGCTCTCGCAGATGCCGCCACCCTCGTCGACCTCGACGTCGTTGCCATCGGCGGCGGCTTCTCTCGGGTGTCCTCGGACTACATCGACCTCGTGCAGCAGGCGCTCACCGCGAGCGCGGCTCATGAGTACTCTCGCCGGACCCGCGTCGTGCGTTCAGGGTTGGGTGACGAGGGGCCGCTCATCGGCGCTGCCGCCCTCGTGCTCCGCTGACGAGGTCCGTCCGCACGCGCTGATCAGCCGCGCGCCGCGAGCAGGTGTCGCGGTGGCCCTTCGAGGCGTGCGACGGAGATCTTGAGGTCCGTGACATCGGCCGCGACCGCGTCGATGCGCGCGCTGAGCTTCTCGTCGACGGCGTCGATGCGGTCGGTCAGTTTCTGTTCCACCGTGTCGAAGCGGTCGTCGAACCGGCGGATCATCCAGGCGCCGGCGGCGAAGAGGCTGGTGCCGAGGGTCAGCACGATGCCGATTGCGCTGAGGACGATCGTGAGGGTCTCGGTGGTCACGGTCTCATCCTTTTCCTGCGGTGAGCAGGTGTCGCGGTGGCCCTTCGAGGCGTGCGACGGAGATCTTGAGGTCGGTGACATCGGCCGCGACCGCGTCGATGCGCGCGCTGAGCTTCTCGTCGACGGCGTCGATCCTG